>CAZXQG010000001.1:0-18062 GCA_964642725.1 uncultured Chitinophagaceae bacterium
TACCGACGATAATAACACCCAAGATTATCAGAAGAAGCTGCTGCTGTCCCATAATTTTCTCCTTTCGAGAAGAGGTATTGTACTAAAAGATAGTTGAATTAGATAGTGATGGCGTTTTTTTCATAACTCCTCTTGTTTCATTTACCATGCCAAATCAAAATCAGCCAAATATCGCTGTGTTTTAGGTATTTTCCGGTCCGGGCAGAACTTTTTACCGATAAGAGGTCATTCTTACCATCCTGAAGCCCTTTAAAAAAATGATCAAGCGACTCATTTTTCTGCCGAATGGGTCTCGCCCAATGTTCCTTGGCACAAATCGTTGTGCAGCGTCAGAGATTGAAGAGATCCCCGACAGCAATTTATGATAGGCAAAATGAAACATGATGAAAAGTTGTATTTAAGACAAATTATCTTAGATTTGCGCTATGTTGGAATCGACATTTTCAAAATTTTTCGGCGAGAAACATCGAACGTTGGTTGTTTGGTCGATAATTGCCGCTTCGGCCGTTGTTCACACCCCCGCCCAATTCGTTATCCATAGGCTTCTTAATGCTCCACCTTCCGTTAGTCTGGCCGTGTTTCAGAGCACTCAATTCATCTATGCTGTAAATGCAGTACGGGGGTTCATCTTTCTTCTGTCGACAGGCATCCTGCTTTTTACCTTCATCCGTCCGGTTGCAGACTTTTTTTCTGCCCGCAAAGTGGATCTTCCTCTACGGAAGATTTTCCAAAATTCCCTCGTCGTTTTTTTTATCAGCTGTATCTTGGTTGTGCCCGCCAAGCTCGGAATCATGGGAGCCGGCTATGGACAGATGAGCATTGATCCGTTCAATTTTTGTGATACAACCAATCAAATCTATCAACGCCTGCTGATGCCGGCAATAGCGTATTTCCTGCAGTTCAAAGGGCCTGAGATGTTTCACTTCTTCAGCCTTATCGTAACCTTCTGTTTGATATTTTTTACACTTTTGTTTTTTGAAGTCAACGACATCCGGACCACGCTCTTAGAGAGAATGTCGATTGCCGGCACTTCATTTATTATTACTCAATTTCAATCGCCGGGATACACCGAACAATGCTCCCTGCTCATCGCTCTCGTTGTCCTGATTGTCCCTATGGGGACACTTCCAAAAATTGCAGCGGTCTCGCTGGCCCTTTTTGCTCATGAAGCGAGTATCCTGTTGTTTATTGTCATCGCCTTGCTTTATTTTTCAAAAGAAGAGAAAGTATGGGTCGGCGTGGTGATACTGGTGTACGTCTCATTCTGGATGATGAGTTATAGTTTTCACTTCGGAAAGATAGTTGAAGTGCGAACCGTGAGCGGGCTTTCGGGTTTCGGCTGGCTGGCCGCACATCCCTTGAGAGAACTGGGCGGAATCGTGATGTCATATAAACTCCTGTGGATTGTTTTCGCCGTTGCACTCTTTCATCACTCCGTCGAGTTGAAAAGACTATTGTTGCTCATTCTGCCGGGAATCGCTGCCGTCGTATTTGCCGTTGACTCTACCCGCTTGATGGCGTTCGCATTCATTGGAATCCTTCTTGCGGTGGTCTATGTAAAAAAACTTGCGCTGATTCCCGAAAGAAACCTTCAACTGATATTTCTCCTTAATCTCTGCCTGCCGTCTGTCTACATCGGATTGAATTCACGGTTGGTCTATTTTGACGGGCTGTACCAAATGCTCTACCGAGGATACTTTTTCCGATGAAAAAGCCAATGCCTGTTTTAACTCGAATAGGAATATTCCTGATCATTGCGATCTCATGCGTGGTTTTTCTTCCGTCCCTTGACTATCAGTTCACAAATTGGGACGACGATATCCATGTCACAAACAATCCTGCAATTCACCAGGCCACGTTTGAATCGCTCGCTCACCTCTTCCGTCCGACCGCCAAATATATGTACCACCCGTTAACGATGGCAACGTATGCCATCGATTGGAAAACGGGCGAGGATTCTGCGTGGACATTCCATGCCACAAACATTTTTTTGCACCTGATAAACATTGTCTTAGTTTTCTTCCTGCTGCGAAAATTCCTGCCGTCCGATGTTGCGGTATTGTTTGGAACGGCCGTTTTTGCAGTCCACCCGATGCAGGTAGAATCTGTGGCATGGATTTCGGCGAGGAAGGAACTGTTATACGCCTTCTTTTATCTCCTTTCACTCATGCTGTACTTTGCAGAGAATGACAAGAAGAAAACAAGGCGGTACATTATCTCGATATTCTTTTTCTTCTGTTCATTATTGTCGAAACCGACAGCGGTGACGCTGCCGATCGTTATAGTCTTGCTGGAATTCTGGCGTACGAAAAAGATTGATGCGAAGGCCGTATTCAAGGCACTTCCATTCATGGCCATATCGCTGGCATATGCATATCTCTTTATTAAAATTCAGAACGAAAGCGCGCTTCCGCCGTTGCAACACTATTCATTCCCGCAGCAAGCGCTGCTGATAGTATATCAAGTTGCGTTTTATGTCTGGAAGTCGGCGCTGCCTGTCAGATTATCGGCATGCTATGCATATCCTCAACTTCTGAATAACACTCTCCCGCCCGTATACTACGCCGCACCCGTAGCTCTTGTCGCACTCGCCGCGGCATTGTGGATGGTCAACAGAAGATCAAAAAACTTATTTCCGGGGCTCATATTCTATATCGTCACCTTGTCGCCCGTACTGCAATTAGTGCCGTTTAACAATGCTTCCCTTGTTGCTGACCGCTACATTTATCTTCCGATTATCGGCATCGCTTTTTTTTTCTATCAAGTATCGGAGTATATCGAAACACGGCTTTCGAGATACGCTCCTGAAATGAACGTGACAAAGAACATCCTATGCGGCCTCTTCATTCTCAGCCTCTTTGTCGTTGCTCAAAGCAGAATAGGTGTCTGGAAAGACAGCATCACTCTTTTTAACGACGTGATCGAAAAGAACAATCACATCAACATCGCGTACGGGAACAGAGCGAATGCAGAGATTCAGAAAGGGGATTTTTCCGGCGCAGTAGATGATTGCAACAGACTCATCGAGATCAGCCCGGATAACGGCAAAGCATTCTACAACAGGGGAAACGCATACAGCGGTTTGAAACTTTACCGCGAGGCCGTATCAGATTTCACGCAATCCATCAAACTAGGATACACGCTCTCCAGCGTGTACTACAACAGAGGAACCGCTTACTACCATGCCGGCGTTATCGACAGTGCGCTGCTAGATTACCGCTCGTCGGAAATTCGCGATCTGAAATTCGCCGATGCACCGTTTAGTATCGGGTACGTGATGCTGCATGCGCGCAAGGACCCAGTCACTGCAATCAAGTATTTTGATACTGCATTGGCCATCGACCGCAATCATGCGGAGGCCTTGTTTCAAAAAGCGAGCGCCGAGGTTGAACTCCGCTTCTATGGCGGTGCGATGTCCGACCTCGCAGCGGCAATCGGTAATCAACCTGAGTTGAAGAATGACTCATTAGTCGCAAGAATCAACCGTTCGATCGATGGCGTGAATACGGCGATCGCGGCGATCAGCGACCAAATAGAAAAAAGCCCTCGTTCGGTGCCGTATCGTGCACAGCGCGGCAAATTGTTTTTGATGCTTGGCGACTCAGCGAGGGCCGCTCTCGACATGAAAGCGGCAGCGCAGTATTCGGAAGGGGGGGGCCGGCGATGAACAAGAAAACGCTTTCTCTCGGAATCGCGTATTTCCTTGTGACGATATCTGTCGTCACCTACTATCCGACATTATTCAACCACGTCATCAGCTGGAACGATGGTGAACTCTTTGACGCTGCCTCGGCGGTGATAAAAGGAAAGGCCGGACTTTTTTCGCAGAACACGTATCCACCGTTAGCTTTGGCAATCGTCGTCTTCCAGCGCAGCTTCAGCGAGTATGGCTATTTCTTGTTCCATGCCTTGAGCATGATCCTTCATGCTGCTAATGCTGTTTTGTTCTTTTTCATTATCCGTCGATTGTTTGATTCGGACCGTCTTGCCGTCATCGTCAGCATCCTGTTTGCAGTGCATCCAATCAATGTGGAAACGGTTGCATGGCTGAGTACGCAAAATATCCTTGTGTCAACCTTCTTCCTCCTGCTGTCCTGTCTATGCTATCTTCGGTACAAGCAGGAAGGAAAATCGTATCACTGGGGACTCACCATTTTGTTTTCGGCGATTTTCTATTTAATTGCCACGCCGGCCCTGACCCTTGTGTTTGTTCTCATCGGTATAGATTTCTTGAGGGACTCAAAAATCAGCTATGCACTTATTAAGCAGAAAGGAATTATACTCCTCTTTTGGTGTGCTGCATTTCTTGCAGAGGCCATGCATAAGGGCGGATTGAAGTACCTTTCGCAATTGTATTACGACAGTATCCTGATGGTCAGGCTTGGCATCGTCGAGGACATGCTGCGGATAGTGTACCCGTTCAGCTACAAACTTGTGTTTTCTTCGGATGAGATCGCCGCAAAATCACTGGTCTATGGCGAATCAGTCTACCCGTTGATCTTCCTTGTTTTGGCTGCTTTTGTTTTCTGGAATAGGAAACGGTACCCGGTGGTTTTTTATGGTTTTGCGTTCCTTACAATATTGAGCCTCCCGGTATTCACCGGGCGAACGGATGGCAATTGGGCATTGTCCGATCATGCCTTTTATCTGTCGTCAATCGGATTGCTTTTGATCATCGGTGCTCTTATCCATGCCGGATTGTCAAGGCTCGACAAGCATCGGGGAGCTCTTTGGGGGGCCTGCGTGGTATGCGGTTGCGTGGTTGCTGCTCTTGCGTACAGCAGCCGATCAACGACTGAATACTGGAAAGACAACACTTCGTTTTGGAACGAAGCACATAATGAAAATCCCGGGAACACATTTATTCTTACGAAACGAGGGATGTTCTTCTACTCCAAATTTGAAATACAAAATTCGCTGAGAGATCTGAACAAAGTGGTTGAGCTCGCCTCAGGGGACGAACAATCGTATCTTAATCGCGGGCTCGTTCATCTCGATGCGCTCGATATCGATAGTGCTATCAGTGATTTTAGGAAAGCGACTCAGCTTCGCCCTACAGACCCCTCCGCGTACTTTGACCTCGGAATTGCGTTTAACAAATACGGCAAATATGACAGCGGCATAACTGCATTTTCAAGATCATTGGAATTGAATCCAAGATTCTTCCAGGCATTCAACAGCCGCGCAAACGCATTCGGCAAGACCGGAAACTATGTCTTAGCATTTGCTGACTACTATCGGGCGCTGGAGTTGAACCCGGAGTATGCTGATGCCTATGGGAACCGGGCATTTACGTTTCTGCAATCGGGAAATTTCCAGGGGGCATTGCTGGATTTTGGAAAGCAAATCGAACTCGCTCCAACCAGGTTCGATGCAAAAATACACTGCGGTTTTACGGAGCTTTTGACCGGAGACACCGTGTCCGCAGCATCGTATTTTTCCTCCGCACTCAAAACCGATTCTGCAAACGGGGCGATGTATCTTCTTGGCGTCTCGAAAGTCTTCCTGAGGTCTGACAGGGAAATAAAAGCCGGCGAACGTCTCTTTCACCAGCTGGGTTTAGAGTAGGGACAAACCAAGGAGCTTGCCTTCTCTCCCTGGTTAGTGGATGGGTCAGGGTGGGGTCAATATTAGAAGCGGCACTGTATCCCGCAAGAGCCAGCGCGCCCAAAATAGAATGTTTCAGTTCCTCACTTCATCAAAACCATCTTCTGAACGGCGTAATAACTCCCTGCCCGAAGTGCGTAAAAATACACTCCGCTTGCGATTGATGTTGCGTTCCATGAGGCGGAGTAAACGCCTTCGCTCTGTTGTTCATCGACAAGAGTCGCAACCTTTTTTCCAAGGACATCAAAAACCGTTAGAGACACATCCCCCTTGAAGTGTTGCGGAATGGTGTACCGTATTTGCGTCGCCGGGTTAAATGGATTCGGATAATTCTGCTCGAGAGAAAAACTTGACGGCAGAACATCCGAGACCTTCTTCACCGAAAGGACGATTCCCATCGCGCCGGTGGCATCCAGTTTTCCATAACCCCATTGAGTGTTGATCGAAGGTGTTGTGAACCCATCTCGCCTCGCGGAAGACAGCATTGCGTTTTTTAATTGATCCGACGTCGATAACGGTTTAGCCTGCAGCAAAAGAGCGGCGACACCTGCAACATGCGGAGTTGCCATGCTTGTCCCCTCCATAACAATGTGCTTGCCGTCGGGTACAATTAATGTGGAATCCGGGGATGAATCCTTAGACAATGCAGAGACAATTAGCTCTCCCGGCGCGCACAAATCCGGCTTTTGCCTTCCGTCCCTGGTGGGCCCCATACTGCTGAAAGTGGAATAGTTGTCTATTCTGTTCGGAACGGCCCAAGAAGAACCGTCTATGGCCGCCCATTCAAATTTTGTTTCGTACGAGCCGACGGTAATGGCTTTCTTCGACGTTCCGGGCATACCCACGAGCTTTCGAAATGAATATCCCGAGATGAATTCAGGAGACGAGCCATCAGATCCCGACATACTGGCATCGCTTAGCCAGATGTCGAATCCGCCACCATGTGTTACAATGGCCCCCCCGACCGTAATTTTCCATGTTCCGGCACGCGGCGGTTTTGACGCAGTATTGTCGAAAATGTCGATCAAACATTCATTCGCGTTATTCAATGAACTTGCCCCGTCCGGTGCGTTCGAAATCTGCACGGCACCGTCTCCCGCTCCGGTTTCAAGACCGACCATAGGTGCACCGGAAAAAGCTGTCACGACAGATTTGTTCGGGCTTGTCACCGTAACAGTAAGCTGATCTCCGGCCGCATACCACATGTCAAAGGAGACAATGTCGTTCATATTGCCGCTCGCCGGAGTGTATGCCGGGATTGTGAATTGCAAGGTAACGGAGCCCGTCTGCGAAACGGTGCTATCCACATGGATTGGGTTGGAGCCATCATTCCCGGCTGCGACAACAATAGCTCTCCCCGGTTTTGCAAGCTCTTCATCGATGTCGACCTCGTCGGAGGCCGTTCCATCATGCGCGCCGTCTTGCGAGCCGAGGCTTAAGTTGATAACGAATGGCTCTCCTGCTGCCTCGGCTTTTTGTCTGATGTATGTGATGCCGTCGATGATGTCGGTATCAAAAAACGTTGTCTTTACAACAATGATGTCTGCCTCGGGTGCAACTCCCTTATACCCGCCTACAGATGACGAGCCGTTGCCGGCTGCGATTCCTGCGACGTGAGTACCATGACCTTCGGCGTCGATTTCCTTGACAATATTCGGCGGCGTGCTCCCCAATTCACTATTGATTTGTGCCCGAGTATACTCCGTTCCTATGGAGAAACCTGATGGTGGAACGCCAGAGGCCAATTGGTCCCATATCCACAAAATTCTCGACTTCGTTTGGTCGGTGGTTGAGCGAAAATCGAGATGGCTCCAGTCGATTCCCGTATCGACAAATCCCAAGATCACATTCTTGCCGGTGTATGAAGTGCCGTTAAACGAACCGTCGTGAAGCTTATCAGCATGTATTTCAGGGACGCTTTTGTCAAGCAGCGGCCTATATTTTTTTGCGAGCGCGATGTGGCGCACGCTGCTCATCATCGAAAGCTGGGCTATTTGATCCAGCGTCGCCGCCGCCGTGAAAAACTCCCGCGCGACCGTGTTCGGCTGAACGCCTGCCTGGAACGCATCCTGTATGCTGCTGGAGTACACGATCACCCGGTATTTCCCATTGTTGGAACCGGTCATCGCTTTCATCGCGCGGAATTTTCCCAACACGGCCTTTTCACCGTCCGAGGATTGCAGCATCTGCAAGCGGCTATCCAGCTTGCCGAGCGTGACCGCTCGAGGGATGCTTTGCGGTGAACAGATTGAGAGACAGCATATTACCATCGCTGCAACAGGCGTCAAACGGTTCATAAACATCCTCACAATCTAATTTTGTTCTAATTGATGATATTGCTTTGGAAGGTCGATAAACAGAACTTGATGGAGAACGCACAGCCTTCGAACTTCAGCCGCCGTCAGAAAACCTGTCGCTATTGCATTGTTTGCAATGGCGACCGTCGGCACAACGTCCCTGATTCCCGTCGAATCGCTGAGTCTGATCACGACCCGGTATTTTTTCTCTGCGGCATCGGCAATAGAAAGTTCATTGAGCAGCCGCACTGAAATCTTTTGACGGCAAACATCTGTAACGGTCGCATCTCGGCACGCTGCGGTTCCCAGAAGTAACAGGAGACATAGTTGCCTTGTTCGTGCCGAAATAACCATACTCAAAGTATTTCACCGCAGAGGGGCACTGTCATTTGTTGAACATCTCAAGCTCTGTGCCGACGTGATGCAACGTCACAATATTTATTGTTATAAACTGTGACTCGTCTCACGTGCAAGAGAAATGCAGAACAGCATGGAACGGTTCTTGACCGCGGGTCGAAGGCTATGGAAAACTCAGATGGCTTCTTCGCCTGATTCTTCCGTGCGGATGCGAATGGCTTCATCGATCGATGAAATGAAAATCTTCCCGTCTCCGACTTGCCCCGTCTTCGCCACTTTCATAATCGTCTCGACAACCTTATTGGCAAACTCGTTGGAAACAATAACTTCGATTTTAATTTTCGGGAGAAAATCAATCTGGTATTCCGAGCCGCGATAGATTTCGGCGTGCCCCTTTTGCCTTCCATAGCCCTTCACTTCTGTCAAGGTCATTCCTCTCACACCTATTTCGGACAGCGCTTCGCGCACGTCGTCGAGTTTGAACGGGCGAATGATTGCTTCAATTTTTTTCATAATCCTTCGGGCAAGTAATTCATGGTTGGAGGTTGATGGTATTTGTTGAGAGTTCCGGTAATCTAAAAAGAACGTCTCGCGCGGAGATGCTGCCAAAATCATCTCTTTGGGAAAAGACGCAAAGTGGTTTTAGAACAGAATTTTCGCGGCTTGGCGAGGAATATCTTCTTACGTTTCTCATGGCATCATTTTCCATGGCAATTTTTATATTTCTTGCCGCTGCCGCACGGGCATGGGTCGTTTCTGCCGATCTTTTCTCCGGCGTGGATCTGCTGGACCTTGGGGGCAGCGGGCTGAGCGGCTCTTGTAGTATCGCTTCCCTCTACCGGTTCACGGTTCGCGTGAAATCCAAGGCCGGTTGCGGCATCGTGTGTCATGGTCAATTGCTCGCGATGGAGCGGACGGCGAGCACGCTGCATCGGCATTTGCTCCGTCGTTTCCGGAAAAAGCTTGAAGACAAGGTTCAGCGCTTCGCGGTTAATCATGCCGATCATCTCGATGAACATGTTAAAGGCTTCGCCTTTGTATTCAAGAATCGGATCTTTCTGCCCGTAGGCACGGAGATGGATTCCCTCTTTAAGGTCGTCCATTTCCCGCAAATGTTCTTTCCATCGGATGTCGATCACTTGAAGCATCGCCAGGCGCTCGACATTCCCCATAATTTCTGAGCCTATTTTCTCCTCTTTCCGCTTGTAAAATTCCGACGCATTTCGTATCGCTTCGGCTTTGAGCCCGTCTTTGCCCAGCGTTTGAAATTGTTCCGGCGTAACGGAAAAATCAACGAGGAGGTTGACCCTCAGCTCGTCTTTCAGCAGGGCGATGTTTCCTTCATCGTAATGCTCGTCGACAAGCTCGTCGATGAAGTCGCTGAGCATTGAAAAGATGTCGTCTTTCAGCCGCTCGCCGAGAAGTGCATGGCGCCGTTTCGAATAAATCACTTCACGCTGCTGGTTCATCACGTTATCGTACTCGAGCAGGCGTTTTCGAATGCCGAAATTATTTTCCTCAACTTTTTTCTGCGCCCGCTCGATTGACTTCGTAATCATGCTGTGCTGGATCACTTCCCCTTCCTGCAATCCCATCCGTTCCATGATTCCGGCAATACGGTCGCTGCCAAACAGCCTAAGAAGATCGTCTTCAAGCGAAAGGAAAAACTTTGACGACCCGGGGTCGCCCTGGCGCCCCGCGCGTCCGCGCAGTTGACGGTCGATGCGCCGCGCCTCGTGTCGTTCGGTGCCTACGATGTGCAATCCGCCGACATCGCGGACACCGGGTCCTAGTTTGATGTCCGTTCCGCGGCCCGCCATGTTTGTCGCGATCGTGACCGCGCCGGGCAGTCCGGCGTTTTGGATAATTTCTGCTTCGCGTTGATGCTGTTTCGCATTCAACACGTTGTGGGCGATCCCCTTCCGCTTCAGCATTCTGCTGATCGTCTCCGATACTTCAACGCTTGTCGTTCCTACCAGCACCGGGCGCCGTTTCTCCTTCATCTCCTCGATCTCCATAATAACGGCGTTGTACTTTTCGCGTTTCGTTTTGAAAACAACATCCTCAAAATCTTCCCGGATCGCCTTCACATTTGTCGGGATGGATACGACGTCGAGCTTGTAAATCTCAAAAAATTCCGCCGCTTCGGTTTCCGCAGTGCCGGTCATGCCGGCGAGCTTTTTATAGAGGCGGAAATAGTTCTGGAGCGTCACCGTTGCGAGCGTTTGAGTATCCCGCTCGACCTTCACTCCCTCCTTCGCTTCGATCGCCTGATGCAGGCCGTCCGAATACCTCCGGCCGTGCAGCAACCGTCCGGTGAATTCATCGACGATCATCACCTTGCCGTCTTCCGTTACCACATACTCGTCGTCTTTTTCGTACAGGGAATACGCTTTCAACAGCTGAAGCACGGTGTGAATCCTGTCGCTCCGCTCCGCATACAGCTTGTTGATCTCGTCCTTCTTTAACTGCTTCTGCTCCACACCCAAATCAGGATTGTTCTCGACGAGGCTCATCTCGGTTCCGATGTCGGGAATTACGAAGAAGTCCTTATCGGTGCTGCCGGCAAGCAGTTCGCGCCCCTTTTCTGTAAGGTCGATGGAATGGTTCTTTTCGTCGATCGCAAAGTACAATTCATCGTCGATTTCATGCATGCGCTTCGATTGCTCGGCAAGATAGATCGATTCAGTCTCCTGCATCAATTTCTTCGAAGCGCCGTCGGAGAAAATTTTGATGAGCTTCTTGTTCTTCGGAGCGCCCCTGTTTGCACGCAGCAGGAGAATGCCCGCCTCGTCCCTCTTCTTTTCATCCTGGAGCATGACCTCCGCGTCGCTCACGATTTTTGCAACGAGATTTCTCTGTGCAGCCACGATCCGTTCAACGCGCGGTTTCATCTCGCCGAATTTTTGATCGTCGACCTCAACCGGCCCGCTGATGATCAACGGCGTTCGTGCTTCGTCAACAAGGACGGAATCAACTTCGTCGACAATCGCGTAATAATGTCCCCGCTGCACCATGTCGTCCGGAGTGCCGACCATGTTGTCGCGGAGATAGTCGAAACCAAACTCGTTGTTCGTGCCGTACGTAATGTCCGCAGCATACTGCACACGGCGGTGAGGCGGGTCTTGATTCTGAAGGATACAACCGACTTTCAGTCCATGAAACTCAAAAATCTTTCCCATCCATTGGCTGTCGCGAAGAGCAAGGTAGTCGTTCACCGTCACGAGATGAACTCCTTTGCCCGCTAAGGCATTCAAATACATCGGCAGCGTTGCAACTAATGTTTTGCCTTCGCCCGTCGCCATCTCGGCGATTTTTCCCTGGTGCAGCACGATCCCGCCGATAAGCTGAACGTCGAACGGTACCATATCCCATGAAACTTTATTCCCGGCAACTTCCCACACCTGTCCCACCAAACGGCGGCAGGTGTCCTTTACAACGGCAAACGCTTCGGGCAAAATGTCGTCGAGTATTTCTTTTATTGTTTCGTGTAATTCTTTTTCCCCTTCGTCAATTTCGTCGTACACCTTTTCCCGCTCTTCGAAAGGAATTTCTGTCTTCAATCGCTCATGCAATTCTTCGAGACGAGCATTGATCTCGGCGGTTTCATCAACAATACGCTTTTTGAATCCCTCGGTCTTGAGGCGAAGCTCGTCGTCCGAAAGGGATTTGTAGGATTCGAAATGACCGTTGATTTCTTCCACAAGTGGAAGAAGCTGCTGAACGTCTTTCTCGTGTTTGCTGCCGAATATTTTCTTTAAAACATCGAACATTGCGATCCCTCGTGAATAATGAGCGCACAGGCGCTTATTCGCTGAAATATAAGGATTATTTGAGAGAAGAGCAAAACGTGCAGATGTTCAATTTGACATTTTCAACGGTAATATCGTTGCCGGTTTTGTTGAATTACTTGTATTGACAGTGATGCCCCGCAATTCAGAATCCAGAGAGAGATTTCCTTGTCGCAAAGATACTACTTATGTGCGATTGTAATACTGTGAGGATACGGATACATTGAGTGCACATATTTTTAATAGAAATCACAAACAGTCCAGAAAGGCATTCAATGCGAAGATCTTACGGTATTTTTCTCTTTATACTATGCGTTGCAACGACCTCTTCGGCACAATGGGTACAAACAAACGGCCCCGGAGGCGGAACTGTCACGATGATCGTTTCCAACCAATCGTCAATATTTGCCGCAACTCAGGAGCGTGGTCTGTACCGTTCCGCTGACGATGGTGTCACATGGAATTGGATAGGAGCGGGTCTGCCGGATGCGAAGACCAATTCCTTGTCAGCACTTGCTGCAAACGATAACGCGCTCGAAGTGGCGTACTCACTTTCCGGGGCAGCACAAGGTGTAGTATATCGGTCGACGGATAATGGAGCGAGCTGGCAAAACAACACACCGGGATTCACCGGTGCGTATGCCGCTGTTTACTCGCTTGCAGCGATCGGAAATGATTTTTATGCCGGCACCAGCGATTCCATTCCCGTTGTTCGGTCGACGGATAATGGCGCGACGTGGACCTCAGCCGGAGGAGGATTGCCTGCTTTCGGAACTCCTTCAAAACTTTTTGGCAAAAACACAATGCTCTTCGCATTATCAGGAGGTTTGTATCGTTCCACTGATAACGGTGGCTCTTGGATACAGAGCACAGGGACGGGATTAACAGCGCCGTACGGAGTTTCCGATGTCGCGTTGTTAGGCGATACGCTGTACGCAGCAACGATTCCTCAGATATACCAGTACGCAGGGTTTTACAAATCCACGGATTATGGTGATTCATGGACGCTGGTGGGTTCGACGTTCGACGTAAAATCAATCGTAGCGTCAGCGTATACAATGTTCATTTGCTCGCCGTATCCGGTAGGATTGCTTGGAGGGGTTTTTCGCACAGCCGATGGAATTTCCAGGACGGCCGCTGCAGGATTTCCCTCGGGGTGCATTGTCAATCCTTTGCTCGTTCGGGGTTCGACTGTGCTTGCGGGAACCGACGGTCCCGGCATGTATCGTTCGACCGACAGCGGCAGCTCGTTTATCGGTTCGTCTGCCGGGCTAACATCCAACAGCATCAATTTTCTTTTTTCAGACGGCAGCGAGTTCATTGCCGCCTCAAAAGCTTGTGGTACTCAACTCTCTCCGGACAACGGTGCATCTTGGACTCAAGCAACGGACTATGCTGCGCTGCCCCTTCAATACTTTTACAAAGGAAGCAACTGCATTGTGAAAAAAGGAGACACATTATATGCCGGAACGAACGGCTACATCGAGCGTTCGATCGACGGCGGCAGCACGTGGTCGCAGATCGCAGTTTCACCGATCGGTGTAACCACGTTGTTGAATATTGGAAATTATCTTTTTGCACAAACCGGTTCCGACTCGATTTCCCGGACAAGCGACAATGGAGCAACATGGACATCCGCGAGTTCAACTCTCACCGGAGTCACGTCAATAGCTTCGCAAGGTACATCGCTGTATGCCGGGACGTCCCTCGGTGTCTTCCGATCAACCGACAACGGCGGAACCTGGACTGCAATCAATACGGGCATTGTCATCCATCCGATTTACGGTTTGGCAACATCGACCGTCTATGCAAGCCCAACCGTTCTCCTTGCGGGAACATTCGAAGGACTTCATCGTTCGACCGACGACGGCGCAAGCTGGACCCGCATCGACTCAACATTACTGCCATTATCTTACGCTGCGTCCGGCAGCACGATCGTTATCGGCGATATGGTAGGCGTGTTTTCAGCGATTTATGGAGGGATAACGTATGCCGGCGGCGTTCATGTTTCAACCGACGGGGGTGCAACATGGCGCATCAATAACACCGGCTTCCCGAATGACGGATTGAAAATTAAATCCTTTGCTATCCAGGGAGGAAAAATTTATGCGGGGACTGATGGAGCATCCATGTGGACCCGCAGCCTTGGCGAATTGATGGATGTGAAGATTGCGGCACACGGTTCTTCGGTTCCTTCTGAATTTTTCTTATCGCAAAATTATCCCAATCCGTTCAATCCCACAACGACAATAGATTTTACGCTGCCGGCAGACGGCAAAGTAACGCTGAAAGTCTATGATGTGCTTGGAAGAGAAGTCGCCGTGCTGTTGAATAACGAACAACGGAAAGCGGGGGAACTTCAACAAGCGGTGTTCGATGCGTCAAGACTTTCGAGCGGAGTCTATTTTTCTCGATTAGCATTTAATGGGAAACAATTGCTGAAAAAAATGTTGTTGTTGAAATAACAGAATATGGATGATTGGCGTGAAAAGCGGGGATCATGATCCCCCCTGTTACCTCCGATGGCCGAGGAAGAGATATCCTCGGAGTTGTATTGCAGGAAATACAAAAGGCGCCCCGACAAGTTCGAGGCGCCTTTTGAGTTTATCTCGGCTTCAATCTACCGCAAGAGAACCATTTTTTTAGTAACGCTAAACACACCGCCTGAGCCCGATCGTGCCGCGGCTTCGATTCGGTAGAAATAGACGCCGCTTGCAACACTGGCGCCGGCATCATTCTTTGAATTCCAGACTAAAAATTGCGGCCCGGCATTTTGGATTTCATTCACCAACGTTCGCACTTTCTGTCCCAATAAGTTATAGATTGTTATTGTCACTTTGCTCAATGCCGGAAGCTCGTACCGTATTGTCGTTGATGGATTAAACGGATTCGGATAATTCTGCATGAGCACAAATGAATACGGCGCACTCGCCTGTTTTACAGTTGTAAGGACTGACGGATTAAATACCCACAAATCGTTCGACGACGGCGGATGGTTTGCAATAATTTCGAACTGATCGCCCGCCGCCCACGGATCTCCATTCCGCCGCGTGCATGTCATTACCCACATCAACGGCGTCGATACTTGACCGCCAAAATCTATTTGCAACGCCGGGTCGGGAGTCGTGGAATACGGCTTACTGAATATAAAGCAAAACTCGCGATTAACCATATTGTCACCGCCGGAAGTAGGCGGCCAATAACGACCGTCAACAGAAGCGAAGGCACTATTACTTTCAAACATTCCGACGGCCAGCCGAGTGGGTGGTGTTGTTTCCATATCCCATGCAGAGAACGGCACTGCATAGTTAAAATCCTGGTATGGATATATGCCAACCGTGTTGATGATCCATGGAGTAAATGATGGATCGGCGGGAGTGCTGCTCGCATGGCGCAGATAACGATACGCGAGCGAGTAATTTGCATCTGCGGGTGCGACCTTCGGATCCCATAATGTACCCGTATCAACGGCTGCAAGTTTCAGAAGAACGGTGTGGTATTGCGAAGGGCTTGTGAGATTTGTTCCAATACCTCCAAATGTAAAATGACCGCCCATGCCAATCGTCCCCGTTGATTGATTGTACGCTGTGGTATCTGTGGGACTACTGAATCCCTCAAGTCCCAGTCCGGTATACCCGCCAGAAGGTGAAAGCCTTCTCGCTCCGGAAGGTATTGACCAGCCTCCCATTCCGGACAGAGTATCTACAGTTCCAAGCAGAAGTTTGAAACCATCAACTATAGGGCTCGTGTGTCCGAGTACGTCAGGCAAGGGATGATTTTGGATTAGAACGACGCCCGTCGTAGAATCTTTCAGAGTATATCCGTCAACAGGTCCCGGACCAATTGAATCAACACCCCGGATGACGTAGATGTGGTTTTTCACCTGAGAAGAATCGACGATCCAGACTGTAAAATTTCCAACGGTTTTGCCGGCCACATGTGTCAACGGAGTGCCGTACAAATTATGGCCGAGCGGCTTTACCGGAAAAACAAGCGTGTCGATCCATTGATTGTAGCTCAGGTCTGTAGTGATAAGCACGATTATCATCGTAGTATCGTGATATCCCTTCGGCACATCAAACGCCATATACGTTGTCGGATCATTTTGATTGTAAATCAACGACAATGTTGCATTGCCGCTTAATGTTGCGAGGCTGAGTTGTTGTCCTGCTGAGGAGGGAATTCCTTTGATCGAAAGGTTTGAAAAGCCCAATGAAGAATTGTTCTTCAGTGAAAAAATATACCGCACGTTCTCACCGGGGTTCGGAATGCCGTCCTCATTAATATTATCTGATGCAACGGAGTATGAGGGAACGGTAAGCGAAGTTGTGGTGATGTTATCGACAAGGTGGGCCCATGGTATAACGTCGCCGCTTGGATAGAGGACGACAACTTCAGCATACAAACCGACTTGCTGCTGCGGTATCTGAATTGATTTGCCAAAAATTTTATCGCCCGCTACCCCATCGTTGTTGTTGCCATCGTCGGCAAGCGGGACAATCGCTACCAATGAATCACTATACGTCCTTAAATTGACGGTGATAGCCGATGCGTTAATAATGTGCGCATCTGCCTTGAACGAAATTGTTGCTTGAGAGCCTGATGTTGTTACAGAGCAGGAAATTTGCGGAGGGAGATCACGGAACAGGGAATTGTAAACCCTTTGAGCCACTTTGTCGTCTGTTTTCAAAGCAGTAATGCTTGAGAGATAGTCGGCTCCGCGTGAGGCGAGGTTAGCAACAACAACTTCCTGCGTGTCCCCCGGCATCATGGTGAACGGACCGCTGGACATTGCCATACGACGGTCGCCCGGACCGGCAATCGTCCCATCGATCCATCCTGTCCCGGCAACAGGGTCTCCGCTTAACACAAATGGTGTTGGTCGATTAGTCACCGGATTAGTGTATTGGATCCCGTTTGAGCCAATTAATCCTTTCATAAGACGGTACCATTGTACCGTGCCTTGGTAGTCGGCATTGACAGGATCTTCATACAATGGATTTTGATTAATAAAAAAGTTGAACGACGTCATCGGCAAATTATGGTATCCCGGGCGATACTTGAAATCGAAAATTGCCGTATCCGTCGATACCCCTTTTACCATCGGGCCTTGAAAAAAGTCGAAACCTACGGCCGGCGGTACTAAGCCGTAAGATTGAAAATTATTGTCGACAGTTCTGCCGTTATAAACGTAACCAAGGCTCAACAAAGTATCGCATCCAACAAAATCGTCGGTCGCATCACCAAGGTCTGGGTCCGACCATTGCGCAACGTACATTGAATCTAACTCAACTCCGCTCTTATTGATCAGCTTTGTGCTCGCAAAAATTGTGTTGCTTAGAGCGCCGCCGATAGTGTACGCCCAGATTGTTTTTTGCATTTCGAGGCCAATTGGGGTCGAACCGGCCAGATTAAAAGTTCTTGTAATGCTGAGGTCATTTGCTACATACCACATTGTTTGTCCCGCCAACGGTACACCGGGAATATCTATCGTTGGGTCATACGTTCCGTTATGATCAACATCGGTATAGGGTGCCCCCTCATACGCAGGCCAACTATTCCAATCGTCCCAGTACTGCTGAAGCAACTGCGCAGCCGTAACTCCAGCCTGGTAACGAGAGATCAACGGAACTTCGTCCCGCTGCAATACAGCAAGCTCGCCGGCGGCATTGGGGTCGTTGGGGCCTGTAACACCCGAAATCGGATGCATATCGGGCCTGACACGGTAAAGACGGTATTCGGATTGGCCCGGGTCGTTTGCAACGGGAAGGGCTGATGCTGTCCCATTGGTTAAGATTTGTCCGGCCTGGAGTCCATGCCAATACGTTGAACCACCGACTTTCAAGGAGTCGTTCTTGTAGCACCCCCACACGACGCCATCCTCAAAAATACATGTGGCCAGACTCAGACCTTTAGGGAATTCGAATCCCTCGGCCGATGAGGCAAAACTATTAAAGGAGCCGTCCCCGCAATTGGAATAATAATTGAAAATGTTGTTGATCAACATCGG
>CAZXQG010000001.1:18162-216785 GCA_964642725.1 uncultured Chitinophagaceae bacterium
AGGAGCCGTCCCCGCAATTGGAATAATAATTGAAAATGTTGTTGATCAACATCGGCTGATAGACATCGTTCGTTTCTGTTTTCGCCAGGCTCGTTGCACTCTTTACGCCGGCAGGTTTTCCCGCATATGTCATATGAACGAAACACAATACCAACAACACGAGAAAGGAAAATTGCAGTGCAGTGCTTTTCATAATAAACCCCTCCTATGTATAATGGTGTGGTGACATTCGAGATGTCATGTTAGGTCTTAACAAGGCCATACTAGAAAAAAAGAATGGGAACTGATAATGAAAATATTTTTCCGCTATACGCATGTCATTTGGTTAAATATGTAAGACGAAAAGGAATAACGGTATTGCGGAAACGCGTGTTTTTCTCCGAACGTTTTTTTTCAGGGGGATGAATGTTGTGGAAGACAAGTTGTGATGGGAATGCCCCTGGAGTAAGAGTATCATGAGATACCGTAGAGAATGTAGAAAAACGCTCCCTGTCGTCAGGCAAATCAAAGGAAAGATACTGTGTGGATTTCAAAGATGCAAGCTTGAGAATACGATTGAGGTCGGATTTCCAGTACTTGGCTTTCATCGCCCCGGAGAGAGGTTTTTCCACTCTGTTTCTTTTTTCTTTGCGGAATGATTCGCGAAGCGGGCCAGCACAAACAAGAGGTCCGAGAGACGATTGAGATACACAAGAACATCCTCGTTGACATCCTCTGTGCGGGAGAGTCGAACTGTTGATCGTTCCGCACGCCGGCACACTGTCCGTGCACAATGAAGGCAGGAAGCCGCGACGGTTCCGCCGGGAAGAATGAACGACTTTAACGGCCGGAGCGACAATTGAAACGTATCAATTGTCTTCTCAAGGGATATGACATGAAGGCGGCTGATCCGTGGAATGAGCGATCTTTTGCTGGCTTTTCTCGTCGCCAAATCCGCACCAAGGACAAAAAGATCGCTTTGAACTCTTTGTAATACACCATCGATCTTCTTGTTCGGACGCAACGCGCGGACTATACCGATAAGGGAATTTAACTCGTCAACGGCGCCGTACGCATCGATGCGCGGCGAGTCTTTTGGCACCCTGTCCCCGCCGAACAATCCGGTCTCACCTTTATCCCCCGTTGTGGTATAGATTTTCATAAGGAAGAATCAACTTTCATCGGTTGATTTCAGCGATTGTTCCAGGGACTTGATTCGATCATCAATGGCCGCAACGCCTTGTACCGTCGCTTGAATATCGCGCAGCTCGGTGCGGCGCAGTTCGTCTATTTTATCGTTGAGTTCCTGAAGCATCAGCTCGGATTTGACATTGACCTGGTAGTCGAGCTCTGCTTTCAATCGATCCTTTTTCTGAGCGCGGTTTTGACTCATCATAATTACCGGCGCTTGCAGCGCTGCAACGCATGAGAGGATGAGATTAAGAAAAATGAAGGGATACTCGTCGAAAGGTTTCAGCAAGAGCTGAACCGTATTGAGCGCCATCCAGCCGAAAATGAAGGCCACAAAGCTGATGATGAACCCCCAGCTCCCGCCGAACTCTGCTATCCTGTCCGCAAAACGGTCGCCGACGTTCAACTGTTCTTCCATCTCTTCGTTGAGATTTTTCGACGCAAGCGACGTCACAAGTTCATCGGTGTTGCGAAGGCGTTTGCCGATTTCCGTGATCATGCCGACGGCAACCGTGGGATGCCCGAGAAGAAACGTGATAAACTCTTGGCGTTTCATTTCAAGAAGAACGCAATCTTCCATCGCCGTCGCTGTCGCAGTTCTCGGCCGCCCATCGATCAAGGAAAGCTCGCCAAAGAAGTCCCCTTCGTGCAGGTGAGAGATGCTCAACTTTTCGTTCTTACCCCCCAGCGGCACGGAAATTTCAACGGCCCCTTTTTCAATGACGAACATTGATTCCCCCACGGCCCCCTTCGCGAACAGGACCTCGCGATCTTTCAAATTAGACCGCTTCCACAAGGCTGAAAGCAACTGCTGGTCTTCGAAAGAAAGCTTGTCAAAGATCGGGATTTTCGAAATCACTTCTACTGTTGGTGCTTTCCCGTCTGCCTCAATTCGAGTCATTTTTTCTTTTGCCTGTTTTTCCAAAAGCCGGGGAGTCCGTCGTAAAAGTATGCCGATGTCCGGATCCCGCCGAAAAAGTTATTCAGGTTGATAAATTCATCCGGAGAATGAGCGTTTTCGTCCGGTAATCCGAATCCCAGCAGCACCGTGTCGATTCGGAGAACCTTCTTAAACTGTGCAACAATCGGTATCGATCCGCCTTCCCCCTGATACAATACTTTTTTCCCAAATCCCTTTTCAAGGGCGGCAACGGCGGCTTTCACACCGGGGCTGTCGATCGGCGTGATCGCGGCTTCGCCCCCGTGAAGCGCCCGCACTTTTACATCGATTGTCTTCGGCGCGATCTTCTTGAAATGTTTTTCGAAAAGGGCGGCGGCTTTTGCCGAAGTTTGGTCCGGCACCAGCCTCATTGAAATTTTTGCGAACGCTTTGGCGGGGAGTACCGTTTTCGCGCCTTCCCCGGTATAGCCGCCCCAAATTCCGTTACATTCCAGCGTAGGACGGGACCACAGTCGTTCAAGGGTCGTGAAACCTTTTTCGCCGTACAATCGCTTCACGCCGAGGTCCTTCGCATATTTCCTGTCGGTGAACGGAAGTTTCTTAAACGAATCCCGCTCAACTTTCGTCAACGGCCGGACATCGTCGTAAAATCCTTTCACCGTGATTTTCCCATTCTTGTCATGAAGCGATGCGATCAACTCGCACAATGCCTGAACCGGATTATGAACCGACCCTCCGAAAGACCCGGAATGCAAATCGCGGTTCGGTCCGGTCACTTCAACTTCCATGTACGAGAGACCTCGCAGGCTGTAGCATATTGACGGCACTCCTTTCGCGAACATTCCGGAGTCCGAAATAACGACGAGGTCGGCTTTCAGAAGCTCGGTATGCTCTTCGACAAATTTATCAAGATTCTCGCTCCCAACTTCTTCTTCCCCCTCGATGAGCATCTTGATGTTCACCGGCAGCGACCCATGTTCATGCATATATGCCTCGACCGCTTTGAAATGGATGAGCACCTGCCCCTTGTCGTCGGCGGCACCGCGGGCATAGAGGTTCTCGCCGCGGATTGTCGCTTCAAACGGCGGCGATGTCCATAAATTAAGCGGGTCGACGGGTTGAACGTCGTAATGACCATACAAAAGAACGGTCGGCTTTCCGGCGGCATGAAGCCATTCGCTGAAGACAACCGGGTGTCCGCCAGTTGGGAGTACCTGCACATTCTCCATTCCGATTTTTTTCATCTGCTCGGACACCCACTGAGCGCAGCTTCGCGTATCGGCATCGTGTTCTTTTTGCGAGCTGACGCTTGGTATTGCCAGGAATTCCGTCAATTCGGCAAGATACCGTTCTTTGTTGGAATCGATATACGGTAAGACTTTTTCCATCAGTAAACCTCGGAATGGTTAAGAAAAATAGTTGCAATAATTTCTCTAAGCAGTTATTTGATCCAGCTCCCCGATTCAACATCGTTGGACACCGTCAGCAATGCGAACGTGTCGCCGTCACCATGGGTAGCCAATAACATTCCCTGCGACTCGACTCCCATCAATGTGGCCGGGGCAAGGTTTGCGACGACGATGATCGTTTTCCCTATTAATTCTTCCGGCTTCCGCTGTTGGGCAATTCCCGCGACAATTTGCCGCCGCTCCGTGCCGATTTCAACCTGAAGCTTCAGCAATTTTTTCGATTTGGGCACGGCCTCGCACGCGATGACTTTGGCAACGCGCAAGTCGACCTTCTGGAACTCCTCGATGGAGATTGTCGGTTTGATCGGAAGCACGTTCTTTTCCGCCGAACTCGCCGGCTCATCGCCCGGGAGCTTTAACTTCTGCAGTTCTGTTTCGATAGCACTGTCCTCAATTTTTTTGAATACAATTTCAGCCTTTTGCAGCGCATGGCCGGCAACGAGCTTACAATCGCCCGCTTCCGCCCACTGTTCATCCGACAGCGGCTGTGTTATGCCGATCATTTTCCAAATCGTCTCGGAAGAAAAAGGAACGACGGGCGCAAACAATACGGCGAGGCTCCGGACAATCTGTAAACAAATATGGAGCGTCGTGGCGCATTCTTCGGGATTCGACCGCAGCGTCTTCCACGGCTCGCTGTCGTTAAAGTACTTGTTCGCAGCGCGTGCAAGATTCATCACTTCAGCGGTCCCCTCCCTGAATTTGAACTTTTCAAACAAAGTCCCCACGGCATCCGGCGTGTTCTTAAGAACATTAAGAATTTCTTTGTCCCGCGCGTTGAGCGGGCCGAGGGGCGGAACAACGCCGTTAAAATTCTTCCCGGCAAACGCTATTGTCCGATTGACAAAGTTTCCGTAGATATCAGCCAGTTCGTTGTTGCTTTTCGCCTGAAAATCTTTCCAATAGAAATCCGAATCGCGGGTTTCCGGCAAGATCGTCGTCATCGTGTAGCGCAGTAAATCAGGTTCAAACGAGGCCAGGACATCATTGACATAGATGGCATTGTTACGGCTTTTTGAAAACTTTCCACCCTCAAGATTCAAGAACTCATTCGCCGGGACGTTGTCGGGCAGAATATATCCCCCCTTCGCCATCAACATCGCCGGAAAAACGATGCAATGGAATACGACATTGTCTTTCCCTATGAATGCAATGTATTGTGTTGAGTCGTCCTGCCAGTACTCTCTCCATTTTTCGGGTTTGCCGATCCGCTGCGCCCATTCCTTCGTTGAGGATATATAGCCGAGGACAGCGTCGAACCATACGTACAGGACTTTGTTGTGAAAATTTTCCAACGGCACCTGCACACCCCAATTGAGGTCTCTCGTCACTGCGCGGTCCTGCAATTTTTCTTTGAACCAGCTTTCGCAATAATGAACAACGTTTTCTTTCCACTCCGTGTGCGACCGGACATACTCTTCCAGGCGTGTTTGAAAATCCCCCAACGGCAAATAAAAATGCGTCGTGCTGCGGATAACCGGCGTCGTCCCGCACAGCTTGCACTTCGGGTTGATCAGCTCAATAACGTTCAACCAAGTACCGCAATTCTCGCATTGGTCGCCACGAGCGGATTCGTATCCGCATACCGGGCATGTTCCCTCAACGTACCGGTCGGCAAGGAACATTTTGTTCACTTCGCAGTACAATTGCTGCTCTTGCTTCTCCTTGAGAATATGCTTCGTGTAGAGATCGAGGAAGAATTCTTTCGACGTTTCATGATGTATCGGCAGTGAAGTCCGCGAATAGTTGTCGAAGCTGATTCCAAGCCCGGCAAACGACGCGGCATTCATCGCGTGGAAACGGTCGACGATCACCTGAGGCGACACGCCTTCCTTGTCTGCCGTGATCGTGATCGGAACACCATGCTCGTCTGAGCCGCATATAAAAAGGACGTCGCGGTGCCGCAGCCGCTGATACCGGACAAAAATATCGGCAGGCATGTATGCGCCGGCAAGATGCCCGAGATGGATCGGTCCGTTTGCGTACGGAAGAGCCGCGGTCACCAGTATTCTCTTGAACTTACTTTGCATTCAGCAGTATTCTTTTTAATTGAATTGAAACAGAAAGCAACACTAATGGAAGATACACATTTCCCCTGAGAAGTTCGAGCCCCCGCTCGACGGCACCAATTGCCGAAGGAATATTCGAATCCGTAAACCGTGCCAGAAACCGATCCAAGTCTTCGCTCTGGTCTTGATTGATGACACTGGTGCCGGCCCGCTCTTTCATCATCAACACATCGCGGAACCACACGAGGAGAAGCATGAGCAGTTGTTCGACACTCTTACGGTCGTTCTCGGCAACACGCTCTTCAATTTCTTCCAGCAGCTTCACAGCGCGTCCTCCAAGAGCAGACCGGAGAAATTCGACAGCGTCCGCACGGTGGGAGACGATCTCCTCGGAGACCAGCTGCAGCGCGTACGAATAATCGCCCCCGGCGAGGCGTGAAATGAGGTGCGCTTGATCCGGCGGGATGCCTTCGCGTTCGACGAGAGCATGTTCAATCTCCTCTTCCTTCAGAATTTCGCACCTCACGCTTTGACACCGGGAAATAATTGTCGGCAGCAGTTTTTCTTTCCGCGAGGTTGTCAGAAGGAAAATTGTATCGTGCAGCGGTTCCTCCAGCACTTTTAACAAGGAATTGGCAGAAGTGTCGTTCATCATCTCGGCATCGCAGATAATGAAGACTTTTTTACCTTTCTCAAAGGCGGACAGCGACGACTCTTTCTTGATTTCGCGGATGCTTCCGATATTGATTTGCGTTGCTTTGGGAATCTCAAAATGGAAGTACGGATTCTTCGCTTTCTGTTCCAGCTGGTTTCGTATCTCATCCCTGAGTTCAGGCTGGAATTTTCCTTCACTGCCGTCGCCTCCTTTGTCCGTTTTTGCGGCTGGAAGGGCAAACACCAGTTTCATATTCGGATGCTGGAGTATCTGGACCTTTTTGCAACTTGGGCACGAATCGCACGCAGCCGTTCCCTGCTGTTCGCATAGGAGCGTCTTTGCAAACTCAATCGCGAGCGCATCTTTTCCGACTCCGCGAGGTCCCCAGAGCAAATACGCATGCGCGATTCTCTCCTGCTCGATGGACCGCCGGAGGATTTCCTGTGCACGCGCCTGGCCGATAATTGAATTCCAACTCATCGCAGTCTAAAATGCCTGTCCGATTCCGATTTGAACGATACTGAATGACCCTGTAAAGAATTTCTGCTTGAATATCCACTGTTGGGATGGAGTTTCTTTTGGATCATACACGCGAAAACCGAGGTCAAACCTCAACGGACCGACGAATGTTGCATACCGCATGCCGGTGCCCGCAGCGATCGCTATGCTCCTGCCTTTGATTTCCGGAAGTCCGTTCCAGAGGTTTCCGTAGTCGACAAAAATCACTCCGAGGATGTTGTCGAGATTGAGGAACCATAATTTCCCTGACTCGGGAAACAAACTTGCCCGGGCCTCGACATTCCCTTCGAGAATAACATTGCCCCCCTGGTCGGGGTTTGCAAACGCCGCCAGGTCACGCGACTTCCAGCCGCGTATGCTGCCGCTGCCTCCGGCGAAAAATTTTCTCGTCGGCGGAACCGGCGTTTCGTTGTCGGGGTCGTACAATTCGGCAACCCCGCCGCGCAACCTGAATGCCCACACCACGGATTTCGACCTGCCGCTGGAAAAATAGTACCGGCTGAGAAACGAGAGTTTGTAATATTCTGAGTACGGCAGGCCGGAACCAAAGCTGCCCAAGAGTTTTGGGATAACTCCGGCTTCTTCGACAGAGATCGAATGAAAATATCCAAGCGACGGAGAGAAAACATCGTTGGTCTTGTCCTGCTGTAACGTCAGGGTAAGAATGGAGTTAAATTGCTTCTCGCGAGTACCGGTGAAATCGGTCGGACTTACCTTGGTCGTATCGCTGATGCTGACGCCAACGCGCTCGAGGTTCCAATCGACGAAGCCGATCGTGGTTGTCGAGAACTTGTTGCTGAATCCGATTCTATTCCTCAACGTGTTAAGCGTGTAATACGTTTGCTTTTCAAATTCAGTCGAGACTGTCCAGCTTGCGCTCGCCTTGTTGCTGAAGAAATACGGCTGCACCATTTGCATCTGGAGGTCGGACTTTGTCAAGAGCGTGGGCTCGTTCAGCCCTTCTTTGAACGCTCCCGAAAAATTTAAATCTTGAATTGACTCAAGCCGGAATCTCATCCGTGCGGAGAGATTTCTCGCATCTCCGTAAAAATTGCGGTGATTGTACCCGATACCCAGACCCGTATTGAGAGTATTATTTTCGTCATCAACCAAAACTTCAGGAGTGACTTCCTGCAATTCTCTGGACCGAAGAACGATGCGCACTGGAATAGCGGGCGGTGTCAGCGTATCGAGCGGAGATTGGGATTCTATTTTGGCGCTTTCAAAAAGGCCGAGACGGTTGAGATTTTGCTCGCTTTCCATTTTCTTCTCTTCGCTGTATGTCTGGCCCGGCGCGAAGTCTAGCTCTCGAATGATAAACGTTGAATCGACCTCCCATTGATTCAAATTAATATCGACTGAACCGAACACGTATCGTCTTCCGGGGCGGTACCAAAATTTCACGGAGTAATTGTCCGTCGAATAGTAACGGACGGCGGTAACGCTGTCAATTCCCGCATACGTATAACCGCTGTTCAAAAAGATTCGAAGAACGCGCAGCCGTTCCTGTTCAATGGCATCCTTGACGAACGGAGAAGCCTGCTTGACGAGAAGCCCGTCGAAAATTTCCTTCTTAACCTCTGCAGGCAAGCCGTCGATACCCATCACACCGAGCGTATCGATAACTGACCGCCTGTTCTCTCGAATCGAGATTTCGAGATCGACTCTTTTCTCCTCAATATCGAAACGGAGTGAAGTATCGACGACGGCGTGAGAATACCCGTTGTCTCTGAGAAACTGCCGCAGCCGTATCACATCCCCGTCGAACAGTATTGGGTCGAAGTACTCCGGTTTTGAACCTAGTTTCTTATAGACGCTGTTATACAAAAAAGTCCAAAAGCGGGCCGGGGTTTCGACGGTTTGCAACACTTCGCGATACACGTCTTTCGATATCGTCCCGTCAATCGAGAGGACTATCTTATTCACTTCATACAATTCAGGGACGTTTTTATTCTGAAAGGCAAATGCGGTCGGCAGACAAAAAAGCAGCAACACAAAAACAACGGTATACCGAGTATACGGAAAGAAGCCCGGCGTATGATCCACCGATCGCTTACGTGGTTTGAGTATCGTCGGAAATCTCGGCATGAACGAAAAACCCAGCGCTGAGCGGCTGGGTTTTCTCCTTCGGTTTAAAATTGAAGAATGATTACGAAATAGACAGACAATCAGCAGAACGCGTTAAAATAGAATAGCGAATAGTGGAGCGGATTAGTACTCACCTTCATCTTCATAGAAGAAATCTTCGTCAGTCGGATAGTCGGGCCAGATTTCTTCCATGCTCTCGTATGGTTCATCACTGTCTTCCAATTCCTGCAGATTCTCCAGCACTTCAATGGGTGTCCCTGTACGGACGGCGTAATCAATAAGCTCTTCCTTCGTCGCGGGCCACGGCGCATCTTCGAGATACGATGCCAGTTCCATTGTCCAAATCATAACGACTCACTCTCCAAATAAAATTTCCTTTCACAAAAAATGCCAAAAATGGATTCATTGCACTTTTGTGAGCGCAAGCTGTTCGCGTATTTGTTTATAGTCAATGTCATCAATAAAATATCCTACGGGATCCTTTTTTTGGCCATTCAGGCGGACTTCGTAGTGCAGGTGTGGCGCCGTTGAAAGACCGCTGTTGCCTGAATACGCAATCAAATCGCCGCGTCGTACTTTTTGTCCTACCCGGGCAGCAGGACGAAGCAAGTGGGCATACCAAGTCTTGTAACCAAAGCCATGGTTCACTTCCACGGCTATTCCATATCCTCCCCCCGTACCCCCCGCTGATTCTATAACACCATCTCCTGTGGCATAGACCGGGGTACCCACGTCGTTTGATATATCGACACCTTCATGCATGCGGACAATTCCAAGGATCGGGTGAAGACGCATGCCAAAATCATGATAATTGAAAATACCGGCCATCGGTTTGATAGCGGGAATATGGGAGAATAGATCTTTGTTGTATTTCGATTTGTTGTAGATATCCTGGTAGCTTTGCTGCTGAAAAACCATCTCCCGGTCCAGCTTGTCCAGCAATTGATCGGCAGAACTCATGAGGTCGCTTGCATCCTTCGATACAATTCCGATATTCGTCTCCCGCTTCGTACCTCCCGTCCCGATGATCCTTGTGTCTTCATCGACATGAGGCAAGTTGACGGCGAGGCGAAGTTGATTTTCCCTCTCCGACAGCTTATCCATCGTTTGCGACATATCCGACAACCTGGCGGAAAGCGTTTTGATTTCGTCTTTCAACAACCTGTTCTCAGTGGACAGAAAATTCACGCGGTCAAAATCGATTCCCAGCACATCACCGAAATAATGATTCGCACCGAAGATCAGGCCCAATGCTGCGAAGACAATGGCAGTGACCAAGACGGAGAATTTGGCTTTAAACCCTTTTGCCTCGATGAACGAAACATTTTCTTCGGAGTAAAAAAACAATTTACGGCTTTTTTTCATCCATCCTCACGGTTAGTGAACTTCTTTTCAGTCTTCAACAATCTAGCCTGAAAATATAAAAATTAACATGTTTTGTCAAGGTGAAACATCACAAAGGCATATTTAGCTGAAAACCAGCGTAAATAGATGCCTGAGGTCGATTATTTACTCAAAATCGTGTTCAAAATAGTCTATTGCGCGTTTTGCATTCCTCTTGTTCTTCTGCGCGATGACGGTTTCAAGCCGTTTGGAAAATTCTTTTGCAGCATCGTAGCCGTAGTGCTTCAGGAGATAATCGAGCGCGATGACTTCTGCGATGACGGTGACATTTTTTCCGGGGAAAATCGGGAGCTTGATGTGGGGAACCTCGACTTCCAGAATGGAAATGGTCGACAGGTCCAATCCGGTCCGTGTAAAATCCTCGGCCTCCTTCCATTCCATCAATTCTACGACAACTTCGACTCTTTTCTGAAATCGAATTGCTCTGATTCCGAAAATACTCTGCACATCGATAAGGCCAAGTCCCCTGATTTCCATGAAGTGTTTCACGAGGTCGGTCCCGGCGCCGATAAGAATGCCCTCCCCTTTTCGGGTGACGTTCACGACGTCGTCCGAGACAAGGCGATGGCCGCGCTCGATCAGGTCGAGCGCGATCTCACTTTTTCCGATGCCGGACCTTCCGATGAACAACAGGCCAAGGCCGTAGACGTCTACGAATGAACCGTGGATCGTGGTTTGCGGAGAGAACTGGTCGTCGAGAAAATCGCTCAGAAAATAAACTGCTTTTGTCGTTTCCAGCGATGTCCGAAACATAGGGACATTGTGGTCGGCGGCAAGTTGAACGAGCTCCGGGTCGATCGGATTGTCGCTGGTAACGAAAATGCAGGGGATCGCGAACTTGAACAGCGTATTGAATGCCTTGATCCTCTCCTCAAGCGGCATGCTGTTCAAGTAACGAATTTCAGTGTTGCCAAACACCTGAACACGATCGTACGTGAAGAGGGCGACGTACCCTGCGAGCGCCAAACCCGGCCGATGGATGCTTTTATCACGAATCGTATTATCGAAACCGACGTTCGTTAAAGGCACCAGCTTCAGACGGGTCTTGTTCGTCTCGTAGAGAAATCCGACCGTGATACTGTGTTTGCGAATCTCTTTGGCTGATTCAAGTTTCATCGTCAGTGCATCAATGGTTGTTAATCTTTTTCGGCAATTTTTCGCACTTCACTTTTTGCCTTTTCGTGAAGCTTGCCTTTGTATTTCACGAGCTGGCGTTCGAGCTTTGCAACGGCAGCATCGACCGATTTCTGATAGTCATCGGACTTCTGGACGGCTTTCAGCAACGTCCCGTACACAATGAGATGGATCTCCGCAACTTTAAGGCTGTTCCGGGTTCGTTCAAAACTGAGGATGATTTCGGACTTAACGATACCGTCGTAATACCGCTCCAGTTTTGTAACGGCGTCGTGAGCGTAGTCGCGCAAACTCTCATGCGGTTTAAAGTGTCGGGCCGTAATTTTTATATCCATGATACCTCCGTCAAGTTTTCATCCGAGGATTGACAACCGATCGTGCCCGGCCGTTCCTACGATGCTTTCGGGTGTGCCTGCCGGTAGACTTTCTTCAGACGCTCTGAAGTCATATGCGTGTAAATTTGCGTCGTTGAAAGACTTTCATGCCCGAGTAATTCTTTCACTGCAAAAATATCCGCGCCGCGGTCCAGTAAATGAGTTGCGAAAGAATGCCGAAGCACATGAGGGCTTTGCTGCTGCAGCTCCGAAACTTCCTTGAAATATTTTTTGACGATGAGATTGACAGCGCCCGGATAGAGGCGTTTTCCCTTTGCCGTCAAGAACACGGCATTCACATCTCCGGCGTTTTCATTGCTCATCAATTGCACTCTCGCCGTTAAGTATCGTTCAAGAGCCTGATGCGCTTTCTTTCCAAACGGAAGAATCCGCTGTTTGTTCCCCTTGCCGACAACTTTCACCGTCCTCTCATACACGTCGATATCGTCGGTGTCGAGTCGCACGAGTTCACCCCGGCGCATTCCGGTGCTGTACAGCAATTCTAGAATAGCGGCATCACGGGAACCGAGGGGATTTCCTGTATCGGGCAGCGTCATGAGTTTTTCGACGGCAAGCTCGTCAAGAAATTGCGGAAGCTTCTTTTCTGCTTTCGGTGTGACGACATTGCTCATCGGATTGCCCGGCAGCAGTTTACGCCCGACGGCAAATTTGAAAAAGGACCGAAGCGTGGAAATTTTTCGAACGACGCTCTTTTTCGTCATGCCGCTGTCGAGCAGAACGCCAAGGAACGACCTCACATGCTCCTGGTCAATTCGTTCCGGATGGCGCAGCGCCTCCGGGTCTTTTTCCAGAAGAAAGGACTGAAACTGCTGAAGGTCTTTTGAATATGAAACGTGGGTGTGAGGTGAGAAATTTCGCTCACGGTCAATGTATTCGAGAAACAATTTCATCACGTGATTGAGCATCTGAGTACCATTAGACTGCTATTGCTGTTTCTTCACGGACGAATTCTTCCTTGCAATTCGGGCAGAACAAATAGTCCCCTTTTTTCTTTGAACTTTTCTGGACGAGGTACGGGTTTTTGCAGTTCACGCACTCTTGAATAACCGGCTTGTCCCATGAAACAAAATCACAATCCGGATAGCGCGAGCATCCGTAAAAGTTTCTCTTCCGTTTCGTCTTCCGCTCGATCACGTCCCCATCTTTGCATTTTGGGCATCTAATCCCCATCGAAATCGGCTGAGTATAATTGCACTTCGGATAATTCGAGCACCCCAAGAAAGTCCCGAAGGGCCCCCCCTTCACGACGAGGTCTCCGCCGCATTGTCTGCACTTCAACCCGACCGTATGTGCCAGCTTCTCGACATCTTCGTCTAACGGTTTTCTGTTCTTGCATGCGGGGTACCCTGTACACGCTTTGAATTGACCGTAACGGCCCCATTTAATAATCATCGGCTTGCCGCACAGTTCGCACAGTTCACCGGTCTCTTCCTGAAGCGATTTCTTAAGCCTGCCGGTTTCTTTTTCGACATGGTGGAGTGATTCGATGAAAGGATGGTAAAAATCTTCCATCACCTGCACATAATTGTTTTTTCCCGATGCGATGGTATCGAGCTCTTCTTCCATCAACGCAGTAAACTTAACGTTGAGAACTTTCGGAAAGCTGTGAACAAGCAGTTTCGTGACCACCATGCCCAACGAGGTTGCGAAGAGCTTCCTTTCCAATTGGTCGACATATTTTCTGTCGACAATTGTGCTGACAATGGCGGCGTACGTGCTCGGCCTTCCAATGCCGAGCGACTCCAGCTCTTTCACCAAACTGCTCTCGGTATATCGCGCGGGCGGCTTTGTGAAATGCTGTTTCGGCAGAACGTTCCTAAGTGTTGAGTGCTGGCCTGCCTTGAGATTCGCGGGAATCTTGGAAGTAGGATCTTCGTCATCGGCAGATCCTTTTTCTTCAACCATGTCATCGTACACCTGGAGAAAGCCCCGGAACAGAGGCACTGAACCGGTAGCCCGGAAAGCGTAGTCTCCTCCTTTGATATCCACGGAAACTTGTTCAAATGTCGCCGCCATCATCTGACATGCAACAAAGCGGTTCCAAATCAATTCGTAGAGTGCGTAAATATCTTTGTCCAAATGTTTTTTGATATGCTTCGGAGCAAGCTTTATCGAGGTTGGACGGATTGCCTCGTGGGCATCCTGTGATTCTTTTCTTTTTTTGAATTGATGAGGTTCTTTTGGAAGATATTCGGGGCCGTACGAATCGTAAATATACCCGCGAACGGCTGCGACTGCTTCGTCGCTTAAACGCGTTGAATCAGTGCGCATATACGTAATCAAACCTACAGTGCCCTCGTCCCCGAGGTCGATCCCTTCGTACAATTTCTGCGCGAGCATCATTGTGCGCTTCGCCGAGAACCGGAGACGGCTTGCCGCTTCCTGCTGCAGTGTACTCGTGATGAACGGTGCTGGAGCAATCCGTTTAACAGTTTTCTTTTGAATGTCGCTGATAGAGTATGTCTGCTTCTGAATATCAGCAGCATATCCCTGCGCCGTCGTCGTGTCTACGATTTTCGGCTCTGCCCCGTCTATTCGTATCAGTTTAGCATAGAAGGGCTCGGAAGTTTCCGTCTGGAATTCGCCGATGATGGACCAATATTCTTCCGGAATAAATTTTTTAATATGTTCTTCTCTCTCGCAAATAAGCCTGAGCGCGACAGATTGAACCCGGCCGGCCGAGAGGCCATAAAATACTGTTTTCCAGATAAATGGACTGAGCTTGTAACCGACGACGCGGTCCATGGCCCTGCGAGCCCGCTGCGAATCCACCAGATGCTGGTCTATTTTCTTCGGAGATGCCATCGCTTCGGCAATTCCCGTCGGCGTGATTTCATGAAAAAGGACGCGGAAGATGTTCTTGTTCTTCGAATCGATTTCCTGCGCGATGTCGTAGGCGATCGCTTCTCCTTCACGGTCCGGGTCAGTCGCGATGAAGACTTTCTCCGCACCTTCGGCGAGCCGCTGGAGTTTTTCGATGACCTCTTCTTTGCCTGCTATCGTTTCGTACGAAACGGCGAATTTGTTCTCGACATCAACGCCAAGCTTGCTCTTCGGCAAATTCTTGATATGGCCGACCGATGCCTCAACGACGAAATCTTTGCCGAGATATTTATTAATCGTCTTTGCTTTCGACGGTGATTCAACGATGATTAACGACTTACTCATGCTTCAAACCTATTCGCTCCGCTCAATGAATTGTGTCCTTGCCGTTGAACATGACCCTGCTTCCGGAGCCGTGGGAATCATTGTCTTCGAGCATTATCGATGCAACGATCGATTTTGTTTCCTGCATACCGGCTGAAACGTAATCGGCCAGCATCACCCGGTCGATGACCGTTTCAATATCCTCTTCTGAAATCAAACCGAGCTCATGCAGCTGGATTAAATAGCCGTGCGCTTCGGGAGTAAACACCATCCGCTCCGCATCGTGAAGCACACGGTGTGAATGGGGGGAGCTTTTGGAGATTTCCTTCACCAGGTTCTCGCCGAGATTGATTTTCTCGTAGAGCCAGCTGAACGCGGTGCTGATTTCGGTAGGCGTGTAACCGCTGTTGGTCAACACGCTCAAATCAATTTCCCCGATCGGAATATTGTTCCGCAATTCGCCCATCAAGTAAACGATGATTTCAACTATTTTTTCACGCATTGTCGTGGTCCGTCCGCCTGCTTCTGGTTACCGTCTTCATCGAGGCAATGTAACAAAAAATCCCAGAGTGTCAAATCGATGGCACACCGCGGGTACATCTGGTCACATACCTCTCCTGCAATTCAAACATTTTTTTTCGTTGTTTTGTTCTTTTGTCGTCATAGCCAAGCGCATGAAGAACTCCGTGAATGACCAACCGCGTTACTTCGTTCTTCACGGTTACTTTATATAGACGCGCCTGACGCCGCGCTTGATTCACGTTGATGTAAATTTCAGCTTCGAGGAAGGGAGGTTTTTCAATCAGAAAAGTAATGACGTCTGTGTTGAATCTATGCCCCAAATATGCCGTATTGAGTTTCTTAATAGCGTTATCGTCGACAAATATACAGGAAATCTTCCCCTCTGGAACGCGCTCTTCTCTAAAAATGAAGGAAACAATCCTCCCGATTGCCTTCTTCGACACACGGTATTCCCGACAACTATGCGGAACGACAACCTCCACCATTACCGCTTTCTTTTCGTTGCAGCCTTTTTCGCCTGTTCCGGCAGCACCGATTCTGTAAGAGACAGTGCAATACCCGACAGCATCACTTCAGGGCCAAGCTGGGTAAAATCACCGGAGAGCAAAGAGCGGTCAACGTTTGCGTACAGCGAACATCCGCCCTCTTTTTCGATGATGAGGCCCGAAACTTTCCCGTCGCGCTGGCCGACAAAAGTCACTTCGCCCAGCATTTTGCTGACCACGTAGCCCGAGCAGAAATGCAACTGTAAATGAGCGTTGGGAGTGTACACGGTGACAAGGTTTCCCCTCTCTTTGCCGATCATTATATTCGAATAGATCTCCACGGCAAGCTTCTGCTTTGTGCCGCTCTTCCCCACCTCGAATCGGACATTGTTGCCTCTCGCCTTTCCTTTCACTCCAAGAGCAGCGGAAAGTTTTTTGAAATCAGAGGGTGTGAAAATGAACGTTGTTGTTGACATGGAAATTGACAATGGAAAAAGAAAAAACCCCGTCTCACAATTCTCGGGGTTTACAACGGTGTACTTTTCGGTTCTTGCGCGGAAAAGCCCGTATGATCACATCGAATATATTGTACGTCACAACTCACAACATAATATAAAGATGGATCGCCGAATAGTCAAGTTCATTTTTATTACCACGTTAACTCTAATCCTTCACGCGCTGCGGTGCATTCGAACGTGAAGTTCTTTGTTTTAATTTCTTTTTTGCACTTCAACAGTATGTCGTCAACCTTTTCATCGCTGCGGTTCGGTTCATGATGAAATAACACAAGATGGCGGACGTTTGCTTCGGCGGCCACTTTAAGTGTGAACAAGTAGTGTGAATGTCCCCATCCGACTTTATCAACATACTCTTCAGGGGTGTACGTGCAATCGTGGATAAGGATGTCGGCGTTTCGAGCAAAATCGAATATGCGTTGATTGGGGTCGCCGGAGACGGCGGCATATTTGTCCTGAACAATTTTCTCAAAGTTAGTGATGCGGCCGGCCACTTCTTTATCGAACGGTTCGTTATCGCTAATATACACGAGCGTTTTGCCTTTGTATTCAAGACGGTACCCTACCGTGAACCCGGGATGATTGACATACATCGTTCGTACGTGCGCGCCAAAAATCGTAAACTCTTCTTCTCCGATCGGCCGAAAATTTATTTTCGCCTTCAATTCACTCAATTGAACCGGGAAATAGATCCTGTTCATTTGGTCGGCAATAATACGCTGGAGATTCACTTCCTTCCTTTCGGTCCCAATAATTGTAATCTCATTTCCCGAGATCAGCGCCGGCTTGAAGAAAGGAAATCCCTGGATATGGTCCCAGTGCGGATGGGTGATGAGAAGATACGTATTAAGCGATTCTCCGTTTGCAATAAGATGGTCGCCTAAGCCGCGTATGCCCGTTCCCGCGTCGAAAATAATTAGTTCGTCGTTGTCGAGGCGAAGTTCAAGTGAAGGCGTATTTCCACCATACCGTACCGTCGCCTTGCCGGGTGTCGGGATTGAACCGCGCACACCCCAGAATTTTAATTTCATGGCATTATCTCTGTTCTATTTGAGAAATAGAATTTAGATCCTGTATGTTGCAACATAGTCAACATAATTTTGGGCGGAATGGATAAGAGATTGCCGTTCTTCCTCGGTCAAAGGCCGTACGACTTTCGCCGGCACTCCCGCCGCCAACATCCCTTCAGGAATAACAGAATGGCCGACAACAACTGCACCGGCCGCAACCAGAGAATAGGGACCGACACAAGCATTATCCAGTACGACCGCCCCCATACCAATCAGAGAAAAGTCTCTTATCGTTGCAGCATGAACGACAGCGCTGTGGCCAACGGTAACGTTTGAGCCGATGACCAACGGATACGTTTTGTGGGTAACATGCAGCACCGAGCAATCCTGGATATTTGTTCGTTCACCTATTCGGATGAAATTCACGTCGCCGCGAATGACAGCATTAAACCAAACGCTGCTGTCTCTCCCAATCTCAACATCTCCTATGACATGCGCCCCTTCCGCCATAAAAACACTGGGGTGAATCTTCGGCGTGACGCCGCCGTACTGGATAATGCTCATCGTGCTTACTCTTCAGGAGCGCGCGGCGGAACCCAGCCGGGACGGTTCCATTTGATTAACTCGAGGCGCACACTTCCCAGAATAACTTTCATCTTCGCTACAATCGGCACGGCGGCCTCATCGTTGCTGAACCACCCTGAAAAGCCGCCTGTAAGTCCGAAAATTCCGACGAAATCGGCTCGCCCTTCGAACTCTATCGTCTCGACGGGATACTTGACGGCATCAATCTCGGTCGACTTTTTCTTTCCTGTGAAATTAATGTACGTGTTCACTTTCTTTTCGGTCACGAACGTAGGGACATTCTTCGTTTCCGTTGAATGAATATTTCCTCGCGCGTAGTAGAATAACGACAACCCGTCCTGATACGGAGAACTGATCGTATCCGCTGATTTCATCGTTGAGTCATGTTGTCGGCGGATGCCTCTCTCTACGAAGACGCGACCCCGTGCGTAATCGAATGAGTAGTTCGAATACGAAACGTTATTCGTGTCTTTGTTATCAACTCCCGAAAAAAAATGTGAATACAACTGCGGATCGATTTCGCTGTAAAAAATCCAATGCAAGTTGACGAACGGAACTCCGCCGTAGGAATCCATGAATGCTTTTGTGCGAAAGACGGTGACACCGTCTTTTTGTGCCGTATCAAGGATTTCCAATTTCACCGTCCCCAAAGAAAAAATCGAATAGCTCACTTCATACTCTAGTCGTTCTCCTACGAAAAACATCCCCGAAGGAGCGGCAATATCAAAACTCGGACCCGAAGAGCATGTGGCTTCACCCGGCTTCACCGAAAAGAACAGCGCCCCGAGCACAACGGCAAGGCAAAGAAAGCCTGCAATGAATTTCTTGTTCTTCGGTTTCTTTAAAAACCATTTCATCACAATCGAAGGAGGACGATGTCCATCCGGTGCATCAAGATCATCCATTATTGAAGCTTCGCTATCTTTGTTGCCTCGGGAAAGATTGAGAGCGCTTTCTTCAATTGATTGTCCGCCCTCAAAATGACAGGATACCAGCCGTCGTTGCCCCAGAAGTTTCTCGCGATATGGGCTTTGAGCCGGGCTCTTGTGTACTCCTTATCTTTCGCGAACTGCTCCTCATTAAAGTCAACTTTTTTCTCCTTGATAAACGCGACGAACCCGTTCATGAGAGCATCGTCGACTTCAAAGTCACGGTCAAAGTGTTGGAAGTCTCCTTTGTATTTTTCCTTGATCTCTTTGGTATGTTCTTCTAAATATGCGGTCGTGAATTCATAAAACAAATTCCGGTTCCTGATCGTTACCGTGAGTGGTGTTGCGTCTTCCGGCTTTACAATATAATCGGGTGTAATGCCGCCGCCACCGTAAATTTTTCTTCCGCTTGCGGTTTTGAAAACTGGGCGCGTCGAATCGCTTTCTTCGACATGCGTAATATTGTTGCCTTCAGTTTCGTTCCGTTCGAACGCTTCACGCTGATACTTCTCTTTCCCTTCCGCGTACGAGCGCTGGATCAAACGCCCGCTCGGCGTGTAATACCGGGCTATGGTCAAACGAAATGCGGACTTATCGGCCAATTCAAACTGCCGCTGAACGAGTCCTTTGCCGAAGCTTGTTTCGCCGACGATGAGACCTCGATCCCAATCTTGAATTGCACCGGCAACAATTTCACTCGCGGAAGCCGTCCCGTTCGAAACCAAAATAATCAGCGGAACTTTTTCGAACTCGCTGTTCGTCGTCGCGAAATATTCTTCGTTGAAGTCAGGACGGCGGCCTTTTGTGTACACAATCTTTCGTTGTCCCGTTGCCGGATCTCCGTCGAGAAACAAATCAGCCATTTTAACAGCCTGGTCAAGGTAGCCCCCCGGATTGAACCGAAGGTCCAGCACCAATCGCTTCATTCCCTGCGCCTTCAGTTTTTGAAGAGCGCTCAGCATCTCCGCATTTGTCGTTTCCGCAAACCTGGTAACGTTGATATACCCGACTTCGTCGTCGAGCATGAATGAAACATCAACACTGTAAAAAGGTATAACATCGCGGATAATTTCATAATCCAGCAACGCCTTTTCACCCGGTCTCACAATGGTGACAGAAACTTTTGTCCCCTTCGGTCCCTTTAATCCTTTCATCACCTGGTCGTTGTCAAAACCGATTGCACTCTTGCCGTCGATCTTCACGATTTTGTCGTTCGAGAGAATACCCAGCTGCGCACTCGGACCTCCTCCGATAGGCTGCACGACTGTAATGGTATCGTTGACGATGGCGAATTCTATTCCGATACCTTCGAATTTTCCACGAAATTCCTCCGTCACTTTTGTCAGTTGCTTTGGGTCGATATACACGGAATGCGGGTCGAGATCGTTCAGCAATCCTTTGATTGCGGACTCAGTCAACTTCTGCGTGTCGACCTCATCAACATAATATTTTTCCGTCAAGCTCAAGACATCCTTAAATTTGCCAAGTTGCTCGTAAATATTGTCGCCGGAGATAAGCATATTGAGCTGCATGCCGCCCAATATTGAAACCAGGATCAACAGCACAACAATCGGCGTGGAAAACCTTTTCTTCATAAGACCTCTTTTTAGTTCTTCCTTTGGTATCATCTCAAAAAAATAATTAATGTCGGCTCATGGGCAAAAATCCAAAAGAACTGCATGTGTAGTTCCAACCAGGGCAGTACAATGCACACCCGCATCCATTTGGAGAGATATGTTACGCTTTTTCAACCTTGAAATACGTGACGCACTTCACCTTGCGGGGCTGTTTCGGAGTGTTCCAAGTAAAATCATAAGAAATAGCTTCAAAGTCAAGTTGGCCGAAATCCCCCTTCCCCAATTGAAAACTGCCTTCTAAGTCCGTTTCTTTAAAAATATTCTGTCTTTACCGCCAAAGCGCGGAGGTCACCAAAATTGTTGTTGCCCAGTATACTCATAACTTGAGACTTCTGAATAATCAGGAAAGCTTGCCTCGCGCAAATCCCGAAGGGATTCGCGTGATACTATTTTCAGATGTTTCAACTTCTTAGTGCGTTTGGCGGCTTAGTGGAAAAAAATTCAAGAGTATTTATTGGACACGGCATTAGTGACTGATCTTTACGTCTTATTTCTCCGGCTTCATTTGCGGGAAGAAAATGACGTCGCGGATGGACTCTTGTCCGGTGAGCACCATCGTTAAACGGTCGATGCCGATTCCCAGTCCGGCTGTCGGCGGCATGCCGTATTCAAGCGCACGGAGAAAATCTTCATCAAGTGTTTGGGCTTCGTCATCGCCCCGTTCTTTCAGCCGCACCTGGTCTTCAAATCGGGCACGCTGGTCGATCGGGTCGTTTAATTCACTGAATGCATTGCAGATTTCCTGGCCATTCACTATGCCTTCAAAGCGTTCCACAAGTCCTTCTTCTGACCGGTGTTTCTTTGCAAGAGGCGACATCTCAATAGGGTAATCCATGATGAAAGTCGGCTGAGTAAGATACGGCTGCACTTTCACACTGAATATCTCGTCGACGATTTTCCCCGGACCTGCGGCCGGATCTATATCGACGTGCAATTCCTTTGCGATGGTGCGTAGCTCTGCTTCGCTCTTGCCCTGCAGCTTGCGTCCGGTATATTCTTCGATCGCACCGAACATGGTCATCCGTTTCCACGGAGGAGTGAAATCGATTTCATGCTCTCCTAATGTCACCTTTGCATCGCCGTTGAGTGCGAGCGCGACTGAATGGACCATCTGCTCAACCAATCCCATCATCCACAAATAATCCTGGTATGCCACATATACTTCCATCATTGTGAATTCCGGGTTGTGAGTCCGATCCATCCCTTCATTGCGAAAGTCTTTTGCTATTTCATACACTCCGTCATAGCCGCCTACGATGAGCCGTTTCAAATACAATTCATCGGCAATACGAAGATAGAGAGGCATATCGAGTGTATTGTGATGTGTGACGAACGGACGCGCAGAAGCCCCGCCGTAGAGCGGCTGCAGCACTGGCGTTTCCACTTCGAGATAACTTCTCTCGTCTAAGAACTTTCGTATGGTGCGGAGAATAACTGTCCGTTTCGTGAGAACGTCCCGAACCGCCGGATTGACAACAAGGTCGACATAGCGCTGCCGGTACCGCAGCTCTTTGTCGGCGAACGGATCGAACACAACCTTAATCCCATGCTCGTCCGTCTTTTCCTTGACGACCGGAAGAGGTCTCAGCGATTTCGTGAGCAGCTTCAACTCCTGCGCGTGAATTGACACTTCTCCCATTTTCGTTCTGAAGAGAAAGCCTTTGATGCCGATAATATCTCCGATGTCCAGAAGGCGAAACGCGTCATAAATATCTCCGAGGTCATCCTTCTTCAAATAGATTTGTATCTTCCCCTTTGAATCCTGAATGTGGCAAAATGACGCTTTCCCCATTTTGCGCAGGGACATGATTCTTCCCGCTACGGACACGATCCGCTGCGGATCACCGTCGTTGAATGTGGAAAGGATTTCAGAAGAAAAAGCATCGCGTTCGTACCCATGGGGGTACGGCTCAATGCCAAGTTTTCTCAACTGGTCCAATTCCTCACGGCGACGGGCCATGAGTGCATTTAATTCTTGTTGATATTCGTGTTGATCCATAATGTTTAGTTTATTCCTGCAACGTGCATAAGGGATGGAAAAGTTTCTTACGGCAATTTCTTGCCATGCGGATACGAAGGGAGCTCCAGCCGGTCCGGTGAACAACGTTTGAAGAGGGCCGTCAACTCGTAGAGCCGCGCGGCGTGCACGGAGGCCACTTGGTTCCATGAAAAGCGCCATTCCCAGAACCCCGAAGATTTCCCGGGCAAATTCATGCGCGCTTCAGTGCCGAGACCGAGAACATCCTGCATCGGATAGATTGCCATGTCGGCGACTGATTGCGACGCGAGCCGGATCAAATCCCAATGAATTTCTTTCCCGTCGGTGCCGATGTATTTTTTGACAAATGCCTGTTCCCGTTCCGTTGCGCTTTGAAACCAGCCAATCGTCGTGTCGTTGTCATGCGTGCCGGTATAGACAACAACATTTGGCGAGTAGTTGTGTGGAAGGAAAGGATTCTTAGGGTCTCCTGCAAAAGCGAATTGGAGCACTTTCATCCCGGGAAAATTGAACCTGTCACGCAGTGCGATGACATCGTCGGTCATAAGACCCAGGTCTTCGGCGATGATCGGGAGCTTGCCTAATTTCAGCAGCACCGTGTCAAACAACTGCTCTTTCGGACCGCCAACCCACCGGCCGTGCACCGCAGTTTTTTCATCAGCTGGAATTTCCCAGTATGCAGCAAAGCCTCGGAAATGATCGATGCGGACAATGTCGACAAGGGCAAGCGTATTCTTGATCCGCTCAATCCACCATGCAAATCCATCGCGTTCCATCACATCCCATCGGTACAGCGGATTCCCCCAACGCTGGCCCGTCGCGCTAAAATAATCCGGCGGGACACCGGCTACAACGGTCGGACGAAGATTTTCATCCAGCGAAAAAAGGTCGGGGTGCGCCCAGACGTCGGAACTCTGGAACGCCGTGAAAATTGGAATATCGCCGACGATTTGAATCCCTTTTTCATTGGCGTATCTTTTTAGCGCAGCCCACTGACGGGCAAAACACCACTGCGTAAATTTCCAAAATTTTATTTCATCGCTTAATTCAACGCGTGCTTTCTCAAGAGCGGGCGGTTTACGCTGGGCGATGTCCCGCTCCCATTCGCACCATTCCTTATTATCATGTTCGCTCTTTAACGCCATGAAGAGAGCGTAATCGGCAAGCCAGCTTTTGTTTTGATGATCGAACAATTCAAGTTCTGCTTTATCGCTCGATGTCGCGTGCGAGAAAAAATTTTTCGCCGCGTGATGCAGGAGTTTGAGCCGGAAGGGTATAACTTTCCCGAAATCGACGTGGGTAGTCGGAAAGGTCTTTACGGACGAAAGTTCTTCACCGTTGAGCCAGCCTTTGTGCTCGAGTTCGGAAAGATCGATAAGCAACGGGTTGCCGGCAAACGCGGACAGGCTCATATAGGGGGAATTTCCCAAGCCGACCGGGCCGAGAGGAAGTATTTGCCACAACTTTTGTCCGGCAACAACAAGCCAATCGATAAAATGATATGCCGCCGGCCCGAAATCTCCCGAACCGTGTGGACCCGGAAGAGACGTCGGGTGAAGAAGAATTCCGCTGCTGCGTGGAAATCGCATGAGTCTAACCTTCTAATAGTATTTTTTTATGGCGTCACTCTGGCAAGAAATGACCCCAACATTCACGTCCCAAGTATAGGCCGCACTGGACTGCTTCTATTGTTCTTTCATCCCGGCAAACTTTTTGAGCATTCGTTCTTCGGGCTTTGTGAGATGCCGCCATCCTCCGCGTCGAAGGCCGTCAGTCGTCAGCCCTGCATATTGGACGCGATCGAGACGCTTCACCTCATAGCCAAGCGCTTCGAACATCCTCCGCACCTGCCTGTTGCGCCCTTCGTGGATCGTAATAATCAGATTCCGGTTTTTTGTGCCAGGAATTGAATCAACGCGCGCAGGAGCGGTTTTTCCGTCTTCGATGTGAACACCCTTCTTCACCTTCTCGATGTCCTTCTGGTCGACGCTTGCCGTTAATTCAACGTGGTACGATTTATCAACCTGGTGAGACGGATGCATGAGCCGGTGTGCCAGCTCCCCGTCGTTCGTAAACAGAAGAACGCCCGTCGTGTTGCGGTCAAGCCTCCCGACGGGGAAAATCCGCTCGCGGGTATGAACGAGGTCGTAGACGGTCTTCCGGTTCTTTTCGTCGCGCGCAGTTGTTATATAATCTTTCGGTTTGTTCAGCACAATGTAGATAAGCTTCTCTTCGACGGAGATGGTTCTACCGTTGACGGCAACACGGTCGGAGGAAGGCGAAACTTTCGTGGATAGATCGGTAACGACTTTCTTGTTGACGGTAACTTCTCCGTTGAGAATCAATTCCTCGGCCTTGCGCCTGGAGGAGATGCCGGCCATTGCGATGAAGCGGTTTAACCGAACAACTTGCGGAAGAACGTTTGTATTTTTGTCTTCCACGTGCTCCATCCTTTCTTCGAATCGTGCTTTTCAGGTTGTTCCCATGCGGCGGAGGAGGGTATGACCGTTTCAGCCGTAGGATTGTCTTGCGGAGCAACGTACGTGTGAATACCCGTTTCGTCTGAATGCCCAATACTTCCGGCATCCGAAAGGGGCTCTTCATTGACCTCAGAGCGTCCAGGCATGATACGGTTTTCCAACGATGCAGCAACAGTATGAGATCCCGCGGATTCAATCGAGAGTTCAACAGGCTCGGCCACAGTGTTCGCCGATGCTGCAACATGAGGATGACCTGTTTGTTCAACCGATTCTGACTCCGCGGCGATTGTAACAATTGGCGGAGGAAGAGATGCGTCTTCATCTTTTTTAATGATCTCCACCCCAACCTTTTCTTGAGTGAAGGCGGTAGGTTGAATGGGAGTAATCTTTTCGACTACAGTTTTAGCATCATCGTCTTGATGCGGCTCCTGCAGTTTTGATTTTTTCCTGGGGATGTGAGGAGCTCGCGAATTTGGGTCAAGTTTTTCGTGCAATTTCTCTTTGAATTCCAGCTCCTCCTGATTCGCAAGCATTCTCTTCTCGACCTCGAGTTCGGTCTCCCCGAGAAGCTCTTCAATCTCCCTCGGTTTCGGCAAGTCGGTAATTTCATTGAGTCCGAAATGCTTGAGGAAATCCGGAGTCGTGCCGTACAACAGCGGACGTCCGGGGCTGTGCGCGCGTCCGACAATCGTCGCGAGGTTCTTTTCCAGCAGCGTCTTCATGATATAGTCCGCGTTCACACCGCGGATGAATTCGACTTCCGACTTTGTGATGGGCTGTTTGTAAGCGATAATTGCGAGCGTTTCCACCGCCGTCTGAGACAGCTTCCGCCGGGCCTTTTCTTTGAACAGCTTACCGACCCACGACGCGAATTTTTTGTCTGTTGCGAAAACATATCCTCCCGCCAATTGTTGAATTTTATACGCGCGGCGCGTCTCCACGTATTCGGCATTCAACAAATCTATCGCCGATTTGATTTCCTCATTCGTTGGATCAACTTTTTCGCCGTCAGCTTTGTCTCTATTCATATCATCGAAAACCACTCGGAGAATTTCGAGCGTCACCGGTTCGTCGGAAGCAAACAGCAGCGACTCAACAATTTCTTTCAGCTCCGTTGTAACAACCATGGCGGCCGCTTGATCGCTCGAGACTTCTACCTTCTCGTCTTCATTCATGCAGATACCTCCGTTGGCAGTTTGACAATCATCATTTCACCGTACGGGTCCACCTGGCGCACACCGATTTGTTTTTGTTTTATCAGTTCCAACAATGCAATGAACGTCACGACGATGCGGATTTTTTCGGCCATTGACGCAACCATCTGCAAAAAGGTTGTTTCGGTCTTGTCGTTGAAGTAATTCAGGATATACTGGATCTGGTCCTCAAGCGTTACGTTAAGCTTGTTGATTTCGTGAACATGCTTCCGCGGCATTCGGTCGACAACGTATTTGAACGCCGCAATCAAATCGAACAGCGATACGTCGCGCAAGAGATTCTCTTCGTCCGGGTCTTCGACAAGCTTCTGATCGTATGCGAAGTTCTTCCGGTACGAAATCTTGCTTTGCTCTTCGCTCATCGTTTGAAGCTCCCCGGCCATCTCTTTATATCGTTTGTAATCGAGCAAACGGCGAACAAGCTCCGCGCGCGGGTCGAGCTCTTCCTCGCCTGCGCCATCCATCCGCGGAAGCAGCAGCTGGACTTTTATCTGCATCAACTCCGCCGCAGTGACGATGAACTCCCCTGCAATGTCCAGGTCGAGTTCCTGAAGGTACTGCAAGTATTCGAGAAAGTCTTTTGTAATCTTCGCGATGGGAATGTCGTAGATATCCAATTCATCCCGCTTGATGAAAAACAAAAGCAGATCAAGAGGTCCTTCAAAATCCGACAATTTAATTCGATACATCTGCTATCCGAGCGACATTACTGAATGAACGTTCCGCATTGTTTCACCGGCTACTTTTTTCCCGCGAGCTTCACCGTCCGCCAAAATATTTTTCACTTCATCGAGATGAGATTCATAGTACGCCCTCTTCTCGCGGATTGGTGCAAGTGCGGCGGCGATTTTTCCGCCGCAATTTGATTTGCAATCGACGCAGCCAAGCGCTCCCGATTCACAGTCGCGGCGAATCTCAGCGACTTCTGTTGCGTTAAATTTTTTGTGATACGTAAAAACGAGACAAATGTCGGGATGGCCTGGATCACCTTTACGGATCTTCGCCGGGTCGGTGACGGCAGTTTTCAATTTCTTCCGAATATCGTCGGGGGAATCCGAAAGCAAGATCGTGTTCCCGGTGGATTTGCTCATTTTTTGATTGCCGTCGAGGCCCGGGAGCCGTGCAAATTTCGTCAGGCGCGGTTCCGGCTCTGGAAAAACCGGTCCGTACTGATTGTTGAACCGCCGTGCAATTTCCCGCGTGATCTCGATGTGAGGAACCTGGTCTTCTCCGACAGGGACAACATCTCCCTTGTACAACAGAATGTCGGCTGACTGCAGCACAGGATATCCCAGATGACCATACGACATCGTCTCGATGTTCAAGTCACGAACCTGATCTTTTAATGTCGGATTGCGCTCCAATCGGGCAGTTGTGATTAACATCGAAAAAATTAAATGGAGTTCCGAGTGTTCCTTAATCTGCGATTGCCGGAATATCGGACTTCTCTTCGGATCAATGCCGGCGGCAAGCCAATCAATCACCATGTCGATTGAATTCTGGTACAGATCATGCGTGTCGACATTCGTTGTCAGAGCGTGGTAATCGGCAATGAGATGAAAATTGTCGTATTCATTCTGGAGCGCGACCCAATTTTCCAGCGCCCCGACGAGATGACCCAGATGAAGTTTTCCAGTGGGACGCATCCCGCTCAATATTCTTTTCTTAACAGTCAATGACCTTTAAAAACTCCTTCTGCGCCGACTAGTTCATGAAGAGGTACGGTTTCCAACGGTCGTCGATGTTCCCTACAAAATGTCTTATGAACGTGACATGGTTCGGACGACTTGGCTTGCGCATCAGAGGCATTCGCGCTTCTTCGGGAGTCCGGTCTCCTTTTGCGTTATTGCATTGCACGCAGGCACACACCAGGTTTTCCCAGGTGTCTTCGCCGGCCCGTGAACGAGGGAGCACATGATCAACAGTCAACGGTAAATCTCCCCTGCCGCAAAATTGGCACCGGTGGCCGTCTCGCCGGAGGATGTTTTTGCGAGAAAGAATAATTTTTTTATACGGGACACGAATATAGACAGAGAGGCGTACAACGCTTGGAAAAGGCATCGCCATTGAAACAGAACGAAGAAGTTTGCCAGCATGAGCTTCGATCAGCTCAGCCTTCCCAAGAAAAAGCAAGATGATAGCTTTCTTGACATTGCAGACACTCATTGGTTCGTAGTTTTGGTTAAGCACTAAAACCTTACTATTCAACCGACCATGAATGCTTTTCGAAGTAAGTTTTGAACTGAAGACGGCCTCCTCATTCACCCTGAACAGTTACGATCTTCTGGAAATTGTATAACATCCTCATTAGCACTGCGCACCTTAAATTCACCCTCTAGCGTTACTTCAACGCTGATGTCTAGATGATTAAAATATAGCATTCTCAGGCGCTATTGTCAAGAAATTGGCTGCCCTTAACGGCCTATTAGGGTTTGGAATAATCCTTCATTTTTTGGCATTTTTGTAGCGTTTCCGTATCTCGGAGACGGAATCACCGCCAAATTTTTCCAAAAACGCATTCGCAAGCACCGGAGCGACAACGGCTTCTGCGATAACGGAACAAGCAGGAACTGCGCAAACGTCAGAGCGTTCGTATCGCGATGGAACGATTTTCATCGTTTTGAGGTTGACTGACCGTAACGGCTTGGCGAGAGTTGATATCGGCTTCATTGCCCCATGAAGGACAAGCATTTCTCCTGTCGTCACACCCCCTTCCAGTCCGCCGGCCCTGTTTGTTGGACGAACAAGCCTGCTGTTTTTGCCTGCAAGGATCTCGTCGTGGACCTCGGAACCGAACAATGTCGAATTTGTAAATGCATTTCCAATCTCAACTCCCTTCACAGCGTGAATTGAGACAATAGCCTGAGCCAATTGGCCGTCAAGTTTTCTATCGTATTCTACGTAACTCCCCAACCCCGTCGGGATGCCTGTAACAATAACTTCAAAGATTCCGCCAAGAGTATCCCCTTTTTTCTTTGCGGCTTTGATTGCCTTCATCGCTTTTTCCGCGACACGTTTATCCAATATTCTGACTTCCGATTTATCGGCCTCTTCGGCAAGATTGTATCCTCCGTTCGACGCAACGGCAAGTTTGCCGATGAGCTTATCGATACTCAAACGGTTCTGCACTGCCGCCGGGCCGATACTCAACACGTGGCTGCCGATAAAAATGCCGAATGTTTCCAGAAATTTTCTCACCACAGTGCACAATGCAACTCTCATCGCAGTCTCCCTTGCGCTTGCGCGGTCAATGACATTTCGAAGGTCATCGAAACCGTATTTGAGCGCTCCGGCCAAATCCGCATGCCCCGGCCGGGGAGTAGAAATTTTTTCGATGCCGATCCCGCTTCCTTCAACTGACATTTTTTCAGTCCAGTTCATCCAGTCCTTATTTCGTACAACCAAGGCAATCGGCGAGCCGAGGGTTCTGCCAAACCGGACTCCCGATAGAATTTCAACCGTATCCGATTCAATTCTCATTCTTCCGCCGCGGCCGTACCCCTGCTGACGGCGCCATAATTGGCGGTTGATGTACTCCGACGAAATTTCAATACCTGCAGGAAGCCCTTCGACAACACCGACCAAACCTGGACCATGAGATTCCCCCGAAGTCAGATATCGTATCACGCCCGTTTCCTTTCAATCACTCGTCATTGATGTTGTATCAATTTCCTGTAAGGAAATAGAATACTTATTCAGCAGTGGAAATATACAAAAAAAGTCTCTGCAAAACATCACAGAGACTCTTTTAACAGCGTTCCAGTTAGGTTAGATGCCGCGTTGTCAATCTTTTGGTATTTGAACGGCGATAAATCGAGACGCGCCGTTCGCGCTTTTGACGCGTAGCATGAGGGCGTCGCCCGGCTTTTTTGACTTCACCAGTTTCTCAAATTCAGGTACGGAGGAAATTTCTCTTCTGTCAGCTTCGACGATGATGTCGCCTTCCTGAATCTGCCGGTTGTCCGCCTCGCTGTACCGTTTAACATTTGAGACGATGATATCACTCTCCACTTTTCGATCTTTCTTGATCTTGGCATCCGCTTTTGTGATAGAGAAGCCGAGAGCGTCAAACTGAACGGGCTTTGAAACCTTCTCGGGTGCGGCGTCCTCGCCGTTGTTATTCTCCTCGCTGTTCGCTGCCACGCTCGATTTGTCAGGCCGCGGCTTCAACGTGACGCTTTTTTCTATCGCGGACTTGTCCCGCCATATTTGCAGTGCTACTTTTTCACCAGGATGTCTCCCCGCGATAATTGATTGAAGTTCGTTTGGAGCCTTTACGAGCTTTCCGTCGACGGAAAGGATAATATCACCTTCCTTAATTCCCGCATCCTTTGCCGCTCCGCCTTCAACAAGGTCCTGTACAAGCACCCCTTCGATTTTTTCGAGTCCGGCCGCCTTCGCAACAGTTGCATCAACCGCGGAAATTGAGACACCGATGTATCCTCGTTCGACTTTCCCGTGAAGAATCAGGTCTTCGGCAACAATCCTGGCGAGGTTCACCGGAATAGCAAAACCGTATCCCTGATAGCGGGCGTTCGTCGTTGCGATGGCGGTATTGATGCCGATAACCTCTCCGTAAATATTGACAAGCGCGCCGCCGCTGTTTCCCGGATTGATCGCCGCATCCGTCTGAATAAAATTCTCAACGCCGTAATTGTCGCCGATGATCTGAATGTTGCGTCCAAGATAGCTGATGATACCCGCAGTGACCGTCGAAGTCAAAGCAAGCGGATTGCCAATTGCGATAGCCCACTGCCCCACTTGCAATTCGTCGGAGTTCCCAAGCATTGCGACCGGAAGGTCGCTGGCATCAATCTTCACAACACCGATGTCGGTCAACGGATCGGTCCCGACAAGTTTGGCTTTGAATCGCCGCGTATCGCTCAACACAACTTCAATTCCGTTTTCAGCTGCATCCTCAACGACGTGGTTATTCGTCATAACATAACCGTCGCTGGTGACGATCACGCCGGATCCCGCTCCTTGTGTCTGCTCTTCCTCGGGCATTTTGAATTTGAAGTCGGGAAAGAAATGGAAGAACTCGTTGTCTTGCGGTTTTTTTGCCTTCGTCGTAACAACAATCGACACCACCGAAGGCGTCGCTTCTTTTGCGACGCCGACGAACGCTTCATTTAATGCCTTCAGTTCGGAGTTCGGCTTCACCGGATTTCGGTCGGCCCCGAGCTTCACCGATTTGTTCTGAGCCAGTCCGAGGTCGACGCCGTCAAAGTTCGAGACAAGCACGGCGCCAAAAATGATGCCGACGAAAATAAGAAACAACGCAGCAAAAACAGACCTTTTCATATTTCAACAACCTCCTGCAAGCAATAATATTGAGTGAATAGACGATTACACACTAGTAAACAACGAAAGCGATTTTAACGTTCGTACACCGGCAATATGATATTTCAAATACGTTTGCAGCAAAGCAAGAATTTCATCCTGCATCGGCAAGGCGAGCGGCAGGTCGTCAATTGTCTTCATCGGCAGAGTTTGCAGATGAAACAACGATTGGACCAATCCTTTAGACGCCTTGATGCCTCCCATGTTGGATGTGGAATGGCAATCAGAACACAGCACGGACCCGCTCGCCAGCAGAAGGAATACTTCATCAGTATACCGGCCTTCGACAACGCTGCGCCCGCATCGCGTGCAATGCTGAAGGTTCAGCCCGTAGCCGAATATTTCCAGGAGCCGCAATTCAAATGCGAAGAAAATATTGAGCAAATGTTTTGAAGCCCGGTCAACCGCCGTTAACGACTCCACGAGGAGCGCAAACATCGGCGCATTTTCCTCCTCATCATGCATCACCATGTTGACCAGTTCGACCACGGCGAGACCGGCTGCCAATCTATCGCCATTGCCTTCAAACTTGAAAAAAGGGCTGCTCATCTCGCATTTGGATAGCACGTGCAAATCACGCTGTTCTTTCTTGTACAAAATAACCGAAGAATGCGTCATTGGCTCCAGCGAAGCGCCAAATTTACTCTTTACGCCGCGAGCACCTTTTGCAATTACTTTAATTTTCCCAAACCTCTCCGAATAGAGCGTCACGATCTTGCTGGTTTCGCCGTACTTCATTGAGCGGAGAACGATGGCATCCGTCGATACGATCATACGGCGTGTTCGCTTGATTCCTGAAATACCGCGCGAATCGATTGTGCAAACGGCGGACGCAAAATCCCTCGTTCTGTAACAATCGCCGTAATGTAGGCGTGAGGAGTGACATCGAACGCCGGCGAATATACGCTCACGCCCTTCGGCACGGTCCGTTTTCCGAATCCTTCCGAAACTTCCTTCGGGTCGCGTTCTTCAATTGGAATCCGGGCACCCTCGGCAATCGAGACGTCGATTGTTGATGTGGGGGCGGCAACGTAAAACGGAATCCCATGCTCTTTGGCGATAATCGCGACGTTGTACGTGCCGACTTTGTTTGCGGTGTCGCCGTTCGCCGCAATCCTGTCGGCACCGACAAGAACGAGGTCTATCTTTTTCATCGCCATTACAACCGCCGCGGCATTGTCGGTAATGACCGTGACATGAATCCCCCGCTTCTGCAATTCCCATGCAGTCAGCCGAGCTCCCTGAAGAAGCGGCCGTGTCTCATCCGCGTACACGGAAATTTTTTTCCCTTGTTCAAACGCCGTCGTGATGATTGATTGGGCCGTCCCTTCGCCGCCGGTCGCCAGTGCTCCAGTATTGCAGTGAGTCAAAATCGTTGAAGGATCCGGAATTAACGCCGCGCCGTGCTTTCCGATTGCCGTGCACATTTCCGCATCCTCCGCGTGGATGAGCACTGCTTCATCCAACAACATCCGCTTAATGCGTTCAACGCTCTTATGAAGATTTAGACGACAGACGGAACGCATTCGTTCCAGCGCCCCGAAAAGATTCCTTGCCGTGGGGCGGGTCTGGGCAATCATTGAAATTGTTTGTTGAACAGCTTCGTAAAATTCTTGAGAATTTTCGGAGGGAAAACGCTGTGTACCGAGAATGACACCGTATGCCGCTGCAACTCCCAGCGCGGGCGCGCCGCGGACTTTCAACGTTCGAATCGCATCGATAAGCACCGCGAGGTCGTCTGTCTCAACGAAGATTTCGTCGGTAGGAAGTTTTGTCTGATCGATGAATCGAACTTTGCCGCCAATCCATTCAATGCTTTTCATCAAGCGTATGTAGAATCAGAATTTCGACAAGTCGCGGAATGACCGGAATCGATCCTGAATTTTCAGATGCGTTAAGTCGTTCAGCCCGTCCACGCCGAATTTCTCGACGCAAAAGGACGCCATGGCGCTTCCGTAAATAACTGCCTTCTTCAAATTCTCATCCGATATATCGTCACTCTTTTCCAACCATCCGATAAAACCACCGGCAAAGGAATCTCCGGCTCCCGTCGGATCGTTTATGTTTTCCATCGGGTACGCCGGAGCGGAAAAAATCGTATTTTCGGTGAGGAGGATTGCGCCATGTTCCCCTTTTTTGATGATGAGGATTTTCGGCCCCATCCCGATAATCTTTTTCCCCGCACGGATGAGATTCGGCTCCTGCGTGAGAAGCCGGGCTTCGGAGTCGTTAATAATGAGAACGTCGAAATGCTTCATTGTCTTCATCAGTTCATCATGTTTCCCCTCAATCCAAAAATTCATCGTATCGCCGACGACAAGCTTCGGCTTTTCGATTTGGTCCAAGACTTTTCGCTGAAGAACCGGATCGATGTTTCCTAAACACACGTATTTGCTTTTCCTGTACGCCTCCGGAATTTTCGGATCGAATTTTTCAAACACGTTAAGCTTCGTGAACAGGGTATCCCGCATGTTCAAATCGTAGTGATACTTTCCCGACCACCGGAACGTCTTGCCGCTTTCGATTCGCTGCAGACCTTCGAGGTCGATGTTCCGCTCGCCGAGGAACGACATCGCCTTTTCGGGAAAATCCCCCCCCACGACGCCGACTAATCGAACTTGCGGAGCAAAATAACTTGCCGCCGTGGAGATATAGACGGCAGAACCTCCCAGAGTTTCCTGGGCTTTGCCAAATGGTGTCTCGATGGTGTCGAGCGCAAGTGAACCAACGACTAATAAACTCACGGGTATCTCCTTAATGATGCTTAAATGGACAAAACAATGTCAGGACTTTTCAACTCACTCCGCCTCTGCGGAGCGAACACAATGCTGCGGCTCCCCGGCTTTGGTTCAGCTATCAATACTCGAGATTTCGGTCAGCAGCGAAGCTAACTTCCCTTGAACAATATACTCATCAATTATCTTTAATGCTTGAACTTGTCCCGGCCAGACGAGAAGCTGTTTCGCACGCTCCATTGAACACCACTCGAACTCATAGTGTTCATCGGACAGCGTCGGCAATGAGCCGGCGGGAACCTGTGCTGCATATACCGCGGAGATATGCACAACATCCCTCTTTGGGTTCAAAAATGTATTCATATGGGGAACGACCCAGTACTTTTCAGGAACGAGGCCGGTTTCTTCCCTCAACTCTCTGAGAGATGCTTTTACCGATGTTTCATTCCCTTCGATTGAGCCGCTTACTATTTGCCACGTATCGGGATAAATACGGTCTGTCTTTGATCGGCGAAGAAGAAGAAATAACGGACCGGTATCCGAAAAACAGAAAACGCACACCTCAACAATATTACATTCGATCGCAGGCATTATGAAACGTTCTTTCGAAGCAGAGTAATCTCTTGCATGGTTAAGCCGCGGCTCTCGCCGACGGGAAGGGACCCTAATTGAACCGGACCGATTGAAACGCGCTGGAGCGAAATAACCCGGTGGCCGATTGCCTCAAACATTTTCCTCACCTGACGATTTTTGCCTTCGACAATGGTAACGTCGCAGCCGGTCGACAGTTCATTGTGGACCACGTTCGCAACAAAAGCCGGAAGGGCCGTGTACTTCTCTTCAATCCGTATCCCTCTTCGAATTTCCTCAAAGGCTTCTTTACTAACAGTTCCCTCTGCCACAACTCGATACGTCTTTGGAATTTTTGACTCCGGATTTGTCAGCCGTTCGCCGAGCTGTGAATCGTTCGTAAACAACAACGCACCCGACGTTTCTTTATCTAATCTTCCGACAGGAACAATGAACGGCTTCCCTTCCGGCAAGAGGTCGAACACAGTCTTCCTTCCACGCTCATCCACCCTGGTCGTGACAACTCCGACGGGTTTATTCATTAGAGTGTAGATAAATTCCTTTTTCTCTGGAATGGCTTGTGCATCTACTCGAATCTTATCGCGCGCCGGGTCGACGCGAAACGCCGGCTGCGAGACAATTCTGCCGTTGACCGAAACTTTCTTTTCTATAATAAATTGTTCGGCTTGAGAGCGCGAGCAGTATCCGAGTTTTGAAAGAGCGCGGGACAAACTGACAACGCGATTTGGCTTCGCCACGGATCTAAAACCCTTTATGGATATTCTCCACTATCCGTAATGGAGTAATCGCGAAATCATCGAAAAATTCTTTCCACCGGTCAGAAATATTTTCCTCTTCAAGCATTGTAATCTGGTCACGAGACACCGGGAAAAATTTGAAGCCCCCCAGCAGTGACGCCACTGCCTTCATCAAAAACATCGGTTGATGAATTTTAATTTTGTGTTTCCCGACAACGTATGCGACCATATCAAGCAATTCGTTGTACGTGTAACGATCAGGCCCTGCCATATCATACGTTCTTCCTACGGACAGGTCGTTCGTGAGCGCTTTTACGAATCCTTCTGAAACATTTTGAACGGCGACCGGCTGAAAGCGGTAATTCCCATCGCCAAGAACGGGAACAACCACCGGCACCATCAGCAAAAGATCGTGCAGAACGCTGATAAAATTTGCGAACCCTTCTTTTTCATTCCCGAACATCAACGACGGCCGAAATATGGTCCACCGCAATTGACTTCCCTTAAGATATTCTTCTGCCCGAAATTTCGTCTCCTGGTATTTAGGCCTTGCTCCCTCACGAACGCCAAGCGCGCTCATTTGAATAAACCGCGCCACCCCCAGCGTTTGAGCCTCATCGACGAGGAGTCTTGTCCCGAGGAAATGAACTCCTTCAAACGTCATTCCTTCGTTCGGAAACTCGCGGAGCAATCCAGGAAGATTAATAATTGCGTCGCACGATTGAAGTGCGTCACGGTATGTTTCCGGCTTCTGGATGTCGCCATTGACTACTGTAATACTTCCGGCAATTCCTCCCGGAAGTTTCGTCTCTGACCCTATGCGAATCAGCGCTACAACAGCGTAACCGGCTTTCACCAAGTCGCGAACAACCTGCCGTCCCACATATCCGGTTGCACCGGTCAGAAATATTTTCATCGTACTCTCAATGCTGACGTGAATATAGAAAGAAATTTGTTAGACTTCAATCTTTCCCTGCCTCATAAGCCTCCGTTTTCCGAAAGCAATCGGAGCGCTTGAGACCGGCACACTACTTCAAACAAAGCAGAATTAAGAAATCGGCGTGGAATGTTTCACAGCATTGCGAATTGATTCCGCAGTTGCTTCGGCTCCCATCTCGGCCACAAGGTCAATGGGAGCGGAAATTTTTCCGGCGCTCAAGGCAAAGGTCGTATCACCATCAAACGTTGTGTGGGAAGGAACGATTGCACGAGCCATCCCGTCGTGAGCGCGCTGAGCAACACGGTAGCAGTCAACTTTGCTTAAACGCGCATTTGATGCAACAACCACGAGCGTCGTGTTGATATTGCGCAAAAGCAATCCTTCGTTCTGCAAGCTGTTCAGTCTATCCTCGCCGCCGAAAAATTTGCCTTTTTTTTGTGCACCGGCAAGAATATGCCCGTCATGTCCGACAACATCGCCGACCGCGTTCACAACGGCGAGGGCGCCAACAACGACTTCTCCGGCTCTTATGGAAAATGTTCCGACGCCCCCCTTCATTGCAGAGTCCAAGCCGTGCCATTTTCCGACCGTCGCACCCGTTCCGGCTCCAACGTTTCCCTGTCCAACTTTCATCGATGCATTTTTGCACGCCTGATACGCGTTATCCTGCGTCGGAAAAGTTGCAGAATCGCCTACATTTAAATCGAAAATCACAGCTGACGGAACGATCGGCACAAGCGCCCATGGAGTCTGGTAACCCATGTTATTTTCGGCCAAATACTTCATCACGCCGTTTGCCGCACCGAGGCCGAAGGCGCTGCCTCCGGTCAGCAGAATCGCATGGATCTCCTGCATCTGCTTTTCCGGCGCGAGCAATGCAAGTTCCCGGGAACCGGGAGCGCTTCCCCGCACTTCGCAGCTCGCCATTGTTTTTGGAGGGCACAGCACAACCGTGCAGCCAGTCAATGCTTTGCGGTCCGTATAATGACCGACCAGTATTCCGGAAACGTCAGTAATCATGTATTTAAGTATACAAATTTACAAGCCTTCAGAAGGCTCATTGATAAAAAGGTAAAAGGCCCAATCAATACTCAGGTTTATAAAACAAACCTTCCGAATGCAGTTCAAACATTAACCATCTTTCTTTTGTTGAAAAGCACGATGTGATAGGAATACAGCGGCTGCCACGCCGGCATTTAAAGATTCTGACTTGCCAAATTTCGGAATAGCAATGTGTTTATCGAGCAACTTTGCGATTTCCGGAGAAATCCCCCGTGCCTCATTTCCAATGACGAGAACGGTTTTGTTCGGCCAGACATTTGTTCGTATATCAGTGTTCCCTGATACTTCCGCACCGAATACCACGAATCCGCTTTTTTGCAACCCCCCTAACACATCTGCGAACGACTCTCCGTCGTCCGAGCAATCAAGAATTGGCAAATGAAAGATGGACCCGACAGTCGACCGAACGACTTTCTGATTGTAAAGTTCGACGCAGTTTTTGCTGAGGAGAATTGCTTCAACGCCGAACCAATCGCTCGTGCGAATTATAGCGCCAAGGTTTCCCGGGTCGGAAATCTGATCGAGTGCAACAACAAATGCCTGACCTTTCATCAACAATTTTTGAAGTTCGGTATCAAAGCTGATCGAAAGTTTTTTTACAACAGCAGCAATCCCTTGTGCCGCAACAGTATCCGCGATCAGGTCGAATTCTCTCGTAGACACCTCGAGCCGCTCTTTTGATTTTTTCCCTGCTAAAAAGAGTACAGGGCCGAATCGCTGATTCTCTTTTGCTTCCTTCGTATACACGAGAATTTCTATTTCATCTAATGCCGCGCACACCTCTTCAACACTTCGCCATCCTTCGACAAGAAAGAGCCCTTCCTTTTCCCGGTGTTTCTTTTGCGAAAGATTCTTTAGATACTGAAGCTTTGATTTGGATACCATGGGGCTGTTGGCTTTTTGTTCTTAGGCTTTGGGTTTTAGGTGTTGGGTTTTGGGTTGCAACTTTTTACTGTTAACTGTCCGCTGTTAACTGCTGTATTCTCCCCACACTTCTCTCAATACGTCAGAAATTTCCCCGATGGTCGCGTATGCTTCTACCGCTTGCAAGATATGAGGAATAACATTGTCCGTTCCCTTCGCAGCCGCGTGCAAATCGCGAAGACTGTGGTGCACCGCCTGTGTGTCACGCGATTTTTTTATGGCATTCAACCGCTGAGTCTGTTCAGCTCGAATTGATTCATCCACATGCAACAATTCCTGCGATACTTCCTCTTCCGCTTGGAAAGCGTTCACGCCTACAATGGTCTTTTCTTTTTCATCAATCGCTTTTTGGTATTTGTAGGCACTGTCCGCAATTTCGGATTGATAGTATTGTGCTTCGATTGCCTTTACTGCACCGCCAAGAGCCTCGATTTTCTGGAGATATTCCTTCGCTCGATTCTCGATTTCATCGGTAAGCGATTCAACAAAATATGACCCGGCGAGCGGATCGACGGTTTCGGTAACACCGGATTCAAAGGCAATGATCTGCTGCGTCCTCAGCGCTAGGCGGGCGGTCTCCTCAGTTGGAAGCGCAAGCGCTTCGTCTTTGCCGTTCACATGCAACGATTGGCATCCGCCGAGGACTGCAGCCAGCGCCTGCATTGTTGTCCGGGGAATGTTATTATCAATTTGCTGTGCGGCAAGTGTCGAACCCCCGGTCTGTGCATGGAACCGAAGTTTCATCGCATCCGGATTTGTCGCGCAAAATTCATTCTTCATGATCGAAGCCCACAGTCGCCGCGCCGCCCGGAACTTTGCAACTTCTTCGAGAAAATTATTGTGAGCATTAAAGAAAAACGAAAGCCGTGGACCGAACTGATCGACTGATAACCCCGCCTTAACGGCTGCGGAAACATATTCCCTGGCGTTTGCCAGAGTGAACGCGATCTCTTGAACCGCAGTCGAACCGGCTTCGCGAATGTGGTAGCCGCTTATCGAAATCGTATTCCAACTTGGAACATTTTCGCTGCACCAAGAAAAAATGTCGGTAACAAGCCGCATCGATTGTCGCGGAGGATAAATGTATGTCCCGCGAGCAATGTATTCCTTCAAAATATCATTTTGAATTGTGCCTGAGAGCGTTTGCAGATCCGCATTCTGTTTTTTTGCAAGCGCCGCATACATGCAGAGCAGTATTCCTGCCGTCGCATTGATCGTCATCGATGTGGTAATATCCTGAAGTCTGATTCCGTCGAAAAGCGTTTCCATGTCGGCAAGCGTATCGATTGCCACGCCGACCTTCCCGACTTCCCCTTCAGCTAATGAGTGGTCGGAGTCGTAGCCCATTTGTGTCGGAAGGTCGAAAGCCACGGACAAGCCTGTCGTTCCGTTCGCAAGCAGGTATTTGTAGCGCTCGTTCGATTGTTTCGCCGTTCCGAAGCCGGCATATTGGCGCATCGTCCAGAGTTTCGACCGATACATTGCAGGATGCACTCCGCGCGTAAACGGAAATTCTCCAGCGTCACCAAGCTTCTCGCGATAATCAAAATCCCATGGAGTGTACTGTTGGCGAATTTCGATCCCGGAATCTGTTTTGAACTGCCGTGCTTTTCCCTTAGACATCAGTAGGGCCATCAAATGGATGGTTGACGTTACTTCTTTTTTTCAGAAAATGATAAATGACCGGCGGCACAAAGATAATAAAAAGAAATATGATTTTGAAGAAGACATAAAGAGAAACAGTTATTGCCAAACTGACGACGATGATCAGAGCTGAAATAAGATTTGCACGTTGTCGGATGTTCATCACCAGTCTACACAATTGAGTAAAAGATGCTCGAAAGTATATGCATAATACAATGAAAAAAGGAGAAAATGAATTGAGTCGGCCTGAATCTTTCATCTTTTCAGCTGGTTTCTAAGCAAAATTCATCTCGTTCCCAATCTCCCGTTGGGAACGCAATGTCCAGAAGCTCCGCTTCACCATAATACAAGAGCAAAACAAGTGTGGCGTGCGGCACTCCCAAACAGCCTGTCCCTCAGCAGCGGAAGGGTTTGGGAATGAGATGAACACCATTCGTTTATGAAATGTCGCGCAAAAAAAAGTATATTTGACTATACGTCCATACCCATAGACAATCCGATAAATTCTCTCAGCGTTCGGAAAGCATTTAACCTTTTACAAAATCAAACGTATCATTGTCATCGGAAAAGGATGTCATAGATGACATTCAAACTTACGGAGTAACTGACGGACCTGGTATTTCAAAAATTAGCCGAAACCCTCGATCGCTGCAAAAGCGGTGATCTCTCGGCTTTTCGGCCTCTCGTGGAAGAATATCAGGGATATGCCTTTTCCGTTGCCTTCAGAATTCTGTGCGATGAAGAAGAAGCGAGGGACGTTGTCCAGGAATCATTCATCCGCATTTGGAGCAGCCTCCCCCGCTATAATCGTGAGATGAAATTTACGACGTGGATGTATTCAATCGTCGCCCATTTGTGCTATGACAAACTGCGAACTCGGAAGAAAAGAGGAACAACCGCGCTTGACGCAGTCGATCCATCGCTGCTCGCGAGTGTCGCGGTTGAACATAACCCAGAACGGCTCTACAGCAATAAAGAACTTGCAGGCGCGATCGAAATGCTGACCGATAAACTGCCGCCAAAACAGAAAATTATTTTCGTACTCCGGGACCTTCAAGGACTCAGCGTGAGCGAGGTGAGTGAAATTCTTCGGCTCTCAGAAAGCTCGGTGAAAGCGAACCTGGTTTATGCCCGGAGATTCCTCCGTGAACGACTTGTCCCCTTCATTTCAGATTGAGATGCCGATGAATTGCACAAGATTCAGAAAAGCGATGTATTTCCGCGAGGACGAACTTGGGCCGGACGAATGGCGAGAATTCCAACGTCATCTTTCGACGTGCAGAGCGTGTGTCGCAAAATATCGTGAGGTAGAGCGAACACAAGAAGTTTTAGCGCTTTTCAAGAATAGAACTCCAAATTCCACGAACCCTGTTGCCATGGCGAATGCCGTCATCGGCGAAATTGAACGCAACAATTCGCGGAAGACGTCGGCGAGCGTCTACGACCTGATCGTTCTGCGGCTCGGGCTTCCCGTTGTCCGGATTGCCATCGCATCCACACTAACACTCCTGTGCGCTTCCTTTTTGATTGAGTATACTTCCGGCTATGTTCATGTCAAAGGCCTTGAGACTTCGATATCGACATCTTCTCTAGTGCACTCAGACTTCCCCGCCCCGTTTCTGACGCAGAACGATGCGCTGGGAGTGGTATCCGACCTTTCGCGATTCGCGACGGGCAAGAAATCATTTTTTGAAGTTTCGGGCAATTGGGTGATGATCAACAAAGCATCCATAGAAGATTTCATCCTGTTATACAACGAACTCCAATCGATCACGCCAAAGCTTCCTCCAGAGTTCCGCGCCGCGCATCCCCAGCTCTGGAAGCTCTTAACGAAAAAGAAGGATGCAAAAGAACTCGATGCCCTTCTTAAGGAACGGATGTCATTGATTCGTGAGCTGAACGATCTTATTCCGCAGGAAAGGAAAATACCATGAGTCGGACAACAAAATCCATTATTTTCTTGATCATGTTGTTCTCAGGCGGCTGTAATGACTACACAATAAAAACAACAATTAGTCCGGATGGATCATTTGAACGGACAATCGTGTGCGACGGAGATTCTCTCGGCCTCCGCTATCTTCATCTCCCGTACGTGTTCGACAGCTCCTGGAGCATCGGAATAGAACACGGAACGGAGAAAGGTTTCACTACCACTGCAAAGAAAACGTACATCAACAGCGATCAACTTATGGCCGAGTTCTCGCAGGGAAGAGACTCTGCTAAGCTCCAGATTTCATGCCGTGTCGAGAAGCACTTTCGGTGGTTTTTCACGTATTATACCTACACTGAAACGCTCCCATCGTTCAGCATCTATAGGCACGAGCCGATCGACAGCTTCTTTACTCCAACGGAAATCGATCTCATCAAGGAAGACAAGGACAGTCTTCTCAGCAAGCGAGTCGACGAATTTTGGTTCCGCAATATTATCGACGAGTTTATCGAGAGGATACAAGCGCGGGCAAGAGAGCTGAACGACCCCGCCCTTCCGCCATCGGCTTTTGCCAACCAGAAAGAACCGCTGATCGAAGCACTTATCAAAGACGTGAATGCCAAGCCGGACGATATTGCTCGGATCGTCGAAAGAAACCTTCGTCCACGCCCGGTAAAAAGACTGCAGGGAGCGATGGATACGATCTTCACGAATATAACGAAAGAGATCAAGAGTGAGGCTGAATTGGATTTTTCATACAAGAACGAAGTCTCTATGCCGGGGATACTTCTCACTTCGAACTCGAAAAAGATCGAAGGGAACCAGGTTTTCTGGGACAGTCGATCAAACCGGTACTTTGACGTTGTTATGAGTGCAGAATCCCGAATGGTCAACCTCTGGGCAATAATCGTTACTTCAATCGTTTGTCTCGTGCTTATTATCGGATTACTACTTCCTCTCATTCATCGTGTTCGTTGAAGATATTTTTTTAAAAAAGACAGATTGTCTCGTTCCCAACGGGACAGATTGTCCCGAGGCAACTGAAGAGTTTGAGAACGAGATGATGAATTCGCTCCCAATCCCAAAGGGATCACTTCTGCCGAAGGCATCACTTCGTGAGTGACGAGACGTTGGGAGCGAGTTAAGACGCCCATCGACAAAGAATAGACCCAGCCTCATTCCTTCCGCCAATTGACGCGAGAAATCGATGCGCCGTCGGATTCAAAAATGATTGCCCCTTCTTCATCTGTTCGATGAATTCTTATCCCTAGATCCTTAAACCGTTCTATTACTTTCCGCGAAGGATGACGGAATTTGTTGAACTTGCCCACCGAAACAATAACTTCTTTTGGTGCAACATTCGTCAGAAATTCTGCGGAACTGCTGGTCGAAGATCCATGGTGCCCGGCTTTCAGCACGTCGCTTTTGAGGAACGATTGATACACCGAGTCCAAATGCTCTTCGACAGGAAGCTCAGCATCCCCCGCAAAAAGAAACGACGTTGTGCCGTAGACTAATTTGAAAACGACCGAAGTATTGTTTAAATGGTCATAGCCGTCGGTAGAATCTATATCAAGAAAAGAATGAATAGGATGCAATGTATAGAGGCGGACGTTTGGAATTTCCGCAAGCTGAATTCCCGCCGTAACCACATGGCGAATATTGGGAATGAGCGACTCATAGTCATAATACAGCGCCGACTGAGCGCGCTGGCCTGCGTCGATTACCCGGTTCACGTCAAAGTTGCGAATCAGATACGGCACTCCTCCAACATGGTCGCTGTGCGGATGGGTAACAACGATCGCATCAATTTTTAAAATGCCGCGCCGTCTGAGAAACGGTGCAACGACTTTTTCTCCCGCATCATGGTCAAATGTTTTCGGCCCCGCATCGACAAGGAATTTTTCTCCCGAAGGAAATTCAATCACCGCCGCGTCCCCCTGTCCGACGTCCAGGAATTCAATACGCAAATTTGTCGGAGCAACGTCGCGAGATGAAAAAAGGGAAAGAAGTAAGATGATGTTTATGCCGGCAAACAAGATTAAAAGAAGGCGTCTTAGGAACATTTTATTCGTGAGATTGAACAGCGCTGCGACAACAACGGAATAGAAAAAACCTTCTTTGAACCCGAATGTGGCTGTTGGAATTGACGCGTACGGAACGGCGTTGGCGAGCATGACAAACTTCAGCGCAAACCAGGACAGAAGGTTGTTCACTTCGTTAAAACAGGTCGACACCCATATCGAAAATATTCCGGCGAGAACCGAAACAAATCCGACAATGACGATAATCTCGACAATGGGAACGACTACCAGATTTGCTGCCAGCGAAATGAGCGATACTTTCCCGAAAAAATACGCGGTGAAAGGGATCGCGCCTAATTGTGCGGCAAGCGAAACCGCAAGCAATTTCAACACATAATCAATTGCTTTTACCTCTTCGAGGCTTTCTGGAATTTTCCTAATAAGCGCAGTCAACTTCGGATAGAAATAGGCGATCGCTAACACGGCAGAGTACGAAAGTTGAAATCCTGCGTCGAACAGTTGCATCGGGTCGTATGTCAGAATTATCACGGCAGAAACGCCGAGCGAATTGTAGACATTTGTCCGCTCTTGGAATAGCCTCGCAAGCAGCACAGTAATCGCCATCAACGACGCCCGCACCACGGGCGGCGCAGCTCCGGTGAGTTCCATGTAATAAATGATTCCGGCAATTGCTGCGATACTCTTTTCCCGTTCCGGCAAACGAAGCAGCCCGAACAGCGCGTACATGATCGCTGCAACGAGTGCAACACGCATTCCGGCAACAATAAGGACATGAATCGTTCCGGTGTTGACAAATGCGCTCTTAATATCTGCAGACAAGTCTGTCCGATCCCCGAGCAAGAGCCCGATCATGAAGTTCGCCTCGTCGCCCGCCATCGCCTCGTTGATAATGCGAAGAATAAAATGCTTCGAGGGAAAGATAACGTACTCAAAAAACAGGTTCGGCGTTCCTTCCGAAACTGCATGGACTTCCGAATATCCAAACACGTGAATAGTGGCAAAGATATTGTTCAACTCAAGATAATCGCGATAACTGAACTCTCCCGGATTTCGTGAGGCGATAGGTGTGTTCAAGATCCCTTCCAGCGAAATAAGAGAGCCATACCGGAATTCTCTAATCTTGTCGTTCGTCCGCTTATTTTGAACGACGGTCAGAAGCGCATCTCCATTTGTCGAAAATGAGTCCTTGCCGGCCGCGATTGAACGGACGTGAACGAGCGAGGTTGTTCTTCCTTCTTTGAGACGCGGCTCGTCGGCAATTTCACACAGAAGCCGTAGCGGTTTCGGCGTGTCAAGAAAATGTTTTATGTGAGTTGGCGGCGTGAGCTGGACGATGGCGGCAGAGTAAGCGGCGGAGGAAAAAAGCAAGAGGAACGAAAATGAAACCGACCGAATGATCTCTCGTCCGCAGGCGCGACGGAATCGAATCAGAGTCCACAGCGAGAGAACAAGACATACCGCGGCAAGAAATCCCCAAACATACCAATGGACATTCAGCAATCGAGCGGCGTATGTTCCGCAGCTAATCAACAATGCCGCAGCCACCGCCGGCTTGTCAGTCCACATAGCCCCCCCTTTGACCTACGTGATGTTACGACGACATGAAAGACACGATTGTCGGCGTAACGTCAGTGAGCTTAGTAATCTTATCAGAGAAGTATTTCCGCTGCCTCCCCACGACGATCAACGGGACCGGATTGCGCGTGTGCGACTTCGTCGACAAATTTTCGATATTGCCATGATCGCTCACAAAAAGAAGAATATTGTTTTGATCGTCAAAGGAATCGAGAATGCCGGCGAGAAAACTATCCATGCGCTGTAAAACATCGACCGCGCTCTTCATCTTTTGAGAGTGGCCGGCTTTATCGGATAAAAAATACTCAAACAGCGTAAAATCGAAATCGCGTCCGATCTCATAAAATTTCTTTCCGGCATCGAGCGCGCTCATCACCGGGAGCCGATAGCCAAAAGTATTCAGGCCTTCGTTTGTAAGGTCGGCTGAGAGCGCTTTGCCGGCGGCAATATTTTCGATAGTGTTGAGCGCCCGGCCGGCTGATAGATACGAAAGCGCAACGACCGGTGTCCTGCCACGGGGGGAGTTAATATAGTCGAAATACTTTGCAGGAAATCCGTTGACGAAAAAGAACTTTTTGCGGCGCTCTTGGAGCCGGACAAAAATGTTTCGTTCTTTGATAACGGGAACAAGAGTCGAATAGGGATACGGACCGAAATGCTTCCCAATTTTCATCGGCGCGTTGACGCCGGTAAAGATTGCGGCCTGGCCTGTGCCGCTTTGCGGAAGCCCTGGAACACCGAGCGTTGTATTGACCGGCGTTACCGATGCGCGCGACGAGAAAATTTTCCTTTTCCGGAGCGATGGGATTGTCCCGTCAAACAATTTTTCAAACGTCGGGAAGCTCCCTGCGAAGAATGGATTGATCGATGAGTCCTCTTTGCCGTATCCCACACCATCCCAAAAAATCATCAGAACAGACATGGGCTAGACCTTACTTTCCAGCATGACGGTCACCGGACCATTATTGACAAGCTCAACATCCATCATTGCTCGAAATAGGCCTGTTGATACTCTGTCGTTCCCGAGCATTTGGCGCAACTGATCCACAAAAATATTATAGAGAGGTTCCGCCTCCGCCGGCGGTGCTGCGTCGATGAAACTCGGCCGGTTCCCTCTTCGCGTATCTCCATACAACGTAAACTGCGAAACTGCGAGCACAGACCCGCCAACTTCCCGCACGGATAAATTCATCTTCTGCTGCTCGTCTTCAAAAATTCTGAGTGAACAGCTTTTCTCGGCAATGTACTGCGCATCCTCCGCGGTGTCGTGAACTTTTATTCCCAGGAGTATCAGCAGTCCTTTTTCGATAGAGCTGTGCATTTTCCCGTCAATTGTGACGGATGCTTTTGATACCCGCTGAATTAACGCTTTCATGGAGTATCCGAAAATTTTGCCGCGAGAACGCCGCGGGCTTTTCCGCTGTAATCGCTGAACAGTCGAATGTCAGCCCAGCCGGCTTCGGCGAAAATGTTTTTTACAGATTCCGATTGATTGTAAGCATGCTCAACAATAATGGCTCCCATCCGATCGAGGAATGAGCTTCCGATTTTGGCAATCCTCCGATAAAAGCTCAGGCCATCTCCACCGTCTGTAACGGCGAACGACGGCTCAAATTCCTTGATTTCCGGCTGAAGCTCATTGAATTCTGCTTTGGAAATGTACGGAGGATTTGAAACTACTAGCTGGAATTTCGATGAAAAATCATTTTCAGAAACTCCAAAGACATCATGGACGGAAAACGTTATTCTTCTTTCGACTCCATTCTTTTCTGCATTCAATCGGGCTAGATCAATGGCGTCTGAGCTTTTATCGACAGCAACAACGGAAGCATTTTCGAGCAGTGCAGCAAGAGAGACGGCTATGCATCCGCTTCCGGTACCAATATCAAGGATCCGCAGCGCCTGGCCGGGGAAATGTTCTTTCGTATAACGAATCGCTTGTTCCACCACCACTTCCGTCTCAGGCCTCGGAATCAATACGCGCCGATCGACCGCAAACTCAAGTCCCATAAACTCTGTCTTACCGCTGATGTACTGCAGCGGCTCATGAAGCAAACGCCGTTGAAACAAAGCCTTGAATGAAGAGAGTTCTTCATCGTTCAGTGGCTTGTCGAAATTTGTGTACAATTGAATTCGTTTGAGGCGGAGAACATGACAAAGGAGCAATTCAATATTCAGGCGTGATTCATCAAACCCCTTTTCCGAAAGATATGACGTTCCCCATTGAAGCATCTCAAGAATTGTCCAAACTTTTTTTTGAACTGGACCAACGGCCAAAAAGCTACTTCTTCCTTTTTTGGGGGGAGGATTTTTGTTTCGAGAGTTTCTTCGGAAGCTTTCCTGATTTGCTTTTAGACCTTCCGGAGACAATCTTCGCCGGCTTTTTCTTTTCGGTTTTGGAAACAGACTGCATATTCGCCGTTCCGCGGGTTGCCGACGCGGATCCGCTGTAGAACAACGCCGAATCTTCAAGTTCTTCGCCTAACTCCTCCATTGAAATGGCGGCATCAAGAGCGTCGATGCCTTCTTCCTCATCATCAACGGGCGCCAAAGGGATCCTGCGTAGTTTCACTTTTTGATTGTCGGAAAAACCGAGCGTTTCCATTTCATCGTGTTCAAGAAAATCGTCCGAGTACGGGTCGAGGCGTGCGGAGGTTTTTTTGTCGCTCACGAATTCAAAACGCTTGTCCCCTTCGAGCAGGCATTCAAAGTCTGCCAAGAGTGACGGAACGGAAAACTTATTCGTCTCCCCTTCCTTCACCATCGCATCCCATACCTGTTTCACCGGGACGACAATCTCTTTTCGATTCCCGAGGTATCGTTCAGTTTGTTTGAGAAGCCGTTCGTACATCCAGGTTTCCTTACCGATCGGACGATGATATTGAAAGTTTTTCTTTTCGCAAATTTAGAAGAAGTTTTTTGAAAATCAAGCTTGCAGCAAGTAATGCCGTCACTTCTCACATCGGCGCTCTTTTTCCCGGCTATTATCGGCCGGTTGCAGAATATGCAATTTTTCCGCCAACAATTGCAGTCACGACATTTGTTGACAGAATTTCCATCGGCGGAATCGTCATGATATCTTTTGATAAGATGACGAGGTCGGCGAGCTTTCCTTTCTCAATCGAGCCTTTTTCATTTTCAGAGAATTCAGCGTAGGCACCCCAGATCGTAAAAGCTCGCAGCGCCTCTTCACGGGTCATCTTCTGGCCGGCATACCACCCGTTGGCAAAAACGGACGAATCTTTAATGCCATCGGCCGAGAGCTGAAACGAACGCACAACATCTTCTGCGTTCCGCGGAAGACCGTTCTGATCTTGCCGCGTAATCGCCGCATAGAATCCCAGCAATGGATTTGGGCTCTCAACCGGAAAATCCGATCCGGCCGGAATGATATTGCCGTCATCGAGAAGCGAACGCCATGCATAGGCTCCGCGAACACGGACCGGCCCAAGACGCGCTTCCGCCCATCGCATATCGGAAGTGCAATGTGCCGGCTGCATGCTTGGAATGATGCCGAGTTTTTTGAACCGGGGAATATCCAAAGGATCAAGCACCTGTGCATGCTCGATGCGAAGACGGGCATTGCGTGCCTTCGAAGGGTTTTGCTGCAACGCCTGCTCGTACGCGTTCAGCACAATATTGTTCCCGCGGTCCCCGATGGCATGAGTACAGACTTGAAATCCATGCGCGAGCGCCTCCGATGCGACCATCCGAATTGCCTCGAATGAATTAACCGTCAGTCCGCGATTTCCCGGGTCGTCGCTGTACGGTGCAATGAGCGCGGCACCGCGAGAACCGAGAGCGCCGTCGATGTACATTTTAATCGCGCGTACGGTGAGAAGATGCCGATGGGAATCAATAAACGGTCCTGTCAACAAGAATTGCTGCCACAGGTCCCCGTCGCCTCCGATTGCAGCATAGACACGGATGGGCAATCCATTATTTTCGAGCAGATCTTTGTATGCCGAATAATCCTCCCCGTCAACCCACATATCGTGAACGCTCGTCAACCCGTACTTCAGGCATTCCTGCAACGCAAATGAAATAGAATGACGAATTTCTTCCTTTGTATATGACGGAACAATCTTTATGACTACGCCGACGGCATTGTCAATAAATATGCCGGTCGGTTTGCCTCCGGCATCGCGGACAATGCGGCCCCCGTCGACATCCGCAAGCAAGGGATTAGACTCAGGGCCTGCCTCAACAATCGCGAGCGCCTGCGAATTCAGCCAGACAGCGTGGCCGTCGACACGGAAAAGCACTACCGGATTATCCGGCGAACTTTTGTCCAGCATAGATGCATTTGGAAACGGTTTCTCACGCGTTTTGCTCGGCCAAATGTTTTGATCCCAGCCGCGCCCGCGGATCCACTGTCCGGGCTGCGATGACAGCGCTTTTTTCGCGACCATGTCCGCGATCTGCTGAACGGAAGTTGTTCCGACCAGGTTGAGCTCCACGAGGCTTGAACCAAGCCCGCTGACATGGCCGTGCGAATCGATGAACCCGGGAACGACTGTTTTTCCGCCTGCATCAAGAATGCTGTCGGAGTCATACCGCTTTCGTAGATCGTTTGTCGCGCCGACGGCAGCAATTTTGCTGCCGCGGATTGCAATAGCATCTGCAACAGAATTTTGTGCGTCTACAGTGTAGACTTTTGCATTGATGATCAGCATGTCCGCCTGCTGCGTTGTTGAAGTGATGAACCAAGCGAATACCGCAATTCCGCCGCCGATGAGAATTGATAGAGGGAAAACTCTTTTCATGCGAAGTTCTTCAGGGTGTGTGAACGAAACGCCACTGGTGTTGAAGAATATAAACAAGAAGCCGTAGAAAAGCCACCTCGCAATTCATTTGGCAGTGGATATTGTGTCATAGTGGATTCTGTCCATCCATTCGAAAAAACCCGCTACCATTCATTTGCATAGCTACACCTTTTTTTCTATGTTAAACAAACGTTGAAAGGAAAAGTGCAATGAATACTGCCGAGGAATTCAAACGGTTCGGCGAAATAGTGAAACGGCTGCGAAAAGAGTGCCCCTGGGATAGTGTACAAACACACGAATCGCTCCGCCACGGGCTGGTCGAAGAAACGTACGAAGCGTTGGAAACCATCGACGACGGCAACTGGGGCGAACTGAAAACCGAGCTTGGCGATATCCTGCTCCATATCGGCCTTCAAAGCGCAATTGGGGAAGAGCGGAACGAGTTCACAATGGAAGATGTGCTTCGCGGTATCAATGAAAAGCTGATCAGGCGGCACCCGCATGTTTTCGGGGAACGATCTGCCATTGACCTCTCAACACAAAAGCGCAATTGGGAAAAAATAAAATTATCGGAAGGAAGGCATTCCGTTGTTGAAGGAGTGCCGAAAGAAATGCCGGCTCTGAGCCGCGCCTTGCGGCTGCAGGAAAAAGCTTCCAAGGTTGGTTTCGATTGGAACAACAGCGAAGAAGTGTGGAAAAAGATTGACGAAGAAATTCACGAATTGCGCGACGCCGTCGATCGCGGGGAAAAAGAAGAAATCTCAGAAGAGTTTGGCGACGTCCTTTTTTCTCTTGTAAACTATGCGCGGTTCCTTCATCTCGACCCCGAACAGACCCTGCGGGAAACATCGAAGAAGTTTGTCCGCCGCTTTAACTACATCGAGCAGCGTCTCCTTGAAGAGCAAAAGGATATCTACACCGTAACGCTCGCAGAAATGGACGCGCTTTGGAATGAAGCGAAAGGAAAAGTGTGATTATTTCGCTCCGTTCTCCAGCCTGCCGTTAAACTTGCCGTACGCATCGATAATGTCCTTCACCAAACGATGGCGCACGACATCGTTACGGTCGAAATACGCAAAATCGATCCCGTCGATGCCCTGCAGTACTTCCTGAATCTGCACCAACCCCGATGTGGTTTTTGCGGGTAAATCGATCTGCGTCACATCGCCGGTAATGATCGCTTTCGAATTGTCGCCGAGCCGCGTCAGAAACATTTTCATCTGCATCGCGGTGGCATTTTGCGCCTCGTCGAGGATGAGGAATGAATTATTCAGCGTCCGCCCGCGCATGTACGCAAGCGGTACAATCTCAATAATGCGACGCTCCATGTACGTTTTCAACTTTTCAGACGGCAGCATATCGTCGAGTGCATCGTACAAAGGACGGAGGTAGGGATCGACCTTCTCTTTCAGGTCGCCGGGCAGGAATCCCAGACTCTCTCCGGCTTCGACCGCCGGCCGTGCCAGCACAATCTTGCTTACTTCCCGGTTCTTAAGATTTGCAACCGCCATCGCCACTGCAAGATATGTTTTTCCCGTACCGGCGGGGCCGATCGCAAAAACAATATCGTTCGCCTGCACACGTCTGATATATTCTCTCTGCCCGGAAGTTTTTGCTTTGATGATCGCATTCTTTGTGAACAAAACAATAGAGTCCATCTCATCTTTCGGGATCTGCGCCCGCAGCTGCGTCTGGGAGGGTGAATCGACCGCAACAAGGTCGAGCACCGTATCGACGTCGTTGGAAGTGAGGGCGCCGTTTTTTGAAAGAAGAAATGTCAGCTCTTTGAATACGCGTTCAATCTGTTGAACTTCGGATGGCTCGCCGCGCAGTGTGATATTTTCTCCGCGCACAATGATGTCTGCGTCGAAGCGATCCTCAATGAGCTGGAGATGTCGGTCGTTGATGCCGAGGAGAGAGAATGCGTCAACCCCCTCAATCTTCATTTTCTTTTCTACCGTAGCGTGTCCTCCTTCCGAGTGATCCAAAAAATAAAAAGTCCTTCGCCCCGACGTTCGTCGAGAGAAGGACTTTCTTCATTGATGACAACTCAACAAGACTTCTGTTGTTCTCCTTACTTGCTGCCGACTCGCTTCTTCGCCCAGTATTTATGCTCGGCTTTCTTCTCCGCATCCGTCAATGAACCGGCGGTCGGGATTTTCAGCTTCTGCCCTTTGCGAATAATGTCGGGGTCTTTGATTTGATCGCGGTTGCCCTGCCAAATTTTTGGCCACATAAACGGATTATTGTAGATGTCTTTCTTCTTTGAAATATTCCACAAACAGTCGCGGTTCTTCTTCCATGATCCGACAACATACGTTTTTTCCAGGCTTGCGACGAACTCCGGCTTGGCAAGTGCGTCGCGCAATCCGTTGATCTTCTGCTGTAGCGCTTGAAGCCTGTCGTGGTACTCCTGCAACGCAGCGAGTTTCGATTTCTTCAGGGCGTCTAATTTTGCCTGCACCGAGTCAATCTCAGATTTGCGGGCGTAAAGATCCTGGTTTGACAACCGTGACAGTTCGTTGATCCAGCTTTCGAGAGCGGACAATTGGGCCTCATACGCTTTGCGCAATTCATCGCTTGAACCCGTCATCGATTTTGTTTCGTTGGCCACCGCCTCTATTTTCTGATTTAACGAAGCGAGAAGAGCTTTAAGGCTGTCGACATCTTTGTTCAATTGAGCCAGCGTCTTTTTCAAATTATCGCGCTGGGCCGTGTAATCCGTCATCTCTTTCTGCCATTCTTCCTTCGTCATCTTTGTCTGGGCAGAAACAGAAGACCCTGCGGCCGCAAGGACAACAAGGATAAAACCTGAAATAAATAATTTTCTAAAATTCATGAGTGACTCCTTCAGTATAATCATTGCTGGCTTTTTAGGCGTTCGCGAGTGGCGTCTTGCTCTTTTGTTGCCGCTGCCAGCTCAGCTTGTTTCTCTGCAATTTGTTTCTGCAGACCTGCCTTTTCGGCTTGTTTGGCATCGACTTCTTTTTGAAGTGACGCGACTTCAGCCTTTAATGCTTCCAATTGAGCGAGCTCATCTTCGCTGGGCCCGCTGCTGCAACCTGCAACGATAAAAGTCGCCGCGAGGAAAGCCGTTCCTGCAAATAGCTTCAATGCTCTCTTCATAATGTACCTATTTCCTGTGTAATGAGATGTCTGGAAAACTTCGACCGTTTCCTATTGAATAATAACGAAATGGTTCAACGATGTCAAGGGGAAAAAAACACGTTCGGCGCAAACAGTGCAAGAAACACGGCATTTACCATCCGTATTTAGTTCAATTTTCCTCCCTCTCTTAAAAAAAATTAATCGCGCTGAAAAATAACCATCCTCATTAGTTGCAATCTCACAGCAATCCCCTTTCCGCAAAGCTCGTGAAACCGCCGCCTGCAATAATAATGTGGTCGTGCACCGGAATTCCCACCACTTTGCCCGCTTCCACAATCTGCTTCGTGATGACGATATCTTCCTGGCTGGGTTCGGGATTTCCGCTCGGATGGTTATGCATGAGAATAACGCTGGCCGCGTGCTCAACAATCGCATGGCGAAACACTTCACGCGGATGTGTGAGGGACGAATTAAGCAGCCCTTTGGTAATCGTGACTTCCCTGATGATCTTATTTGCGCTGTTCAAAAGGACCACAAGGAAAACTTCCTGTTGAAGGTCGCGTAGAGTCGGTATGAACTGATCCGCAACGTCCGAGGGGGACCTGATGACCGGGCGGTCCGTTTCAGGGGAAGACTGAAGCCGGCGTGCCAACTCGAACGCGGCAGCAATTGAAACTGCACGCGCATCGCCGATTCCTTTAAATCGCTTTAAGTCGGCAACGCTTAAGCCGGCAAGCGACCTCAATGACTTGTGCTCGACGAACAAAGTTTTTGCAAGATCAACGGCCGTTACTTTCCCGCTCCCGGAGCCGATCAGAATGGCAAGCAGTTCTGCTTCGGTAAGAACTTCCGGGCCGCGGTTAATCAGTTTTTCACGCGGCCGCTCATTGACAGGCCAATCTTTGATTTTGGAATGGTAGAACGAAGATTCGTTGACTTTTCGGTTCGATGCTTCAGCCATAAGCCCCCCTGTTTGATTCTTTTATTTTGGCGCAGCGTCCTTTTTGTAATACACCTCGTCGATCTTTGAAGTTTTCCCCCTCTTATATTGAAGGATGTGGAGGAAGGAATTCACCCTGTTCTCCGTGAGCGAAATTTTTGAATGATAGCCCGGAAAATCCGATACCTTCCCCAACAATTCCGTAAGCCGTTCCCGCGTTGTGCCGCCGTTTTGAATTTGAGTTAGGACCAACGACATCGCATCGTAACCGAACAGGACGTTATCGGTCGCTTGGCGTTGGGTTGCCTGAAAGAATTTCGATGTGAACTGGTTGTAGTCGTACGAATTTTCGACCCAGCGGTCCGAACTGAAGATTACTCCATCGGCGTACCGTTTGTTGAGGTCGAGTTCGGTTGCATCATTCCATTCTCCCGAGCCGAGGAGCGTTGTCTTAATATTGTAGTACGTTAGTTGCGATGTAATGATGCCGATCTCGCTGCTGTTTGAAATCGGACTAAACACCGCTTCAATTGACGTAGCGGGGTATTGCAGGCTGTCCACGTAGAACGGTTCAACCTCCAGCGGGATTCCCAATGAGTCGGCCATCGCTTTGCCGTTTTGCCCGAACAATCGCTGGACGACAACTTTCCCTTCTTTCTCTGCCAGTGAATCAATCATCGATTTTCGAATGCCGGCATTCGTCAGCCTTTTGATGATCTCGGGATAGCTTACTGTTCCTCTAAAATCTATCGATTGCTCTTCCCCAAAAACCGCCGCCTCGCTCCGCATTGCGCTAAAAAGGTACCGCAAATCTGTTGCCCCTTTCAAATAACGTTTGTCCGATATGATCCGCGCGCCGAGCCGCATTGATTCCTGCACGAAAGAATCTGCAATTCCGCTGCTCGGTTGAAAGCCCGGAGCAACAACGGCGAGGTTTTTCAACCCGAGTTTCAGAACGGCATACTGCGCCATCGCTTTCCCGCGGGTCGTGTAATCGGGATTTGCCTGAAAGACATAGTCACCGACCGCGGCGATGCCGTTATCGGTCGCCGTGGGCGTGATCAGGGGAATCTTCCGCGAATTGGCAATTCCCGCGACGGGAGAGACTTCATAACTGAAGATCGGCCCGACAATGCCGATGAATTCCTTGTCGTCCAGCCACGGTTGGATCTCGCGTGCCGCAACAAGCGGGTCTTTCTCAGAATCGCGTACATCAATAACGACCGTGACGCCCTGTTTCGCGTTCTTCAAATTGTATTCGTCGACGGCATACTTCACACCGTCCAGGATTTCGTAGGCAAGCTTCTTTTCGCGGGAAACACCGTCCGTTTTCTGCATCAGCGGCAAAATAACGCCGAGCTTCACCGATGTTCCGCTCTGGAGTCTGACAAGAAGCGAACGGGCGCGCTGTGCACTCAGAGGATCTTCTTTGCCGGACAAAACTTCGCGCGCATGAGCCATCGATTCTGTGAATAGCCCTTGGTCGAATTCTATTTCAGCAAGGTGGAGGGTCAGCAGCTTTTTCGACCTATCCGTTTTCGCGAAATAAAGGAGGTCTTTTAATTCTTGCGCGGTAAGAAATTCCGAAGCGACATTTTCAAAAATTCTTTGCGACCGGAGAAACGTCTTCCGTTCCTTCCCGCTTTCAAGCACTACGAGCAATTCGCCGGCCGCGTCAGAATAGCGGTTAAGCCGGTAATAATTTAATGCGAGGGTAAAATGTGCATCCTCGGCATAATTACTCTGCGGGAACGTATCGAGGTAATCCTTCAAGACACGGATCGACTCCCGGAAACTGTGCAGTTGAAAGAGCGTTTTCGAAGACATGATCAGCGCTGCAGTCGTCCGCTGGTTGCGGGCCGGCTCCTCAATCACTTTTTGAAAAGAAAGATACGCTTCTTTAAAATCATTTTGCGCATACTGTTTCGTCCCCAGTAAAAAATTTTCCTCTGCGCTTTGATTAAAAACGACCTCATCCTGAGCAGTAAGTGTCCTGCCAAAGGTCAAAAGAACAAATAAACCTATAAAAAATATTTCTATGAACTTCATAGTATGCAACTAACTCTATAGTACCAACGATGGGCTTCCCGCGCCATTATTTTCAAACATCTCTCGACAGCGCTTTCACTCCGATCGAGTGCGAGACAGCACCGACAACGGCGGACAAAAATGCGATCACCGCAAGAGCATAATACAGCCAAGAAATTTTCTTTGGAATCTCGTAATAGATAGAGTTGAAAACAGCAAGTATGGGGAAAAAGAAAACAATTACAAGCACGACAAGAAAGACGATACTTAATAAAAACGTGAGCGTCGCTCCCTGCGATGAGGCAATTCGAATGGGGTTCTTTTCGTCATAGTTAACAAAGTATGAGCCCAGTCCAAAATTGAGACTTACGAGTGCAGCGGCAATGAACCCCATTCCGGCGGTCGTTACCTGAGGCAGCGGAGAAAGAAGAATATACGGGATATTGGACAACACTGCTAATGCCAATCCAATGAGCGTGAACGGGACGAGCACAATCAAAAATTTTGTCCAGTACACCTTCGATGCACTCAGCGGCGAACTGCGGACCGTCCAGTATGCATCGCCCTCGAGGCTCATCATGGGAAAAGCGAAGCGCAGCGCTATTGACGTTATCAAAAAGGCATCGAAAATGTACACAACCAAATAGACGGCCGTTCGTAATTTCGGGTCCTGCAAACCGAAATCCATCGAGGTTACGCTTGAGAGAAACGTGCACACGAGAAGCAACATAACCACAAGATGTATCCACTGGCTCGGCTCCCGCAAGAATTGCCAGTACTCCTTTTTCAAAATGGATTCATTTTGCGGTGAGAAATGCGACCGTTTCTCGAAACTAAAAAGCGTTCCTGTAAACTCAAATTTCTTGATCGAAAACGATTTAAAGGTCAGAGAAGTGATCCATGTAGAATAGAATAATCTGTCGCCCGCCACAACAAGCGCAATAAATGCCGCGGCGGTCGACAACAACAACAGTGCACAATATCCGGCCACTGCGGTTTGATTTCCGGTTGCATAGAAGAAAAAGATTTGGGAAATCCAGAAATTGGGAAGATAATTAGAGACGGGAGGATCGAGCTGCCCAAAATACAGATTGACGTTCGGATAGTATCTCATGACCTCCCGAACAAGATCAATCGGGCTCGTTAGATGAAAGTATAAATAGATCTGAACTACGTAAAATAAAGCCAGCAGCCCGATGAGCATTTTGAAGTTGATCTTCGATGCAAGCTTCATAAGCACAAGCAGGATGATTACGGCTGTGCATCCGGCAAGAAACATGAACGGCACCAAAACGCCGAGCATCACCCAGAGATAAAAATGCCACGGGAAGCCGAAATACGAACCGTACCCCAGCAGGACGGAAAAACCCGCAAGAAAAAGCGTGCCGGAACTATAGAAAAAATTGTCGAGAAATTTTATGATGAAGATCGTCAGATGCGGAATCGGCCTCGTCAACATGAAATGCACTTCCGGCGACCGGTACAGCGTAGAATACGACACGACCATATTTCCAAGGCTGATGGTGATAAAAAAAACGAACAAGAGCATCGACATAAATCTGTGAAACAGGAACAACCCAATCTTGACATCCTCGAGAAGGTAGGCGGTGAGAAAGCGGGAAAAGAAAAATGCGCCGACGGCGAACGAACCGAAGACGATGAACGACCCGACATTCTTGATCAGGGACTGAACGTTGAGGGAAAACGTCACTTTCCAGAACATTTTGTTCTTGAAGGAGATAATATGCAGGAACTTTCTCACTTCGTCAGCTCCAGAAAAACCGATTCGAGTTTCCCGTCGTAATTCGATTTGTGATGATGAAGGTTTTCCTTCGTGTCGATGAAAATAAGCTTACCGTCTTTAATAATTCCGATCCGGTCGCACAACTCTTCCACCATCTCAAGGCTGTGCGTTGACATAAAGATGGAAACACCTTCAAGCGACTTTTGTTTGAGCGAATCCTTGATGATGCGTGCGCTCCTCGGGTCGAGCCCGACCATCGGCTCGTCGATAATAATTGTTTTCGGGTCGTGAAGAAAGGCAGCGGTGATTGTCACACGCTGGCGCATCCCCTGAGAATATTCTTCGGTCCTTTTATCGACCCAGTCTCCGATCTCAAAATGCTCCACCAGCTCTTTGACTCGTTCCTGTATCTTCTTCTTCGGCATGTTAAACAATCCGCCGATGTAGTACAGAAATTCTCTTCCGGTGAGTTTGTCGTACAGAAACGGCTGGTCCGGAATGTACCCTATCGACGCTTTCGCCTCCAACGCTTGGTTTTGAACGTCGAATCCATTCACTACGATCGAACCTGAACTCGGTGTAAACAAACCGGTCATCATCTTGATGGTCGTTGTCTTCCCCGCACCGTTCGGACCCAAAAAACCAAAAAACTCCCCCTGAGGAACCGTGAGCGACAGGTTGTCCACCGCAACGAAAGAGCCGAATTTTTTTGTGAGATTCTGAAGTACGATCATAACTGATTTGAAATTGTCGCTCTGCAATTTCGATTGACGATTGCCGAATGGCTAATTCGCAAATCGGAAATCGGAAAATATCTACTCCCATTCAATCGTTGACGGGGGTTTGGAACTGACATCATAGACAACGCGATTGACGCCGCGCACTTCATTGATAATTCGGTTGGAAACGGCCGAGAGCACATCGTACGGCAGATGCACCCAATCCGCCGTCATCCCGTCAACGCTGGTCACGGCACGAAGAGCAACGGTGTTCTCGTAGGTTCGTTCATCCCCCATGACACCGACCGATTGCACAGGAAGCAGCACTGCAAACGCCTGCCAGATCTCATTATATAAATTATTTTTATGAAGTTCCTCAATAAAGATACCGTCGGCACCGCGGAGGATTTCGAGCCGCTCCGGCGTCACCTCGCCCAGCACGCGGATAGCAAGGCCCGGACCGGGAAACGGATGCCGGCCTATCATAATTTCCGGAAGGCCGAGGGTTCGGCCGACCTCGCGCACTTCGTCTTTGAACAATTCACGAAACGGTTCGACGAGCTTTAAGTTCATTTTTTCAGGAAGCCCGCCGACGTTGTGGTGGGTTTTGATAGTTGCCGAAGGCCCTTTGAACGACATTGATTCAATGACATCCGGATACAGCGTTCCCTGCGCCAGGAAGGAAACGCCGTCAACTTTTTTCGCTTCTTTCTCGAAAATGTCGATGAATGTCTTGCCGATAATTTTGCGCTTTTGTTCCGGGTCGATCACGCCTTTCAGCCGTTCAAGAAACAGTTTCGAGCCGTCGACAAAATCGAGCGGGATATGGAACTCGTCCCGAAATGTTTTAACGACCTGCTCGCTTTCGCCGCGGCGCATAACGCCGTTGTCGATGTGAACGCAGAATAATTGATCGCCGACGGCTTTATGAAGAAGCACGGCAGCAACGGAAGAATCGACGCCGCCGCTGAGCGCACAAAGGACTTTGCCGCTGCCGACTCTGCTCCGAATCTCTGCAACGGAGCGCTCGACGAACGACTCCGGGTTCCAGTCGCCGGAACATCGGCAAATTTCAAAGAGGAAGTTGGACAATATTTTCTTCCCCTCCTTTGTGTGAACGACCTCCGGATGAAACTGCACTCCGTAAATTTTCTTCTGTTGATTTCGGATGGCGCAGATTGGCGCATTGTCTGAGTGGGCGATCGGCTCAAATCCGTCCGGGAGTTTCGTTAACGAGTCCCCATGGCTCATCCACACTTCCGTCGATTTGGACACGCCGGTAAAGATTCCGTTCTCAGCGTCGACGATCAATCGGGCTCTTCCGAATTCTCTTTTTGCCGCCCGGTCGACTTCTCCCCCAAGCTGGAACGCCATCAATTGAAGTCCGTAGCATATTCCCAGCACCGGAATTCCAAGGCTGAAGATCCGTTCATCCGAAATCGGCGCGTCCGCTGCATAGACGCTCGACGGGCCGCCGGAAAAAATAATTCCTTTCGGATTGAACGCCTGAATTTTTTCCAACGGAATATTAAACGGCTGAATTTCGCAATACACGTGAAGCTCACGCACACGCCTGGCAATCAATTGCGAGTACTGGGCGCCGAAATCAAGAATAAGAATGGATTCAGGTTGAGACGTAGGCATTGTTCGATTCACCGAAGTCAGTTTTTAGAAATACGCTCGTAGCAGGGAGTAGTAAAGGTTGAAACCGACGACAGCGGATGAAAGATCCTTGGTCTATCTTGGCGTCAATTTCATCAGCGGAGCCGTTGTTACCTTAAAGATACGCTATCTCCTTTGTTTCTGCAAGTGATTCTATGAGCCATGTTCTATGAGCCAAGCAATGCTTTGGCGTTCTCAACTATCTCGTTTCCACCGTCTCGTTGGGAACAATAGAAAGAAGCCCTTCAATGACGCCTCGGTCCCAAACAGAGTTTGGGCTCGAGATGACGAATAGAAGGCATGGCACCACTAATTATTGATTGATTGTCGCCGTCTATTTTACTAATTTGTGTCGTGAATGTAGAAGAAAAATCCCCCGAGGAACGAATTTCCATCAGCAACCGGAAAGCCCGACACGAATACGAAGTGCTGGACTCGTTCGAGGCGGGCCTTGTCCTTCGAGGCTCGGAAGTCAAGTCTCTCCGTTTAGGAAACGCCAATCTGCTGGATAGTTATGCGCACGTGAAAGCCGGTGAAGTATGGTTATCGGGCATGCACATCAACCCGTACGAACAGGCGAACATCCTTAACCACGACCCCGTGCGCGAACGAAAACTGCTTCTGCACAAAAAAGAAATCAGAAAATTAGTTGGCAAAACATCTGAAAAAGGATTAACTTTAATTCCGCTGAAAGTGTATTTCAAGAATGGCAGAGCAAAAGTAGAGGTAGGTCTGTGCCGCGGAAAACGAAGCTACGATAAACGTGCTGCTATCGCAAAGCGGGAAACCGAACGCGAAATGCGGAGGCAGTTTTCGAGAAAAGAATATTGAAATTTCGAGATCATTTTTCATCGTTAAGGCGCATTCAACATCAATAGAGGATCAATACCAGGCATTGTTTCCCACCGTTAAGGAACAGATGGATGTTATCAAACGAGGCGTTTCGGAAATTATTCCGGAAGACGAACTCGTCCGCAAGATCGAAAATTCCATCCAGCAAAACAAACCGTTAAACATCAAGCTCGGCTGTGACCCGAGCCGGCCAGACCTTCATTTAGGGCATTCCGTCGTCCTCCGCAAGTTGCGGCAGTTTCAAGACTTGGGCCATCAGGCAATTTTGATCGTCGGCGATTTCACAGGGATGATTGGCGACCCATCGGGCAGAAGCAAAACACGACCTTCGCTTTCGATAGAGGAAACGCGTCAAAACGGACAATCGTATTTCGACCAGGCGACTAAAATTCTTTCTGCAAGCAAAGTGAAAATGGTGTACAATTCCGAGTGGCTTGCACCGATGACTTTTGCCGACGTTATTCGGCTGGGGAGCAAATACACTGTTGCCCGGATGCTCGAGCGTGATGATTTTACCATCAGATACAAGTCCGGCGAGCCGATCTCCATCCATGAGTTTCTCTATCCTCTCGCTCAAGCGATGGATTCGGTCGCGATCGAAGCCGATGTGGAACTCGGCGGCACAGATCAAAAGTTCAATTTGCTGGTCGGGAGGGACATTCAACGGGAGTTTGGCAAAGAACCGCAAGTTATTTTGACAATGCCGATTCTGGTCGGAACAGACGGTGTGGAAAAAATGAGCAAATCGTTGGACAACTACATCGGCATCTGCGAGACGCCGAAAGAAATGTACGGTAGGACACTCTCCATTCCCGACTCCCTCATTTATGATTATTTCCTTCTCGCAACCGATTCCAGCGCGGAAGAACTTGGATCCTTAAAGAAGGATTTGGACGGCAAAGCAGTTAATCCGCGGAATATAAAGCGGCGGCTTGCGAGAAAGTTAGTTGCCATGTACCATTCGGAAGAGAGCAGTGCTGCAGCGGAAGAAGAGTTCGACAGGATATTTATTCGGAAAGATGTTCCGGATGAGGTTGCGGAATTTCAATACGAGGTTGCAAACGGCAACGTCGGCATCATTCAACTATTGTCAGACACAAAACTTGCAGCATCGAAAGGGGAAGCTCGCCGGCTGGTCGAACAAGGCGGTGTTTCGATCGACGGTGTTAAAGTTGCCGACATCAATGCACATATTAAACTTCTCAAGCCGGTGATCGTCAAAGTTGGGCCGAGAAGATTCCTGAAGGTAGTTCCTCACACTTTGTAGAAATGAAATTAACAATCAACAACAATACTTTTTAATCATAAAAGCGGAGATGAGATAGTGTTCGTTCCAACAAAAATGTTCTTCACAAAAGGAGTTGGTCGTCACAAAGACTACCTTCAATCGTTCGAGCTTGCACTTCGAAGCGCCGGCATCGAAAAATGCAATTTGGTGACCGTGTCGAGCATTTACCCGCCGAAATGCAAGCGTATACCGCCGGCTGAAGGAATCAAGCTGCTCGAACCTGGAGCGGTGACCTTTGTCGTCATGGCCCGCAACGCCACAAACGAACCTAACCGCCTCATCGCATCCTCCATCGGAGTTGCTCAGGCCGCGGACGAGTCGCAATACGGATATCTCTCCGAACATCATCCGTACGGAGAGACGGAAGAAAAGGCTGGTGATTATGCCGAAGATCTTGCGGCAACCATGCTGGCAACGACACTCGGGTTAGAATTTGATTCCAACTTAGCGTGGGACGAACGTGAGAAACATTTCAAGATGAGCGGAAAAATTTTGAAAACGTTCAACATAACGCAGTCAGCCGAAGGGGATAAAGACGGCAAGTGGACGACCGTTGTCTCGATTGCGGTACTGATTCCCTGAACTTGCTCTTGGAGCGTAGGCGCGGTTGGCGTACCGGCCTACGCACGCTAGAACCTCACCGTAAGATTCATCAAAGCCCCCCTGTTATTCGGAACAACAATCGCCGAAACATTCGCTGTTTCCTTCTTACCAATAATCTTGTAAACGACCGGAAGGATCTTACCCTGGCATCTATATACCAGGTATGCACTACCGGCACCAACTAATGCACCGGCAAGAACATCGGAAGGATAATGAAGTCCAAAATAAACTCTCCCGTACCCGACCAATCCAGCCCAAACAAATGCCGGGATATAAACTTCGGGCTTCGGATACCGAAGGGTCAGGAGTGTTGCTAAAGCAAATACTCCGGTGGTGTGTCCCGAGGGGAAAGAATACGGGTCTGCACTGTCGAGGTGGTTGGTGTGAACGTCGGCCAAAGTTTCGTACGGTCGCTCCCTCCTCACGCCTTCTTTCAACGCATACCCAATCGAATAGGCCAATATCTCAGAAGTGCCAAGCAAAACTCCTGAATCGAATTCTTCGTTTTGATTAGCAGCCAAGCCGTACGCGGCCAAGGAAATAGGTGCAACGACAAGAATTGGATACGTGGAATTATCGGTCACTCCAAAGAGCGATGTTTTAAAACGGGTCTGAGCGTTGTTTATTTCTCGGAAAAGCCGAACATCAATGTTTGACTGATCATTTTGGGCGAGTGACTTTGAAGGCAGAGCTAAGAGTAATAAAGCCGCAGAGCAGTAATAAATCATGCGTTTGCGGCTTTTGTTTAATCCTATCAACGACAAATTTAAATCAAACATCTTTCGGAATTGTCTTACAATATGCGGCATAATATGCCATTATTCTTTCAACATATCCAGTGGTCTGCTGCCACTGAGAATAATAGCCGCTCGTTGGACGTCCAGCCTCCCAAACATGTTCGTGCAACGACGAATATTTTCGAGATAACAATGACAGTGAACCCTTCACAGAGCCCCACTCATTCGGGTCATCGTTCATGTACCTTGCCATGGCTCGCGCATCTGTTATTCTCCCGATTCCGGCATTATAGGCAGCCAGGGTCAATTTCAGCCTGTTATCCTCAGAAATGCCCTTTCCGTCAAATGACCTATAAATTTTGCCCAAGTAGTAGATTCCGCCCCTTATATTTGTATGAGGAGTCCGAAAGTCTCCCTCATTAAATCCAAGTTCTTCTGCAATTTGGCCTTGGGTGACGGGCATTATTTGCATTAGCCCCTCAGCCCCGCGATGACTTGACGCTTTTGTATGGAATTGCGACTCCATCTTCATAACCGCTAAAACAAGTCGCCAGTCGAAGCCATACTTTTGGGAGTATTTCCGTATGGTCGGACCGTACAAATGCAGAAAGTGGGCAGAATTATAGTCCGCTGCCTGACGGTAATCGATTCCCGACATTTCTTCGTTTTTTGCACTTTTTGCTGAGATCGAACTGCCAAAACAAAAATAAATAACAGTCGGCAATATCAGGAAACAATTGATCCACAATTTACCCATTTATTCCTCGAATTGTTGAACATTTCGCTTTCTCATCAGTGTGGACGAATTTGGTAAGAACAGCGATTTATGATTTGACAGTTATTAACCGGCAATTAGCTTAAAAGCTTAAACAAAATAGGGAGATGGTTAAAGAAAGTCAATTGAAACTTTCAAAATCGGCAAGAGCATAAATTGACATGGGTAACAGAGATGATAAATTGGCAAGAACCAAGCGTAAAAGAGGATAAAAACTGACATAATGGCATTTCGGCCTAAGAACTTCAAGTTTTAAAGAGCTTCTCACCCCACTCTAAAATCGCAGAGACATCTTCTTCTGATTCTCCTTCGCAATGGAGACGGAAGATAGATTTGAAGGGAAGGTGTTCAATTAAGAGCCAGCGGCAATCACCCAGTTTGAACTGTGTTCCCTTCATTCCACCGCCAAATTCTAACACTTCCATGCGCTCAAACCTGCCGGAGATTAGGGACTTTGGCGGCGACTTGGCTGCATTTGCAATCAACTGCCTTGCTTCGACCAAGCCATAACCTATATCCACACTTCGGTAATAGACTTGTCCAAGGGTATCTCGAAGATGTTGAATGATTTCGCGAAGAGGCTTCCCTGATTGAGCAATCATCTCAGCAAAAAAAAGACCGGAGAGAATTCCATCGCATTCGGGGAGATGTCTGCCGAAGCAAAATCCTCCGCTGCCAATGGCACCGATCAAAAACGCACTTTTACACATTTCTTCGACGCCGTTTTCAAGTCCAAGATCGAGATGCGGTATGTTCCATCTGCTGGATAATGACTTAATTCTACCAGTCACATAAGCTGACGTCAGAATATTTCCCTGCCAGTGTTTCTGCTCATGCATATGCCATAAAAGAGCCAACATTGTCTCTTGCATGCTCATCCACCTTCCCTCGTCGTACACGATGCCGCATCGGTTCCCACTCCCGTCCGTTGCGACCCCAAATTGTGCATCTACCACTTTGACGTTATACTTCAATGCATCGATGTTTTCTGAAACCGATTCCGGGCGGCGGTCAAAAAAACGATCCTCGGGAGTCCCAAACAACGTCTGCGCGCGCCAACCGCAGCTGACAAGAATGTCCTCAATGATAGTCTGGCCGGTCCCCCCCATTGAATCAATTAATACGTTTGCGGTGTTTTTTGGATCCTGCGCAAATGAGCGGAGCGCGGAAAAATCAACGAGCGTTTCGAGATGGGATTTATAGGCGGGAAGAAAATCGGCCAACGTAATTTCTTTGCAGGACGCCTTGGTGGAACCGGCCGGTTCCTCACTGCGATCGGAAAGAAACGCTTCTAACTTGGCGGTTGCAGCGGGCATGAACGGCCCGCCATATGCCCCCTTGAATTCCATGCCGTTATATTCCGATGGATCGTCCCCTCCAGTCACCATAATACCCGATGTGCAGCTGTTGTGCCTGGTCGCGAACGAGAGTACTGCCGTGGGCACAACCCCGGAGCTTAACAATGTATCAACACCGTTTGCTGCTAATACTCTTGCGACAAGGGAGGCACACTCTTTGGAATTCTTTCTGCCGTCGAAACCAATCGCTGCTTTTGGTGTTACGGGCGAAGGGCTTATTTGAAAGAGATAACGAACGAAAGCGTGCGACACACGAGCAATATTTTCTTCCGTAAAATCTTCGTTTATTCTTCCTTGCCATCCCTGCGCACCGAATGCAATTCCTTCCTTCATGAGCTTTCCAGGGGAAACTCTTCTTTAACGATTTCGACCGCTTTGAGATATTGGTCAAGAGGGACGAAAACTTTTAGCGGGTACTTTAGGATGGAACGGCCGATGGCCCCTTCGATGAAACCGTCCGCGATAAACCCGATGCTGCTGTTGTTGCGTGGATTCACAGTGATACCGGCGCTTTCAAGTTTTCCGCGAACAATATTTCCTTCATAAAAATCGAACGATTGAAAAGCCACGGCCCAATCCTCGGAGGTCTCCACTTTCTTATGTTCCTCACAGAACATCTTTCCAGCTTTCTTCCTAACACAATCTTCGCACATCAATCGCCTGCAAATGACGCAAACGGCAACCGCTTTTGCACCCGGATGTTTCTCGCAGAGAAAGTCGTCTTCCGAAAAAACAACTCCGCAGTGGACGCAAAAATCACTTTCGGATGTAACGGGTTCAGAACAATTCACGCATTCTTCATATTCAGTCGTTTGTTCCTCCGGCAATCGATCGACCAACGAAACATCGCAGTCGCTGCACCGAGCGACACCTGCGATATATTCGGTTTTACAGCTTGGGCAAAACGGCATCCGGGCCTCCTTTCAATGTATAGCGTTCTTCGAGACCGCCTCGAAATTGCGGTGCGCACTGATTTCTTCACGACAGTGATACGCAGCACCGGCTATGTAACGGCATCGGTTCGTAAACTCTTCAGCACTTCAACAAAGCGCTGTGTTATAACCCGCGGACGAGTGATTGCGGAACCGACCACCACAGCATATGCACCGCACTTTAGTGCATGAGCCGCCTCGCTGGGGGTCCAAATTCTTCCCTCGGCGATTACAGGATTCGATATTTCCGCAGTAAGCCGTTCGATCAAATTGAAATCTGGAAAATCATCCGCCCTGTCCTCCGTGTACTGCGTATAACCCGACAATGTTGTCGCGATGATATCAGCCCCCAATTCGGCTGCGCGGACCCCTTCAATGTACGTTGAAACATCGGCAATAAGCGGTATTCTGAACCGTTTGCGGATCAACCCGAAAAATTCAAATCCGTCCATGCCGTTGGGGCGAACGCGCTGGGTCACATCCAGCGCAACCATATCGGCACCGGAGCTGATAAGGTTTTCCACATCGGACACATCGGGAGTGATTAACGCCCATCCGTCGGTATAACTCCCTCTCGAAATTCCGATGATAGGGAGATTGACGGTCGCGCGAACCGATTTAATGTTGTCGAACCCTTGCACCCGTATTCCAACGGCGCCCCCCATTTCTGCGGCTCTCGCAAATGCAGCGATGTAATTGGGGAAATTGAACGGCTCATCCCCTTCTGCATGGCAAAGAACGATAACCCCATTTCTTAGTTTTTCGATTTGGTTGGCCATCGACTCTCTATTGTTTGTTCGTTAACGTGTATTTATTTCGGATGCAATTCTTCCGGCTGCCTCCCCCAACCGCATACTTGCCGGCTGAGAGTTTGTTGCGAACAATGCCGTCGGAGGGAAAATCGCCCGCCCCGTAACGAGCAAGTTCTCAACTTCGGGTAAGAATAATGTCCGGCGAGGAACCTGAAACGTGTTTCCCGGCCTTCCCGGCATAGCACATGTGGCAACAGCATCATCAAAGACTCTTCCCGACATGACATCGGAATCTGTAATTGTGACCATACTGCAAATTTGCGTGGAAGCGTGAAATCCGAGCTGTTGTGCTGTCGCGAGAATTCTCGCGTCGGAAAAACCGGGGCAATAATAGAGAAGGAATTTTGCAGCCTTTGGAGCCAGCTGCTGACACCGCAATTCCGCCCGGGCAACGCTGTTTCTGTCGGCGGCATCTACGTTGGGAAGGCCGATCATCGAAACAACGACTTCCCCTTTACGGACTGTTCCGTCAATCTGAATTGAGTCTGACCGTTTCAAAGCCGGTGATTCTTCCAGCCATTTCTTCGTGATCGCAGAAAATCCTTTCAGTGAGAGAAAATCATTCCCATTCATTGAAGCATGGCCCGAGAATTCGTGAGGATTATTTCTCGCATACTCGACTACAATTTTCTCATCCACATTTTCCATTGAAAAGCGGTACGATGCGCTCATATCATGTTGTAGATATTTCGCTCCCGAGCTTGCGGCCACTCTGCCGTTTCCAGTGGCATCGATAAAAACATTTGCAGAAAGGGAAATGTCCCCGTCATCTTGCCGAACCCGGATTGAGTTGACGACTTTTCGCGATGTTTGCGCGCTCACGAACTGAGCATGCAGAAGCACTGTAACTTTTTCTTCTGCAGCCATTGTGGAAAAAGTAGATTTCAGTAATTCAGTATCGAAGGGTGTAACAGTAAAGCTGACGCCCGTTGGGTCGAGAAGATGCCCCGGACTGCCTCCGCAGGACTGCAATCGTTTCACGATCTCATCTCCGATGCCGGTCACACATTGTTTCCCAAGTGAATGGAAGCCTCGCCAGGGCTGAAACATTGCCGCTGTCGCCACTCCTCCAAGAAACTCCATCTGTTCGACCAACACTGTGTCAGCGCCGCTTCGCGCCGACGCAATTGCAGCGGAGACGCCTGCCGGTCCACCGCCGACGACGACAACATCGTGCTTTTCACTACGAACAGCTGCTGACATCGTGAAGGCCATGGTTTTGCAATTGAACATCGCATCCATTCACGCCAATTGGATATTCCAATTGACTTCCTACATCCTGGATTCTTCCGAATAATGGACAGCGCCAATAATGTAAAGAATGTAGGGAAAAAAGGGAAAGAATTCTACCGAAAGAACAGCAAACTGCTGAGAAAGTTTGGTTAGAAAGGCTGACCATTATATTTCAACGAAAGGAATGCTCCACGTCCGCGCGTGGTGAAGCCGTTAATCTCTGAATACTTGGTGTTGAAAATATTCTCGATACGGCCGAGAACAACAAAATGTTCATTGAATAAAAATCGCTGGGAAAAATCGACCAACGTGTAATCATTGACGGATGTAGACCCCAATGCACCGTACGGACCGAGCTTCTCATCATAAAAAACATCGTTCCGTGAACCGGCGTACCGAATGTTGACTCTGAGCTCGAGCCGTTCTACCGGCGCGTAGGTGATACCTGCATTTATCGTGCTGGGCCGGCGGGGCAATCCGCTTGATTCCAATTTCCCGGTGACGAAAGCTCCGTTCGAATAAAGCTGAACATGGTTCCCGCCCGTTTGTGCAGTATTAATGGCTGAAGGATCGTATTCCAACGTTCCTGCGATAAAGCTTACGTTGCCAAACACAGAGAAATCGTGATTAAGCTTTGACGACAGAACAAACTCGACCCCATTCGTCGTCTGCTTCCCGACGTTGAGGTAGGTATCACCTCTGAAATCATCACGGGCGAAGTCATTGCCGAGAGTGTCTATGCCGATACTCTTATCCCATAGATAGACATCTTCTATAAGATTGTCGACGATTGAATGAAAGAAGTCAATGGAAAAGAAACTGTTGGCAATCGATCCTTTGAAGCCGGCTTCGTACGATAATGAAGTCTCCGGCTTGAGGCTTTTGTTTCCGCGTGCGATACCCGAAATATAATTCTTATCCGGCGCGAATAGTTCATATAACGCCGGGGCATTGAATCCGCTCGAGTACGAAGCATACGCGAGCCCACGCTCGTAGATTCTGAACGACGGGTTGATCTCGTACGTCGTGTTCGTACCATAGGTGCTGTGGTCGTTCAAGCGAGCGCCCAATGCAAGAGAGAACCGCTGCATTGCATCGCTTATGCTGCTCCCGTACACGTCGATATGAGCGAAGAGACTTTTCGTGGATGAATTGGGATTCAGCGTGTCCAGGTCGGAACTAGATTCATATACTCCGAAGGATCCGGAATAATAGAACGTCTTTAGAGTCATGGTTTCTCTGGACAATCCTCCGCCGACAACTGCATCCAACCCGTTCACATTCAGGTTTACCTGAAGCTCATTCGTCATCATCGATCCTTTCCATGTACCGTCTGAATAGGTGTGGTCCGTATTCCCGAGCCTGTCGACCACCGATGAATCTTCAACCGACACTCGTTGTAAATCGGAATAGCCGCCGAGAAATTTGACGGTCCAAAACGGACTAATTTTATCAGAAGCGCCGTATGTAATCAGATTTCTTCGGAAGTCTAATGTGTAGTTATTGGCATCGGTATACGCACCTTTGTCAAGGTCTGCTTTTTGATACGTGTTCTTGTATGATGCGTAGACATCAAACTGTTCGTTTTTGAAACCGGCCTTTTCGATGAGGTCTGTCTTCTTAAATCCATCCTTGTCCCGGTGTTTGAAAACATTTGGATTGGTGACCGTATCGACGGTCGCATCGAGACCCTTCACGTCGGAATTGTCGATCCCGGTATTTGCATAGAACCCGGACGGATGAGAAAAGTTTAACAGCACATTTTGAGAAAACGTAGACGTGCCGCTCCCAAACGAACCTCCGCTGAATTCTACGTTGCTATTGAATCCGGGAGCTCCATTCTTTTCAGTAAAAACGTTGATGACGCCGCCCATTGCCGATGAACCGTAGAGTGTGCTTTGTGATCCCCTGACCAGTTCTACGCGGTCGACTCCTGCAAAGGACAGTTCCGACAAATCGAGCGCGTTTGTCGGAGTGGAGGGATCGGTTATTCGAACTTCATCCACCAACACCGCCGTTTGATTGCTCGCGGCGCCGCGCATAAACATGCTTTGAAGCATTCCGGGGTTTTGCCCGGTTCCAATGATATAAATGCCCTCTTGCTGGGAGAGCAATTCCGACACGCTGTTATAGATTCCGTTGTTTATTTGCTCTTTGGGGATAAGTGTGATGCTCCTCCCGATGTCGGCTGGGTCTTTTTCACTCCTGGTTGCGCTGACAACAATCTCCTTGAGAACATACACAGCCGCGGTATCGGTGTTTCCTTCATCATCTACTAGCGCGGCAAGAGACCATGAAATTATCCCCAAAGAAGCGTCGGTTGCTGCAAAAACATTTTGTGTCCCAATCTCGAAAATGACTATCAACCATGCAAAAATTAGAACTGTCTTTTTCATTACCGCTCTTTCTTCATTTTGGTGCACACACCTTTCCTAAACCTTCCCCGTTCTGAAACAAAAAAACCCCAGCCTTTTTAGAAAGGCTGAGGTTTAACCAAACATTCCACCCGACTCGTGATTATGTCTGGCCACCATACCTCAAACCCTCGAAGGCGATGACTAGAACCTATCTCAAAAACACGTCACTTAATCCTTCGATGCGCTCACTCCGTTCGCTTACTCAGGATGAACGGGCCATTTGTTCACCCTGAGCAATCCCGTTCCGCTTTGAGCGGAACGGGAGCGTCGAAGGGCTAACGCAAGACCATTTTTGAGATGGCTTCTAATAATGCTGGCAGGTCTCCTGGCTTTCCCGGTCTCCGAGTGTCTTCCCGCAGCATTATTGCGCTGCAGTGGCATTCTACGTCAGAGATTTTATCGTACTTCAAAGTAAGATCGGGATCACAGTTGCGGGTCAGCTTCCGATTTATCCCGTCCCGCCGACTACGAGACGGAATTTCACGAAATTCCCTTTTCATCCCGTCCGGCTTGCTAGCGGGACGGGACACCAACATTCTATTTAAAAGAACGACTACCGCAAGAACCTCATCTCACTAAAGACTGCTCGGTCACATTCATCTTTCTGATCATCATGAGCAGCCCTTCATACGCAGCGAATATGACAGCGACGAAAAAGAGATCGCCGCTGACCGAGTTGCGGAAAAATGGAATCGCTGCTACATAGCATTCGACGAGACCAGCCCAGGTCGGTGCATATATCGAACCCGGCGTCGCCCATGCTCCAAAGTTTGTGACGACAAAAAAGAGAATCGAACTGACCAAAGTTCCTCCGAAAATATAAAGAGGCTTTTTATGGTTTTTCAGCCACAGACCAATCAATCCCATAAGCACAAAACTGCCGTACACCCAATACATTCCGCCGTAAAAGCCGATAAAGTAATCGCTCAGCAACATTGCGGCGATGGGGACGACAAATGCAAATTTCTTTTCAAGATAAACTCCGCCAAAAAGCGCAATCGCGGCGATTGCGGTAAAGTTTGCCGGATGCGGCAGCAAACGCGAGAACGCCGCAACAATCACCAACAGAAACGCTGCGCCGTATCGCGCCAGCACTTGTTTATTGCTCATGAGTGTGACTCCTTTCATTGATGACTCATTATGGAAAAAATGGTTTCTGTAAACAGCAAAACAAAACCCCGACCTTCGTGAAGAAAATCGGGGTTGATAAAAATAGACTCTATGGTGTTCAATTAAAAAATGCTGTAACCTTTTTCCTCGAAGGCTTTGCTGTGTGAAGGTGGCAGGTCTCCTGGCTCTCCCGATTCCTGTCTCGCCTTCCCGTCCGATTGCGGCACAGTGGCTTTGAGACATATCTCAGCGGGATTACAGTTGCGGGTCAGCTTCCGACTTTTCCGGTCTTGCCGAGGCGAGACGGGATTTCACGAAATTCCCTTTTCATCCCGCCTCGCTGTTAACGCGACGGGACACCAACTTCAAAATATTAAAAAGAACAAAAGACGTCTCAAGAAGATACAACACGGCGAGGCGTTTGTCAAGGTACTTCCGTTATTTTAAAAACCCGGCAATCCAAGCAGCCTTCTTGCGCGGGCGATTTCTTCGGGTTCGAAAAACCGCATCGCTGCAAGCACCAGAGGCCAGACAATACATAATCCAAGTTTCATCAACACCGCGGAATAACCGTATCCCTGCAACAAAACAAAAAGCGAATAAACAATGCCGACCGATAACGCCAGCTTCATTGTCCTTCCAAATTCATATTCGATACGGTAAAATTTCTGCGCGATAAAATACAGGGCGAATGCCGAGATCGCATAAGCAATGAGCGTAGCGTATGCGGCTCCCATGAAGCCGTACTTCGGGATGAGAAAGAAATTTGCGACGATGTTTGAAACGGCCGCAAGGATCGATGTCGGAAGAAGATACGCCGTTTTCTTTTCGATGAAAATTCCCGCATTTAAATGAATGGAGATCCCGCCGAAGATGTACGCCAGCAGCACCACCGGAACCACTGTCAGCCCGCTCCAATAATCAGGGTGGATGATGTGCCGGCCGAAAATCTTTATCTGGACAATATCTGAAATAAAGAAAGACAGGACCAAAAAAATCCCGCTCATCGCCAAAAGAAAATATGTCAGCACCCGTGCGAAGAGCGCCTTCGCATTCTCATCCTCGGCATGGGAAAGGAAAAACGGTTTCCACGCATAATCGAACATCGAGGTGACGAGGTTCATGAAAATTCCAAGCCGGTAGTTTGCCTGGTAAATGCCGACGTTGCTGTCGTTCGTAAACGCCTTGAGCATCGGACGGTCGATCACTTGAAGCACCATGCCCGAAAGCCCGACCGGGACGTACGGCAACCCGAATTTGAGAAGAGCGGAATATAATTTCCCCGAAAACTTCCACGAAGAACTTTGCACGATATGGGGAATTAAAAGTACAAACGTCAACACCGACGACGAAAGCCCGCTGATAAATATCCCCTCAACTCCCCATTTCAGCCACAGCAGCGAGATGATGTTAAAGGCGACGTTCGACGCGATGTTAATAATTTTCAGCGTCGCAAAAAATTTTGGGCGGCGTGCCAAACGCAGCGAAGCAAACGGCACAATCACCAGCGCATCAAAAAAAAGGATACCGGCGCTGTAATATAATATTCGGTAGAGACCTTCGCCGATCAAGAAAACGTGAGTCAAGGGAACGGCAAACGCAATGATCAATCCCGAAAACAGGGTAGATGTTATTGCGATGGAAATAAAAGGCGTACTGAATTTCTCTTTTGTATCTCCCCCCTCAAGCGCAGAGGCATAACGGAAGTATGCCGATTCCATTCCATAATTGTAGATCACATTTAAAAACGCCAGGTAGGAATAGATATTGGCAACGATTCCGTATTGAGAGGTGGTCAGGACGTTGGTATAGAACGGAACGAGAAGAAATGTGAGGAAACGGCCGACGATCGTGCTGATGCCGTAAATAGCCGTATCCGCACCAAGCCGCTTTAATTGGGAGAACATACTCAGGAGACCAATTCGAGGGAAATGTCGAGCGCTTTCGGAGAATGGGTGAGCGCACCGACGGAAATAAAATCTACCCCCGTTTCTGCAATCGCTCTGACCGTTTGAAGAGTTACGCCGCCGGATGCTTCCACTTCAACGACATGATCGATTAACTGCACAGCTTTCGCCATCGGTTCTAGCTCAAAATTGTCCAGCATGATTCTGTCGATACCTCCGCAAGCCAAGGCTTCTTCGAGCTGGCTGATGGAAGTCACCTCAAGCTCAATTTTCAATTGCAGATTTTGCTCGCTAAGATAATAGTTGCACTTCGTGAGCGCGCCGGCAACACCGCCCGCCGCCGCAATATGGTTGTCTTTGATCAGCACCATCTGGTCCAGCCCAAACCGGTGATTCACGCCTCCGCCGTCGCGGACAGCCTTTTTATCAAGCATCCGAAGCCCAGGCGCTGTTTTGCGAGTGTCCGTAATTTTGGCGTTCGTTCCTGCAACGGCATGAACATATTTGTGAGTGAGTGTCGCGATGCCCGACATCCGCTGCAAAAAATTAAGGGCAACCCTTTCGCCGAGGAGGATCCCCCGAACAGGACCATAAACCTCGGCAACCGCTTGCCCTGCAGGTATGAAATCTCCGTCTTTGGCACCCGCCGTTATGGTCGTCTCATTGTCTGCAAAGTGAAAGACAATACCGACAAGTTCCAGTCCTGAAAGAACTCCGTTCTCTTTCACTTGAAGAATTGCATGGCCGAATTGATCTTCGGGAATCAACGATTCGCTCGTGACATCTCCGAAACCGATATCTTCATGGAGTGCCTGCTCGATCAGTCTGCTGATCTTACTGTCATGAAGAATGTCAATGCTCATTTTCGTTGACCAGCATGATGGGAATGTCGTCCTTTACTTCATACACGCGGCCGCATTTTTTGCATGTCAGCGTGTTCTTTGCCGGCGCATAGTCGAGGCCGCCTTTGCATTTTGGGCAACAAAGGATATCAAGCAATTCCCGTTTTACCATTGTTGGTTCCTTTCGGTTTGCTTTTCTTGAAGGCTTCTTCAAGCACCTCAACAAATTTCATTGGTGCGCGTGTCGGCTTACCCGTCTGGGCGTTGATGAAGCTGTGAACGGTAAATCCTTCCGCGATCGGTTCGTTATCGCCGTCCCGCAGAACGCGGTACTCGATCCGCACCCTCGCAATCGGAATTTCGTTCAACGATGTTTCGATATGGAGCAGGTCGTCGTAGCGCGCCGACCGCTTGTATTTGGAACCGGCTTCGATCACCGGGAGATAAATACCCATCGCCTCGATTTCAGGATACGGCATTCCGATGTGTCGAAGGAGATCCGACCTTCCCTGCTCAAAGTATTCGAAAAACTTTCCGTAGTAGACGAACTTCATTTGATCCGTGTCGGCATAACGAACGCGGACGTCGGAAATAAACGTGATCGGCGAATTATTCATTCCAGGCACCCATGACACTGAACTTCTCTATTCTCTTCTCGATGAGTTTATCAGGCCTTATTTTCTTTAGAGGACGCATCTCCTCGATCAACGTGTCCTTGAGAATGGCGGCCGCCTGCTGAGGATTGCGATGCGCGCCGCCGGGAGGTTCGGGAACAATTCTATCGATGATCCTTTGCTCGTACAAATCGGGGGCCGTCAGGCGCAACGCTTCGGCGGCCTGCTCTTTGTATTCCCAGCTTCGCCAAAGAATGCTCGAACACGATTCGGGGGCAATGACTGAATACCACGTATTTTCGAGCATCAAGATCCTGTCCCCGATGCCGATCCCCAACGCGCCGCCCGAAGCCCCCTCGCCAATGACGACAACGACGATCGGCACGGGGAGATGGGACATTTCAAAAAGGTTGCGTGCAATCGCCTCCGCTTGACCCCGCTCTTCGGCTTCGATTCCGGGATAGGCGCCGGGGGTGTCAATCATCGTAATAATCGGTTTACCGAATTTCACTGCGAGTTTCATGAGGCGGAGCGCCTTGCGGTACCCTTCGGGCTGCGGCATTCCAAAATTCCTGAACAAATTGGACTTCGTGTCTCTTCCCTTTTGATGACCGATCACCATCACCGTTTCATCACCAAGTTTGGCAAAACCTCCTACAATAGATTTATCGTCGCCGAAGAGTCTGTCTCCGTGCAGCTCAATAAATCCCGTGGTCATCATGCCGATATAATCGAGCGTGTAGGGGCGTTCGGGATGGCGCGCAAGCTGCACCCTTTGCCACCGCGTAAGGTTTGAAAAAATATTTTCACGAAGCTGGCTCACTTTTTTCTCCAGGGTTGTGATTTCATCTGCGATATCGAGGTTGTCGGATAATTTCTTCATCTCTTCGATCTTCTGCTCCAGATCCAGAACCGGTTTTTCAAAATCCAATACAACTTTTCCCATACACGCTCCAGAAAGTTTATACGCTGCGCCGAAACGAATTCACAATTGCTTTCACTATGATTTCAAAGTCCAGCATCAACGATTGGTTTTTCGCATAATACAGTTCATACTGTTCCCGTTCTTCATCGGTCATTAGCCGGTCGGAATGGATTTGAACGATACCCGTGATGCCGGGTTTCCCGAGGTAAATCCCGTTATGGGTGAACGAAGCGCTGGAAACAGCGCTTGTCAATGGACGGCCAATGAGGGACATCGAACCCCGGAGCACTTTCGGCATTGCCATAACTGCCGATGAAAAGGCGGACTGCTGAGTGCGTGAAAGTAGGCGGCTGAAAGATACAAAAGGGGCGCATGAAATCAAAAAGAAAAGGGAAACGAGGATATCGACAGCACGTTTCGTTATCCGGTGCATAATCCTGTCGATATTGTATTGGATTTCGATGAAGGGAATCTCGCCCAGCTGGTCAATGCGTGATTTTCCGATGATCACTTCAAGAGAATTCGGCACAAGCTTGAACTCCACCATTCGGTTTCTGCTCTTGCTGATCACCGAAAGAATTGTTGAATACGAAATCGCGTCCGTTGAAAAAATCACGTCATCAATCTTATAGTCGTTGATGACTTTCCCGATGGTATCGACGCTGCCGAGAATCTCGACGCCGTTGATCTTCTGACTGAGCCGCTGTCGGTCAACGTCTATAAATCCCACAACATCGTAGCCTTCGCCCGGTTTGCTGCGCAGTTTCTTCAACAGTTCCTGTCCTGCCGGACCAGCACCAACAATCAGAGTGTTTCTGCCGAAAAGCGTCTTCCGGGAAAACGAGCTGCGTGCCCCCATCAAACGGATCATCAGCCTCCACCCCGGAATCAACAATACGCACAACGCTCCGGAAATGATCATGATCACCCGGCTGAAAGCGAAATTCTTGAGAAATGCAGTAAGCGCGGAGATGAGAATAAAGGAAAAAAACACAGCGCTGAAAGAACGCGATAGTGAAAGTTTTCTTCTGGAATACGATCCGGCAGTAAACAATGAGAGGACGACAATAGCTGCGGGAACGATCAGCGCCCATGGGTAGGCGTACGAAGGGAACGAGAAAAGCTTGTTTGATCGGACGTACGCAGCAAGAAGGATTGTGCCGGCGACAATGCAAAAATCAACAATGGAGACAAGAAACGGCTTCCCGTATCTCGCTGCCGCAGCAATGATCCTCCGAGCGTCGATGGCCAGTTCAATAACCGATTCAAACACGAGCGATCCTTGATGATGCTTGCGGACAAAAAGCCGCATCGCTTTGTAGAAAATCTTCAGCTCGTCAATGTCGCTCCTGCGCGTGCTCTCCCCTTTGTAATGAATAATTTTTGTGTCGGCGACATAAAATACTTTCCACCCTCTCTTTTGAATACGATAACACCAATCGAGGTCCTCCCCGTACATAAAAAAACTTTCGTCAAGACCGCCGACGGTGTTGAACACTTCGCGGCGGACCATCATGCAGGAGCCGCTGATCGCATCGACTTCGTAACTTTCGTCGGGATTCAGGTACGTAAGATTGTACTTTCCGAACAATTTCGTAGAACCGAACAGCGAACTCAGCCCTGAAACCTTTGTGAACGCAACCCAGGGTGTAGGGAAACTTCGACGGCAGGCAAGTTGAAGCGTGCCATCCGGATTGAGGATCTTGCAGCCCGCCATTCCGACGTCGCCATTTGCTTCAAAAAAATTGATAAGAGTTCGAAACGTGTCCTCCTGCACAATGGTATCAGGATTGAGGAGCATCAGGTATTTTCCGGCCGACAACGCCAGCGCTTGGTTGTTCGCTTTCGCAAATCCGACATTGATAGTGTTCGTGATCAAATGAACGCTGGGAAAAGACCCGCGGATGAAATCACAACTGCCGTCATCCGAGGCGTTATCGACGACGAACACCTCGCCTTCTATGCCTTCCAACGCTTTGAATACGGAGACGAGCGCGTTGTTGAGAAAGTCGCGCACGTTGTAGTTTACAATGATGATTGATACATCCATGGGGAGAGATTACAGCAAGTTAAAAAAACTGCGCAGCTTCAACTTCCAGACCATGAAAGCGGCTTCGTACACAATATTCTTCGACATTTTTGAGACGCCCCGGTCGCGGTCAACGAAAATAATCGGGATTTCGCAGAGACGGAATCCTTTTTTCCATGCCTTATAGTTCATTTCGATTTGAAAGGCGTAACCGTTGGACCTAATTTCGTCGAGGTTGATGTTCTCCAGAACTTCACGTCGGTAGCACTTGTAACCGCCGGTCGAATCTTTGACAGGCATGCCCGTGACGATTCTTGTATAGAGATTTGCAAAATAACTGAGAAGCAAACGACGGAACGGCCAATACACGACGCTCACGCCACGGATGTACCGCGACCCGATGACCAAATCGTAGTCCTGAATCTTCAGAAGAAAGTTGATGAGTTCTTTCGGATTGTGCGAAAAATCAGCGTCCATCTCGAAGACATAATCGAACTTGCGCTCAATGGCAAACTTGAAGCCTTCGACGTACGCCGTGCCCAACCCCATCTTCCGCGGACGTTCAAGAAGATGAACGCGCGAACTCTTCCGCTGAAAATCTTTGACAATCGCGGCAGTTCCGTCGGGAGAATTGTCGTCGACGATAAGAAGCTCGATATCGGTCGATTGGCGGAGTACCTTCGGGATCAACTCCGGCAGATTGACCGCTTCATTGTATGTGGGCGTTATGACAAGAGCTTTGGGCATAGAAACTGGATGCCGATCAGTGGCCTTTCCCCCGTAACATAACATAAAATGTATATAAAAGAATCTTAATGTCCATTCGAAATGACATGTTTTCGATGTAAAACAAGTCGAACCGTACCTTCGACTTCACGTCTTCGATCGTCCGGTCATAGCCTTGTTTGATTTGAGCCCAACCCGTGATACCAGGACGAACCTTCAGCCTCCGTTGATAGAGCGGTATTTCCTTCGATAGTTTTTCAACAAAAAAAGGGCGTTCTGGCCTCGGACCAACCAGGCTCATATCGCCGTCCAATACGTTAATGAACTGAGGAATTTCATCAAGGCGCGCATTTCGCAAAAACCTTCCGACTTTTGTGACACGGTTGTCATGCTGTGGCGCCCAAACGGGGCCCGAGTCCTTTTCTGCGTCTGCACGCATTGAACGAAATTTGTGCATCTTGAATGTTTTTCCGTCTTTTCCAACACGTTCCTGACTATAGACGACGGGGCCGGGCGTGTCCATCTTTATCGCGATTGAAATTAAAACCCACAACGGCGAAGAGACGAAAAGAACAAAGAGCGAAGCAAGAATATCCGTCATCCGTTTCATGCTTTGTTCCCACGGCTGCATTATCTGCGGCGTAATTTCGATCAGCGGGAATCCGTAAATCTGGTTGGTTCGGGCTTGTCCGCTGATAATGTCGTACATATCGGGCATAATTTTCATGCTGACGTCGTGGCCGTTACAATGTGAAATAACGTCGAGCAATTTATCATGATCGGCTGATTCAAGGGCAAAAAGGATATCCTTTACAGCATATCGTTCGATGATGGATGGAAGGTCGTCGCTCGCACCGAGGCAGTGCATCCCTTTATACTCCCCCACACGCTTACGACTGTCAATCTTTACAAAACCGATGATACGATATCCGAGAGCTGGATGTTTCAGGACAAGGTCGTATAACGCTTTTCCCTTCTCATTCCATCCCACAATAAGCGCATTACGGAGGCCGACGCCGGCGGTCAGCAATCTGCGACGCGCACTTAAGAAAATCATTCTGCCGACCCCGACAAAAATAATCGCCAATCCCCAGTATAGAAGAATCAAAAATCGAAGAGCGACCCGGGTTCCAATGCTCGCATCATCAAGAAAAATAACGAAGAAGAGAAAAAGGCAGCCAAACGAAATTGCTTTGAAGAGAGAAATAAATTCATCCAACCTCGATTTGGCTTGCCATGGACGATACAAACCAAAGAATAGAAAGACAAAAAGCCAAAAGAGGCCGATCACTAGCATCGGTAACCAGAAATCAGGAACTATCGGAACCTTAAATATTCCGCTGTTGACCCGCAGGCTGTAAAAAACGGAATATCCGACGGCGAATGAGAATACATCCAACGTAACAAGCGCAAACCTCTCAAATAATTTTCTGGTTATACCCGTAATCATACTATCACAATTGTTCGATCATCGTTGTGCATTTTTGCCAAGAGGATTCAACGAGAGCGCCGTTACTCTCTTTCATCGCGGCGTTGATTGCCAGATCGTGGATTGTTTGCCCTGCACGAACCTTGCAAATCCCACAAGGAGAGCAAGATTTGACACCAAAAAGAAATAGAACACTGAAAACGCCGTGATTCTGATTTTACACAGGGAGAGAACGTATCCAATTAGTCCAACCCCATACAATGCCAGCTGCGGATACAATAATAATAAAAACAGTTCCGATGAATTCCGCAATATGAGATTTATGATCAGCATGCCCATAAGTATGAACGGAAAAAACCATCGTATGATTTTGTGCGACCAAAAGGCAAAGGAGAGCAATACATTCCTGTTGAAAAGCAATTTCCTAAAATAGAAAAGCGTCTGAAAATTCGTGGCAGCAAACCTGACCTTCCGCCGAAACTCCGAGGAGATGTCCGCAGTTATGTCTTCCGATGCTACCGCACCTTCCTCATAAATAAACTTGCGATTTTTCAGCAGCACCGAAAGCGTAATATAAAAATCATCCGTTATCGCGTCAGGCGGCAATTCGTCAAGCAGTGATCTCCGAACAGCAAATATGCCGCCATTCGCTCCTATCAGGATTCCACATTTACCCTCTGCCTTCTTAATAAAAGTTTCATATTCCCAGTATTTTCTCTCCTCAATACTCTCATACTTGTTTCCGCTGGTTTCCCGGAGAATCAACCGCCCGCATATTCCTCCAATCTCATCACTCCCGAACCCCCGCATGAGTTTCTGAACAGCAGTTTTTTCGAACTCGGTATTTGCATCGGTGAAGATGAGTATTTCGTTGCGAGCGGAGCGCATGAGATCATTTAATACCGATGCCTTGCCGCGGCGTTGTGTAAAAATAAACACGGTAAGCCACGAATATTTTTCCTGAAGCTGCAATAGAATGTCGTTCGTTCCGTCCGATGAATTATCGGAGCCGACTATGACTTCGAGTTTAGCGAAATCATAGTCTTGGACCGCTATGTTCTCGATCCGACTGCGGATTACTTTGGCTTCATTGTATGCCGAAATTAAAATTGAAGCCGTCGGATTCACATGAAAAGCGCCGTTTGGTTTTTGAAAAGAGGCGATGACTTTCATGATGATCGGGTAAAACAAATACGAATGAAATGAAAGAAACAGAAGTACAAAGAAAAGAATACTGAGGAGAGAATCAAAACGCATTTACATAATGCAATTGTTACACTATCATCGTCTAGGTTTTTTAGTCAATTGACAGGATGACTATGGCGCATCTACGGATCTATAGCGAGGCTGTGGTAGAAGGTCAATACGCTGCCGAACAAAATTTGATTGGCCGTCGTAGGAATGCTTTCATCCTCCAAGTCATTCCACCTCAATATTTGTCGGCAAACGATTCTCCACTGCAATACTGTTGTGCCCGACATGCTCTGCGGCCTCAGAAGAAACGGGCTTCCCATGACTCGGCCCCGCTGCCAGCTTGTGCTCAAATTTGTCCTTGTTTTGCTTGTAGCTGCCGTTAAACAAATACTTGTAGAAAGATAAAAACGCCTTGACCGTTCGCCTCAACTCGGCCGGATTACTCAAGACTGACTTCAACTTCATAAAGATATATGCGGGGCGAACGTAATATTCTCTTCTCGCATAATTACAAAAGTCGACGATCTCTTGAGCGGATAAATCGTGCGTCCGCACAACGGTATTGTGAAGCCCTTCGGGAGTAAGCCATTCATCAAATGATTTTGCGTCGATGAGATTTTCTTTTTTCGCCCATTCGTACGCTTCCGTCCCCGGGTAAATCATAAGAGGGAAGAACTGGGCAGTGTCGGTGTTCAATTTTTTTGCGAGGTTGAGAGTCTCATACATGGTCTCGAGTGTCTCTCCTCTATTTCCCATCATGTAGCAGGCGTGGATGAGCAAACCTGTCTTCTTTGCGTTCTCAGCAGACTTAAATTGTTCGACAGTAACACCCTTTTTCATCAGCTTCAAGATTTCGTTCGATCCACTTTCAAAGCCCACAATAACCAATCGACAGTTGGCTTTCTTCATCCACCTCATTGTCTCCTCATCGAGATCGGCACGAACGTTGCACGTCCATGTGAGCGTATTCTTCTGCTCGATTAACAGTTTGCAGACATCGATCGTATGTTTCTTGTAGACAGTAAACGTATCATCTTCGATTGTAACTTCAACAACCTCAGGAAAATTCTTTTCGATATACCTAAATTCGGCGGCAATGCTTTCCGGAGAACGATGAATATAGGTGTGTCCGTAGAAGTTTTGCGGGTACACGCAATACGTGCAAAGATAAGGGCATCCTCGTCCTGTGTACACCATCATCTGTGGAAATCTTCCAGCAGCGAAAAAATAATCCCGAGAATTGCAAAACCGTTTGAAAATCTCGCTGGCAAACGGCATTTCATCCAATTTTTGATTCGCAGGGCGCTGAGGATTGGTGCGAATTGCCGAGCCATCGCGCCAGGTTAACGACGTTACTTTTTCCAGGTGTTTTCCGTCAACTAAAACATTCGCCAACTCGGTAACCGTTTCCTCATATTCGTTCCGAGCGACTGCATCCGCGATAGGATACTGTGTCAGAACCTCTTCGTGAAGTGCGGTGGCATGATTCCCGACCAGGCAGACAAAAATGGATGGGAACGCTTTCTTAAGTTCGCCGACAAAACGGATATCGCTGGTAATGCTTCCGGTACTAGTTTCCACTACGGCGAGATCAGGCCTAAACGGACGAAGCCTCTCAATTGTTTGCTCAACTGTTATTATTTCGGCGGGCGCGTCTACAAGAGTAATAGTGTTGCCGCGTTTCTCGGCAACACCGGCTGCCAGCGCTAGCCAAATTGGATAATAAACTGTCCCGCTTTTGGTCACAGCAGGGCTGCGCGACCCGCGCGAGTACTTGGGATGAAACGGAGGGTTTATAAACGCTATATTCATCGCACTTCTCTCCAGTCAAAATGAATAGCAAACGCCAATCTTAAGATTTTCCCTAAGAATTCAATCTCCTGCGATAGAATAGGGCTACGTCTGAATGGGCTTATCCTTTTAATATAACTAACTAATAACCTCAAAGTAAAGCCCTGTATCACAATTAACCTCAAAGCGAGCAATTTTGCAAATCCGTAATGTTTTTGGAAGAAATAAAACATGCCTCGATATCTCTCCACAAGCAATCTGTTGACGACTTGCTTCTGAACCTGCTGTTTCGTGGAATATCCGAAAAGATGAATAATGTTCGATTCGGGGAGAAACACGGACTTATAGCCCGCCTGTTTCATTCGATAACTCCACTCCACCTCTTCATTATAGAGAAAAAAAGCCTCATCAAGAACCCCCACCCTGTCAATTGCCTCTTTTCTCACCATCATGCAGGCGCCGGTCACGTGGTCGACTTCTCTTATTGTATCATGATCCCAATAACTTTCCAGGGCTTTGAATTTCATGAATCGTTGCAGGAACCGAGCCAGCCAGCTGCCGTATCCAAACAGAGGTTTCATGAATTCATTCGCATGGACAAACTCTTTGACCAGGGTTGGGAAAGAATGAGTAGAATGTTCAACTTGACCGTTTGGGCTGAAAATTTTACAGCCCACAATCCCAACATCTGGATGTTGGTCGAGAAAATTGACCATCGGTTCTAATGAATTCTTGTTAACAATGGTGTCTGGGTTGAGAAGCAGTACATACTTACCCTTTGTTCTTGCAATACCAATATTATTCGCAGCGGCAAATCCAAGGTTTTTCTTATTAAAGACAAACTCCACCGTGGGAAAACTTCGGCTGAGGTCGTCAAAGATTTCGTCGGAAGCATTATCAATAACGAAGAGGTCGAAAGGAAATGAGCACTGGCTATTGATAATCGACCTGAGGCAATTTCTTAAAACGTCTTTGGAGTTGAAGTTGACGATGATGATTGATATAAGCGAAGGAATCATAATCGGCTATTTATGCCTTCCAAAAATGTGATTCCGGTAATCACTAATTCCTTCCGATGCAGCTGTGAAGAGTCTTCGTTCGGTAAAGAACCAAAGCACCATTTTCATCCATATCACGAAAAGGAAATAGACCTTCGCTACAAAAGGGAATGACAAATCAATCAATAAATTTCTGTTTCTTACAGCATAATAAAGCGACTGTTCTTTGAGCTGCCGGTCTCCTCTGCATTTATGATAAATGATAGAGTCGGGGACATATAACAGTTTCAAATTTCTTCTCACCGCCCGTGCGGAATACTCAATGTCCTCAAGATAGATAAAAAACTTCTCCTCCAACAGCCCCAATGTTGCTAGTTCAGAAATCCTAATGCACAAATAACAGCCGCTTATGAAAGACACATAACACGGTTTGTTCTCTTTCTTTCTATCATTGACGACTTTGTCTCTCTCCAGATGCATTGCCAAACCTCTCCAGGGAATCAATTTGCCACCTGCGTACCAAATCTTATTTTTCTCCGGATAATACCGAATCTGCCCTGTTCCCAATGCGGCATCTTTGTGGATATCCATTTCGTCAATCAGTGTTCTAATTGCATCGGGTTCAACCAAAGTATCATTGTTAAGCAAGATTATATACTCGGCAGATTTTTCGGTCGCATATCGAATGCCGAGATTGTTGCCGCCGGAAAATCCGAGGTTCTTTTCATTCCTTATGAGATTAATCTCAGGAAATTGTTCACGAAGTTCTTTGTATGACTCATTGGGTGAAGAATTTTCGACTATCAACACACTTGAATCACTAATGCCTGCCTTCCGTAACGAGGCTACACACTCTGCCGTATCCTGCCAGTTGTTGTAGTTCACAAGAACAACAATGTATTTAAGATGCACTGTCATTTCTCGATCAATTCTCTTTTAGAAGATGATGGTTCGAAAAGCTTCCGGAACATGTTGATCAATGATTTTTTTCACTATCTCGATCCAGACGATTTATAACCTGTCGTTTCTCTCTTTTTCTGCACACTGCCACGACAAAATCGCTGCTGAGTTCTTTTTCGAGCATAAGCAGATCCTCGACTTCAAAAAGCATACTCAGCCACCTTTGTGCTTCCTTTTCAGAAGAAAGGAAGTTGTGGCCAATTCCAGAAAGGAGCATGTGTAAAATAGTTCCGCCATAGGGTCTTACTTCAACAACATCAAATATTTGGTTTATCAACGCCATGATATTTGAAGACTCAACTGCTTCAGAAGGGTCTTCCAAAATCATTCTCAGTTTGCTTGGGCGAATAATATTCGATTTTGTTTTTTCGCTTTTCCACAATGTCTTGTATTTCGCAGGAATGATTGAGAGGATTCCGTTGATTACCTCGATCTGCCGATCAGTCCATTGAAATCGCGTGGGACCGACAAATTCGTTTATGATAAAATATCCTCCCGGCTTTAATGATGTGTTTATTCTTTGGAGAAGCACGTTCAATGGAGAAAAATGATGCAGTGAACCTTCCGCAAAGATCGCGTCGTAGTGCAATTCGGCCATTTCCATTTTGTATACATCGGCAACCTTGTACGCTATGATGCGATCGTATCCTTTCTCGCGGGCTTCCTCTATTGCCATATCAATCCTAGGCTTGGAAATATCGACTGCATCAATTGTCTTGAACTTCTTCAACCCGGCCCATTTCAATTCCCTGTGCCCGGTACCGCATCCGAGTGATAGCGCGATCAGGTTCTTTCTATTGCGGAGGTATTTTTTTGCTATGTATTCATAGTACTCGACATTTTTTTTACCGGAAATTAACCTATTCCAACGCTCATTAACATCAGGGACATCCCACCAGTTGTTTGGAGGACAATCCGTGTTAGCCCAGGCATCTTTCACTCTGTTTTCTTTCGAACGGGACAATTTTGCTGCAACTGCGGAAAGGGACTTCATCCCCTTCGTGAAGACGTTCATGACATCGTGGACGTTGATAAAATTCCGAAACATGAATCGCATTCCTTTTCCAAAAATGAATCGATCGAACGTGTCGCGTTGAGCTCAATGAGGATGTTCGACGGAATCAAGCGTCTCGTCGATAACTTTGTCGAAAATTTTCGAGAGATATTCTTCCGTGAATTCCTGAGGAACGGCATGCTTATAATTTCCTGTGCGGCATGCATCAATAAATTCTTGTGCCGGCAAACTATCGTTTTCTGGATTGACGCCGCAATCGACCCGAAAAACCTGGGGAATTGCTTCGCATATATCCCACACAGCGCTTCCCCGCATCGTCACGGCCAAAATTGGCTTCAACGTAGGAATATACTCATACAATTTGCTGGGGATGGCCGCAGTCGAAACACTGAGCAGAAGCAATCCGTCTGCTTGACGCAACTTTTCCGGCACTTCATTGCGAGGAACATGCGGGACACGAATGAGTTTCCACCCTTGTTCCAAAAATTTCGAATTCCAGCTATCGAAATATAGCAAATCCTTCTGCTCCAAATTTCCGAGTAAAATGATCTCCCCTTTGGGATGCGATGGCATGGCGGCAATGGCTTGGAGGACGGGGCTAAGAAGGTAGCCGATCTTTTGGGTTGCCCTTGAAGCTGAAAACTGTCCGGCGTGTAATAGTGTAAGAGCGCGAGAAGGTGAATTGAAGCGCACCCGCTTCTGCTCACTTTCAGTCGTCAAAGTATATCCATTTGTAAGAACACTTATTTTCTCTTTCATCTCGGGATATCGAAGCTGCAGCTTTTGCCTCCATATTGAGGAGGTAACAAAAACATGGCTTGCCCCTTCTACGACTCTTTTTTCCCATTTACCTTCCATATACTTTCGCAATCTGGACTTCTCGAGGATGGGCCTAAGCGGTTCATCGAGCCAACCATCTCGCATATCGACAATGAAAGGCACGGAGTATTTTCGTGATAACAAGTAAGAAGAGACATGAACAGATTCGGGAGAGCTTGAGGACACGATAAATCCGATGTCCTTCATGTATTTGCTGACGACCGCATTGTTGACAATTTTCTTCGCCCAAAAGATCGTCTGGTCGGGACTAAAAGCGATGGAAGAAAAAATTCTCCATGCGCGGCGCAAGGATTGATAATTATGGGGATGCTTAATCTCACCGGCGAATTTACCGGGCGTCTTGAGAGGATCTTTAATTGTTATTTCCACCCCCCACCCAGTTTCCTGAACATTGTCTGCCGTTCCAGCACTCAAGAGAACAATCGTATGGCCTTTGTTCTTCAACCACCGGACAAACCGCTCCACACGCAAAACTCCCACGTGACGGGGATTGCTCCAATATGGAGCAACGATCAGAACGTTCATAGACTTTTTCATGGTTGCGGCCAATGCAATCGAATCAGAATCTGGATAAACTATTAGATGAACCTCTCATAAATATTCTCCAATTTTCGGAGCTGAATTTCCAGATTATAGTTTAGTGCGACGTGTTCTCTCCCGGCTTCCCCGAAAAACATCCGTTTCACGGGATCTTCAATAAGTTCTGTCAATTTTGCTGCCAAGAGGCGACTATTCCTTTCATTAACTAAATAGCCCGTCTTTCCATCCAAAACAACTTCGGGAATATCGGCATGAAAAGTGGAAATCACGGGAAGTCCAACCGCACTTGCCTCGATGATGCCAACTGGCGCTCCGCCTTCATTGTCCCCGTCCGTTGCGGTAACGCTGGGATGGAGAAAAATATCCGCTGCAGCCATCTCTTGTTTAGTATCGTTGTGTCCCATAGCGCCAAGAAGGGTTACATAAGCAGTGAGGTTGAGACGCTGAACCATCGAGGCAATTCTTTCATTTGCTTCCGAAGTATCACCCGAACCAATCAAACGATATTTGACATTGATTCCCGCATCACGAAGATGTGCAATAGCTTCAAGGGAATACTCAATGCCTTTCTTTTCCCGGAATGAAGAAACCTGCAAAATCACAACCGGCCGATTGTTGATGCCGGAAGTGTACTTCTTGTGAGGATACTTGCCGAGGTCGACGCCTAGGTGTTGGACAATCACTTTATCTTCGCGGCAGCCAAGATTCACGAGCTGTTTTTTTAAGAAATTTCCCTCAGCGAGAAATACCGAACCATAATTGAAAAGTTCGACGTAGCGTTTTTGCCATAACGGTATCCTTCCCAGTTTGGACACGTCCTGCCCGTAGAATGTCGTCACCATCGGGAGGCGTTTCTTTTTGACGATGTGAAGCCATCGCGCCCCTTCAAAACCAAAATGCGCGTGGACCAGTTTAGGCTTCAGCCTTTTGAACCATTCGTCAAAGAACAGTCCGTACGAGTCAAAAGCGCGACGGTACACCCTGCTAACATGTCTCTTCCAAACTGGAAGGTCTTCCAGAGAGTATATTTCGTCGAACGGAAACTGATTCACGTTTTCTTTCTTTTGCGTGAAGACAACGCTTCGAAATTTATGAAGCCCAACAAGCTGGGAATAGACCCATGATCCGGTATGAAAGAGGTATGGAGTTACCAAATGCGCAATGACAACTTTTGATTCGCCAGTCGCTTCTCCGCCTTCACTCGGTGCTCCGGGCCTCTCTCCATTATTGGATTTATAATCGTCTTTGCCGCTAACTCGATGGTGAGACATTCGGTGCCTTTAAAAAATTCCGGGAAGCATGCGTCGTAATCAGAGCAAACAACGTGAAGAGTATAAGGGTATAACCATTATTGGGGAAAATACTTCCTGTAAGATGACTCAATTCGCCGTCTGTGAGCAATCCGTAGACGACAAAACCGATGATGGAGACCATGGCATATTTAAAAAATTCAGCGTGCTCTTTTGTCGCGTCAGCTTTTGACAATTTAAACGCGTACACAAATGCAATTACAAGCATCGCCATGAAACTCAACATCGTTAACACACCGTAATCGTCGCCGATTGACAGGAAAAGTTCATGGGGTGTCCCCAGGAACAGAGTTGGCATTGGACCGTGGATCTGCCATTCATATTGAAAGCCGCCCCCTCCAACCCCAAAGGGGTACAGATATAGGATCTTCAAACCGACTTTCCAAGCCTCTAACCTGTACAAAGCACTTGGGTCTAAAAGCGGGGAATTGTTACCCGTTGCTGCACCGAAAAACCTGTAGAGATAAAAAATGAGATATCGATTGAAATATACGGCCGCGGCGAGTATTGCGGCGAGAAACCAGTGGACAGCCTTCTTATTTCGCGGTATGAAGTAGAGCAAAAAGACCTCGACCGCCATTACGATGAATGTTCCGCGGTTGAAACATAACAGCGAAAGCAAAGAAAGAAGAAAAAAACTGAGGAATGAAATCGCTCTGTATTGACGAAATCTCGGGTTTACCATTGTGTAGAAAACTATTGGAAACATCACGGCGGATTGAATCCCAAATAAATTTGTATTGTGATATCCAAATCCAATCCTCATTCTTGCGACGAAAATATTGAGGGGTGTAAATCCGGCTTCGCTCAATTCCGGGATTGCCGCTATGGCTGACGAGAAGGATGTCAGGACAAGGGCGAGCAGAATTTTGTCTGTAAAATTCTCTTTGCGAGCGGCCAGATAAACCAGGATATAATAAAAGGAGACAGTCTCAAAAATTCCAGTGTAGAAAAGAAGCCAGCGCTTCTCATGGTTAACCGGCAGAGAGTAGGGAAAAATAAGCGAGAAGAATGTAAACAACACAAATGCCATTAGCGTTTTGTCGAATGCGTTGAGTCTCCATAGCGCGCGGCCGTCGTACGTTGCAAGAAAGGATCTCAGAGCTGCGAGTAGCAGAAGGAACTGTATTATCATGTGAGGAGTTATAGCAAAGTCCCCAATGCTCACAGCAGATCCGCTAAAGTGTTGTATGAGAGGGAGAAGTGCTAAGTACCCAAGTATAAGATAGGTACAATCGATAAAAAAGAAGTAACCGAGAAAAGGAAGGAGCGGTAACGTAAGAATTACAAACACCGAATACCGGCCAAGCAACTTCATCGCTGCCATTGAAACCGCAACGTAGAGACAGAGAATCGTGAGTTCGATCCAGAACAACTTCTTGCCGTTTTCAAGCCTCATGGTTCGTTCAAACATCCCTATTTCTCCTCGGGACGGCTAAGAAAAGTACTCCGCACGATTCGAGTGGGGCGGGAAGAAATGATTTTTTCCATTTTCTCAAGAGAAGGATTCCTGAAGCCAGCCGAACACTTCGGCGATTTGGATGCGGTTGAATACGAGGCTGGCGATCGAATAGCTCGCGATTCCAACCAAGAAGAGAATGGACAACTGCAGTTCCTTCCCGATGATTGACGGGAGAACAAGTCTCACTGTATAAAGAGAAAAAAGCATAAGCAAGCTGCAAAGTAACGGCGCCCTTACACTCTTGAGCATCTCGCCTACCTTCATATCTATCAACTTGAATGGAATTAAAAAACCTGGGTACGTGCACACAAGCGTGGCGATTAAACAGCTTGATGCGACTCCGATAATTCCCCAATGCAATCCAATTACGTAAGCGACCACGGCAACAACTGCTGTAAACAAACCCCACCGGAACATCCAGTCTGGCCGATTTTGAGCTAAGTAGATCGATCCTGTGGTTGCTTCAATGGATTGGATTAGCCCTAAAGGTCCATAAATGATGAGCAAAGCACCCACCATTTTCCATTTTTCCCCAAATACCACTGCGACAAAAGAATTACTTACGCCCATTATCCCCAACATCATTGGGAATGTAATCAAAGCGATCATGCCTGTTACTTTCAGATAAGCGTTCCGAAATTTTTTCTTGTCGTCCCGAATAGTCGAAAACACCGGAAACATAACGCGGGAAATAACAGCCGTAACGTTTTGCAACGGATAAAGCATGATGCGATACGCCAGCGTATAATACCCCAACTCTTGTGCGCCAAGAAATCTTCCTATGAGCAGTGCGTCCGCATTCCGGACAAAATAGTTCATAAGGTTGAACCCGGAAAGATTCAGACTGAACCGGGCAACCGTTCTTATCTCCCTGAAATCAAACATGAACCTTGGCCTCCACGTACTCATGAACATCGAGAGCAGAACCGAAGAAAGGATGGCCGTCGATAACGCCTGAAAGACCAGACTCCAGACTCCAGCTCCTTCGACAGCAAGAGTAATCCCCACAATGGCGCCGACTAACGTAGAAAAAATTTCCGCCTTTGCTAATTTGTTAAACTGCAGATTTCGTTCCAAAAGAGCTTGATGCGATATCCCTATGCTCGAGACAAGGAAAGACGCAGAAAGAACTTTCAGGACTAAGATCAATCTCATTTCATTGTAGAAGGCTGCGACGTAGGGTGCGATCAAGAACACTCCGGCCATGACAAAACACCCAAAGGCAACATTCACAAAAAATATGCTCGAGAGTAGAGTATCACTGATTTCCTTGCGTTGAATGATTGCGGACGATGTCCCCAAATCTCTGAAAATGTTTAGAAACCCTATCACGACCATTGCCATGCCCATAAGTCCGAAATCGGAAGGCACGAGAGTCCTCGCGAGAACGACTGTGGTAATCATTTGCACAACTTGCCGGCCGAACTGAGATATAGAAGACCATTTAACACCCACCAGTGCAGAGGATAAAAGAGACATTATGAGCTTTTCCTCAGTACGAAATTGTTGTCCATCGAAAATGCCTCGGTCTTCTCGATCTTGCGCAGGAAATAGGCAGCCTCTTGTCCCAACGTGACAAAAAACACTGACACTGGCGAGAGCCCGAATATCTCGAGCCCGTTTTTCTCAAGCACACTTTTAATTTGATATCACTATATCAAAAAAACATTGGTATTCAATGGACGCGCCAGAAAAGGGGCACAATGCATATACCGATTCCCCTCTCTTTAGGAACCTGATGAGCCTCGGTAATCGCGTGCGAACAACCTTCTAAATCTTCCATGCCGTCCGTGTAGAGAATAGAATTGTCCGATTCATCTCGATCCAGAACGAGGTAAATAGATGCGATGAGGTCGAAGTAGCGTGTGTCGCAAATCATGTCCGCGTGATCAATGCTGAAATGCTCGAGGACATATTGCGATATCATTTCTTTTTACGGTTCCTCTCCGCGTCCAATATCAGCCAATCTGCGATGTGCATATTTTTTCAGCACTCGTTGAACCACAGGATTGGCACGGTGAATATGAGCCGCTTGTAGTATTTTATGGTCGAAAACCTTTCTCGCAATCGGAACATCAGGAAATAAACAGAACCTGATCGGCATTCGATTCTTTTGCTTAAGAATTGTGATTGTAATCTACGGAGCTGTCTGCACAGTGTCCCGCGTGCAATCCCCGAACTGCGAAGAGCTGCAGAGCCATCGGCAAACCTGGATAAACCTAGCGAGATCCCCTCCATTTCGTAATATTTGTCAGAATAAACATGGCCTTTTCTGATTTCTTCCAACTATCATTCTCTTCTATGAGTATCCAGAAAAATGTAATAAGCAGCCCACCAAAGGTTATCATCAAACTGAAAATCGTTCGCGGCGGATATGACTTCTTTTCAGGTGGGACAGGATATTCGACGACCTGCAGCACGGGAATATCCTTCTGTTCTTCGAATCGCGCTTGCTCATACATCGGAACCAGAAACTCCAAAATTCTAGTATATACTTCGACATCTCGATAATGCCGGACGTACTGTTTTGCGGCAAGCGGCAATGAATCGAGTCCCAAAATGATGCTCTTGTTTTCGCTGCCTCTTTTCATCTCATCGAGCTTCTTCGAATACTCTTTCACCTGCATTCGCAGTTCTTCCAACTGTGGCGATTCCTTGGACAATGTGTTTTCAGCAATTGAAAGCTCAACTTGTCTCGAAATCAGTTCAGCCTCAATAGTTGAAAATGTCGTGATGATAAGTCTTGTCTGATCCTTTGCCTCATACATACCCGTTCTCTCTTGATAATATTGAAGCGAGTCTTCTGCGATATGCAAATTCGCCGACATTTCATTATATCGTTGTTCCAGAAAGATCCTGTTATTTTTTGATTTTGCGACATTGAGTTCGACAATGGTCTTGTTCAATAGCTCCAGAAGATAGCTTGCAATATCGGAAGCTTTCTTCGCCGAGCTGGCGCGAACAGTGATCTCATACGCATTCTCGTCGTTCACCTTCCCTTTGATTTGCTTCCGAAGTGTTTTGACCGCCTTTTCCATACTCTCTGTCTTATATTCTTTCAACAAATCAAATTTAGAAATGATTTGTTCTATGGTAGGCCGGCTATTAATGATAGTAGTATACAAATCCATATCAGCGTTCTTGGTACTGGCACTTAACCCTACTGGAAGATTGGAAAGGTTCTTCATGATTGCCGATACGCCTGAGACCTGTTTGTCTTCGGCCGGCAATATCGTTGCGGTTGATTCATATTCTTCGGCTACAAAGAAATAGATGAACAAGTAAGAGATCGTGAACAGCGACGCCGCGACGATGAGAAGCAGCCGTTTCCACTTGACGAGCAAGACCAAGTAATCTAAAAAACTCGAATCGCGAAAATCACCCATGAGAGTCCTTTTAATGTACACCTTGTTGTGAATAGCTCAATCTCAGCCTTCGCTCACTAGCGAGTGTGCGACATGAGAATCATCGTTACTGCCTTGACGACATCTTCGACATCCTCGTCGGTCAGTTTTGCGGAAAGAGGAATTGACACAGTCCGCTCACCCACAAATTCCGTATTCGGAAAATCCCCTTTCTGATATCCGAACCGATCGCGATAATACGGATGAAGATGGAGGGCCGTGTAATGAACACCCGTTCCAATCTTTTCGCGAAACATCAAATCCATGAATTGATCTCGGCTAATTGTCAGTTCCTCTACCTTTAACAACAACGTATAGAGATGAAAAGCATGGCGCGTGTTTGGCTCAACAGGCGAAGGGAGCATCACAGGCAACCCTTTAAAGGCTTCGTTGTATATTTCCCATATTTCCCTTCGCCGACGGGAGTACGCTTCAATTTTTGGCAGCTGGCGAATCCCGATCGCTGCCTGAAGATCCATCATGTTGTATTTAAAGCCGGGAAAAACTACCTCATAATGTTTATAGCCGGTATCGGAGAATCTTTGCCATGCATCTTTGGTCATTCCATGAAGCGCATACATCTTTATCTTATCCGCAATCTCCTTGTCGTCCGTTGCAACCATCCCTCCTTCTCCCGTAGAAATGTTCTTTGTTGCATAAAAGCTGTATGCTGTCATCGCACCATAGTGGCTGATCTTTTTCCCGCAGTACTCAGTTTCTATGGCATGGGCAGCATCATTGATAACAATCGCTTTCCCTGCCTCTGCAATCCCCATAATAGATTTCATATCGCAAGCGCGACCTGCAAAATGCACGGGCAAAATAGCTTTAGTAGCACTCGTTAGTTTACTTTTGATTTGATTGGGATCGATATTTAAAGTCTGGCGGTCGATGTCCGCAAACACCGGAATGGCACCGGTATGCACTATAGCGTTTGCGGTTGCTGCAAACGTCATCGGCGTTGTGATAACTTCATCGCCGGCTTTTATATTCGAAGCTATGAGCGAGAGATGAAGAGCAGCGGTGCAGGAGTGAACTGCAACGGCATACCGAGTCCCGACATATTCACGGAACATTCCTTCGAACTTCGATACTTTAGGGCCGGTGCCAATCCAAGAGGAACGCAATGAATCGACCACCTCTTGAATTTCGTCTTCTTCAATTCGCGGACTGCCAAAAACCAGAAACGACTGACGCATCAACAACTCCTTTATCAACGGGACAATTCACACGCGACATGGTGTTTCGATTTGTTCCCGCAAAGAAACAAAACAATCAATCTTGTGATGCTCAATTATGCACAAACAATTTCTACTTTTTAAGTTGCACGACCAGTACAACTAAAGTCACCACAGTTCCGATAATGCTAAACAACTGTCCATATAGCTGCATATAGTAGGCAAAAGGCCTGTACGGCTCTTTCGGAACCCAAACATAGTCTCCTTCGTCGATTGTCGTTTCATCGGGCTTGAGCCATTGTTTTGTATTCGCCTTGATGATTCGCGTGTCGCCCGAGCGCGCATACTCCGTGTAACCGCCCGCCAGACTCACATAAAAATCGAAGCTCTTGCCGCTAACGTAAACGACGTGCCCCGGGTGAACAACTTGGCCAAATACGTAAATAGTCTTTTGGTTGGAGGCGATGACAATTTGATCGCCGTCGCGCACGTATACGTCTTTCGATTCATCGTTGCGTAAGAACAAAGAGGTGAAATCGACAACCACTAATTCTCTGTTGAGACGCACGTTGGTCTCCAAAAAGAAATACGCGCTGTCCTCCGGTGTAACACCTCCCCGCGCACTCTCCAATCGTTCCGAAACAATTTCTCTTTCTGTCACCGAGCGACGGAACACTTTTGACATACCGAGTGAAGCAAATTCAGTAAAGCCTCCGGCTGCCCTGATAACATCGGTCAGCTTTGTTGAATCTTTTGTTATCGGATAGTTTCCCGGATATAAAACCTCGCCCTCTACAGTCGCCTTATAATCGCGACGCAACTCCATTTTCTCTCTCACCACAACGCGGTCCCCGCGCTGCAAGGGAACATCCGGAGCGGCACCCGCGACAATCGCCTTCATATCGGCTGAAATTGTCTGAAATGTATTTCCTTCTTCGTTCATCCGCGATATCGTCACATGGCCGCTGTCTGCCAACGGAGAACAACCGCTGGCAATCAGTATCATAGACATCAAACTATCCCCCTCGACAAACTCGTAGGCACCCTGGCCGTTGACCGCTCCATACACACCGACAAAGTCCCTTAAAATATTTTTTGCGGGCACAATGACAACATCGCCGTCTTGAAGAAGCGGGTCACACTTGCTTTCTTTTGTCGCCATGAATCTTTCAATATCTGCCGTTGATTCCGTACCATCTCTATGCCGAATTTTTATTTTACGTAGCGAGCCTTCAGCCGATAACTTCTGGGCATCTTCCTTCGAAGGCTGCGTTCCTTCCATGGACTTCAATATTTGGTCGGACTTGCTTTTGGCCATGGATATTGCATCTTGTGCTCTTTCTGTCGCCTGCACGTAAACTGTATTTTCTAGAAAGCCGGAACCAGTCACTCTTACCGTAAAAATCCGGGGGGTCAAGAGCGTAAATGAAATATTACCGCTAATATATTTTTTCCGAATCTCTGATAATACTTTCTTTTTTGCTTCGACAAGATGCAACCCTGACACCGAAACTTCACCGACCGTAGGAATGATAACAGAACCTTCCGGAGTGACAGGGAGTTGAAGACTGATCGGCGGACTGATCCAGATGTTCACACTATAAATGTCGCCGGGGCCAACAAGGTACTCCTTTGGGTCTACCGGACCGTCCATTACGGCGATCTTGGCACTTTGCGAACTCTGCTGATATTCCCTTTGGATCTGTTCTTTTTGAGAATAAGGGTCATCCCTTTTCTCATTCAGTTGGGCCTGCAAAAACGTGACAGCCGCACAGGATATCCCAAACATAATAAAGAGTTTTTTCGACAGCGTTAAAGTCATTGTCATCTTTTCAATTTAGTAGAAGTTTTTCTGCAATTTCTTTTGCGATCCTTTCGGCAGTTTTGCCGTCCCACAATTCAGGGATTGTCCCCTTTTTGTATTTGCCTTCAAAAACCATTTGAGCTTCAACGGCGGTCCTCGCGTAATCGAATCCCATTAATTTGTTCGTCCCTTCAGCCAGAGTAACGGGGCGTTCAGTATTTTCGCGCATTGTAAAGCATGGAACACCCAGATACGTTGTCTCTTCCTGAATCCCCCCTGAATCGGTGATAGCAAGTGCGGCCGATTCCAGCAGGCAAAGAAAGTCTAAATATCCGAGCGGCTCGCAGAGGATAATGTTGGTATTGAGTTTCAATCTTTCAGCCAATTTGAACTCATCAATCATTTTCCGGGTCCGCGGATGGACTGGAAAGATGACGGCATGTTTTTTTGAAATGCTTTCCAGAGTCGAAAGGACCTTCGCAAGACTTTCCTCGACATCCACGTTGCTCGGCCGGTGCAGCGTGACGAGGGCATAGTTCTTTTCGTTCACACCGAGAGTCCTTTTTATCGTTGAACGGCGCGCTTTCTCTTGAAACTGAATAAGGGAATCAATCATTATGTTGCCGACAAAAAAAACTTTCGCATCCGGCACTCCCTCATTACGCAAATTGGTCAGGCCGCTTCTTTCGGAGACGAAAAGGAAATCGGCTACAGAATCTGTAATCACGCGATTGATTTCTTCGGGCATCGTGCGGTCAAAACTGCGAAGCCCGGCTTCAACATGGGCAACCGGAATGAGGAGTTTTGAACAGACAAGCGAGCACGCAACGGTAGAATTTACGTCCCCCACCACGATCACGACATCCGGTCTTTCGGCGAGGACGACTTTTTCAAACTCAACCATAATTTTGGCGGTTTGGACTGCATGCGAACCCGAACCGATGCCAAGATAGACATCGGGATGCGGTAATTCCAAATCGTCAAAGAACACCTTCGACATGTTTGGATCATAGTGCTGGCCGGTATGCACGATCCGGTGTGAGATCGAAGGATACTTTTGAAACGCCTTATGCAGGGGAGCCACTTTCATAAAATTCGGACGTGCCCCGACGACACTGATAATTTTACCTGAAGGGACGGCTTCGCTCACTTTAAACCAATTCCTTTTTCAAGCGTTCAGAATACTGCTTGGAGTAGTACTGCTGGTATTCCCCCGACAGGATTCTTTGCCACCATTCTTTGTGGTTAAGGTACCACTGAATCGTTTCACGAATTCCTTTTTCAAATGTATGCGTGGGCTCCCATCCCAGAGTACTCTTCATCTTCGCGGCGTCGATCGCGTACCGGCGGTCGTGCCCCAGCCTGTCTTTCACAAAAGTAATCAACGATTCCGGTTTGTTCAGCTCCTGCAAGATCAATTTCACGATTTCGATATTCTTCCGTTCGTTGTTGCCGCCGATATTGTAGACTTCGCCTTCTTTTCCCTTGTGCAAAACCGTATCAAGAGCAGAACAATGATCCTCGACGTACAACCAATCCCGGATGTTGAAGCCGTCGCCGTACACGGGAAGAGGTTTATCGTTCAAAGCGTTGGCGATCATGAGAGGAATCAATTTCTCCGGGAATTGGTACGGACCGTAATTGTTCGAGCAGCGAGTAACGATAATCGGAGTTCCAAAGGTATGATGATACGCGAGGGCCAACAAATCGGACGAAGCCTTGCTTGCCGAATAGGGGCTATTCGGATGCAACGGCGTTGCTTCCGTAAATTTCCCCGCCGATCCCAGTGAACCGTAGACTTCGTCCGTTGAAACGTGGACGAATCGTTCCACGCCAAATTGCCTTGCCGCTTCGAGAAGGATGCTCGTCCCGAAAACATTGGTTTGTACAAATACAGAAGGTCCGAGAATGCTCCGGTCGACGTGCGACTCGGCGGCAAAGTGGACAACTGCATCGATTGAATATTCACGGAAGACCTTCTCAACGCCCTCCTTCTCACAAATATCAGCTTTCACAAAAACGTAGCGGGGACTTAAATCTATGCCCTCTAAATTCTCAAGATTCCCGGCGTAGGTTAACAAATCTACATTGACAACACGGTAACCGGAATGAAGCTGCATCAGATACCGTATGAAATTACTTCCGATGAACCCTGCACCGCCAGTGACAAGAATGTTCTTCATCCGATCAATTAGTCTAATTGGAAAACTGTATCAGGACGATTTTCGTGCCGAATCTCGTCAACCGGTTCTCTCTTCCCTTTGCCGGCAAAAAGCCTGTTCGGCAAATTCACTACCGTTCCTTCGCCGTCGCCCACATTCTTATACGCATGGACAACTCCCGGTGGAATGATCACCGATTTCGGTGCGTCCTCGCCAGCGATAAAAACAAATTTGTTCTGAAAGGTGGGTGAGTTTTTTCGCATATCCCACACATAGACCTTGAAGTTTGACGGGCCGATAAATGCGAACATGTCGGCCTGGTCGACGTGTTCATGGGGCCCCCGGGCAATGCCCGGATGCGTGACCGAGATGTACGACATCGCCGGCATAAATTGCTGTTCGACTTCATCCTCACGAAACAACTCTGCAAGCCATCCTCGATCGTCAACAAATTTTTTCAAATCCCGTATGATAACGTCGTGAATTTTTCCTTTTTTAAACATCGCGCCACGTGTTTATGTTGTGTGACATACGGCTGCCAGGATTTTTAAAAGATAATCTTTAATTTACAAAAACCGTCGTGAAAAATCAACGAGCGATGCCGCTAAGTAGTTAATGGATAACGCGATGACGAAATTGAAGCGCATTGATTCAGTGCGCCTTATTCAGAAGAGAACTGCCGAGAATAAGAGTAGCAAATGAGACGGGATTTTATTCCTTTTGTGTTGGTTGTGCTGGAAAAATATACGGAACTGCCCATAAAGAATCAACTTACATCTTCTCGGGCGCCGACACGCCCAAAACTGAACAGCCGTTCGCAATAACTATCCGGGCCATTTGGCAGACGGCAAGCCTTGCCTGCATCAAGTCCTTATTGTCGCTGATCACACGATGTTGATGATAAAAGCGATGGAAGGCTTCCGCGACTTCTCGAAGATATGTTGTCAAACGGTGAGGCTCATAGGCAGCAGCACAGCTCTCAATCACCTCGGGGAATTCCAGCAGAATCTTGAGAAGGTCCACTTCTTCTTTTTCTTTGATCAATTCAAAACGCGACGTTTCAAGAAGATGCTGCATATCGTTGACCCGTATGCCTTGTTCAGCGGCAAACCGCACAATGCTGGCAATGCGCGCGTGCGCATACTGCAGGTAATAGACCGGGTTTTGTTCGGACTGTTCTTTTGCCAGCGCGACATCGAATTCAAGATGTGTGTTCGCACTCCGCATAACAAAAAAATAATGCACTGCGTCCGTGCCGACTTCATCGATCAATTCGTCAAGCGTATACACTTTTGCGTTCCGTTTAGACATTTTCACCACTTCGTTCCCTTCAACAAACGAAACCATCTGGTGAATTATCACTTTCACTTTATTCGTGTCGTATCCCAGCGCTTTCACTCCTGCAAGAACATCGGGAATAGTCGCAATATGGTCTGCTCCGAAAATGTCGACCACAAGGTCAAAGCCCCGCCGAAATTTTTCCCGATGATACGCGATGTCCGGCAGACGGTAAGTCGGCTCGCCCGTCCTTTTTACAATGACTCGATCCTGTTCTAGACCAAACGCCGTCGCCTTAAACCAGACCGCTCCCTCGCTGTCGTAGGCAAGCCCCCGGGACCGAAATTCTTCGATGACCTCCTTAATTTTACCTGAGGTATAGAGAGAGTCCTCATTATAGAAAACATCGTGTTGAACGCCAAGCCGCGCCAGTGTTTTCTTGATTTTCTCGAAGCACCACGCTTCCGCTTTTTTCTTGAAGTACGTTTTTTCCGGGTCTGTTTCTCTCAGAGCATCCCCTTTTTCCGCTTTGATTTCCCGGGCAATATCTGCTATATAGTCTCCCTGATAACCTTCGGAAGGAAACGGATATTCATCGCCAAGAGACTGCCGGTACCTCGCATAGACACTCTCAGCGAGAGTGCGCATTTGGTTGCCGGCGTTATTGAAATAATATTCGCGTGTCACATTGTGCCCCGTCCACTCCAGGAGATTTGCAATCGTCGCCCCCAAGATGACCTGCCGTCCGTGGCCGCTGTGCAAAGGTCCGGTCGGGTTGGCACTCACCCATTCCACATTCGCCTTAATTCCGCCGCTAACTGCGGACCTGCCGAAGTTTATTCCTTCATCCAGTATTAACTTTGCACTTTCGATCGCATAGTTGTCGGTAAAATGAAAATTGATGAACCCCGGACCGGCAATTTCCGTCGACGAAATTCTCGCCGGGTCGATTGTCATCGCATCGACAATCGCCTGAGCGATCTGGCGCGGGTTTTTCCCCACCGATTTTGCGATGACCATCGCGACGTTTGTCGTGAGGTCGCCATGGGCGGCAATTTTCGGTTTCTCAAAAATAATGTCGGCGGCGGGGTACTGAAGGGAGGTCAGGGCGCTGGCTACTGCGCGATGCAAATACTCTTTCATTGATGGACTGATTTCTTCAACGGACGTGCTTTTCTTCTCGCCGGAACGGCGGCAGGCTTATCTTCGATGTATTCAAACTTTGCGTCGCCCCATAGTTTTTCCAAATTGTAAAAAGACCGGGTTTCCTTGTGGAACACATGCACCACAACATCGACAAAATCCAAAAGCACCCATGTGGACTCCCCCTGTCCTTCATCGTGCCATACTCTTTCGCCGGCATGTTCCGCCCCGTCACGAATGGCATCCGCGATTGCGCGGACATGTGTGTCGGAGTCTGCGGAACAAATAACAAAAAAATCCGACATTGTCGTCAATTTTCGCAAATCGAGAAGAACAACATTTTGCGCCTTTTTCAGCAGCGCGAACGCAGCGACTTTCTTAGCAAGTGCTTTTGAGGTCAAGATGTTCCCTTTCATAATATGAATAATGGCGCGCAATCAGTTCCATGCGCGCAAGCTCTTAAAATCCTTTCCAAGAACCACGGAAGCAGTCACGAAATATTCCGGGCTTATTTGTTGGACGACATTTCTCGGGTCAATTCCGAGGTCAGACGCGATTTTTTTCGCAATGTCGGCGTTGCCGCTGCGGTCAATGACAAGCGATTGTTTCACGTCAAACGTTTTGTAATTCCCCATCTCGACGACATCGTATCCTGCGGCACGCAGGAAACTCGTCATTCGCTGTCCTGTCCCCGAAACGCCGCAGCCGTTCAACACATCAATCTGAACTACATTCTTTACGGGAGCGGCAGCCTCCGCGCCGGCTGCACGGGCATGTTCATTAGTGCCGTTTGAGGGAAAAATTATTGCGTACACCTGGTAGAGTATAAATGCGGCAACTGCGGCGACAAGAAGGTTAAGAACAATTTTTTGAGACGGGTTAACAGTTTCTTTTTCGGTCATGTCGCTCTATTTAATGAGGGGCACAAAAAAACCGAGAATGCACCCTTGCGCAACCTCGGTCATTACATCGCGTCAACAACATCTTGCCATTCGTTCGTTTCAATATCCCTCGTCGTTCTCCAATCCGTGGTAAAGGCCGGGATACGGCGAATACAGACTGTTCAACCCGAACGGAATCTTTTGATAGGAAACACGCAACAGCATATTATCCGATGGACGATAGTTTATTTCTGCACGGTTTAGAAAAACTCCGGACAAGCTGTTTTGCAGCCGCTGGTCAAGTGTACTATACGGTGAATTTTGAAGGCTGACGTCAACCCGGGCGTCAACTTTGCTGGAGAATTTATACATCATGCTGTTTGTATACATCCCCAGCGCCAGACCCTGCCCGCCCATTGTCGTGTAGCCCATCGAAAAACTCTGCCGCATCTTGAAATTCTCCGGGTTGAAGAAACTCAAAAGATCGGAGTCGGTCTCCGGACGAATAAACGAATCGGAAACCTTCGGTTCATCCTCAGCGGTTCTTTTGAACTGTGAATACCCATTCTGTGTCGCCAGCAAACTCATCGCGACCGCGCACACCAGAAACATACCGTATCTGCCGTTCATAACAACTCCTTTATGAAGCTCCACAGAAGATAATAAAAAAAATCGGAGTATAAGTCAAGTGATAGCATGAATTTCTCCATTAAATCCGCGCTATTTTGCTCTTAAGAATTCAGCACTTAGCATCGGCAATGGCATCGCATTCCCAAATGAACCCGCTAACCTTTATTTAAACAATCGAAACAAGAACGGGGTTCCGTTTCCGAAGGATCTCGCCTGCCTCTTCCAACTGGGCGACAGTGTTGACCCCCCGGACTTCATCAAAGTCATCCGCCTTTTTTGCGGCTACCTTCAACCCGTGTTTCCAATAATAATCGAAAACATCGGTCAAGTAATACTCGTTCTGCATGTTGTTCGTGGTGATATGGCCAAGCGCTTCAAACAAATACGCGTTGTCAAAAATATAAATCCCGGAATTAATTTCCCTTACTTTTCTCTGATCCTCTGTTGCGTCCTTTTGCTCAACAATGCCGATGACACTGTCACCTTCTCCCCGCAGGATTCTACCGTAACCGGACGGGTCATCGAGGCCGGCGGTGAGGATTGTTGCAACAGCGTTCGCTTGACGGTGAAATGATACAAGGTCGCGGATCGTTTGCAAGCGGAGGAGCGGAACATCGCCCGACAACACAAGGACGTCGCCATGAAAATTCCCGAGCAAATTTTTTGTCTGCATCACGGCGTGGCCGGTGCCGAGCTGCGGTTCTTGAACCGCGAATTCAACGGACGGCGCGGTGCTGCGTAAATAGGCCGTTACCGAGTCGCGGCAAAACCCGACGACTGCAATGATTCGGGAAGAGTTCAGGGCAACAGCAAGGTCCACAACATGGTGAATCATCGGCTTACCGGAAACCTCGAACATCACTTTCGCTTTTTCCGAGTTTTTCATTCGGGTCCCTTTTCCCGCAGCCATGATTACCGTTGCAAAGTTTTTCTCCATTTTCTATCGGATTGTAATAATTGTGTTATCGATAAGGCGTGTCGTGCCGAAGCGGGCGGCAAGCGCAACAAGCGTTCGGTTCCCCCGCTTAAGCAAGTCGATGCCGGCAAGCGATTCAGCGTCAACCACCGCAACATAATCAATTGCGGCGGAAGTTTTTGTTTGAATCATTTTTTTCACCTCTCCGGCAATTGCAGAGGAGTTCCTCTCCCCCTGGCCGGCCATTTCTTTTGCACGCCGGAGCGAGGCATGCAAAATCAATGCCTCCGAACGTTCCGCTGCCGAGAGGTAAACGTTTCGCGAACTCATCGCAAGGCCGTCCTTCTCTCGGACGATCGGCGACGTAACAATTTCAACGTCGAAGTTTAGATCCTTCACCATCTTTTTTAGTACTGCGCATTGTTGAGCATCCTTCTGCCCGAAAAAGGCTTTGTGGGGCTTTGTCAACGAAAGTAACTTAGCCACCACCGTTGTGACTCCACGAAAATGTGTAGGACGAAATTTCCCTTCTAGGATCGAGGAGAGCCCGTCAACAGTAATGTAGGTGGAATATCCTTCAGGAAACATTTCATTTTCCTGAGGCGCAAAAAGAACCGTAGAACCGGCAGATTCGCAAAGCCGCGTATCGCGCTCGATGTCGCGCGGATACTGCGCAAAATCCTCGTTCGGCGCAAATTGTGTCGGGTTCACAAAAATTGAAGTGACGACAACGTCGCACGATCGCTTTGCTCTTCCGATAAGGCTGAGATGCCCTTTGTGTAAATATCCCATTGTCGGAACAAGGCCGACAGTCTTCTTTCGAAGTCTTGCGCGTTCGGAAAAACTCTGCATCTCATTGGTCGAAACAATTGTCTTCATGCCGGCGAGTGTGAAGTCATAAACATACGATGGTCCTTGAGAAATGCGGGGTTATGAAGAAATCATTTCTAAAAGCTTCGACAATGTTTCTCGCAAGTCTTTTCTATTCACGACGAGGTCGATGAATCCTTTCTCCTGGACAAACTCCGCTTTTTGAAAACCGGGCGGCAGGTCTTTTCCGATCGTCTGCTTGATAACTCTCGGGCCTGCGAAGCCTATCAAAGCACCCGGCTCGGCTATATGGATATCGCCGAGCATTGCAAAACTTGCCGTGACCCCGCCGGTCGTCGGGTCGGTCATGACGGAAATATACGGAACATGTGCATCCGAAAGGCGCGCAAGCTTCGCACTCGTTTTCGCCATCTGCATGAGCGAGTACGCAGCCTCCATCATTCGGGCGCCGCCGCTCGACGAAATAATGATGAGGGGCGTTTTGGTTCTGAAGGCCTTATCCACGGCCCGGCTGATTTTCTCGCCCACGACCGAGCCCATGCTTCCGCCGATAAACGCAAAGTCCATGCATGCAATCACAACGTCTCTTTTCTTGATTTTCGCCGTTCCGCAGCGAACAGCGTCGTTCAGTCCGGACTTCTTGATAGAATCTTTAACGCGGTCTTTGTAGCGCTTCGTATCCGTGAAGTTCAGAGGGTCTTTCGACGTCATTTTCCTGTCCATTTCTCTGAAACTTCCGCTGTCGAGCAAAAGCGAAAAATATTCTTTGCTGCCGATGCGGAAATGAAAATTGCATTTTGCGCATACCCAGAGGTTCTGTTCAAGAACCTTCTTGTGAACCATCTCGCCGCACGATTCGCACTTCGCCCACAATCCTTCCGGCGTGTCTTTCTTTTGCGACTCGGAAGAAATACTTTCTTTTGATCGTCGAAACCATGCCATTGATTATCCTTTGAATAAATGAGCAGACGTTTGATGTGCGGCAGGAAATGGAAGAGTTTGAATGTCAGACTTTCTGCCAGGCTGTGTCGTAATGAAGTCCCGGATGTAGAGCGGTTCCAGTGTTGAAAATGTTTCAGCGGATAATCTGTTCCCCTCTTTCTCCGCTACAATGCCGACTGAAGCCGGATTGCATACAATGTCTTCCACGCAGCGATGCATTCCGCTCAACTCCGGCATTGTTCTCATTTTCTTAGCGCCGTCGCCGACGAAAACGACAACGCCACGCCGCGATGCATCTTCGATAACCAGCGATGCTGACGTTATACTGTACTCCGAGCGGCGTGTAATTCCGGCCTCACTTACCGCATAAAAACAAAAATAGACTTCATCGCGCTTTGCATCGATCAACGGACACACAATTCCCGGCGATTGTTTTGGGTCGGACCGGTAGTATTCGTACGCAAGAGCATCCAGGGTCGGAACGGCAATGATTGTCTTTTCCACAGCCATTGCCAGCCCTTTTGCCGTGCTTAATCCGATGCGCAAACCGGTAAATGAACCAGGTCCAATTGACACGGCGATCGCATCAATGTCCTTCAACAACAGAGAGGCGTCGGACAAAACAGTATTGATCATCGGGAGCAGCTTTTCAGAATGGATGTTCTTTTCCATGGCGGTTCGCTGCGCGACGATCTGACCTTCGTGCACCAAAGCAACTCCGCACACATCCGTCGCCGTCTCAAGTGCTAATATCATTCGTTGGCTGCTTTTGCAAAGTGAATCATCCTTTGGTTTTCACTTTCACCTAATTCTAACGTAATGTCATACCGGTTCGGCGGAAGAGCCGATTCGACGATGTTCGCCCATTCCAACAAGCAGATCCCGCGGCCGAAAATATATTCCTCGAAACCAAATTCCGCCAATTCGGAAAGAGAGCGAAGCCGGTAAAAATCGAAGTGGTAGACCGGATATTTTCCGTCGACATACTCATTCAGGATTGTGAACGACGGGCTGACCACGTGAGCGTGGACTCCAAGGCCGAGACAGATGCCTTTCGCAAATTGCGTTTTTCCGCTGCCAAGGTCGCCGTAGAGTGCAATGATATCGCCGCCCTGCAGCGTCGATGAGAATTCTTTCCCGAGTTCGACCGTTTCATTCGCGCTATGTGTCAAAACGGAATTCTTCATTCATCGCCGGTCAACTGCCCGATTTTTTGGGCTCGAGCGTAATCACCGGAAGGATAATTTCTTCCATCGAGATGCCGCCGTGTTGAAAACTGTCTCGGTACTGATTAAGGTATTTATGGTAGTCCGTCGGATAGACGAAATAATAATCTTCTTTTGCGATAATGTAGTTGATCGTCACGCCCCGCTTCGGCAATTTATAGTCCTGCGCGTTCTTAATAAACACCGACTGTTTCTCATCCGACTTGAGATTCCGTCCGAATTTGTATCTGAGGTTTGTCGACGCTTCCCGGTCGCCGATGACTTTCGAACCGCGCAAACAACGAACGCTGCCATGGTCGGTGGTAATGATGATCTTCACATCTTTCTTTGTTGAGAGCGTCTGCAGCATTCCGAACAACGACGAGTGTTTGAACCACGAGTCCGTAAGCGACCGGTATGCCGATTCGTCCGGAGCGATTTCCTTCAGCAGCGCTGAGTCCGACCTCCCGTGCGCCAGCATATCCACAAAATTCACAACGATCGAGGTAAGCCTGTTTGAAGCATAGGAGAGGATATTGTTCTCCGTTTGCCGGCCAAACTCTCCGTCCAAAATTTTTATGTATTTCGGCTCGGGTTTTAATTCAATATGGCGCCGTTCCAACAGTTTGTCCAGGAGCTGCCGTTCATAGCGGTTATGGCTGTTTTCATCGTCTTCTCCCTGCTGCCATATTTCGGGGAAACGCTGTTCGATTTCCGCCGGGAAGAGGCCGCTGAAGATCGCATTCCGCGAGTAGGGCGTCGCCGTGGGCAGGATGGAATAGTAATATTCTTTTTCCATCGAATAGTATTCGCGGAGATACTTCTCCATCACCAGCCACTGGTCCAGCCGCAAACAATCGATCACAAAGAAAAAGACAGATTTCCCTTCTTTCAGTTGGGGAATAAGGTACTTGTCGACGATATCAACAGACAGGGTCGGCTTCTTCCCTTTTTGCTGAAGCCAATCCGGATAACTTCGTTCGATGAACTTCGAGAACTCCGCGTTGCATTCGCGCCGCTGGTCATCAAGCATCTGGTGCAGCCCGAGCCTTGGATGGAGGTCAAGTTCCATCTCCCAAGAAACCAATTTGACGTAGAGATCAACCCACTCGTCGTAGTTCAACGGGTTCATTAACGCACGGGAGATGGAATTGAATTCCTGAACATAATCTTTTGAGACTTGTTCGCTCTGAATCTTTTTCCCTTCAAGGAATTTTTTGCAGGCGAGAAGAATCTGGCTTGGATTGACCGGCTTCGTAAGGTAATCGGATATTTTTCCGCCGATGGCGTCTTCCATCAACGACTCTGCCTCGTTCTTTGTAATCATCACGACGGGAAGCGACGGCGACAAGTCTTTGATCTCCGCAAGCGTTTCCAACCCGCCTTTCCCCGCCATCATTTCATCAAGAAAGACAAGGTCAAACACGCGATTGCGAACCAGCTCGATTGCATCTTCTCCGTTTGTTGCTGTTTCGACGGCGTATCCTTTTTCTTTGAGGAAAAGAACGTGAGACCGGAGCAGTTCAATTTCGTCGTCCACCCAAAGAATATTTCCTTTTTTTTCTACTTCCATTTATTTTTTTCTTTCTTCTGATAACAAAATACAAATTGGACTCGCGAGAGTCAATTTGACGTAATGTTGGAGTAATGTCACAGTTTGAGAAATTTCACCCTCGTTCCCAAACTCACAGCCTGTGTGAAAAGTCTGCGAGTTTGGGAACGAGAAAGCGCTTGAAGAAATAGTGTCTAGCGTGAAACTGCAACACTGCCTTAGCACTAGGACTATCTATTGAATAGCAATATGGACGTCCAGTCCTCCTTCATTTGTTGTCGACCCGGGAATACTGGAACCTCCCGCATCCGGCGTAACTTTCGTGTACCGATAGAACAGCGATGCGGTTACCCGCGAACTGAGCACATAACGGATACGGGGTTCTGTGATGCTGCGCGAAGAACCTTCGCCCGGCACACCATTGTCAAGACCGGTTCCGGTTCCAACCGGCAACGATGTGAAGGTCTGGCGTGCATTGTCCGAGTAAGTGTAGTTAAGGCTGATGTCGATGTCGTTCGAGAGAGAAAGTCCGAAGAACGGAATTTCAAAACCCGACCTTCCGAAGCTTCCGGTAACGGAAATTTCCTTGGTTGCATTCTCGACAATATTTTCCGCCGACGGCACCAGGTCGTACGACGTGGTCGCGCCATACCGGATGTTCGCGCTGATGTTTCCTTTGAAGAATTCCTTAAATGTCAAACTCAGCCCGAGCAACGGAGAGAACCCGTAACCGATGTGCTGCGCATCAATAATCTGGTCGCCGCCGGAAAGATTGCCGTGGTACGAGGTCTGGAAGGATGAGGTGTACGCATGATCAAGACTGACCCGGGTCGTGAAATTTTTGAAGAAAGAGAGTTGTTCCAATCCATCCCAATGAAGCGAATAGTTGAAGCGGGGCATATACTCACCCAAAAGTTTTCGCAGGAGCGGAAGCGATTCGAAGCCATTTTCAAACGCCGCGGACAGTTTCTGATCGTTCGTGCGGGTATCCGATGTATTGTTTTGCAACGCGGCGTACTCTTTGCTGACTTCCCCGATGCCGCTTTTGAAAACGGAGAAGATGAACGTGGGGGGCATCGTGAAAAACGTACGGTCGATGCTGCCGCTGGTTGTTGTGCTGCTGATTGTCGATTGGCCGAACTTATCGGTGCTTAATGATTGGTTACGCGAATATTTCCAATCGACATTCCAACTCAAATCAATCCGGGCTCCCGCCCACAGATCGCGATTTGTGTGCAGCGTGATTTTGTTGTCTTGAGTGTACGAATCGTTAATCAACCCGAGGGCCGCTCGAAGACCCGTGCCCGTCCCGAAGCCGATAAACGGAAAGGCACTCTGCGTATGAATGCTCGTAATATCCGATGTCGGGTCCGAGACAAGGCCAAGTTGATACGCGCTCGATGGACCGAAACTTTGATCGCGAGCCATAAAAATGGGCACTCTGCCGAAGAGATTGGCAAATCCCGGCCTGCCCGGTACTCCGCCGTTCGAAGCGCTGTTCGACTCGTTAAAGGAAACGTCCACTTTGTCGTAATCAAGGAACGGAGTCTTAATGAACAAGCGCGCAATTTCAATAAGACTTTCTTTCGGCGAAAAAGGTTTCTTGGTTTTCGGTACGGGTGCTGGAACGGCCGTTGTGTCGCGTGCTTTGGTTGAATCCCGAATTGTCGACAAATTCGGCACTACCGTAGAATCAGTCTGTTCCGGTTTAGGCGCCGGGGGAGTGATATCCTGAAGTTCTTCATCGTCTTCGTGCCCTCGTCCCCGACCTACCCGACGCGAGCGGCTCTGCCCCTGCTCTTGCAGCGCTTCGGCCCCTTTCTTAGTCGGAAACCATGTTTCAACAAATGGCTTAAGGCTGACAGCGGATGTGAGAGAAATACTGTTTCCCCAGCTCGTTCCCTTTCCCAAATCTCCCTGCTGCAAACTGTTCTGCCATCGGAACGAGACGCTGTAATGGGACGACATCGTGAAATATTTGTTGAGGCCAAGCACATCGAGAATCTTCGGATGCGTTTCGATGTCGATGTTCTGCGTGTATGAATTGTCGCGCCCGAAGCCGATCACCTGATCCTGGAAAAACAAATCACCCAGAATTGACGAGAAATCCCTTTGACGGCCGAAACGGTCAATCTCAAGATGAACCAGCGAACTGCTTATACTCAAGGAGTAATTTCCCGATAGATTGATAAGCCCGTTTTCCGTCAGTTTCCATGAAAACGAGAGCGAACGATTAGCCGATAGAGAGCGATTCGGCGGGCTTTCTTCCGATTGGCCGCGCATTTGCTGATGTGTTTGAGCTCTGGACATATCCAATGACATGTTGATATTCTGGAGCGGATAGTACAAACGAAGATCTTTTAACCCTCCGAGCAAAAATATATTTTCGAAGCTGGCAAACGGAAGGAAGAAATTATCGGGCGAAGTGATATAGGCATATCCAAGGTGTGCACTCCACGACCATGAACTCTGGTATTGCACCGTCGGGGTCCGTGTTGCCGAATTCGTGTACGAGAAACCGTACGTGAGTTTATTGAAAAAATCCCGTATCAGCCATTTCTCCGACGGCAAAACAATTTTAAATGTCGGCATAGCATACGTGCTGGACGTCGTAAGGGTTTGCGTTTCAAGAATGAGTTCTGCCTGTGCGGCGTTGGCTTCTTGGACCGATCCTCCCTGTGCGAGCACAAGCTCGCGCTGACGCGCTGCAGCTGCCGTCACATCAATATCGGAACTCGGAAGGTATTTCGGGGATGTGCTTCCTTCCGAATGAGAATAGCTAAAAGGAAGCGATGTCCCCACCCACGTCGCCGGGAGGAACCGGTCAAGCGCGAAATTTGACGAAAGGTTCCAATTACGGTTGGTCATCCGGCTTCCAAACTGTGCTTCTAATTGATGGAAGTTTGGGTCGACGTCCGAATAAGTAAAAGCAATATTGCCGATGTCGGCAAGCTTAAGAGTTGTGCTGACACTGTACGCCCGGCCCTTGCTGTCGTCCACGTCGGCCAATCGAAGCTCATTAACCCACACGGTTGCCGAATCGATTTTGTGATGATAGAGAGAATCCGAATTCTCTATCCCAATGGAAATGTACTGCACGTTCGTTAACGTCGGATTGCCAAGTACACTGTAAATTGCGCCGACCGGGCCTCCCGGTACCGCCTTTGAAATCACCCTGTTTATTTCTGCCGAGTCCCTCCCTTGCTTAAGCGATGTAATGTCCCCGAACTTTATGTCAATATTGTTCTGAGGATTCCAGACGCTCGGTTCGTCCCCGGACTTCGGGAGCGCAATAGGCACAGACGGCATGATCGGCTCGCGGTATTCATAATAGTTCAGGCTGTCTGCTCCAAGACGCAGGAAAATGCTTGCACTCGGTTTCATCGGATTGGTCGAAAAAGTCGGATCGCCCCTTACAAACATTTTCAATTCCCGGTAACTGAACATATCCAACGGTTTGGTGCCAAACTGTTTAATCGCCTGCCTGCTGTCGCCCGGCTTCAAATTGCGGATATTCATGGAAAGCGCTTGCTCGTTCTCGAACACCTGTTCGTTGGGTTTCGTGAGGTCCCGGGCGCGAGAAACTCCCGGAGGACTGATGTATTCGGGGTTGTCCTCGACGTTCACAACGGCGAGGGAAAATGTGCTGTCATTCTTTACTAACTCTTGCCATTGATTTCCTACCAGGTCGAACTGTGCAATAGCGAGATGAATTTCAGATGTAAAACCGGTGAACCACATCCTCGCGTATTCGACCAAAGAAAAATCCGGCGAACCAACTTTGTTTTTCCATTGGATAAGCGGAATTCGGTACTGGTACCAGCCATTCGCACCGCCGCCGACAAGCTGCGGATTCGCATAAGAACCCGAAGCCGTCTTTGACGTATCGAGATTCAACTGATATTCGAAATAGCTGTTCGTCTTGTCCAAAACATTATTACGGTTCAAATCGTCGGTATCGGGATTATAGCCCGTTTCACTCTTATCGACAAAGTTATTTTCTGTTCCGTTGACATGGCTGTAGTCACCATTCGAGGCAGCGATATAGTCGTCGCCCGCCGGGTCGTTGACGATGTCGGGAAAGTCGGCTTGGTTTGCAGCGATAAAGGAGCCATAAGTAGCCCGTTCTGCATCATCATGGAGTCGATCGATACCAGTGTCCTTGTCATCGTTCATGCTGCCGTTCGGCGTCGTCTCGTTGTCTTCGGTATGTATGTTCCCGGCTTTGCTTCTCGAATCGCCGGGGATGACATCCTCGTTGATCGCGCCGAGGTCGATGAACACTCTGTTCTGTGCCGTATCGAGCGTCCCTCCTTCGATCTTCACCCATATTTCGATGAAATTGACATTCTCCTGCACAAGATCTACTACACCGGACGAAAGAAGCCGCTGCATGCCCCCCCAGTTTGTTGATATTTTTGAGAGCGTTAAGGGTTTGACTCCCAATGACGAATCCAAGTTCGAGGAAAAATTGTACTCCCCGCGATTGCGCGGATTGTAGTCAACATGAAAGATCGATGTAAATTGATCGGCCTGGGCCACCGATTTGTTCGGCCAAATATTCTTCACGGCCTCCCCGTTCGGTATGGTATACCAGTACGCTTTAGCTTTTGAAAACATCTTTATCGCGTCGGGTTGGGCATTCAACAAATCCGTGATTGTGTCGACGCCTTCCAGATACGCCGGAGGACTCATGTCGTGCCAGGAACCATAACTAACGCCGAACGGAATAGTTTTCTTCGCTCCCTCAAAATCATCGATGTACGCAATCCCTTTTCCATTGTCAATCCCGATTGTACTTTTCTTCGTATTTGGGTCCGGCGACATGTATGCCATCTCTCCGCGGAGCGTAAAGTCGGATTTGGCTTTCGTTGATATCAACGGGAGTGCGTCAATGGCTTTCGTAAGAAAATCAAGGTTCGCGCCGGTTTGTGCGTCCAACCCGTAAATCGTATTGTTGGTCGGCTCTTCGTTCAAACGGACTTTTTCGCTGAGGGTCTGTTGATTGAGATTCATAATCGTGAACCCGAGCGAGGTACGGTCTGAAAGCTTCAATTCGCCCCTCGTGCCAAGCAGAGTCTTCGAAGCGAGTTGGAACAAATCGTTCTGCTCGTACTTCACTTGAAGATTCGCGCCGGGGACCAATGCCGCCTGATTCTTGATGATGATCTGGCCGACAATATAATCGACTGTGTAATCGACGTTCGGCGTCAACGCCTGGCCGTTAAGCAAAACCTGAACACTGTTCTCGACGATATTGAAGCCGAGATTGATTGTGTTCGAACTTCCCGCCGTCGTTTTACCGGTGATCGTAAACCGGTCGCGCAATGTGTTATTTTGCGCCGCCCATGACAAGGTATCATACACATCGGCGAAGCTGAACGAATCGGGAGAAATCGTCACCTTGTAGTTGTCGAATGCCTTCTTCAGTCCCCCGTAGAGAGGCCTCCCTCCCGAAGTATCGGACCGTGTGCCGAGAAACGGTTCGACTGAAGGAAAAATAATTTCACCTCGCGACTCGTCGACAGTGTACGGCGGGATGTAATCAAAATTGTTATCAGGGCCGTTCGAGTTACCGTCCCCATAATTGTCGAATCCGAACAATTGCAGCAGTTTTGTTCCGCCGATTTGATCGACCGGGCTTGCCGCCGGAAGATTGTAGTAAATATGGAGCTCAAACCCCGCTTTTTTTATGTCGCGTCCGCCGAGAGAATAAATATTTTTCATCAACAATCGCCATGCTTGCCTATTTTCAGGCAAAAGAGATTTCGGTTTAATAAGTTTTAAGACGAGAACTTTCGATTGCTGCCCGGATCCGGTAAACGTTCCATAGACATTATCCTGATCGTGACCCAGGCTGCTCTGGACTCTGTACGCCATTGCGATCGCTTGCCCTGTTTGCAGCGACCTGTTCAAGGTAATGTACCCCGCCCACTGCTGTACGGTGTAATCTTTTATCGGAGTAAGTTTTTGCCATCGGCCGACTTCGGTTTCACCCGGAATGGCGTTCGTCGTATCACTGCGAAACCGGTCGTACGATGCTGTATCACTCGGTTTCACAGAGGGAAGGTTGATAAAGGCTACACCTTGAAAGGCAGTCGGGTCCGCCGGGTTTTGACTTGTAATCCACACCTCTTGGTCGATGATCTCTTTGTTCGGGTCTCCCTGATGCAGTGAGTTGGAATAAATTTGTTCAAATAATGGAATATAGCTAGTGTCGACGAAATAATGGTCGGTGTTATAGTTGTAGGCGTGCAATGTGAAGTCCGTTTCTGAACTGCCGCCCGTAATATTTTTCTCCTGAATCTGTCCTTTCTTTTGAGAAGCAATACCGGTCAGCTTCAGCGGGCCAAATTGAAATACTGCTTTGATGCCGAACAATGCTGAACTGCTCGAAATAAAAGAAGAATTTGTCGCCAGTGAAACGTTGCCCGCCTCTACGCTTTGAACAATTTCATCGTCGTAGCCGGTGTACTTTATTTTCAGCTGGTTTTCATATTCGAACGTCCGCTGAGTATTCCAGTCAGCGAGAATGTTGAGCTTGTCGCCGATCGTGCCGCTTACGTTTATCTGCACTTCTTGCGAAAAGTCAGGCGTGTTGCGGGTGCTGCCGAGACTCGACAGCGTTATCTGGTCTGTCGTCGTATTGGTAAAGGCAGCATGGATATCGACCGCTCCGGAGATATGAAGATTTATTTTCGGCGGTCCAAAAATGCTGAAGACGGGATTCGCCGGAATGGGTATATCAATGTTCGTAAACGAACCGAGCAGGTCTCCAAGGTCGTTTTTCTTCTTCCCCCCTTCATACTTATAGACTGCATCCTCGATGCTTCGGTAGATCTCATACTGGTCCCGAAGTTTAATGTATTCGCTCAACGGCACTTTTTGCGGGATTCTTATATCCTCGCCGTTAACGGTCTCCCGAATAGTGACATACTGACCGGCGGAATCTATTGAGACAGTTCGGATGATAAGCGACGGAGGTTTTCCAAACATCGAATACGTCCGCTGTTCAAAGTACGAAACCATGGGTGCGTCAGTCCGATGGTACTTAAATTGGGCAATGCGTGCCGTCGAATCGCGCGGTATTCTTCGTATCGAATCAGCGCGAGCGAGCGAATCCCTCATCCGTTTGGGGAGCAAGCTCAATGTATCTTTTTTTGCAGAGGTATCTCGAATGCCGAGCTTCATGCCGCTGGTATCTCTCTTTCCAACAGCTTTTAGCACGGGAGCGTTTTTGGTGCCAAGCGAATCGCTCAGCGGCATGCCCTGCGTGTGAGAGTCAGATGGTTTGCGCAGGAGAGTCGTTGTATCTCTCCTGGCGGAAGTATCACGAACGCCGAGTTTGATTCCGCTGGTGTCTCTCGCACCCGCGGCCTCTTGTACGGAAGCATTCTTGATGCTCAGTGAGTCGATTCCGGGCATGCCTTGAGGATGAGAATAGAATGATCTGCCCGGGTTGGTCGGTGTGTCTCTTCTCATGGATGTATCACGAATGCCGAGTTTGATTCCGCTGGAATCTCTCGCTCCCGCAGCCTCCGGCGCAGAAGCATTCCTGCTGCTCAGTGAATCACTCCCCAGCATATTTCCACCGTAAGAGACGAATGGAAAGGAAGGCGAGTATCCGGAAAAGAAAAACATCGCGGTCAGCGCCATAACAAGGATGCCGAACATAGCGCTGCGCCCTCTGAAAAAAGAGACTATCCTGATTAATATAGACGTACGTATTGGATTCACTACCGGAGATAGAGAAAACAGTCAATCGCCCGAAGGCACATGGTCAACGCGGACGGAATGTCTTTCGCGCTGAGCGTTTATTGATCAAGTAGCAAAGATCCGCTGACTGTTCTCCATTTTTGATTGGACACCAATGAATGGTATTACAAAGTAGAAAAAAGATGAAAGAATTGCAAGCTATGGTAATGGGCTACTTTGCACCATCGACCCTTCGACGCGTCCCCCTTTGGGGGACTTGCTCAGGGTGAACAGGCCAAGTTCATCCTGTCCCGAAGGGATCCCTTCGGGAAGTAAGTGATCCCGCTCGAAGAGCGGGAGAGCGCATCGAAGGACGATGAAGCACTTTCTGAATCAAAATAGCCCACTACCCAAGCTATGCATTGAAAGAAACGACGACACTTTGTATATTGCATCATGATTCTCTTCCGACATATTCTGCGGGCGCATTTCGCACCGTTCATCGGCTCATTTTTCGTCTTGATGTTTCTGTTTGTCCTGCAATTCATGATGAAATTTATGGATCAACTGGCAGGCAAAGGATTGAGCGGCGCCGTCATCGTCGAACTCATGGTGCTCAACCTCGCATGGATCGTTGTTCTCGCCGTACCGATGGCCGTCCTTGTTGCGACCCTCATGGCGTTCGGCGGACTTTCCGCGAACAGCGAAATCACGGCCATGAAAGCAAGCGGTGTCAGTTTGTATCGAATGATGTTTCCCGTTCTGATCGTCGCCGGCATCCTGACGTATCTGATGGTTGAATTCGACAATAAAGTTCTCCCGGAAGCCAACCATCGTTTGAAAACGCTGACAACCGACATTCGCCGCAAGAAACCGACCTTCACACTGATTCCCGGGTTATTCTCGCAGGATTTGCCCGGCTACAGCATGCTCGTCCGAAAAACTTTCGCTGAATCAAACAACCTCGAAGGCGTCATCATTTACGACTTTACAAATCCGAATAAAAATGTGACCATTACCGCAAAGCGCGGCGTTCTTTCTTTTTCGTCGGATTATCGCCGGCTTATTATGGACCTGTATGACGGTGAGATCCACGAACTCACCACGACGGATAATAAGTCGTACCGCAACATTAAATTTCAACGCCAGGTACTGACAACGCAGGCCGAAGGCTTTGACTTCGAGCGTTCGGGTGAAAACACGTTCACCCGGGGAAACCGGGAACTGAGCGCCGGCGAAATGCTGTATATCGTCGACAGCCTTAAAACACAAGCTGTTGCTTCGCGCAATCGCATTAATGCACTCACCGACGGCCTCCAGCAAAAAGTATTTTCCGGCTCGATTACGAAACAATCAGACGCTTCCGCCTCCTGGCGTGCGATCGAACCGTTCACAAATATCACCAGTCAATTGATGATGCTGCGCAACGCACTCGACGGTGAGCTCGCGAACTATACATATCTCGACCGGACAATGAAACAATTCTGGGTGGAGATCCACAAAAAATATTCAATTCCAGTGGCATGTTTCGTGTTCGTCCTTGTCGGCGCGCCGCTCGGCGTTATGTCGCGCCGCGGCGGATTCGGCGTTGCCGCTTCATTGAGCCTCGGCTTTTTCCTCTTGTACTGGGCATCGCTCATCGGCGGCGAAAAACTCGCCGACAGAGAATTAATCGAGCCGTGGCTCGGAATGTGGATCGCCAATATCGTCATCGGTGCGCTGGGAGTAATTCTCACGTACCGCATCGCGAAAGAAAATGTCGAACTGCGGTTCGATTGGTTCAAGCGGCTCGTGCCCCGCCGGTTCCGCACTTCACTGTAAGCATTGTTCACCATCATACCACTCATGAAACTTCTCGACCGGTATATCACCAAACAATTTCTCCTCACCGCGCTGTTCGGGATCATCGCGTTCACCATTATTTTTATCGTGATCGACTTGATGGAAAAACTCGACGACTTTCTCGACCGAAAAGCGGATGCGATGGTCATCGTGCAATACTACATCGCATTCACTCCGGAGATGGTCAAACTCATGACGCCCGTTGCGATTCTTCTCTCCAGCCTCTTCACGACGGGCAAACTTTCGAACAACAACGAGCTGACGGCGATGAAGTCCAGCGGCGTCAGCATGTACCGTTACATGGCGCCGATGCTGATCATTGCGCTCATTATCAGTGTCGCCTCGGTCTACTTCAACGGCTGGATTGTTCCTTACGCTAATCAGCGCAAATTCAATATCGAACGCGTTTACCTTCAGCGTAATTACGAATCGACGGCCCGTTCAAATATTTATATCCAGGACGGCCTGCGCCGGATCGTCTCCATCAATTTTTTCGACCGCGCCACGAATCTCGGAGGCCTAACGTCCATTCAAGACTTCAGCGATTCCAACCTCATCAGCATTTCACATCGTCTCGACGCGCGGCAAATCCGCTGGGATACCGCTTCGGGAAAATGGACTCTCTTCGGAGTTACGCAACGCTCGTTCAATCAAAATGAGGAGAAGATGAGCACCGTGGACCGGCTCACCATTGACACGCTTCATTTTGTTCCCGCCGACATAGTCAAGAAGGAAGAGAATCCCGACGAGATGAATTATTTTGAGCTTCGGCAGTTCATCGAGCGGCAGCAGCGAACAGGAACCGATGTCGCCCGGTTACAGGTCGATTTCTATAGCAAGGTGTCATTCCCGTTTGCAAGTTTCATCGTAGTTTTGTTTGGCGTCCCCTTCTCGTTTGGAAAACGCCGAGGCGGTTTAGCGGTACAATTCGGAATTTCAGTAGCGGTGTGTTTCATTTATTTGATCTTCATGAAAACCAGCCAGGTGTTCGGCTACAACGGAGACCTTCAGCCGTTGCTTACGGCGTGGCTCGCGAACCTGATCTTTCTCGCCGGCGGCATAGTGAACATCGTCCGGATTCAAAAATAGAACTACGCGCAAAGAACGCGAAAAGGCACGAAGAAAATATCTTCGATTGGGAGTTGGGCTCAAACTTCGTGTTGCCTCGTGTCCTTCATAGATATATCCACGAAAAGCACGAAGGACACGAAGGAAATTTATTACGCTGGAATTTGAGTTCAAACTTCGTGTTTCTTCGTGTCCTTCGTGGACAGTTCTACAAGCTTACCTTCACAGTCAACTCCGTCACGAGCGCAACTTCCCCTCCGCCGACATCCTGGAAATGCATGCCCATTGCCGACGTAATCTCTTTATTGTAATTGGATGTTGACCAGGCGGCATCGAGCGCGCTGATGACGTGGTTGACGACAATAAGGGCGGTTGCTAATTCTGCTGTATAATAGTAGTCGTTCGCTTTTCCGCGATTGTCGGCGTAGGTTTTCATCTGCTGAGGGATGTAGGTAACGTCGTAACCGTCGTCGCCGTAACGGGTGCCGTCTTTCCCCACATAGGTATCCCACCCGTACTTAAACTGGGAATATTTTCCGATCAATTCGTAGTACTGCTGCGTGTTATATTGAGGCAATTCATGGGAAAATCCTGTCGTATGGGATTCTGCTTCCCATGCATTGATAGCGGCGAAGTCAACTCTTTCCCATGAAGGAAGCGACGTATTCGGATTAATGATTATGGCCGGGTTTGGCGCCCCTGATTCGTCGTATGCAGCCCCGTTTTGGTTGATCCAGGTTGCGTAATCGACCGCGCTCCAATGCTGGTTGGCGTAATTTTGGAATTCGTTGGTCTTGTTGTTCCCTTTGGTGTTGTACACGATTGCCGTCGTAACGACTGCAACCTCAATTGCAAAGAATATTCCGCTCTTCACGAGGCGGTCTGAATAGAACTCGCCCGATCCAGGGATTAAAAGCGACATCGCCCCGCCGAGCAAAGGGCTTTTCAGTTTTGAACGGTCGGTTTGGCTTTGCACCATGACGCTTTGCGATTGAGGAAGCGAATCCGAAGGCGAAACTGCGAGCAAATCCCTTCGCGCGTTTCCGGTGAGCGGATTAGTGCCGGCGATAGCTGCCAACGGAAGCAAAATGAAAAAAAGAAACGCTTTCATAGATATAGCACTCCTAAAAAAATAGATATTGTCTTTCTTGCGCAAAATCTTCGGCAGAATTACCCCAATCAATAAGACAACCCTGACAAAATTCCTATTTACAGTGTTTGAACGCATAACAATCTCCTTGCGTTATGATTGAGAAGCGTTGGTCCAATTACTGATCACATTTGGATCAGTGGTAACAAGGAGAATTGTGTCTCTCTCAGTTAAGATCGATTTTCAAAATCAAAAGACGAGTATGTCCTGCAGCATTTGTGCAATAGCTAATCTATATCGAAGTCGAAAAGAATTCCGAAATAAAATCTCCATTCTTTGCCGTAATGAACCGGAGTACCGTCGGTGCCGGTAATCGAAAACGAATCAAAGCCGTATGTCCCGTTGAAAAATATCCGCGTAGGGTAAGCGTAGAAGGAATACGATTCAAGCCGGAATTCGAACCCGGCGTCTCTCTTGAACGAACCGATGACCGGATCTCCGTTCCATGCATTCCCATAATCACCATGCACTGAAGCATACAACTTGTCGAAGTACAAAGGAAGAAAACGAACATCGATATTGTCCCACAACGGAAAACGATACGTCGCGTTCGCGAACGCCATCCTGTTCCCGCCAAGGGCGTAAAAAGGATAGCCCTTCATCCCCAGCATTCCACCTGCGTAAAAATCAAAAAAGTCCGGAACCTGGGGACCGAAGATCGTACCGCCGTGCAGCGACAGTGTGAAGGTGTGCTTCCACCACGGTAATTGAATATACTCGCTGTACTTCACTTCGGCTTTGTGAAAATTAAACGGCGAAAGGACAGGCGACACGCCCGTCTCCGTCTCGGCATACTCATTATTGTAGTTGAAATGGTCCAGCTCGTAATCATACCGGAGAAAGAGTTTTCTGCCGACAGGATTGATTTCCTCGTCGCGCGACCGCTCGACGCCATTGAACTCCCACGTCAACGAGAAATCGTTTCCCTTGAAATACAGATCGGTTGACCCGGGAATATCTTGGTTCAAAGAAGGAGAAAACGTCGACGCGATGTCCTGGCTGTAGCGCGAGTTTGCAAAACCAAGCGTGATAACGTCCGCTTCTGAAAAGAGGTTTTGTGTAAAATTAATATCAAACTCCAGTAAGCCGTAACTGGGATTGAAATTCACCGTATCCAATCCAAAGACTCCCTGCACTGCCTTTGCTTCTCGCGTTATGTTATAGATTTGAAAAGAAACGGCTGGTGATAAGCCAAGCTGATAAAGCCCCGGGATTCTGGCCCGGTAGTCGAAGATGAAAAACAAATCACGTTCGAACTGCCGATTCATTGCCGCTCCGCCAAAAATACTGTACTTGTCGATCACATCGGATGACGTAAAATAAAATCCTGGCTTTATGTAATCGATGCCTTTGTTCGCCGTGCTGTACTCGTCTATCCGCAGGAACGGAACAATGGAAAGGCTCGTGAAAATGTTCTTGTAGGGCTTTGGTTCTGATTTGGGAAGTTGCGTATCGTCGTATGAACGAAGTTTACTCCAGTACATCGAGCTGTCCGTATCGGCGAAAGTCGGGGATGCAACAGGTGCAGCCGTTACCGGGACGTAACTATCTGCCAGAAAATTCTGTGGGGAAGGCGATCGGAGCAGATTCAATTTGAATCCGCCGGAGGTGTACGATGCAAACGCGACGTCGCCCGCCTGATTGACTGACGGCATGAAAGCTCCGCCGAGCACATTGGAGACCTGCTCTACAGCTTTTGTTTGAACATCGTACGTGTAGATGTTAAAAATTCCCGTTTTATCCGAAGAAAAATAGATCTTTTTCCCATCGGGTGTGTAGGTCGGGTTTCGCTGATCTTCGCTGCAGGTGAGAAGCGTTTCAACCGTTTCGTCGGCAACTGTTACGCGGGCAACATCCTGCGCCTCGCGGAGGGCATAGCCGAAAACGACCGCAGTCCCGTCGGGAGACCACTTCGGAGTGAACACTTGCTCGCCGTTCTTGAAGTTCGTCACCAGGTGAAAATTCTTCCCGTCACTGCCGACTAGGCCGACATTCATCGTGGCGTCGCTTTCTGTCGCGAAGGCAATTGTTTTACCATCCGGAGAAACTGAGGGGTTCAACGCACGGAGAGAAAACGTAAGCCGAGTCTCTTTCTTTGTGTCGAGGTCGTACACGTACACATCTCCCACGCCGGACCAATGGGGATTGTCGCGTGTGATTTTCGAGTAATAAATTTTCTTCCCGTCAGGCGACCAGGAAACGGACGAGTGAATCTTTGCGCCAACTTCTATTTCCTTCTTCGAATCGAGGTCGTAAATATAGACCGAGGACACGCCGAAGTAGTCGGATGTTTTATTCGAGGTGTATGCAATTTTTTTCCCGTCCGGAGAAAATGCAGGATAGAAATTTCCAAAACCGACGGAGCCGATCGTCTCTCCTTCCACCCTGCTGCGCAGTATCGGCTCCGAACGCTGCCGGTACTGTTCAACGAGGTGCCGGCGCCATTCATCGTACAACTCCTGACCGCTTTTCCCTATTGCCTCTTCAATCGCGCCGTCGATCGTCATCGCTGTCAAATTCGACAGATTCAATGCTATCCTCCGTATTGCGTCCGGGCCGTATGTTTCGGAAATATATTTTACCAGCGCGAAGCCGGCATTGTACGAAGATTCGTTGCCAAGGCTCGTCTTTCCGAAAACACTCATTTCGCTCCACGAGAGCATATTCCCGTCCAGCGCATACATCCGGAGAATCATGTCGCGATGCGAGTCCCAATAATCGTAGCTCAACTCCGGTCTATTGTACTGCGCCACTCCTTCAGCAAACCAACTTGGAACGAGGAAACCCGAAATCGGATACGACACGATGACATTCGGATATCCATAGAGCACATCCTGGCGCCGCTCGGCTTCGTAGCCGAGCCATTGGAAATAAATTCCCGGGACGTGCCTGCCGAATTTCATCGACGTCTGGATTTGGATGATATGTGTAAACTCGTGCGTCACAACATTGCGGAACCAATTATGCGTGCCGCGTAAATCAAAGTCGAGCGGAGGCGCCCAGAGTTCGATTTTGTTGTCATAAAAATAAGCGGCACCGTTTGAGTAATCGTCGTAATCCTTTAAGACGATGCTGACTTTCTGGTCCGGCTCGTGATGGTACAGCGACGTCACCGGCCCGTAGATTTCTTCGGCAACCTTTGCGACAACTTTCGCACTTCGTTCTTCACCATTGTGGAAGTGGACAAAAAAATGGGGGGTTTCGATGGTGAACCAATTGAGTTCGGTGTGATTGAAATACTCGTCCTGAGCATGAAGCGTGGTCGATAGCACAACGATCGCCAAGACTGCGAGAGAAGTGAGATGGAAAAAAGCGGGCCATAGTTGATGGGAGCTCCGAAGGCGGCGCGGAAAGCTCAATCCATTTTGTTCGCGTGCTCCGGACCTGCCGGCTGCTTTTTTCATTACTTTATAACTGCGATTTTTACCACAACACTTTTTTGTTCCCCAGAAGCATTCGCCCTGATCTGCGCGAAGTATACTCCGCTCTGCACTTTCGAAACATTCCATTGCACTTCGTTGTCGATATTTCCAACCCCCGGACCTGAGAATTGGTCGACCAACTCGCCCGCCATGTTGTAGATTTTAATTGCAACTGTCGCAGGTTTGCTGAGATAGTAGCGGATGTTTGTTATTTTATCGTACACAGGATTGGGCCAATTATAGGCCAATGACGTCGGAAGAAGTTCCGTCGATTTTGCGGTTAACGGTGTAGCGCTCATGACATAATTCGAGTGGTATTCATCCGCGAGGAATCCCTTCCAAAATACTTTCGAAGAGTCAAAGACATTGTCGACCCGCCAGACGTAGATCGACGAATCGGTCGAAGCCGCCGCCAAAAGGCTCCCCGAAAAGGCGAGGGAAGAAACCACGCCGCCCGTTTGCAGGGGGAAGCCGTTGAGAACTTTCCCGTTTCCGTCGTACCCATATATCTGGCCGTTGGAACTGCCAAAAATAATTCCGACAGAACTGCTTCCAAGCAGGCCGGCAATGATAGGGCTGCCGGAAATTTTCCCGCCGTCAAGAACCTTAAGCGGAAAATTCTCTATGGGCACGCCGTTCCAGTTGTAGGCGTATAAACCGTTGTCCGTCCCAATGAGAACATCCTCCTGTCCGTCGCCGTTGACGTCGGCAATTGCAAACGAACCGGTCACGTTTCCATTGACGTGATACCCGCCGGCACCCGCCAGCGCTCCGGCATCGAAGACCGAAAAGGTGTTATCATCAAACAATGCAACAGTTTTTGTCGAAGAGGAAGAATTCTCAACCTTGACATTCCCGAAAGCAACAATATTCTTTGCACCGGCATATATGGCCGTACTCTGGCTGTTGAGCAATGAATCGCGAGTCGAGGCTGTCCACGCATGAGCCGGCGTGACGGACAACAACGTGACCGGAGAGAAAGCGGCACGATGTTGTTGAACTGGGGCATGCACTCCGGGACAATCATCAATCGTTCCGTTCTCATCTCCCATATAATAATGCGCATCGGTAGAAATGACTGCGCTTACCGGCGTTGAAATCACTGCTCCGGTATTGATGGTCTCAATGGTATCCGCGAGACCGTCCATATTTAGATCGTTGTCGGCCAAAATCAGGAACGTGCTGTCCCTGACGCAAGCAAGGCCGGCAGTCGACGTCGGTACATTCGCATTCCGGGCAAGCGCGGGTTGAAATTCTCCGCCGTAGGATGAAAATAGTCCCGTCCCGTTGTTGAGGTAAGGGGTCAGGTCATTCTTCAGCACATAAATGGAATCGCCGGAAGTGTAAATGAGTTCGTCCGAACCATTGCCGTCGATGTCGGCAAACAACGGAGCATCGTTTTGATTCAGCTTGATGTTTTTTCGTTTGATAATTTTTAACAGCGAAACGCTTGCATCTCCCACATTTGTTTGGAATGTCATAACCGGGCCTGCGTCGCTGAAGTTGTTCACCGTTACATGAGACCGGGCACGCGAATTGCTGAGCGAATTCGGATGTGTCGTCTCGCTGAATTCGTTCACGTAAACAGGCGAACTATTGCTTTTGAACCAGTAGTCAATCGGCGAGCCATCTTCGCTCCCGCTCCCAGCATCGAGCAATCCGTATGTCTGGCCGATGTCCTGAGAACCATCCGCCTCTTCGAGGTTAATGCCGCGATGAGCGGGGTCGGCGTTGATGGAGTTCGTGGCGAGGTTGTTGTCAATCACGGTCTCATCGATATGCCAGATGAGAATGCCGCCCATATACCCGATGGCACCGGGAAGGCTCCAATCCAATTCGTCGACATCGACGACGGTTCCGTAGATTGAATCGACATTGGATGCGTTGAAATCATTATTGTCCTGCAAATACGTCTTCGTCAGCAGCTGGCCGTTCCACCGGATGGTAAGCGTCTCCCCGTCCTTGTGTGCGTCGCGGTTCCGGTTTTCCGCGAGAAAATATTCTTTTGCGCTGATCGGAACTTTGAACACCGTATCCTCCCCGGTTTGATACAGCCCAACCGCGGGAGCCCGAAGCGACGAACTTCCGAACGCGACCGTAATCGGCGAGGTCCATCCAAGAAAAACTTTTTCCCATGCGCACGGCTCTGGCGGAAACAATCCGGAGAAACTAAAAATGGCCTGACCGTCCATCAACCCGAAACGCCCGATAGCAGTTGCACCGGTCTTCGTGTCGAACAAATCCGGCAGCCCGAGATGGCTGGCGATATTCGCAACAAGAAGTCCGTTAATGCCGAGTTGATAGAGAAAATCACCCCCCGTCGAAGCCGGCAGTGTTCTGTTCTCAGTCTCCGGCAGCACAACGGAGTTGGTAATGTAAAACGAATGGTTTTTCATCGGAACGCCGGCGTACGAAGAGCCGAAAATATTCTTTAGACCGTTGAGGCTAAAATATAAGGACGGGATATCGTACGGCGTCGGGTCATAGCCGATCGACGCTTGAAGGTCGATGTCCTTGCCCGATCCGGCGTGAAAGATCACGAAGAGGTCATAGTCCTGGAAAGGGAATGAGGGATACACCGAATCTGCCAGGCTCCAGGCTTCTTGGATTAGCGGTCCAAGAGAATCAATGGGAGCGTAATGTTTCATCTGGTTCGGCAATGTGAGCACTGTACCGAGAAGCGTCGCTGAAATATTTTGCTTCCCGTTCGATGCCTTTGGAAAATAATTTTCTGCAAACAGCAGGTGGTCGGCAAAGTACGATGAGTCCCGTGGCGGGGCGTCGATAATGCGCTGCGGGGCGGTCGTGAGGTCAAACTGCCCGTTCCCGCTCGTCAGCGGATCCGTGTCCGGCCGAAACTGAACCATGACAGCAAGAATTTTCAGAGTGTCGGGAAAAGTATTTGACGACCGGGCGCTTCTCAAGGGAAGCGCGTCACCCTCTGCACGAAGAGGATGATTCATTTTTTGCGCGACGCAGTGGAATGCAGTGATAAATACGAGTGCAGCCGTGAGGCAGAACTTCGCCATCATGAATCAGTCCGTTGAATGAATGTGCAAAGCAAACGACGACCTTATACCAAGACTAATTCGGGCCGCCCCATAAGATGAGCAGAGTGAACCGCAATGTATCGGAGAGTGGGCTGTCTATATCTGACGCTGAATCATAACTGAAATCGAACCCGTACATGTCGTAACGAATGCCGGCTCCGAACGTCATAAACTTCCTGTTGCCGTAATCGGGGTCCTCATAAAAGTAACCCATCCGCAGCGCAATGAGTTTGTTGTACCAGTATTCGATACCCGCGGATGTTTGCGTTGAACGAAGCACATTGTTCCAGCCAGGACCTGTCCATGATGTGATGAGGGATTTTGGAAGCGCGTCGGATGTTACACCGTGCCGCTCCACAAGAAGCCTGCTGAAGTCAATTGCGATGGAGAGACTGTTAAACTCGTCTTTGATGGGAGTAATTCCAATTCCAACGCGAAGGTTTGTCGGCAACGGGTCGGCCTGAGCCGCGTCGATATATGTCACTTTGGGTCCCAAGTTCGAGAGATTTGCGCCGATGCTGAAACAATCTCCCAGGTCGACGTCGGTAAATGGGATGACAATGGACTTCGGTTTGTAGAGCGTTGCGATATCAAAACTCATGTCATAAGCGATGCCGTTGCCCTGTTCCTGTCCTGTTCCGACGGGAGAAAGGCTGCTGTTAATAAATCGTAAATTCATTCCTATCCCCCATGTGTCGGTAATCGTCGTGCCGTAACCGACCGTTGCCGCCACCTCAAACGCTTTAAACGTTCCCTTCGGAACGGGGCCCGTCTCGTCCGTGATGGTGAACTCGCCTAAGTTCAAATAGGTGACGCTCCCTGCGATACTCCCTCCCCACTCAGGAACATCCTGGCGGTAGTTAAGATAATCGTAAAAGAGATCGGCAAGATGAAACTGGGGAAGCCAATTCGCGTGCGTAATGCTGACTTCGTTTCCTTTGAGAAACCCCAGACCTCCCGGATTCCAGTACACCGAACCGGCATCGTCGGCCAGGCCTGCACCGGATTCACCCATGCCGCTTGCCCGGGAATTCGGAGAGATGAGAAGGAACGGAACTGCCGATGTTCCGCCTTGGGCAAGCGCACTTTCCGAACCGATAGCGATCATCGCCGCTCCTGCCAATACAAACATCATCGTTTTCATGCTCAAACAACCTCCACAAAGAATTTAATGGTGCAATGTACACTAATTATTTTTGAGGTTCAATATCGTCTGCGTAACGATGATTCCCGTCACCGGACGACCGACAACTTCCCGATTGCTTCATTTGTAAATTTTCCATCTACCGTTTTTGCAATTACTTTATAGAGATATGTTCCGTTTGCGACCCTCGACCCGTCGCGGTCGCGGCAATCCCACGGAATTTGAACGAACTTTTCCGGATAGCTGCTGCTTGAAAGAATTTGAATCAACCGGCCGGCAACCGTATAAATCTTAATTTCAACATTGACCGGGGTCAATTGGTTATGCTGAAAGGTGAAGGTTGTGGTCGATCGAATAGGGTCCGGAATATTATAGACATTTACTAAAGCAAGCCCTGTGCTCGAGGCAACTGAGAAATCCACCTGACTTGTTGATGAATTATTATATACATCCCATGCGCGCACGGCAAGAGTATGACGGCCGGGCGTCAACCCTGTGAGTTGATATTGCACAGTACCCGCTTGATAATTATCTTTTGCTGCGTTGTAAAAATCCGTCAAGTCAATACCCTTGGAAGCTCCGTCAATCCACGCTTCTAAGCCGTGTCCCACACCGCTTCCTGCATCGTTAACCCCGCTGCTGTCGGTAAGGTCGACAAGCATCAGTGGATTCTCATTTACCAGGTCACCCGAACGGAATGACCTCGTGTCGAAAAATATATTGATCGTCGGCCCCTGAGTATCGTTTGCAAGCGACGTTGACGTTCCTCCTACAATCACCTGGTTGGTATAACCGCGCCCGTCCGTTCCGTTGCCCGAAAAATACGCTGAGACCTTCCCCTGCTTATTCTCATAAGAAATATCCTTCGGAATAATAAACGTTGCAGAAACTCTCCCGTTGCGGAGGGTATTATCTCCTCTGTAGATCGTCGCTCCCGGCTTGAGGAATGTAAAGCTGTGGTGCCAAGCACCGCCGATGATGCCGCTGTCGTATACTGAATCCCTGCGTTCGGCGTCGAAGATTGTGACAAGGGCGGAATCGCTGTTGAGATTTTGAATCGCACCGTTGTTATCCCGAATTGTTGCTGCGACGGTAACCTTGCTGAGAGCCTTCAAAGTGTCAAACGTGAGATCCGATACCGGCTTTCCGTTGATCGAATCAATTTGCATCGCGAGCCTGGGAACTGCCAACCGCATTGTCGGGTCGGCAAGCAAATGATACTTGCGAACGTTTTCGAGGGAGCCCGATTGGTAATCGTTCTTCGTCAGCATAAGCCCGTCTCCCAATCGCGGGGTAAGACTGAACGGATCATTCAAGAACAGATATTGGTAAAGAACTTGGTTCAACGCAGCGTTATCTCCCGAATACACTTCTCTATCTGCACTGATAACACCGATCGCTCCCCCATTCGGGTTTACTATAGCATCCTCAGCCGAACTTTGAGATCCTGCATCATCAAACCTTCCCCAATCGCACGTTGCTGCAACAATGAACGTTAATGTGCTTGCGTTGAAAAACTGCGTAAGAACGTCATCCCTGGTCAGAATAGTTTCGTGAGACCATACTTTAGGATTACCATGTCCGACATAATTAATCACGAGCGTGCCCCGGTTGATCTGGTCTATAATCGCCTGACGCACTTCAGGCTTCGTCCTTCCCGTCGCAGCTATGACCGTCGGATAATCTTCTTCGTAAATCTTTTTCAGTTCAAACGACTCTGGAACATCTTTTATTGCCAGCGATTCTGCCTGTTCCGGATTCTCAGCACCATCCTCGGCTCCATCTATATTGCGGTCGTCCGCAACGATCGTTATTAAATTCCTCCATGAACCAAAAGTCGGAGCCGTCTCATATTGAATAATTCTATCCACGGTAAGCCGTGCTTCATCGGGGCTCCGCACGGCAAGTCTTCCGGTCGAGAGAGTAACGGTATATGTGTTTCCGGGTGTAAGGTACGTAAAAAAGTCATCGTAGCCGTACGTCGAAATCTGCAAATCCGATTCAGGGGACTCATACGTTGGAACCCAATTTTTGTCAAGGTTTAAAATATTCTTATAATCGAAGCAAGCGTCTCCGAAAAAAAGAACATACCGCGGCGCGGGCTGCCAATGAGTAGTTGCGTACTCCAAAAAATCACGAATCGCAACAGGGTCCGGCAGTCCGTTTCCAAATTCATTATAGAGGGAATCAATCTCTACTACAACCGTTTTCAACGCTTCGGTGCCCGGTAAGCTCTCTTTGTGCGCCTTGAGCCTCAGTGCCTCGGAAACAAAATCGTGATGCGTTATGATAATAAAGTCGGCACCGGAAATTCCGCCGCGCAGGTTTGTATTGGGAATTCGCGTAAACGACAGCGGAGTCTTATAGGCAGCCGTCGTTCCCGCCCAGTACCGTTTCACTGTTCCGCTCGTAAGATAGTCCCTGAAGAGATGCGTCCCCGCGAGTTGGTCGGGCTGCGACTGCAACACTTTAACGGAATCGGTGACATCAAACACCGAAAACTGCGCTCCTGAAAATCCCGAAAGATCATATTCAACCGCCGCGGTCGTATCGGGAGAAGTAAATATCAGCGCGTCGCTGACTGCGGCAAGCTGCTGCGTATAGTTCAACTCCACCCAATTGATGAAACCGGTTGCACTCGTGCTGGATGCGTTATAGACAATCTTCAGCGTACTGCGACCGCCGGCTCCAACAGGAAGAACAGCCGACGCCTGACCGGTATCCCCGTTTGCAAAATTGGCTGTAGGGTCATTATAGGTGTCTGCGTCGTCTTCAATATATAACGACCCGATCTGGTTCCCGGTTTCCTGAACGCCAAACACAGCCGAAGCGTCGGAACGAGATAACAAGAAATACCGATAGTGAATCGTTGTGCCCGGGACATAACCATCCAACTTGTTCTCGATGACACGGATGTCATTCGAATTCATCGGCGCGCTGTACCATTCTAATCCCGACTGCGCAAAGTTTGTCTTCTCTTCTTCAAACAGTTTTTTACCGACCGTTGTCGAGACCTGCATACCGCTTCCCGGACTCAGTGCAACAGCCATCTGTTTGCCGTTGGCCGTACCCGGTGCGTATTGGAGAAAATACTCGTTGCTGTTTGTGTAATGATTGATGTAATGAGAAAACTGTTTCGATCCCGGGCTGTATGTCCAGCCGGCAACGCCTTGTCCATAAAAGAGAATGTAATCCTCAGCATCGAATTTTGAGTTGCCGTTGACATCAACGTACAACGCGGCCTGCTGGGTCAGGTCTGCCGGGCGCGGCTGCGTTAAGTCTGCCGGAAGCGTTATGCCGTTGCTGCCGTAAATTTTCAAATCCCGAATGGACGGAATAGTCGACCGGTCGATGCCGAGAACGCTGAGATACGATGCATCTATTTTATACATGCCGTCATCGCGAACTTCAAGTTTATACCACGTGCCCGAGGACAACACACTGTTAGGGAGGGTTGCCTTCTGAAGCACGCTGGAGGGCTGCAGCGAACGCTTCACCACCGAATAGTTAAGCAGGGAGACGCGCATCCAATCATCGTCGGCAGAAGGCGCCGTGGAACGCTCACGCGGTCCGAAATCGACCCGGACAACAATGCGGGAATATTTTTTCAACGCTCTTGCCATGCCGTTATACTGCACCGGAAAAATTTTGATATAGCCCACATAGGTTCCCTTCACGATTGCCACGTTGTCAAGCACGGCAAGAGCCGGCGAAGAAAAAGTTGCAAACCCGGTCGGCGATGCCTTGTAGATTCTGCCGTTCGGACTTTTCTGAAAAGAGGCCGGCGCCGGAACCGGAGCTAACGAGAAACCACTCATCGTCTCAAAATCAGAGGTGAGGACTGTTACACGGTTGTTCGTCTTTCCCCGAAAACCGATTGCGATCGAACGGCACCGAACATCGGGTTTCCCTGCGTTGGCGTAGTCCCATCCGGAATTTCTTTCGAATTCAACCGTTTGGTATTCCTTTCCATCAGATAGGATCTTCTTGCCGGAGGTGTACTGCGGCTTGAATTCCAGCGTGATGCCGCTTTCGGTGGATTCAATAACCCGGACGTCCGGATAATTTCCGAAGGAAGCGAGCCCGTGTGCAGGCGGCAACGCGATACCCAGCGCGAAGGCTACAAGAATATGTTGTCGTATTTTTTTCACGCCCTCAACGAAAATAAAAAACCGAACTTTCTGGCTTTTTCATTCACACCAAAAACGTTCGGTACAATAAAAAAGCAACTCCGTATGCAACGTCAAAGGCTTAGAACGAAAATGTGACCAGAAACTTTTTCTTAACCTTTAACAATGACGATACGTGCTGCTCCTCATATGATTCTTGTAAAATATACCCAACAGGCATTGTATTGTCAAGAAAAAATTTTGGGCTCAGGTGCCTTTTAGCGTGCAAGGATCGCCGAACATTTATGTTAAAAAGCTTCATATCATAATAGAGAAACACCGTTCGACATCTCCAGACGGATTTTGAATTGCTTATCGCACGGATTTTTTGTAAATTAGTAAGCATTGGTCACAGTTTTGTCTCCCTATTAGAAACGCTATGTCAAGGCCACTTAATATTCTCTTTGTGTCAAGTGAAGTAGAACCGTTCGCAAAGACTGGCGGATTGGCAGATGTTTCGGGAACTCTCCCGCAGGTAATAAAAGACTCCGGCCATGAAATCCGTATCATTATGCCGCGATACGGCTCCATCAGCGAGCGGAAATTCAAGCTTCATGATGTTATCCGCCTCAAAGATATCGACATCCCCATCGGAGCAGACAAAAAGATTGCCAACGTCAACTCTTCTTTCATCGCAAACGTAAAATCGAAGGTCCAGGTTTATTTTCTCGCGAATAAAGAGCTGTACGACCGTCCGGGAATCTACGCAAACCCCGACACCAAAAAAGACTATGCGGACAACGACGTCCGTTTCATCTTCTTTTGCCGCGGAGTCCTTGAGACCTTGAAGCGGCTCGGGTGGCAGCCGGACATCATCCATTGCAACGATTGGCAGACCGGCCTGATTCCTGCATACATTAAAACGATCTACAGCACCGATCCCTTCTTCAAGCACATGAAGACCGTTTTCACCATTCATAACCTTGCGTACCAAGGAACGTTTCCCTTTTCGTCGTTCGAGAAAACTGGGCTGCCGGAATCGGAATTTACGAAGGAAGGCGTCGAGTTTTACGGAAAGCTGAATTTCATGAAATCCGGCTTAATGTATTCGGACGTCATCACGACGGTCAGTGAAAAATATGCGGAAGAGATTTGTTCGTCCGAAGAATTCGGCTGCGGTTTGGAGGGGGTGTTGCAAAAAAAGAAGGCGCACCTTCACGGCATCATCAACGGGATCGATTACAGCATCTGGAATCCCGAAACAGACGAGCATATTGTCAAGCGCTTTGACGCCAGAACGCTTGAAGGAAAGCTCGACAATAAGAAAGAACTGCTGGCAAAATTCGGCCTTGAGTTCAAGGAAAATATTCCGCTCATTGGAATAATCTCACGGCTCGTGGACCAAAAAGGACTCGACCTTATCAAGGAAATTGCCGACGATCTCATGAAACTCGATATTCAATTCATCATGCTGGCGGCGGGGGAAAAGAGATATCAAGAGTATTTCGAGGCAATGCATAAAAAGTACTCGTCGAAAATGGGGGTCTTCATCGGCTACGACGACGATCTTGCCCATCTCATCGAAGCCGGATGCGATATGTACCTCATGCCGTCGCGGTACGAACCGTGCGGGCTTAATCAACTGTACAGTTTGAAATACGGTACAGTCCCCATCGTTCGGGCTACGGGAGGATTGGAAGACACAATCCAAGATTTTGACGGGAACAGCGGGACTGGGTTTAAATTCAAGAAATACGATTCAAAAGAACTCCTCAAAACCGTCCACCGCGCTTTGAAAACGTACCAAGACGGCGCCACGTGGAAAAAAATCATGAGGAATGGCATGCAGCAGGATTTTTCATGGGAATCGTCGGCGAAAAAATACACGAATCTCTACAGAAATCTTGTCAAGCAATAGAAACCGATGACCCGATCTGATATTGCAGTGTTCCTCGATCGCGACGGGACTGTGAATGTGGAAAAAAATTTTATCTCGTCGCCCGACCAACTCCTGCTCATACCCCGCACCGGCAGTGCCATCCGAGAATTAAACGATTTGGGAATTAAGGTATTTATCATTACGAATCAGTCGGGGGTTGCTCGCGGCTACTTTTCTGAAGACACGGTACGCAAAGTTCACGAAGCGCTGAGGGCTTTGCTGAAAAAAGAAGATGCTCTCGTGGACGACTTCTTTTACTGCCCGCACCTGCCGGGCGCTGAGGACAAACGCTATAACATTGTCTGCGATTGCAGAAAACCCAAGCCGGGAATGCTGTTTCAGGCGCAGAAAAAATACTCGATCGACCTTCGGCGTTCGTTCGTTGTCGGAGACCGCTGCATCGATATTGCAGCAGGGAAAGCAGCGGGCGCCGGCACGGTCATGGTATCGACCGGTTACGGCTCAGAAGAAATTCTCAACTGCAGAAACGAACCGGATTTTTTCGCCGACGATTTGCAGGCCGGCGTGAATTATATCAAACAAAAAATCTCCTCCCAGGAACGCTCATTTACTCAGTCTCGCACAGCATGAAAGTGTCCCCGAAGTTATCAGCCGTCATTCTTTTTCTGTTGGCGTCCATCAGCGGATGCAGCCAAAGCCCGACATCGGTAGGAAGAAAGATTATCCCCGGCAGCGATAAATACACCGTTCATGACACGTCCATCGCTTCCATCAGCGATACGACATTCAAATTTTCATCGCCAAACGGGTCGGGCGGAAACCTTCTCGTGGGAAGTTATGCATCGGTGAACGCAAAATCGCTCTTGCTTTTCCTCGTAACAATGCCAGATTCGATGACGACGGTCCAGATCGACACTGCCGAATTAATCCTTACCGCCAGTTACGGATGGAATGTCGCCTTGCCGCCGACACCGGTGCAATTCGAAATTAAGGAAGTGTTGACGCCATGGTCGGCTTCGACTGCGACCGCCGATTCTTTCAGCTCGCTGAATTTACTTCCGACAAACTCTTCTTTGGTTACAATTACGAACCAGGATACACTCAGCATCGGAAGAGAGGTGGTCACTCAATTCGATACATCACTCGTTCGCAGGTGGATCAATATCTACGCCGACACCGTATTACCGAGATTCTTCAGTATCGCACTGGTTACTAAACCGGCGCTGAGCAACGTCGGAATCTGGGGCTTCTATCAATTTGGCAGTCAATATCCGCCGGCGTTGCAGATCATCTACGAAAAAAATGGAGTCAAGGACTCAATCAGCCTTAGCGTCGGCGAAGGCACCTTCCTTGCCACAAACAATGCACTTCAACCGTCTGCAAGCATTGAAACACAGGCGGGCATATCGTTCTACGGCAGGATTAAATTCAACCTCTCGCCTGTGTCAGATTCTGTCAACAAAGTGATCGTGAACAATGCTGTACTTCAGCTCACGCTAAATAATTCGCAAAGCAAACTTGGGTTTGGATCTTCGGACAGCGTTATCGCATATGTCGCGGGAAGCGCTTCTACGCAAGCCGATTCCATCGCACCCTCATATTTTGGGTATGGCTACCGCAAGGATACAACCCAGACGACAAACAGCGTGTACATTTTTACTCTCACGTCTATGGTTCAACAATGGATTAACACCCCGAGCAACAATTTCGGACTCGAATTGCGTCCTGGGAACGACGCTTCGTACCTTGACACGCATATTTTCTACTCTTCCAAGGACCCGGCAAAAGGCCCAAAACTCTTTATCACGTACACAAAAAAATAATCCGCAGGTATGAAGACGGTAAAAATCCTTTTTCTGCTTACATTCGTGGCGCTCGGAGCGAGTGATCATCTCTTTGCAGGAGACGGTTCAGTCTATTCCCGTTTTGGCGTCGGCGAGATCATGACATTTTACGGCAATCGCTCCGCAGCGATGGGCGGAACAGGCGTCGCGTCCCTCACCGATGGGTATATCAATGAAGCGAATCCCGCGGGTCTCGGCCAATTGTCGCGGACGCAGTATTCCGGAGATTTCCAGTATCAGGGGTACGGCCTCAATGACGGTTCAGGGTCGACGTTTCTCAGCTCGGGAAATTTTCAGTCAGCCGGGCTCGCATTCCCCGTCTACAGCGATTACAATATCGGTTTTGCGTTCAGCATTACGCCGTTCAGCCGGAGGGCATATGATGTGAAGGATAATGTAACAACCGCCGGTATCGTTCAATCGTACAGCGGCACCGGCGGTTTGTCCTCGGCGCAGTTTGGTTTTTCCTTCTCGCCGGCGCAAGATCTATATTTCGGCGTCACAACACACTATCTGTTTGGAAACTTCGACGACGTACAACAACTCGCATACGACAGTTCGGGGTACTTCGCCACCAACGCCGATAAAAATATTTCAATGCATGGGTTTGCATTTACTTTCGGTGCGGTGTTTGCAGGATTTGACAAGGCAATCGGTATTTCGAACGAAAAGAAAATGAACGTGGGCATGACAATTTTCTCCGGCGCGTCGCTCTCTGCAACAGAGCAGACGTTTCAAAATTATTCTACCAGCCAGGAGACGACCAATGTCTATACCGGTTCGACAAAAATTCCTCTCGGGTTTGCTCTTGGACTGGAATACGATGTCCGGGACAGGACCATCCTCACCGGCGACGCACAATTCCAGCAGTGGAGCCAATACTCCTACATGGGTGTTCATCCGGCGGAAATTCAGAACAGCCTGCGCCTTGGCATAGGCGCTGAGTTTCTTCCCACAAAATCTTTGGCCGAACCGTACTATCACCAGGTAACATACCGGGCCGGCGGATACGTTAATGAATCATACCTCAAACTCAACGGCGAAACAATCAATGAATATTTCATCACCGGCGGGGTCGGTGTGCCGATTTTCTTTACTGCGGGGAGCGAAGCCCGCCTCAACATAGGGCTCGAATACGGCACTCGCGGAGCAACTTCCAACGGACTGCAACGAGATACTATTACCCGGCTGACAATTTCATTGAACGGCAGCGACACCTGGTTCAATCCACCAGAGGTCCAATAAACTATGATAGCACTTGCGAGCGACCACGCCGGTTTTTCTTACAAGGAAAAAATAAAAACAGTCTTGAACGAGATGCAGCTTCCGTTCACCGACTTCGGCGCGCATTCCAACGAGTCGACCGATTATCCGGATTTCGGGCATGCAGCAGCCGTGGCCGTGTCGAAGGGAGAATGCGACAGAGGAATTCTTGTCTGCGGCACCGGCATCGGGATGTCCATTGTTGCAAATAAACACGAAGGAGTGCGCGCAGCAGCATGCGAAACAATCGAAGCAGCCGAGCTTTCGCGCAAGCACAACGACGCCAACGTTCTCTGCATCGGAGAGCGATTGACGACATGGGACGAGGCACAAGCGATAGTGAGGATTTTTCTGAAGACAGATTTTGAAGGAGGACGCCACGAACGCCGTGTTGCAAAGATTCATTCCCTCACGTCGTGCTGAAAACTCCTCGGGCCGAAGGCCTCCTTAGTACACAGATCAACAGATCTCTTCAGGCTGAAAATTCACAGAGACAACCATGAACCAACTCCACCAAGCCGACGCCGAAACATACGCGGCAATTAAGAATGAGCTCCACCGGCAAAACACGAAACTGGAACTGATTGCATCGGAGAACTTCGTCAGCCTCGCCGTCCTTGAAGCCGCCGGCTGCGTGATGACGAACAAATATGCGGAAGGATATCCCGGCAAACGTTATTACGGAGGCTGCGAGTATGTGGATGTTGTCGAAGACCTTGCCCGCGCCCGAGTAAAGGAATTGTTCGGAGCCGAGTACGCAAATGTTCAGCCTCATTCGGGTTCGCAGGCGAACATGGCCGTGTATTTCACGTTCATCAAACCGGGGGACAAAGTTCTGGGAATGAACCTCTCGCACGGAGGACATTTAACGCACGGTTCACCGGTGAATTTTTCCGGGCAATTCTACAAGTTTGCTGCATATGGAGTTTCAAAAGAAACCGGCCAGATAGACTACAACGACGTTGAAGAAACCGCGAAGCGGGAGCGGCCGAAGCTCATCACTGTCGGAGCGAGCGCGTATTCACGCAACATCGACTACAAGAAATTCCGGGAGATCGCCGATAGCGTCGGCGCATTCCTCTTCGCCGACATCGCTCATCCAGCGGGACTCATCGCGTCAAAACTTTTGAATGATCCACTCCCCTATTGTCATGTCGTTACGTCGACAACGCACAAAACATTGCGCGGGCCCCGCGGCGGCCTTATTCTCGTGGGAAAAGATTTCGAAAACCCGTTCGGCGTTGTCGCCCCGAAATCGGGAAGGAAGAAGATGATTTCCGAACTGTTGGATTCGATGGTGATACCGGGAATTCAGGGAGGTCCGCTCATGCATATCGTCGCAGCAAAAGCGGTCGCGTTCAAGGAAGCTCTGCAGCCCGGATTCAAAGATTATTCGAAACAGATAATAAAGAACGCACAAACGCTCGCGGATGCCATGGTGCGCAAAGGTTACGATATCATTTCCGGCGGAACGGACAACCACCTTATGCTCATCGACCTTCGGAACAAGAACGTTAACGGAAAAGAGACGCAGGAAGCGCTCGACGCCTCGGGAATCACGGTAAATAAGAACGCCGTCCCCTTTGACGATAAATCACCCCTCATCACCAGCGGTATCCGTGTCGGCACACCGGCGCTGACAACCCGCGGAATGAAAGAATCCGAGATGCGCATTGTCGCCGATTTCATTGACGAGGTTGTTTGCAATATCGGCAAACCTGCGGTGTATGAGACAGTGAAGAAGAAAGTTGCAGACCTCTGCAGCGGTTTTCCACTCTATAAAGAAATGGCGTAATGCTTCAAACGAATGCTGTTGACAATTCGCTTTCTCCAGTTTGAAGCTGAACATAACGAACATACTCAATGGCAGATCAAATACCAGGCGCTGACAGCAGCGCGCGAGAGATGTCGTTCTTTGACCATCTCGAAGAACTCCGATGGAGAATCATCAAAGGGTTGATCGCGCTCATTCTCGCTTCGATCGCCTGCGCATTCTTTTCGGATTTTCTTGTCCAGGATGTTCTGCTCGGGCCGCTCCGTGCCGCACACCTGAAAGTGCAGGTGCTCACTCCCTACGGGATCATGGTCCTGTACATGGAGGTGATTCTGTTTGCCGGATTGATTATCAGCATGCCGGTGCTTCTTTATCAACTGTGGAGGTTTATCGCTCCCGGATTAATGCCGAACGAGCGGCAGTATGTCTGGCGGATCGTTTTCTTCACGTCGTTTTGCTTCCTCGCCGGAGTCGTCTTCGGATATTTCATCCTTGTTCCCACGGCGTTGACTTTCTTTGCCGGGTTTGGCACTCAGAATATCGACTTAAACATCGCCGCCGACCGGTATGTCAGTTTCATCATGAGCCTGGTCGTCGGTGCAGGTCTGGTCTTCGAACTTCCAATGATCTCTTTCTTTCTTACCAAGCTCGGTTTCTTGACGCCTGCATTCATGAGACATTACCGCCGGCATGCGATCGTGGTCATTCTGATTATCGCAGCCATTGTAACGCCGACGCCCGATATCGTGACGCAAAGCCTGCTCGCAGCCCCGATGTTCGTGTTGTATGAGATCAGCATCATCGTCTCGAAGTTCGCGCAGAAGAAAGAACCGGATGCCGCTTCATGAATCGACTTCAATCAATAAGCCTGGATGAGATCAAAGAGCCGGTAGGCGAGGAACTGAGGGAGTTTGGACGGCATTTCAAACATTCGATGCGCTCAAACGTTCTGCTCGTCGATACTGCCGCCCGATACATCGTCAAGCAAAAAGGAAAAAGGATCCGGCCGATCCTTGTTTTCCTGGCGGCAAAAGCGTGCGGGCAAATCACGGAGAGCACGTACCGCGGGGCAACGCTCGTCGAAATTCTTCACACAGCAACTCTCGTTCACGACGACGTCGTCGACGACGCGGACACACGCCGCGGACTCGCATCAATTAATGCGGTGTGGAAAAACAAAGTGGCTGTATTGATGGGAGATTACCTCCTCTCGACCGGATTAATGCTTTCATTGAAATATGAAGACCATTATTTTCTGAACGCTGTGTCCGACGCGGTCCGCCGGATGAGCGAGGGAGAAATTCTGCAAATTCAAAAAAGCCGGGAACTCGATATTGACGAAGAGACGTATCTGAAGATCATTTCGGATAAGACGGCATCCCTTCTCTCCACCTGTTCCGTGATCGGCGCTGCGAGCGCCACAACCGACACCGGGCAACGCCAGTTGATGAGAAATTTTGGCGAGAATGTCGGGATGGCATTTCAAATACGGGATGATTTATTCGACTACACAAGCAGAAAAAACATTATCGGTAAACCGGTGGGTGGAGATATGAAAGAGAAGAAGATCACCCTGCCTCTCATACACTCGTTCCAGCAAGCCCCAAAGAAAGAATCCCGCCGGATTCTGAAGATGATCAGGAACGGCGCGAAAAACAAAGACGTGGAGTATGTTATTGCGTTTGCGCAGCAATACGGCGGGATCGAATACGCCGTTTCAAAAGCAGAATATTACAGCAAACAGGCGCGCGAATGCCTGCAACCGCTGCCCGATTCCTCAGCCAAAGAAGCCTTAATGATGTTCGTCGATTTTGTGATGGAACGAACGAAGTAAAGGGAATAACGGCAGCGTCGCGGTTCGAGTATTCCAACTTTTTCCAAATATCATTTTCTCCCGCCCGGCTATAGATATCTCTCCCTAATAATTTTCATGTGATGCAATTCATGTCCGGCGACCAGATATGCCAGCGCACGAACGCTCACCGGATTTCCATTTGCTGTGCCGCACCGAAGCACATCTTCATCGCTGAAGCTCTGAAACAGAGAGAGCGTTGCTACTCTCACAGCAGCGTATTCTTCAAAAATGTTTCCGAGGCTTCGTTCATTGGCCCTTGAGTACGGGACATAATCATTCTGTTCATAACCGGGCAATTCTGTTTTATCGTTCCGCGCGATACGCAAAGCCCGGTAAGCAAAAATTCGCTCTGTATCCATGACATGAACAAGAATTTCCTTTATTGTCCATTTGTCCGGTGCATAACGACACGTAAGTTTTTCTTCCGGCAACGAAAGGATGAAGTTTTTCATCGATGTATAATTATTCTTCAGATCGTCGAGCGTAAGTCCGTCATCCGTCAGCAATTTGATATACATAATCGCGTACGGCGCGTATTCACCTTCGTTCGGTTTCGGTATTCTTTCCATAAGTATTGTCCATGAATTGGATATAACATTTTTAGGAAACTCGTAATCCTTGAAACAACAGATCAGGCGGTGCTGAAATTGACCTTACAACAATAACGCTGCTAACGCAATTATTGCTGGGAGCGCTTGTTTGTAAAAAATTGATTTATGCGCACTCAATGCGCCGTAGGTGCCTGCAACAATGATACAGCAAACAAAAAAGAAAGCAACGTTTTTTGACCACACGGCATCCTGAATGAGCAGCGCCCAGAGTAAACCCGCCGCGAGAAAACCGTTGTAAAGGCCTTGGTTTGCTGCGAGCGCTTTTGTTCTCTCGAACAAGTCGGCGGGAAGTGAAGAGAAAACTTTTCTTCCCCGTGTCGTCCATGCAAACATTTCCAGCCAAAGGATGTACACGTGCTCAAGTGCTACGACTGCTACGCATATTTTCGCTAAAAGCGACATTGTGTTTTTATCGTTTGATGAGGTTCACGATGATTTATTCCGCTGCAGGAAAAAACCTGCGAACGGCGTAGCCGCCTTCTGGAAAAGCGCCTGCCGTGCAATATTCGCGGGATGGCTTCTAATCGAATTGAATTAAAACTCCCGCCGAGCCCAGTCCGACGGTTGGATAAATTGAATAGCGCTTCTGGTGCGCATCTACCTCAAATTTTCCTATTGCCACGCCGAGCGCTCCGCCAACGATGACGTCCGAAAGCCAGTGATCGTGCTGAGTAATCCGGGAAACGCCGCAAAGTCCCGCGCATGTATATGCGATGACTCCAACCCACTGAGGTTCCCGTTCGGCGATGACTGCCGCCAGGCTGAACGCTGTAATAGTATGTCCCGATGGGAAGGAATCGTAGGGGGAAAAACCTCCGCCTTCATACCGTTTGAATATTGCCCGCGGTCCATACCAAATGTCCCTCCCGTTATACACAAAAGGACGGCTTCTTCCGAACATATGTTTCAGCACTTGAACGATGATCCCGGAATGGAGCATCGCTTGAGCGGCCAGCAATCCAGTACCCATTCGCGCGTCGTCCTCAAAAACCCAACCGTCTAAACAATAGAGTGCTGCGATACCATAGGGAACATAAAACTGACCAAATTGCGTCGCAATTGGACTGACCGTTTGAACCCAAACATGTTCGTTCCGGAATCTGTAAACGTCTCTGGAAACCGGCTCGTCAACACCTATTGCGATCGCCGTTGTCGCAGCAATGCCGCCCCAGAGTAACGCTTCATGCTGATTCATGTGAAAGGGGGACGTCCACATCCTGGCCTCATCGTCGAAGAAGGTATAAAAAAAATTCTGTTTCTCCGATTTTGGCGCGACGACAGCAGTTGCCTGGTCAGAAGAAGCCGGCCTGGATTTTGCGAGAGCGATCGAATCCGGCTCTGTTTGCGAAAACGCAACAAATCCGGATAAGCAAAACGCTATTCCCCAAAGAACTATGCGCTTCATATCACCGCACTGACGGGCAGCAAAGAACAATTTACAGGGAGCGGCTTTTTTACAACGTCTCACGTTGAGAAACAAATTCGTCTTTCAAGTTATTAAAGAGGAAGAATTAAATTTCTCCTTGCCGACAACGCTCGAATTTCTTCCAGATCCTATCGACATCCATCTTGCTGTAACTTACACTCAGTGAAGCCTTGACAAAAATTATTTATCCGCTAAGGAAATTCGGCCGTTTTTATTTGTTTATTTCTTCCTATAAAAACGCCAAAACCTCTCTCATCGTCCGATGCGAATCCAGAGGTTTAATCTTTCCGCCGTAGCCTTTTTGCCAACTCCCGTCGGGACAAAGGCCTGAAGAAAATAGTGCTTCTTCGGCTAAAACGCAAGAGAGAATCAGGTTTCCAATTTGAGAGGAAGAAAGAGAATTTGAACTTCGTCACAAATGGGGAAATTTAAAGCATAAAAAAATTGCTCCCAAGGCCTTCGACAGGCGCCTGGGAGCTAATGGGAATCGCTACTGTCAGCGTTCGTAATTATTTCAGTAACACCATTTTCTTCATCTGCACTTTGCCGCCGAACTCCAACCGGGAAAAATATATTCCGCTTGCCAAATTCGCGGCATTGAACTGGGCTTGATGGATCATGCCGGCTGCGGCTTCGCCGTCGAACAACGTGGCGACTTCCTGTCCGAGCACGTTAAATACTTTCAACACAGCCCGGCCGTTGGATGGAACGGTGAACTGAATTACCGTTGTAGGATTGAACGGGTTTGGATAGTTCTGGGAAAGAGAAAATATCGTCGGAATTTTTGCCGAAGTACCGGCAACGCCTGTTGTTGTAATATTAAAAACAATCCCGGTCTGGCCCGGATGAACAACAACATTCGGTACCATCTCATTCGGAGGTATATAATAATTCTGTAAATACAGACTATAGTTGAAGATCTTATTGCTCACCATTATCGTGAAATTTCCCGAATTGTCTGTCCACACAAATGAAGCTCCCGTATCGGGATTTGATGCGCCAACCTGAACCGGGCTAGACATCGGATGCCCGTCCAGCTCAACCACTCCTTGAATAGTTGAGTTGACCTTATAGGAAACGAGGTTATAGAATAAACTGTCGTTCGTATGAAGTATCGGAAGTGTTTTTTGCGCAATCATGTGATCGGTGATACCGTTCCCATCATAGGTGGTGGATAGTATCCAATGTTGAGATTGAGTTTGCTCGATTTCGCCTTCCAAGAAACCAATTTGGAACAACCCTGTGCCATCCGTTTGAATATAGCGGCTAAAGTTGCTGAAATTCCCCGACGAAGCGCTCACATAAACAGTATTTTGGATTGGCGTTCCTGAATCATCCTTCAAATAGCCCGCCACTTGTGCTGCCGCCGGCTGGAACACAAGATTAATGCCGCTTGGATTCGTGATAATCGTAATCGCAGTGTCTTGAGGAGTAATAATTGACGGAGGATATGGGTTAGTCTGAACTTGAACGTACCATGGATTCCCTGTCGTATCGGCGTTCATTTCAATTTGGAAATTACCCGATGCATCGGTCATGGCATCCCAGGAATTAGGCCTGCCGGAACCCGTACTTCGGCTGATTAGAACGTCAATGTATTGCGCGCTTTTGCCCGCAGGCGGAGTCACGTGTCCGGATATCAAATGTGCCGGAGAAGCCAGGTGCGATACTGTGCCTGCTTCGGTAGCAACGCTTGCACCGTTCGTAAACCTGAAAATATAATTTCCCGGTGAAATTCCCACCGGCTGATAAAATAATACATGGCCATCAGCCACTCCGTCCATATCTCCCGGACCATTCTGTCCTGTACCACCGTCGGTTTGTGTAAATACTCCGTAGGATACATCGGTGCCGGGATCGATCGTCCCGTTATGGTTGACGTCATACCAAACTTCAACTGTGACGGAAGCGCCAACGGGACAATTGTATTCCCATCTAAGAGTGTCTCCCGACACCAAACTGAAATTTGAACTCACATTGTTGATTTTCAGATTGGTGATTTGTGCCGAAACCAAATATGGAATGCATAGCAAAGAAACAACTAACAAAACACGAAGAAAATTTTTCATTTGAAGCCTCCTTTATATAGTGAAAAACTGTACAATCCCTCAGCCAATACCATTGATAAGAGTCACTATAAATAGCCGATTTTTCGCTTGAAAAGTGCCCAATACTATTTAACGAGGAGTAATTTCTTCATTTGCATGCCATTGCCAAATCGAAGCTGCGCAAAGTAGATTCCGCTTGCCAATCGGGAAGCATCGAATGTCGCTTGATGGTACTCACCCGCTGTTGCTGTATGGTGTTATTCCCTCCTATGATGGATGACTGACCGATGTTAAATCGTTTTCATGGTTTGGGACGAGCCGGCTTTATTCGGTGCGAAAAAAATCTTTGATACGGGTTAAAGATAAATGAGCCTGAACGACGGACAATTTTCTCCGTTCAGTTTTGACATCGTAGCGTCACTTAACTCATGCATTTCTTGCCTTTTGGAATTGCTGCACATTACAAGTTCTTTACTTACACAACTCTCCCCGCTGACCGAAATACTCTTTTGGAAAGCATTCCATCCACGGTTCAAACTACTGGTATGATACGCCGATTCGTCTATTCATCACTGAGAGTCTGGACGAAAATGGCACTATTGATAGATTGAGTATTATAGTAACGGCACTTTTTTTCGGCGAGGTAGGTCGTTGCCGAAAGCTTGTAATAAAGATACAGCCTGGAAGAATAAAAGGCAAATAAATTGTAAGATTGCAGGCTTGTTCGGGGTCAACATACAGAACGGATATTTTTACGGAAAAGCAATACTGTCGGTTATTACTTCGCTACTGTTTCTTCCTCAACATACTCTAACGTTTTGATAATTTTTGCAAACCGTTCCGGCATCACGGCGAAAGCATGGTCCCAGCAGAGAGTGTTAGAAATGAACCAATTTGCAAGCGTGTCGCCGTCATCGTTCGACCATCGATCCCAATGGCCGTCGCTTGGGCGCTGAATTCTCCACGAGAATTTTTTTCCGCATTGGCTGCACGTTGAATTTTTCATCATGGACATAAAGAGGCCTCCGCTGATGTGTTACCGACGAATAGAAACCTCCGGCATCGTCGGCGATGTTGGGATGATTCTTCGCGCACAAATGAACGATTTCACCTTATTGGCATCGAATACTGGCGAGGCCGGGTCAAGGCTGTTTATTTTCACCATACCCGAGGAATGGATGAACGACCTATCCTTTAAATAGAGCGCCACATGGAGAATCTCTGCCGGATTATTGTTACCGGCTCTGCGGCCAAAAAACAATAAGTCACCTTTGCGCAGATTTTGAAATTTTTCCCCGGGCGAAATCTCAACTCCTTGTCCCGCCTGCTGGTAGGCGTCGCGGTTGAGCTGCATGCCGTTCATCAGATACACTGTCTTTGTAAAACCGGAGCAGTCCATGGCTTTCGTGGAGGTGCCTCCCCACAGATATGGCACGCCAAGAAGCGACCGCGCTGTTTTTTCAACTCCATCGGGTGACGGCTTTGTGGTTTTCTTCCACGATTCGAAATCTGTTACGCTTCCGGCCGGTACAAACCCTTTTCTTCCGTCCGGTAATTCGACCATTGTCCACGTCCCCGCATTGCCCGCATTCTTCAAGAGGGAACCGGCGACAAGGTCGGAAACAGGATACGAACGCGGCTGCGGATCCTGACGCACTGTCTCGTACGTCGACAAGACGATGACCTTTCGCGCGGTCGCCCATCCATCCGACCCGCTTTTAGCACAAAGAACAAACGAATCGTCTTTCATCCAACCAAGGTATTTATCCGACGTCTGAACATAGTACCATCCGGAACTCTCTCTCAACACTTTCACAACGCTCCCCATTGTCGCCTGCGAAATGAGCTCTGCGGATTCATCGGGGTCTCCCCTCATATTCGCTACACTCACCCGTACTATGCCCCAGCTTTGTCCGGCAAGCCGCGCGTCGGGCAGAACGGTGATGCCGTCCGTGATTTTTTTGACAAGCGGAGCAACGGCGTCGATGACCGCTTGCTTCGCTTCCGCGTTGTCGACCTCACCGAGAAGAGCGATCCCTTTGTTCGTTCTCTTTGTGGTGATATCAAAGATCGCAAGCTTTTTGTCCGGCGCATATTTTGTCCGCACCCGTGCGATAACATCCGCAAAACGCCGGTTCTCCTGCGAGAGGTCAGAACATCCTATGAGAGAGAGGAAAAAAGAAAAAAGAAAGAAAATGGAGATAATTCGTTTCATGCTCGTCTTTTTGTTCTCGAAATGGCTGTAATGCTTAATATACAAAATCAACAAAAAAAACGCGAGGAGAAACACAGTAGTGGGGTCTTTTGGTTCTCATCGTAAAAACTGATGTTCACCCTGATCCCGCCGAAAAGCGGCGGGACGCGACGGTCTCCTTCTGAGTCATAGGCTCATGCGCCTCCGGCGCAGACGCGCTCCGCTTGCTCAGGATGAGCCGTCGCGGCGGAGTCGAAGGGACCAGTTTAGCATCGCTTGGTCTCCACATTCATTCAAAAGACCCCACTACCAGAAAAACCTCGAGGTGATGTTACATTTCGCTTACCCGTCTATAGATGTCGGACACCTTATCGAGAAAATTGTAATATGTCGAAATTTCTTGTAAGGCAGCCTAACAAGGTGTCCGGCATCTGAGTAGTGTCCTATTTTGGGTCAACTATTAAAATACTTCAGTCGTGCGAATCTAATCGAGTCCGCGGTGGAGGGACGGAGTGAAGAATTCATGACGATTGCGCATCGTAAATCAACGAAGCCCCAATGTCGTGGATCATTCTCCCGACTTCGTCGGGATCAGGATGACAGTACAATGCATTCTAAGGTGCTCACTACTCAAATTAGGAAACTACCGGCATCTGCGCAAACTGGAACAAAACCGGCATGGTAAGTTCATTAAAAGACATCGCCGGTCAGGCCGTAAACGTCGACCGGAAGAATCTGTTTGAAGCGGCGACAACCGCAATGACAAAAATCATTAATAGCGTGCTGTAGACCGCCGCACCGCCGATGTTAAACAACCGAAGTTGAGAGAGAATTTCCACCGAAATAGGCTTTGTGCTGTAGGAATACAAGAGGATGGACGACACAAATTCTCCGACCGAGTTAATGAACACAAGTAAAGTGCCGGACACAATCGAAGGCATAATGACAGGAAGAATAATTTTGCGAAACGTCCGTCCGCCCGGCGACCCCAGAGACTCAGCGGCCTCCTGCAATGAGGGATGGACGGCATCGAGTCCTGCGGCGGTGGAACGATAAAGCAACGGCAGGTTTCTTACAGCATAGGCAAGCGGCATAATCCAAAATGTTCCAACCAAAATTGACTGGAATGAAAACAGTGAAGGCCTGTTGAAACTCAGAATTAAGCCGACGGCGATAACGGTCCCCGGAATTCCGAACGGCAGCGAGATGGCCATTTCCAAAAGCCTCCTTCCGGGAAACTTTTTTCTGCTGATGAGGTACGCAGCCATTACACCAATTACGACTACCAAAACAGCGGCTGTCAGGGACATCCGGATGCTGTTGATAAACGGGTCAAGAAGATGTGGTTCCCCAAACAACCGGCGATAGTTTTCGACAGTGAATGATGACGGGAAAATCTGGTACGTCCAGGTGCCTTCTTTTATAAACGAAAGAACAACGATGGTTGCAACCGGAAGAGCGAAAAGAATAGCAAGCGCCAGCGTTAACCCTACAACAACGATCTTCGTGAACCCGCCGTGAGAGATCTTGGAAGACGGACCAGTTCCCTTCGAACTCATGCGATGCCGGTGAGTATCTTGCCACCATCTCAGCAAAAAAAGAATGCATACCGAAATGATCGACAACAGTATTGCCAGGGCCGCGGCGGAAGAATTGTCGCCGTTAAGTTTTGCAGTATAGATTTCGAGCGTGAGGAACCGCGTCGTTCCTCCGAAAAGCAGCGGTGCAGAAAACGAGGCCATACTCGACATAAATGTTATCAACGAGGCACCCACAAACGCCGGCGCGAGCATCGGGAAAAGAATTCTCCAAATGGTGCGGGCCCGGCTTGCGCCTAAGCTCGCTGACGCATCGAGTGCGTTGCCATCCAACTGCGAAAGGGCTGAAGAAACAAAGAGATAAAAATATACATAAAAGGAATAGATGTGGACAAGGACAATCCCCGTCCATCCGCCCACGGTAAAGAATGAAGGATCGATGCCGGAGAGCATGGCAAAAACGCGGGAAAGCATACCGCTCTCTCCGACCAAAAATAAAAAAGAAATTACACCGACTAACGGCGGCAGTGCAAGCGGAATAAGCACAACTTTCGAGAGGACTGATTTTGCCGGAAACTCAACATACTGGAAAACGTAGGCGATGAACGTTCCTACAACCCCGCTACCGACAACGCTGAGGATAGAAATGGCAACGGAGTTGAACGTCGCCTCAAGCAAGGAAGAGCGGAATAAATGATTGTACGACTGAAACGAGTATCCGTTTGCCCCGGTCCCAAGGCTTTCTTTCACAAGTTCATACAACGGGAAAAAAATGTATCCGCAAACGAAAAAGACGATGATACACAGCAACGAACTTGAAGCGGCGGTAAACCGCCTCGTTGGGTTATTCATTGATAACCTTCCGTTCAATCGAACCGGCAAAAGAAAGCAATGCGAGTTCACCGATGTCGCCGACAAATCCACTATCCGAAGACGAACGGATCGCCTTGACAACTTGCCCCGCAAAGTCGACGGTGTACTCGATGCTTGAACCGGAGAATTGTTTATCAATGATCCGGCCGGCCGCTTTTCCTGAACCGGCCGACAAGATAATTTCTTCCGGTAAAACTGCAAGGAGTTCTTTCCCGGTAAGATTGGTAATGCCGAAGTATTCCCCGCAAATTTCCCGTGAGAATAAATTTGCGTGTCCGATAAACGCAGCTGTGAAGGCGTTGCCCGGATGAAAATATAGTTCGTCAGGAGCTCCGATTTGCTGCACGATTCCATGACTTAGAACCCCGATGCGGTCAGACAATGCCAGCGCTTCCCCTTGGTCATGTGTAACATAGACCGTCGTAATACCGACTTCACGTTGAAGGCGTTTAATTTCCGTTCGCGTTTCGAGACGGAGCGCATAGTCGAGGTTTGAAAGCGGTTCATCGAATAGCAGAACCCTGGGCTCAACGACAACAGCCCGAGCAACCGCAACCCGTTGCTGTTCACCGCCGCTCAACAAAGGCACGGGAATATCCGCTTTGTCTGCGAGATGAACTTTATCCAAAATATGCTGGACTTTTGCCCGGATTTCATTAACCGGTATTTTTTTCACTTCGAGGCCGTACGCGACGTTCTCGAACACTGTCATGTGCGGAAACAACGCGTAATTTTGGAAGACGATTCCGACGTTCCGTTTCTGAGGAGGAAGCGCCGTAATGTCGACGCCGTCGATGAGTATGGTTCCCGACGAAGGCGCCTCAAGTCCTGCGATTATTCGAAGCAGGGTCGTTTTGCCGCAGCCGCTGGGGCCAAGAAGGGAAAAAAATTCGCCGTCGCGGATTTCTATCTCGATCGGCGCAAGTGCTGGAAGCGTACCGAAAGATTTTGAGAGATTGTGGAGATGAAGAGAAGACAAGAGAACAATTAAGAATTAAGAATTAAGAATTAAGAATTAGAAATTAAGAATTAAGGATGAAGAGCTGAGAAGATGTTGATTGTTCATTGTTGATTGTTAATTGCCTCGTCCTTTGATCTCCTCATCCCACTTTCGCATCCATTCAGATTCATGCTGGGAGATCAATTCCCAGTCGACATGCATGGATGTGAAGGAAGTCGAAGTAATCCAGGAGGGAAGTTTATCTTTTGGGATGCCGCGGCGCGCGGGAATGCGGTAAAATTTGTCCGCCTGAAGAATACAACTTTCTTCGCTTGTGACAAACTCATAGAATTTTTTCGCTAATTCCAAATGCTTCGCACTGGAGACAATCGCGATACCGTCTGTCAGCACCACGGTTCCGCTCGCAGGGACATTGTAATCGAACGGATAGTTGTTCAACTTCGCCTGCAAGACGACATCCGGCATATCCCAGAGCGAAACGGCCGCCTCTTCCCTCGCAAGCTTCAAATACATTTGCGTCGGGTCGGAGGTGTACGATTTTGTGTTCGCGTCCAACCGGCGAAGCCAATTGAAACCGTTGTCCTCCGACCCGAACTTTGCGACCGATGACGCAACCATTGCAGAAAAAATCACGCGCAGCGTTCCCGAAGCGAGCGGATAGCGGAGAATAATTCTGCCTTTCCATTGAGGGGCGAGAAGGTCATCCCAGTCTTTCGGCGCATCGTTCTTCGTCAACAGGTGAGAATTGAAGACGATCACTTCCGGCGTGACAAACGTTCCATACCACATATCAGCCGCACTCTTGAATTCAGGCGCTATGCTGTCAGCCCACGAAGGGCGGTACGCCGAGAGAAGCCCTTCCTTTTCAGCTCGCATGAATATTGTCGACGGCGCCCCCCACCAAAGATCGGCCTGTGGGTTAGACATTTCCGTCCTGATTCTGTCGTACGCTTCCTGGGATCCCATATCGAGCCATTGTACATCGACACCCGGGTTCGCCGCTTCGAATTTTAGAGCGAATGCTTCCAGCATATCTTTGCCATGCGGTGAATAAACAACCAACGGTATTTTAGCAGGCTGTGAACATCCGCCGATTGCCGTGAAGATGACGAGCCACGACACGAGGCATTGCAAAGTTTTTATCTTACTTCCCACGCTTACCTTTTACTTTTTGCTTCCTAGAGAAATCATATTTGCGAACATGCGGAATGCCCCTTTATTTACTTCCTTCAATTCCCGGTACCACACATACGCGGTATACAAATATTGCCCTTTCCCATACTTGGCAAGAAGCAATCCCGTGTCTAGGGGCGGTTCACCGGGGTCTGATGAAGCTACAAGTTTTTCGTATTGCGCAGGAACACTCGCGGGCATGTACAGCGACCGCTCCTGCACCCAATCGTCCCAGGCAGTGGAGTCAATTGCGTTCGGAACATTGAAAAGAATGTTCTCCGGTTTAAGCACCGTCACCGGCGCAGTTTCAACCGTGATGCGGTTGCGTGAAATTGAGAACGGATAGGGGGCGTACTCGGGCTTCCATTCATCGGTACGTTGATACATCACGATCATCGTGCCGCCGTTTCTCGTATACTCCAGAAGGCGTGAGTTATTCTTCACCAAATCCGGGCGGAAAAGATATGCGCGGATATCGACGATGATGGCGGTATACGGCTGCAGGTCGCCGGACGACAAATCGCTCTCCGTGAGCAGACGGTGCGTCACGTTCAAGTCGCTTAATGTCTTGCTGAAGACATCATCGTAACTTTGAACAACACCGACATTCAATCGGGGAGCGACGGCAATATCGAATTTCTTTATCAACACCGCTGCAGTATCGTCGTCAATGCACACTCGAATGGGGTACGCCCCCTGCACCAAAGCAGCCGGCGGGATGATTGTCACACTGTCCGTATACACGCTGTCTTCCCTTCCGATAACAAATACGCTGCCCAACGCATCCCATCCATTCGGCACAATTGCATTGACTCTTCCTGCGGCCTTGTTTGGAAAATAGTTTTTCACAGAAAAAGGAATTTTGAGCGGCTCATCCGTTACACGAAAAACTTCAGACGAAAGCGAAAGCGTCTGCAGCGGAGCAACGTCCGCAAAGACGGGTATTTCCTCTGTCTCTCGCTTCCCTTCCCGTTCGAACGAAGCCCCGACGGTAATAAGCGGGGATGTCCGCATTTTTTCGTACAGATGACGAACTTTAGGATAGGTGAAACGAGCATCGCTCGCAACGGCAATTTCGTATACATCTTTTTTCTGATCCTCAAGTTTGCGGCTTGTCCATCCGGTGGGAAGGTTAAGCGTTGCGACGAGATTGGTAACCGGCATCAGCGGCTTTATTTCCATCGTAAACTTCTGATTCCGAACTACGATTGAATCCGACAGTGACACGGAAAGAATGGGCTGGGAAGGAATGAGAGGAAGCCGTGTTTCCTCCGGCGTGTGCAGGCCGCCGAGAAAATCATTCCGCATATTTGCAAACGTGCCGCTTGAACGGACAAGAATGTACCGTGTTGAATCAAAAAATCTGCCGAACCTGCCGCTTGCAATAACTTTATCCATTCCCTGTGTTCGGTGTTGAGCGAGTGCTTCCATCGCAAGTTGCACTGCGGTCTTACCGATCGGAAGAGTGTCGGTCGAGACGGCATTGACGACATCTGCTTTCAAGAGCGAATCCCGCTGAAAGAAAATCCGCATGAATAATTTCTTCGGCTGGAAAAGTCCAACACCCTCTTCCTTCAATTGCTCCGGATGATAGTTCGGATCCGCTGCAAGCCAAAATGCCTGCAGAGCCGCGATGCCTACGGCTTGATGGTTGCCGTGGCCGGAGGCGCTGTCGTGGTTCGTGAAGAGTACGTCCGGTTTCAATTTGCGGATGATATACACCAAACGTGCTACTGTGTTGTCTTTTCCCCAGAAGTCGAACGTCTCTTTGGCAGTCTTCGAAAAACCGAAATCGGGAAAGTTCAGGAAAAAAACGTCGGAGCCGATGATGTGCGCTGCCCGTTCAGTTTCTGCTGTTCGTAGAACGCCGAGGTCGGCATATAATTCCGGACCGATTTCGTTCTGTCCCCCTTCGCCGCGTGTAAAACAGACGGAATAGACCTTGACGCCGTATTTGTAACGATAGTATGCAAGCGTGGCGCCGTCTTCATCGTCGGGGTGAGCCGAAAGATTCATGATCGACGGAACATGCTGCGAAAAAACCACCGTCGAAAACACAACCGTACAAGAGATAATAATCAGAATTCTTTTCATGGAGTTAAGGCAAAAAGCGGTTAGGGGAAAATTTTTCTTTAATATATTCAATTATAGATCAATGAACAATCAACAATGAGCAATAAACAAATGATTCATCTGCGGAATCCTAATCTGCGCGAAATCTGTGTTGATCTGCGGAATCATATGCGAAATCTGTCCTAATCTGCGGAATCATATTCTGCGTCAATCGGAGAAATCAACAATTACCCCGTCTGACGTACGCGTCAAAGCCTTTCCCACTTTTCTACCTTACCGTCCACTACTTGAAAGAGCGGGTGCGCCTGTGGGAATGAAATATTCTTCAGTGCCAAGAATTTATCAGGGTCTCTTTTTTTAAGTTTCTTCTTGAGATGCTCAAACTCATATTCGAGCTGTCCTCTTGTGACATGTATCCTTTTCCGTGAACGTCTCTTGCCGATTTTCGTTCTATCAAATTCATAGCCTCGCTTTGCCGATTCGATGAACACTCCCATCAAATATCGGTCGATGGCCGGCACGCCGTTCTTTTGTGCTTTGAACCGTACTAATTGCGGATGATGCTTATAGCCTTTTGTCAAGCCTCGCAGAACTTTTTTCGCAAGAAGACTTTCGCGCCAAAGCGCAACGAGCCCTTTCGAATCGAGGTACTGCGGATGAATCGACCACAATCTCATAAGCGGTATTTCAATGGAGCACGTGCATTATTGCACATCCCAACGCTGATTGGTGACCGGAGGAGCTGTCGGAGGTATGATAGAAATAAAGCCGTAACCTGCGGATCTGTGACAGCTGTTGCATGCATCAAGTGTCTCCCCGTACGCCGCCGTAAATGTTGAGCTCGTTTTAGAGACGATCGCCTGGCGCATAAGCGGAATCTGCGTTTCCTGAATGCTCTGAAGAACACCAGAAATATCAAGGCCATTCTTGAACACGTGCAGCATTCTTGCTTCATCCATCGTCTCGCTCATTTTATCCAATTCATATGAAGCCAGGTCCCAGTTCGACGCCCCGATAGCGAACCATAACTTGGCTGCATGAAGCTGGATCGTCGACATATAATCCCCCAATCCCGGCGCTTGTTGTTTGAGCTGGTCAAGCTGCTGCTGGAGATCTTTCAGAGAATCTTGAAGCAACGTTACGACGGCCTTCAAATCCTGGGGGTGCGAATCATCCCCAGCTGATGCATTCTTTGATGAAAAAAGAACGCCGGCGAACAGCAAAACTGCAACCGCCGCAATGACAACACTCCTCTTATCCATGCGATCATCTCCGTTACATTAATCCTGCCAACGAACAAAACCATCCGAATACTGCTGCACCAACAACAATCCAAGCAGCATGAAGATTCCATACTACGATAACTACTGCGGCAACAATAAAAATAGTCCACGAAGCCGGATTTACCAAGGTTGAAACCCCAAGCGTCAGGCAGACTGCGAGCATCAAACCAAGAGAGGCAGCATTGACACCGTCAAGAAAGCCGGCAGTCAGCGCTGATTTCCGCAGCTTCGGCACGAACGGACGTATCGCAAGAACGAAGATGAACGACGGAAGGAATATCCCGACCGTCGACACCGCCGCGCCGGGAAATCCAAGAATCAAATATCCTATAAATGTTGCCGTCGAGAGAACAGGTCCGGGCGTGAATTGTCCGACTGCAATTGCATCAAGAAGCTGGGTCTGCGTAAGCCAGTGTCTCGCATCGACAAGTCCGCCCTGAAGGAACGCCGCGAGGACATATCCGCTTCCGTAAAGGATGGAACCGATTTTTAGAAAAAATAATCCAAGCCCCGACAGGGTAGGAGCCTTTGCCACTAGCTCAGGAGCCTTGGATGATACCGACACAAGCACTGCGGGCAAAGCCATCGCCAGCAATATCGGAAGAGGATGGTTCTTCAATCGATTTCGATTTCTCCACAGAAATCCGAAAACGCCGGCCGCAGCCAGCAACACTATCGCATCTACCTTAAAATAATTCAATGTGCACACGACAGCGCTGACAATCAGTATGAAGCGGTTTTTGATCTGAGGTTTGCCGAGCCGGATTAGTGCGGCGAGGATAATGGCAATTACCGCCGAACGGATTCCCAAAACAAAATTACTGAATTGCGGAAACGAACCATAGAGAACATAAAGGTGCGCGAACACCATGGAAATGGTAACAGCAGGAAGGATAAAGCAGACGCCTGCGATTACAAGGCCCTTCCATCCTGCTCGTATGTAACCGATATGGATTCCCATTTCGGTAGAGTTGGGACCGGGTATCATATTCGTCGCGCCGAGCAGGTCGAGGAAGTATTCGTGCGTGATCCATTTCCGCCGTCTCACGACCTCATCTTCCATCATTGCGATATGGGCTGCCGGTCCTCCAAAGGAAATTGTCCCAAGCCGCAGAAACAGAAGTGCGACTTCCCCCAAGACATGGCTCGTACTTTGACGGACGCTATCGTTATCGTCCATTAATGACGGCACTGGCTTACCTTTCGAGGATTAAACATAGAGAAGATTCGCGGCTCTCTGTGAAACAATTTTTTTGTTACACAGAGTGGCACAGAGATTCACAGAGTTCTACAATGTCGGTCACATAAGCCTTTGTTCTTTTTCCAGCCGCATCCAGTGAAGAAGTCTATGAGCGACCGGAGCAATCATGATCCCCGCGACAACAAGAAATATCATTCCCGAAAAAAGAGCATAGAAAGAAGCAAAAATTTTTCCGGCGGAAGTGTGTAATTCGTTCACCGGACCCATGCCTCCCAAAATCATTGAAGCATTCAGTAGCGCATCGATCAACGCCAAGCCCTCGGTGATGCAGTAGCCTGCGATGCCCAACCCAAGGGAAACAAAAATGATTGCAGATGCAAAGAGCCAGTGGTAAAGCATCCGGCGGAGAAAATGCCTTCGTTCCAATAAGGGCTTTGAAGTGTGTTCGTACACGTGCTAGTCTTTAGTTGTAAGTTTTGCCTACTGTTGACTGTTTACTGACTACCGCATCTTCACAAGCTTTTGCGTAGCGGCCGCTTGCTGCCCGTTCCCACTGACGACGACCCGGTAGAAGTAAACACCGTTGGCGATATCGTCTCCATCTTTATCCCTGCCGTTCCAATAGAGATTATCGTCGGAATTAGTATAACCGTTGGTTCCGATATGAACCTTTGATGAAAAGTCGAGGTCCTGGATCAACCGCCCGGCGACAGTGTAGATCTTGATGTGGGCGCTCTGGGGATTGCCGGCTCCGGAAAGCATAAACGTGAAGGTCGTCCCCTTGCGAAAAGGATTCGGTATATTATAGAGGTTCATCAACTCCATCTTGCTTGCGACCTCTGCCACGAGCACGGTGGTATCGGACGAATTCCCCGACACATCCTGGGCAAAATATTTGAAGGAATTCTCTCCATCCGGCAGGATCGGCTTCCAGACGACCTGAGACTTTACAGGATCAAACTGAATTCGTTCGGCCGAAGCGAAAGACACTTTTTCTCCGTTCAAGAAAATGAAGAAACTAGATGTGTCGGCTAAGGTTAATGGAGCCGCATTGTCATCTTTCATCTGTAAAACCACGGTCGGAGCGACGCTCACAAAGTCGCCGTCAAGTACATGCGCACCGTCAAATGTGACGTCCAAGGTAGGCCTGACCGTATCCGCTATCACCGTGTAAGAAATGCTAAACGAATTATTAGACTTATCAATCTCCGGCAGTGTGCTATCAGGATCAATTTTAAAATAGAACGAATGGCTGCCGTGTTTTCCTCGGCTGTCATATTGTGTTTGCACAATGGCAGAATCCTGTGCGTGTATCACGGGAAAAATTGTCTGCGTTAGCGTCCGGGGGAATCCACTGTCGTCTGTCAGAATTTCCGCCGTTACACTATCTGCATCTACTCCGCTGACATTAAACAGCTTCATCGATAAATTGGAGACTTCTCCTTCATGCATCGTCGTTTTCTGGACAAAAACGGTTGCCGGAGATAAGGCGAGTTCCGTCGGAGGTTGTGATGTAAGGGTCCATTGTTGAACCGATGGGGAAACTGCCGCATTGTTCTGCCGGAGAGTAAAGACAAGTTTCCCGTTCGGATATTGCCGGGCTGAGACATTTTGCACATTTAACGATGCCGGGTTAGTTGCCGATGCAACCGTGTCAACAGCCCCGCGCCTCGAAATTCCCGCAACAGCAATTGAGAAAGAAGAACCTGAAGGAACAATGCTTCGGACTGCTAAGTTTTTCCAAGATGCAATCGGACCGAATTTTTGGGTCACCACCGTACCGACAGATTCTTTGTGAAAATACGTTGTGTCGAGACTTGCTTTGCCCGTCGTGCTTAATTGATACGATTCGGGAACCGAACCGGAGACGGCTCCTTTCTTTCCGATGATTGCCCATGAATCGCGCCAGCCGATCTGATCGACAAACTTGCTGCCGATCAATTTGTAGGCAGTGCGTGCCGACGTACTGAAATTATTTGAGCCTTCACCGATAATGACTGCAATAACATAAAATCCGGCGTGGACAGCATTGATGAACGAAGTCAATGAATCAGCCTGTGCAGGATTGGAATACAACCCAAACTGCCGTTGCGCAACGAGATTATAATTTGTATCCAGTACGGCAATATAATGGCACGTATCGGGTGTGCCGGGAATGATGTTGATCCCATTCACTTCAATATCGCCAAAGTTCCCATCGGCAAAACCTGCAGAGACCACTCTGAAATGAGTAGGGGTATTTTGTATGTGAGCTCCTACGGCCTTCGAGTACGCCGCATGAACGAACGAATTTTCCGACCAGGCGATCGAATCAACCTGTCCTGTTGCACTCTCCGTGGTATCTCCCTCAAAGAACGTTCCGACCGTCCAATCCTCTGTACCGTTTTCAACTTTTGCACGCCACCAGTTTCGTGTCATCTTGCGCAGCGAAGAAATGTCGATTGAGGTCGAGAACTGACCCATTGTTGTGGTGAAATGCCTTGCCGTAGCAAAACTGTTCAGAGTGTCAATATCCAAAAGGATTTTCTTTACCCCGTTCCACGTTTCCGCGGAAGGATTTAAAAGAATCATCGTAGGAACATACGAGACGCTGGAGGAAGTCGGTTGAAGTGCGGTAAAATCTGTAGTTGCAACGAAAAAGGAATTTGAGGCGGAATTATCATCTTTCGACGACTCTATAAATTTACTCTGCGGGTCAATCACAACACTGATTGTGTGTTCGCCCGCCTTCCCCTTGATTCCCGGATATACAACAACGGTATCTGAGATCAAGGGAAACGCAATTCGGAGCGTCCACGTTCTTATCGCTGAAGCCTGAAAAATTTGCTGCACAAGGATATCCACACTGTCGTACCGCGCGGATCCTGTACTATGAATGACAATCCGGGCAGGAATGCTGTCGATGGTATTGGGAACCGTTGCAGGAACTATGATGCTGTTGGGATCAATTGCAAGATTCGGCAGCAGCAGGGGAACAGTATCGGCAATAACTTTATAGGGAATGACGGCGGTATTATTTGATTTGTAATATTCTGTGATGACATTATTAGGGTCGACCCGAAAAGTGAATGAATGGTCGCCTCGTTTGCCTTCGCTGTCGTACTGGATGAGAACACGAACGGAGTCTTGAGGGTTAACGAGAGGTGCAATTGTATTCTTGAGCGTTCGCAACGCTCCGCTGTCATCAGTGAGGATTGACACTAATACACTGTCCGCTGCCGATGGTCCCACGTTAAACACGCTGGCTCCTACGGTGATGATCTCTCCCTCCTGAAATGTTGACTTCTCCAACGACACTGTGTTTTGGGAAAGAACCAACTCCGGGGGTAATTGTGCTTTAATGCTCCAGTCGCTTAAAACGGGAGAAGCCAGCGACGGACTTGCAACAAAATTGAATAGCAACCGTGCGCTGGGATACCGAACAGCTGATATGTTCTGAAGGTTCACTGACAACGAATCATAGGAAGCAAAGAGTGTATCGATCGTTCCGCTATTCGAATTGCCGAGCATCGATACGGTCAGCCGCGCACCTACAGGAACAACTCGGTTGAGGGTAAGCAAATTCCAACTGCTTACCGGGCCTATGGCTGGAGTTGTTATGCTGCCGGAAGCTTCGTTTTGGACGATCGTTGTATCGAGAATTGCCTTTCCCGTAGTGCTCTTTTTCCAAGACTCCTGAACGCTCCCAGGAATTGCTCCCTTTCTCCCAACAATGGCCCACGAATCCCGAAACTGCACAGAATCGATGAGTGTACTCCCTATGCCGTGATATGCATTCTTTACAGCAGCGGTTATATTGGTCCAGCCGTCATTGATAATGACTGCAACAACAATCTCACCATTAGGAATGGAGTTAAGAAATTGAGCAATGCTATCGGCATACGCAGCATGGCCGTAAAGATCATAGGTCCCCTGTTTGATCACTGTATCCGCACTCGGGTCGATAACAACGATAGAATGTCCTCTCGCCAAGGTGCTCGGCAGCTTATTGACTCCGTTAAATTCGACTGCTCCGAAATTCCCATCGAAGAACCCTCCGGAAATCCCCTGAAGCACGGTAGTCGTGTTTGCTATTTTTGAACCGCTCAGTGGAGAATAGAGAGTGTGAACAAAAGAATTTCCCTTCCAGCCGATGGAATCTATTTGTCCAATAGCTTTTGAAGGATCTGTACCTTGATAAAACGATCCCGTTGACCAATTGCCCGAACTTGTCTGGAATTTTGCACGCCAATAATATCTCTTCGAATTTTGCAATGACGCGAGAGAAAACGATGTCGACACGACTCCCATCGGGACGCTCATCGCTAGCGGCTTTACCGGCGTCGAATAGTCGCTGAGGGTATCAACCTCTAATGTAACAAGCTTGGTCGGGTCAAAAAGCTGTGTGGTCGGATTTAACAAAACGAGATGTGGAACCAACGCTACAGACATAGGCTGTGGCTGAACGATCTTAAAATCAGTTGATGAAACAAAAAAAGCTTTTGTCGCGGAATTATCGTCTTTTCTCAACTCTGTAATTTTGTTTGATGGATCGAGAGTGACAACGACATCATGTTCGTCGGCTTTTTGCTTGATGGCGATGTTGACTGTCAATGTATCGAAGTCCAGTGCCATCGGCCTTCGCAGAAGCCATGACTGAATCACCTGTGAGTGATACATATGTTGAATTTGAACATCAACGCTGTCGCTGGTAACGGATCCGTAATTAGCGTAGACAATATTAACTGCAGCACTGTCCTGGTCATCGGTCAAGACTGTGGGCAAAGAATTGATCAGGTTTGCCTGAATCGAGAGGTTAGGGACAAACGGAATCTTTAAGTCTACTGTTGGATCGCCGATCAGTGTATTATTAAACAACATGATCTGGTTCACGGTGCTCAGTCCCTGTTGGGATATTTGTCTGAGCTTCGCGGTCAAATGCGCTACCCCAACGCGAACGATGGAGTCTTTCAGCATGGCAGAATAGAATATCGGCGGAAGCGATGTTGCAATGCTCTCATATCCTAACGAGGAGTTCCCGATATACCCGATCGCACTTGCTACCGGTCCCACGATGAAGAGTTCGCTGAACGATTGAATCTGGGGCTCGGCAAACTTTCCAGTGGAGCAACCCATGTCGGTGATCAAGGGATACCGTCCGCGAGAATTTTTCAATTGAAGAGGATCGCCGATACTATTGTCCCACGTTTGAGTCCCGCTGTGGCCTATGTACGAAATAAAAACCCCGCCCGTTGAAATTGCATCCTCTACCTGCTGCGTTGTAAACGGACCGAAATCGGATTGTGGGTTCACCGTCTTATAAAAATGTGTCGCAATGCCACCGATAGGGGCAGGAGCGACTAAGGTAGAGGCCACTTCGCTGTTCACTGATTTCAAAAGATCAATCTGCCCGGGAATCGTAGGATCGCCGCCGGTAAAGAACAAATAGTGTTTATTCCAATCATCGCTCGGAGTTGTAATAGTAGAATTGTAGAATGAAAGATACTGGGTCAAATCCCCGGCATTGTTCATGGGAATTCGTCCGACATACATTTGCGGAAGATTCATAACGGTGTCGAGAAGAGCATAGGCTACATCGCTGACCGGATACCCCACAGAGGGGACATAGTTGACCGCAGTGTAGTTTCCGAAATAGTATTTATAGTCATACGACGCATCCCCAAGAAGGGTAAGGTAAGAAGGAAGAGGACTGGTCCATTGAAACGACGATTGCACAAAAGATTGAATCGCTTCTGCGGTCGGGTAGCCGAAACCAAATTCATCGAAGATGTCGTTGACACTGAACAAACGTGCATTCAGTTGTTTCGCTGTTACCACATTCTGCACATATTGGATTGCTTCAGAGTAAAATTTTGGATGAGTAATGGCGATGTAATCGGTTTGGCTCTTGTTCGAACGGAGTCCTGCAAAACCTTTTATCGTTGTAAAAACAGGAGTGTAAACTTTTGATTGCGCCACAACAACGTACTGCTCCTGTGAACCCACAGTATCGCAGAACGTAACGGTGTACGGCGCAGAACCGGAGAGTTTATAGTTTGAGATTCTCTCTGCCGTCGGTTTTATTCTATAGAGAAGGATATTCGACGATTGCAAGCCGGAAATTTGAACGTTCCGAAAATGCCGGTCGGTAAGAGTCCGGAAATCGAAAAGTAGAGAGTCGCCTATCACTTTGAGCTGCCGGGGATATTCAATTTCAAACCAATCATAGATAATGTTGTTCGTTGTCGCAGCTGTCGGGTACGAATACAATAACACGGAATTATATTTGGAATTTTTCAAAGAGTCTGCCAGAGTTCGCCCCCTTAAGACATTCTGCCCCCCAAGGTTGAGAGTCACGGTGTTCAAATCGTTCCCGTTGTTCATCCGAATCGCAATTTTATGTGCGGCCGAACTCACGTTGGCTCCCCAGCTTGCGATCTTTGCGTAGAGTGTCACACTATCTGATTTTGTGACGACATCGGTAGGGATAAAATACTTAGTCACTGTACCTGAACCGCTAAGAAAACCCCACGGCCACAAGTCAAAAGGGTTCCAGCGGTAGTCTTGTGAAGAATAATCATCCGTCGCGGAATTCTGTAAGCCCGGACTCGGACCTTGAACTTCCATGTGGATGAACGCAGTGTACGTCTTAAGCGTATCCGTGGTTGCAATGCTCAAGGGGTTTTGGCTCATGCGCACGCCGTTTGTGGTTCCCCACGTCAACCAGAGGATCGTCGAATCGGTATAGCGATTGAGGTATTCGTTATATTCCTGCGATAACGCAGTCGTTATGATCCGATGTTTTCCCGTGTAGTTGCGCAAGGCAGGAAATTCAAGATAATCGCCGGGGTTGAATACTCCATCGCTGTCTCCCGAAACGTAAATTGGGATCTCTTTACCGCGATCAAAAACTTGAAAGGTTCGCGGGTCGACGCCCGCAATTGCGGGGTAAATCGAATCGAGTTGAGTTTCCGTGATCCTATATATCCCGTCGTTCGGGATTGCCAGCTTTATATACTTCGCCGATGTGCTAAACCAGCCGCCAGTCGTATCGTTGAATGCGGGCATCTGGTACGGCTGGGCTTCGTCGAAATTAACAATGAGTTCCCGAAGAATGCGGTCGAAATGCGAATCCTTCATCTTGACCTGCAAGCGATCGGTTGTCGCTTTTGTCCTCACCTTGTTAAGTTGGACGTCGATAGTTTGTGCGAAGGAAGCAGCATGTGTCGATACATTATTATAGAATGGAGTAACCTCAATCCGCGCCAAATAATACCCGCGGTACCAGCCGTAACCGATAACACTGACGTTTGGTGCAGACGGCAGCTCTCCCGCAGGAATCTGCTCAAGCGTTTGCTTAACGGTAGTTGTGTCGTGTGTCGAAGGAAGATGTTGCACACGATAAACACCTTTCAAAGAAACCGGAGCGGCAACAAATCCTGTCACGCTGGGCCTGATTTCCTCGGACGGCGAAAGTGCATAATATATAACTCTTTGAGAAAGCACAGCCGACCCGGCATTAATGTCTGCCGGCTCCAAAGACAGCTTCATCTTTACCTGATTGGAATTTTGTGCCGCTACCTGCAATGATCCCCAGGAATAGCGTTTCACATTTTGACCGGCTGAGAAGAGAAATTCCGATTGAAGGAAGATAATCAATACTATGAGCGCCGATATTCGCTCTGTCTTTTTCATTTCTGTTTGACCTTTTGAAGAAAAATATAGAAAATAAATCTCGGGATTCCGAGAAAATATCTCCGCCACAAACGCCGCGGTTCTTGAAAGAATCTAAATAACCATTCTAAATGGATTCTACGCAATACCTTTGGCGCTCTTTTTTTTCCTCCTGACATAAATCCAATACCCGCACCGACAGTCATCATCACCGGAACCCGAAGCTCAGCAGAGTATTTCCACAGCCAAGCATCCTGTTTGGGAGTCCCCATTCCGATCAAAAGAATATCGGCGTTGCTTGCATTGATCTCGGAAAGAATGGTTTTATCGTCGATGTCGACGAAACCGTGATGAGTGCCGGCAATAATCAAGCCGGATAGCTCGGTTTCACACTTTCGTCTTAAAAATTGTAGAGTGTTCTCAGTATCGCCGAAGAAAAATATTCGCCAACGGTGAAGGTTTGCTTCTTTCAGCAGCAGTTCATAGAGATCAGTGCCGTTGAAAATGTTCTCGAATGCTTTTCCTTCTCCGTACAGAAATTTGCTTGCGAGATATACACCATATCCGTCAGGTAGTACGAGGTCATATTTTCGATATAGGTGAAGCATAGCGGGATTCTTCCGCCCAATCGCCGCATGGAAAAAATGCGAATAGCCGATCGTCAACCTTGTTTTTGAACGAACAGAGTCGTTTATCCGGTATAGAATATTTCTTTCATCGTATGTACAATACGAAATTCCAAGAATATCTAACCGGTCAAGAGGCATGAGAGTGACCCGTGAAATAATCCTTGTACACTTCTACAGTTCGGTCAATAAATTTGTCGTAAGTAAATTGCTGGAGGAACTTCTCTCTTGCACTTGTTCCGAGTAGATCCACTTTTTCAGGATTGTCCAGAAGATCTTTGATTGCGTCGGCAAGCTTTTCGGGGTCGTTCGGCGGGACAAGTACCCCGGTTTCTCCGTGAATGACGAACTCAGAGACGCCCCCGACATTCGTCGCAATGTGCGGCTTGCCGATACTTGCAGCTTCAAGAATCACATAAGGTAATCCTTCACGAATCGACGACAGAACCATAAAATCCGCGACGTTGAAAAGGGCTTCCACATTAGACGTACCTTGAAGAAACATCACGTGGTCATGTACTGCTTCATTCCTAACCAATTCTTCCAGCATCGTTTTTTGTTCGCCGTCTCCCAGAATGGCAAATAGCACGTTATCGATCTCCCCCCTTTTCCGCAAGATGCCGATTGCTCGGACAAGAGTCACTCTATCCTTTGATTCAATCAACTGGCCTACGCTTGCAATGATCTTTGTTCCGGCTGAAATGCTTAAAGCTTTGAAAACCTGATTTTTTTCCTTCTTGTTGAATTCTCTAAACGGTAAGATACCGTAATAGATTTGTATGACATCTTGCATTTTTTTTCCAAAATCTCTAATTAACATTTCTTGCACGACTTTGCTACAGGCAATAGTTGTATCGCCGAAAAATGAAACATGCTTTAATGAGCTAAATATATTATGGCATGTCGAAATATGAGAAAGCGACATCCTTCGGGCAACGATCCTTCCCAGCAAATCGGTATAACGCTTATGGGAATGGATTATTGTTACTTTTTCACGGCGTACAACCTCGTTAAGGATTCTATAGGAAGCCAGAAAACCAATCAAACTCTTGTGTGTCCCGTCACGGGCCAATATTGGAAGATTCACAAATGCTATTTGCTCGTCAAGGCGGGCACGAAACGGTCCATCAGTTGCAGCAACGATCGGTTGGAAGCCCCTTTCCACAAGCCCATTGGCCAAGTCTACCACATGACGTGCCACACCTCCGGGGTTCATTTCATCTGTAAGAAGTAATATTGATTTATTCACTAAAATGCACTCGCTTGTAATTGATATTCAGCACTCAACCATTCATGACATTTCTGTTAACGGTCTATCTATTGCAGATGAACGTCATTGTGTCCTTAATTCGGTAAGCATCTTCATCGAGCGCGTTCACTGTTCCCAAGAAGGCTTTCACAAAAAAACGCTAGTTTCTCCGCTCTCAATTTCCATGTATTAGCCGACACAAACTTTACAATCGTCTCTTCCGGTATCCAATTTTTCTTGCCCGATAAGAGATCCGCGGTCTTGGCAATAAAATCATCACGGTTATCTGCGATATGAACCACGTCTTTGAAATATCCGGCGTCCGCAAAATTAGTAGACACGACCTGCAGCAATTCGGAGAGCAAGTCGTACACTCTCAAAGGGCTCCCCTCTATATTCGAATGATACGGTAAAATACCGACATCAAAGCGAGCGATTTTAGAATGCAATTCATCTTGCGTCATCGGCGGCAAAAGAACAATATTCTTTTTCGTCCTCAATGATCCCGTCTCCTTTGATACTGTACCGATATTCACAATTGAAGATGCAGGAAAACGGTCCGCGAGCTCTAAAAGGAGAGCGACGTCAATATTATTTGATATTCTACCTACCGTTCCGATAACGGGATGCTCCTGCCGCTTTCTATCGCCGAAATTACCTGGCTGCCTACCAGCTATATCATATCCAGCATTACGAATTAAACACACATCCGCCGGTTGCCGATGTGCTGTCATATTTTTATAGTTTGATTCAGTGTGGATGATAACTCCGTCAACCTGAGATACCAACTGGCTAAAAACTTCGGACATGTGTCGGCGGATTGCTACGTTCCGAGCATAAGTTCCGACCGGATCTTGATAATCGAAAACCAGTGCCGAGAATTTTTGTGCGTAGTCGTTAAGGAATCCGTCCCACCAATACGGCATCGCAATGATGGCAATTATTGGACTCTTCACTCTCTTTAATTTCTTATCGAACCATGCTTTAAATAGCCATCGGTCGAAACCGGGTGTAAGACTCCCTCTATAAAAAGTCGGAAGGATCGGCGGCACCCATACTTCCAGCATGTTAGAATCATGCGAGAAACGAATATTCTCACGGCGAAGCGGATTGAGAACAGTGGCAATTGATTCCCGGACAACACCGGCTGCTGAGTTTGGCGGATTGACGTAGATTGTACGGTGCCCTTGTTTCGATAACTCGATGGCAAGGGCTCTTGTTCTGCTATGCTGGCTATTCCATGATTGCGGAGAAAACAGCATGTACGTTGCTTCGGACGCCGACATACTCGATCTCATTAAAGGTGTTTGCACTCGCCTCGAATTGAATCTCTACGGCATAAAATAGTCGTGTTTCACAGATGACTTTCTAAAAACATTGCCAATGCTGTCTGCGAGGCCTGTTGAACGCAAGATCATGAAGATCCTGTTTCCCAGTAAACTTGCAGTATAGTACCGCCATGCAATGAGCATGGTGGGTGAATTCCATAGAAGTTTCGCAAGATGCTTTCGTGCGTTCCCCATGTCCCCGGAATAATACTCCAGTCTGCCAAGCTGCATGGATATCTTCGATCTTGCTTCATCTCCCTGCGCGGCGCGATATTTTTCTTCCAGGTAGTGCATCCCCATTTCGTAGCTCTGCTGCATTTGCACATTTCTGAACCTGCTTGAGATAGATGTATCGGATATCCTAAGTCTTATCAGACTATTGGAGATATTGTGAAACCTTGCGTAATCGAGAATTCTCAGCCATAGATCATAATCAATCGCTGCGACGAGCTTTTCGTTGAACATGCCGAACTTCGACAGAATGCTTTTCCGAATAAGTGCTGCAGGAAAACACATCGAACATTGCACAGGCATTAATTCAATGATTGCCTCATGCGATGCCGGGAGATGCTTTTCTCTGACGGGATTTCCCTGCTCGTCAATTATTTGGTATGAGCTGCTCACTACATCGATCCTTTGATCAAGAACGAGCGCGCCGTACTCCATCTGCAATCGATAAGGCAAAGCTATATCATCCGCGTCCATGATCGCGACAAACGGCGCCGTTGCTTGTGCAATCGCATAGTTAAGCGCTGCTGCCCGGCCGATGTGCTCCAAAGGGAAAAACCGTATCCGCTTGTCAGCAAATTCTCTTATGACTTCTGCCGACCGGTCTGTCGAACCATCGTCAATAATAATAAACTCAAATTCTGCGAACGTCTGTTCTATGATACTACGGATCGACTCGTCAAGATATTTTTCGGCGTTAAAGACGGTCATCACGACGGATATCTTGGCTGTTGTGATTTCCAAATTCAGCATGTGCTCATCCTAGCAAAGACTTTTCATGAAGCGCTGTGCCCGCATTCTCATCAATATGGTGAAAACGTTCCCCGTTCTTGAACACATTTTGATAGAGAATGGGAGAAAATTGATCAAGCGATAATTTTTCATTGCCGTATCTTACTATTCGCATTGGAACATTGCCAACAAACGACGCCCACATCGAAAACGTGCTCGGAGGCCCCAAAATATAGTCACATTTGCTGAGGGCATATATGTCTTCAATCATCGTTGGTGCTTCGAGCGAAACTGCTTCATATTCTTTGAAGCTGGAGCCATCTACTGGTTCGTCGGAAGATAAGAAGTAGCAAATTCTCTTTTCGCCATATCCATCCTTGAACGCCTTCATATATCTAAGATAGACAGCGTCGTCAAACAAGTATGCTCCGCCGTGAAAATCTGCGTAGTCACGGCGACGGATATGTATCCCAATAATGACGTCGTGCCGCAAACGCAAATCTCCGAACAAGGTCTCGACTTTTTTTTTATAGATGTTTTTCGGTTCAAACAGTTTTATTAACGCATCTTTATATTCGAGCAAAGCAGCGACATCCTTAGGATGGAACCATGAGCCTAAGTAAACAATGTTTGCTCTCTTTTTCAACAATGAAAATGCCCAAGATTCATGCGTCCAATGGTGGGAGTCAAGATAAATTCCGAAGAATTTTACACTGAAGAATGAACTAATGATTCGTAGTAGTTTCGTGGCTAAACGGTAGCATTGATATGTCAGCGTGTCGATTATCTGCGGCTTTCTGACAATTCTGAAATGGACATCTGGGACCGCGGCCAAGTTTTCAAAATATGACTCGTATTCCCTAAAATTCGGAATGTAAATACCCACTCGATGCTTTAATGCAAAAGCGATGAAAAATGAAAATGCCCATAATCTATTGCACAATTGCCCGGGCTTGTCGTTAAGTATTATCATGCACGAGTTATTAATTTTCAAAATTTCCCATCCGGCATGACGGGCTCGAAGGAGTTGTCGAATGGAGTGCCATTCATTCAGTCGGAGAAGAAGAACCCTCCCGCAAACGATCCGAATTTGTATAGTTCTTGTGTTTGACTATTTAGGACGGATCTCTTTTTACCAATCCTCCCGAAGTCCCGGAGGAATGAAGCAATGCCTCTAAGAATAGGAGCAAGGCAATGGTTTTTTACTCCAAACAATACTCTCCCGATAATGATCCGTGGAATTCTAAAAACCAAATGTCTAAGGGAGAAATGCAGGACCAAAATAGTGAGAATATTTTTTATTAAGTAATATTGCCGTCTTGAATCAACACCCGATTCAGTGTCAAGAACCCGATGGACAGGCGAACTGATGTGCTGAACAACTGCTTCGGGTTCGTACGCCACATTGAAGCCGGCGTTTATGACCCTCATGGCAAATTCATCTTCATGCATGTAGAGAAAAAGAAGCGGCTCAAACATTCCGGCGCTCTGCAAAGCGGCGGTTCGGAGAATGGCACCGCACCCGATAAATGTAATATTATTCCCCTGAATAAGAGAGGAAGTTTGAACACATTGGCGATGAATATTATAGACCTTCATCGCAAGGATGCCGCATTGCGGCTCCTGCATCATCCGTTTTACTCCGATTGATAACGCGTTTTCCTCGGGATAGCTGTCGTCGTCCAGCACCAATATGAATTCGCCCGTTGCAATTTCAAAGCCCTTATTCCATCCGGCAATACCGATATTGTCAGCCAGCGGTACGACGATCGCTGCAGGAAACTTCTCCTTCACCATGCCGACCGTTCCGTCGGTGGAATGATTATCCACGACGATGACTTCGACTGAAGGATAGTCTGAAGCAAACAGATGGTCGAGCGAAACCCGAACATCATTCTTGCGGTTCCAGCTCAGCATCACGACGGAAACTAATGGTAGCGACATAGCGGCAGCGTTCAGCGAATGTGTGCCAGCTTCTCAAATAATGTCAGGGCCTGTGCAACAACTTGATCCATATTATAGTATTGATACGTTGCAAGCCTTCCAACAAAGAATACTGTAGAAAGTTTTTTTGCTTCAGAAAGATAGCGTTGATACAGGTCCAGAAATTCTCTTTGTGGAATCGGGTAATACGGCTCCCCTTCAGAGAGGGAGTATTCTTTTGCTACGGTCGTTTTTGGATTCCGCTGCCCTGTAATGTGCTTGAACTCCGTTGTACGCGTATAGTCAAAATCGTTCGGATAATTTATTTGTGCCACCGGTTGAACGAATTCTTTTTCGTGTGTTTCAAACTCGAATCGCAATGAACGGTACGCGAGGGCCCCGAAGCTATGACCGAAGAACTCGTCGATCGGGCCGGTAAAGATTAAACGGTCAAATCTGTTTTGTGGGACGTCAACAAATTGAGTGTGGAGCTCAGTATGAATATTTTTATGCGAGATCATCGCTGAAAACATTGCGGCATAACCGTGCAGCGGCATCGCCTGAAACCGGTCATCAAAGTAGCGGTCATCGATGTTTGTCCGCACTGGCAACCGTCCGCAGACGGACGGCGAAAGAAGTGACGGTTCTCGTCCCCAGTGCTTCCTGGTATACCCCCGATATAGCAGTTCATACAGCCTTCTCCCTACCTTTGAGACGACGAAGTCTTCGGAGTTCTTGATTTCTTGTATCGCTTCCCTTTCCCCTTCAAAAAAATTTTCCACTTCTTCATCGGTGCGGTAGGCACATCCCAGCAATTGATTGACGGTGTTCCGGTTGATCGGCATCGGAACCAGGAGCCCGTTGACGAGAGACCGGACGCGATGCTCATACGGGTGCCACTCTGTAAACTGCGACAGGTACGAAACGACTGTCTCGCTGTTCGTGTGAAAGAGGTGAGGCCCGTAATGATGGATACGGATACCATGCTCGTTCAGCGAATCGTAGGCGTTGCCGCCAATATGAGATCGGCGATCGATGAGCAAAACTTTTTTGCCACGCTGCGATGCAAGCCGTTCGGCCAACACACACCCGGCGTAGCCGGCTCCGACAATAAGGTAGTCGTATTTCACCGTAAATGGATCACTTTGGCGATTGAGAAATGAAATTTTTTCCTGAGATGGTACCATGCAGCAACGCAAACTGCCGCCTCCGCACAAACCGTCGCGACTGCCGCCCCGTTGATGCCGTACAACGGTATTAACACGAAATTCAGAACAATGTTCACCGCAGCTCCGGATGAAACAACAAGCAGGTAACTTCGGTTTTCGCCCCACGCCATCAACAAATGGGCAATTGCAACGTTAATATAAATCAAAAAAGCGTTGAGCAATAAAATCTGAAAAACTGTTCTTGACGGCGCGAATTGGGCCCCAAGAATAAGGGAAACAATATCCCCGGAAAAATAAAAACATATTCCGACAATAGCTAAGCCCGATCCGATAACGACCAGAATGTATTCTCGCGTCGCTTTCGCTATTGAGTGTCCATCGGTAATTTTGGCGAGATCGGGAACATACGTCAAATAAATCAGCACTGGTACGGCGCTTATAAGATTTATGATTCTGTATGCTCCCGTATAGTATCCAAGTTGGACGCCTGGATTTGTAAAACCGAGAAACACAATGTCTGCGCTGTGATAAATTTGAATCATTAATGCAGAAATGCCGAGGGGGAACGAACGGCGGACGAGGCTTTTCATGTCGACAAACGTCGGGATAGAAAATGCTCCTCCCAATCGCTTGAACACATGGCAAACGCTCCACAAATAAAACAAAAGCGTCACGCACCCGCTGACCAACGCAACATACTGAAGATCCGATGGACCCATGATAAAGCAATATGTCGCGGCGAGAATTAAAAAGGCGGAACCGGTTCTGATAAATGCTAAAGTTTTAACCTCCCGTACCGCCACGAAATAATACTGCAAATTGAACGAATAAGCGAAAATAACTATCGATTGAAAAACAAAGAACAGCTTTTCCGACATCGTCTGAGAATAATAAAACCCAAACACAATAAAAGGAATGATAAAGATAATGGACAGGAGTGAACGTGTTCCGATGATCGTCCCAATCGTCCGTCGTGAAACCAATCCTCTGTCCGACGAAAGTTGTTGGGTCGAAGAGTTTTCAATGCCAAAATTGGCGAAGAGGATAACGTAAGCGGAAATCGAGCTGACGAACCCTATAAAACCAAACCTCTCCACGCCAAGCGTTCGGGCAAGATACGCCATGGTAAGAAAACCAAAAGCCTTTGAAGAGAATTCTCCAAAGGCTAGATGGCTGAAATTCCAGGCAGCTCTTTTAAGGTTTGATAAAATGTTAGTCCTCCGCCTGCTTCGATTTTTCGTATTCGAGAATGATCTTATCCGCTACTTCATGGGGAACTTCTTCGTAATGCGAAAACTTTTGCTTATGGATGCCCCGTCCCTGCGTCATTGAACGAAGCGTGGTGGAATACCGGTACAGTTCTTTCAACGGGACCAACGCGCGGATGATTTGATGTGTAGCGTCGGAGTCCATTCCGAGAATTTTTCCGCGGCGGCTCGACAGATCCCCCATCACATCCCCCATATGTTCCTCAGGGACCATCACTTCGACTTCGTAGAGCGGCTCCAACAAAATCGGCCTGGCCTCTTTGAACCCTTTTCTGAACGCCATTTTCCCCGCGATCTTGAACGACATATCATCGGAATCGACATCATGATACGAACCATAATGCAGCGTTGCCTTCACGTCGACAACCTGATAACCCGCGATGACGCCGCTCGTCAGAGCCTCCACGATCCCTTTTTCAACTGCGGGAACGAATCTGCCGGGGACGACCCCCCCGACGATTGCGTCTTCAAATTCGAACCCGGAACCGCGCTGGGTTGGTTCGATCTTCAAGTGAACGTGTCCGTATTGTCCGCGGCCTCCCGATTGTTTTTTGTGTTTATACTCGGCATCGGGCACAACGCCTTTTATCGTTTCCTTGTACGGAATCCGCGGCTCGACAACGTCGACGTCCACGCCGAATTTTTCTTTAAGACGTTTTATGATAATCGCTAAATGCAGTTCGCCTTGACCTTGAACAACGGTTTGCTTTGTTTCGGGGTCGTAGTGAACGATAAAGGTCGGGTCTTCCTCGTGAAGCGAATGGAGGCCGGAACCAATTTTATCTTCTTCCCCCTTCGACTTCGCGAGGATCGCGTTCGCAATCACCGGATCGGGAAACACGACGGGTGGATACACGACGGGAAGAGTTTTTGCGCTCAACGTATTGTTGGTATGCGTATCTTTCAGTTTCACAACCGCTCCCAGATCTCCGGCGTTGAGTTTCGTTACTTCCTTCCGCTCCCTTCCGTTCATCACAAAAATCTGCCCAAGCCGTTCGGACTTGCTGTTCGTTTCATTGAGCAAGTCTATGCCCGCAGAAATGGAACCGGTCATGACTTTGAAAAACGAAAGCTCGCCGACGTGAGGCTCCGAGACCGTTTTGAAGACGAGCAACGACGGTCCCGCCGCCGCGTCGATCTTCACTTCAGTCTCCTTCTTGCTCGACGGCTCAATGCCTTTGACGGTGCCGCGTTCGACGGGGGCCGGGCAATACTTCACCACAAAATTCAACACGTTCAGCACGCCGATGTTGAGCACTGGTGCAGCGGAAAAGATTGGAAATACTTTTCGATCGACAATTCCCCGTTTCAACCCGACGCGAATATCTTCTTCCGACAGAGTTCCGTTCTCGAAAAACTTATTGAGCAATGTTTCATCGGATTCCGCAATTTTTTCTATCAGCTCTTCATGGAGGTGCGACGCGCGCTCCTGCAATTCCGACGGAACGGCTTCCTCGGTGTATTTTCCGTTTGCCGACGGCGTGAATTTAAGCAGCTTCATATTCAAGACGTCAATAACGCCGGTGATGCCCGGACCCGTGGTCACCGGGAACGTAACAAGCACCGCATCGTGAGAACACCGTTCCTTTATTGCCGAAACGGTGCGTTCAAAATCAATATTGTCATGGTCGACTTTCGTTATTACAAACGCCGACGGGAGGGAATACTCTTCAATGTATTTCCATACGATTTCTGTCCCGACTTCGACGCCCTCGAATGCTTTTATAAATACGACCGCCGTGTCGGACACGCGGAGTGCCGCCTTCACCTCACCTGTAAAGTCCGTGTATCCCGGAGTGTCAAGAATATTCACTTTGGTCGCGTCAATATCGGTAACGAGCAGCGATGTATTAATAGAAATGTGGCGTTCAATTTCATCCGTATGGTAATCGGAAACCGACGATCCGTCATCGACTTTTCCCTGCCGGTTCGTTGCGCCCGTGGCGTAGAGTGCGGCTTCGGCAAACGATGTTTTCCCCGAGCCGCCATGGCCAATCAGTGCAACAGTTCTTACGGCGTTTGATGCGTATTCTTTTTGTATGGGATGCTGGCTCACTGTTGTGTACTCCTTAATTTTTTTTTGCGAGTAAGCGTGTACGAGATGTTCCATCCAGCGAAGTACCGCAGCGAACGGAAGAACTTTTTCCGCGGATGAAAAAAAGTAGGCGGTGTGAGAAAAATTCTCGCACCGTGAAGAATGGCGAATTACCCTCGCAGACGATTGATGAACGCGGCAATGCCTCGAACGACCGACCCGACGATGCCCGCGACTTCTAACACGGGCGCTTCGACTCGTTCCTGAACTTGGCGCTCAAATTCTACAATCCTGTCAGCAATTTCTTTGATTGATTGAACGGAGCTTTTTACGATTGTTATCTGGTCGTCGACATTCGCCGTTATGGACCGAAGCTTAGAAGTGATCACCTCCATATTTTCCAGCACCGGGATCAACCTCGTGCTGACTTCTTTGACGTCGTTTTCAATTTGCCCAAGCATGGACTTTACCTTTGTCAGGACAACAACAAGGTACAGGGCCAAGGCTGTCAGCGCTAACACAAGGATAATCTGGGAAATCATCAAAAGAGTGTTCACGGGGATCTCCGCTTAGTGAAGTACAAATTGCCGCTATGACTTGTTCTTTTCGCCCCGGTACGCTTCCGCGCCCGCCCGCACCGCACTCTTGATTTTCGCCTCTTCGGTAATCGCTCTTTCTTTTGCGTCCGTGAGAATCTTCTCAGCATCGCCAAGGAGAGACTCCGCCCGTTTCTTCGCCTCAGTGATCAAACTTTCCGATCGCTTTTTTCCCTCATTGATGATATCGACAGCCTTAGACTTGGCGACAGTAATATATCCTTCGGCATCGTCGATAATCTCTCCCGCCTTGTTTTTGATGTCGGCGCGCAGTTCTTTGCCCGGTTTCGGCGCATACAGCAATGCGACCAGTGCTCCTACGACTCCTCCTGCCAAGAAGCCGAGAAGTAATCCTTTTCTTATGCCATTTTCTTCTTCTACAGACATTGATTCCTCCAGTGTAAACTATCTTTCGAATCGATTGATGAAATACAGTAACATTTTTTTTCAGAAAAATCAAGCGGTGGAAATTTGATCATGAGTGATGCAATAACTTTCCCCCCTCACTCTCGAATATCTTCGGAAGGTGTAACGCCAAAAGTGAAAAAAGTCATGGCAGCATTTTTCGATGGCTCCACTGTCGAATTTTTACCGTCTCAATAACGGAAAGAACCGCTCACATAATCTCAGCGTGAGCAGTTCTTCGCGCTATCGAATCTTCTTCTTATGACGCATCTTCCGCAGACGTTTTTTCCTTTTGTGCGTTGCCATCTTATGGCGTTTGCGTTTTTTTCCGCTAGGCATAGTGAATGCCCTCCTTGAAAGTTATTGTTGAATGGTGGAATGTTGGGTGAGTATTTTCTGGGCACGCTGGCCGATTTCCGTGTTAGGGTCGACACCAACCGCTTTTTTGAACCACTCGTTCGACTGAGCGAGATTACCCATGTTGAGGGTCACAATACCAAGGTTAAACATCGCCATTTGATGATTGGGATCGTAGGCTAATGCCGTGTTCATTTCTTTCAGCGCCGTCGGAGAATCGCCGCTTTCGTAATAACATATTCCCATATCGACGCGCGCATTGGCATCGGCGGGTTTGAGGTGCAAATATTTTTTATATGTTTCAATGGCACGAGGCATAAATTTCGCATCATGAAGAGCGTTCGCCAATTTCAGCAATGCATCGGCATCAGCGGGGCGGTCGTCTGCATTCTTCTGGAGTACTTCGATGTCGCTTACCAGGGTCGGACTTACAGCCGGGCTGGGATTGCTGTCTACTGACTGGTTTTCGGCTGATACTTCCTTCGGTGAGTTGCGCACGAGACCGATTCCGACGAGAACGATGACAATGACTCCCCCCGCAATCGACAACACTTTCCACGATTCGAATTTCTTTCCCGATTGCCCTTTTCTCTCCGGCTGACGGTCAAGCGGCGCCCCTTTTTTCTTCACCGGTGATTTCGCCTGTGCGTTTGTCAACGGCGACCCGCATCCGCTGCACACTGCATTCGTTGATAGATTTGGTATTCCGCAGGAAGGACAAGCAATAGTGGAAACCGCGGGTGGAGCTTGGTTGTTCGCAACGGCCGTCTCGTCACCCCACAACACTGCCGTTCCGCACTTCGCACAGAATTTATCGCCGGAAGCGAGTGCCGCGCCGCAACTGCCGCACACAATGGATGGTCTTACAGCCACAATACTTTTTTTGAGGAAAAATTACCCGAGGGTCTTCTTGAGATTCTCATTCACGATAGCTTTCAAATCCTTTGAGACTTTAAAAATCGGAACATAATGTTCGTCAACCTGAACCTGCTCTCCGGTACGCGGGTTGCGGGCGACTCTTCCCTTCCGTTTCTTGACTTTGAAACTGCCGAAGCCGCGTATCTCAATATTTTTGCCGTCACGCAACGAAGCGATCACTGTTTGTATAAATCCATCGACCACTGCTTCTGTTTCAACTTTCGTCAAGCCGGTGCCCGAAGCAATGACGTCCACAATATCTGCTTTGGTCAAGTGCGTCTCCTGTGTTGTTACGGTTGTGTGAGTTTATACTGCAGCATCGGCCGGCTCAATAGATCCTGCTTCAAACCGACAATTTCCTCTCTGAGGCTGCCGAAGAATATGTCCGATAGTCGTTCTCTTTTTCTTTCTTTGACGATCTTCGGAGTCCCTGAAATTTTTGCGAGATGAGCCGCAAGCGAAATCGCATCCTCGTACGTTCCCAGCGTATCCACGAGTCCGACTTCGTATGCCTTCTTTCCGGTGAAAATTCTGCCGTCGGCAAGTTTTTTCGCGGCATCATGAGGAATCTTTCTTTCCGTTTCCACCACGCTCAGGAATTGCTGATAGACTTCGTCAATCGTTTCCTGAAAATATTTCTTTTCTTCTTCCGTCATTTCACGGTACGGATTGCCCGTATCCTTAAACTTGCCGCTCTTTACCGTCGTGGTCCCGACCCCGACTTTGCCCATCAATTGATTAAAGTTCATAAACTGAGAAATAACGCCGATGCTTCCCGTTACTGTTCCGGGGTTCGCAACAATTTTTGTCGCGCCGCACGAAACGTAATATCCGCCGCTTGCCGCAACAGATCCCATGGAAACAACAACAGGCTTGCCGCTGTCCCGCGTCTTCTTTACTTCCTCATAAATTTCCTGACTTGCGGAAACACCCCCGCCGGGCGACTCGATGCGAAACACTATTCCCTTTACCGAAGAGTTCTCGCGATATTTTTTAAACTGCCGAACGATATTTTCCGACGAAAGGATTTCATCTTTCAACTCGACAACGGCCAGGGTTCCACCGGTACCTGAGGAGTATTCTTCGTCGCCGTCTCCCTGGAAGATAAAAAAGAGGATGGCTCCCCAAAACAAAACGAAGAGAACAAACACCGTTCCGATACCAGCAAGCACCCACTTCGTTGTTTTGGTCATTGTGCAGAGCAAAAAAAGTGTCTAAGTCATTGAATCGTATACAATTATATAAAATTAGCCGCGGAAAGTCAAATGAATTCTAGGTAGTGTCCTAAATCGAGAATATATTTCATAATCTCTGAGTCATGCCAATCTGAGGATCCTCAGAATTACAAAGACCGAAGCCTTTTCATCGTCATTCCGAGCGAAGCGAGGAATCCATGACACTGCGATTACGTCGGTTGACAACGCTAGGCTGCCATTGAATGACGTTACTCCGGGTTTTTGACATAGGCCGTACCCAAATTAGGACAATGCCGAAGCGTAGAGCAGAGTCGCTGCCTCTTATTGTGCGTTAGCCGATGCGTGAGCTCGTCGATATGCCCGGACATTCTTTAGATGTTCATCGAATGTGCGTGCAAACCGATGCCCACCCAGTCCGTCGGCGACGAAGTATAGGAAGTTATGTTTAGCGGGATAGAGTGCGGCAAGGATCGATTTTCTTCCGGGATTATTGATGGGCCCGGGAGGAAGTCCGTAATGTTGGTATGTATTATACGGAGACTCGATTTTGAGGTCATTGTAAAGAAGCCTTCGCGGTCCGTCTGGCACGATGTATTGGATTGTCGGGTCGGCCTCGAGTTTCATTCTTCGGTGAAGGCGGTTATAGTACAGCCCCGCAATAATCGGACGCTCCCGGTCAAGAACTGTTTCTCCTTCAACAATCGATGCCATCGTCAATACCTGGCCAATGGTCATTTTCATCTTCCTCGCCTGCTGCTGCAGACTGTCTGAAAAAAACCTTCGAAATTCTGCGAGCATGTCGCGCACAATTTCCTTCTCGTCCACCTGCCAATAAAATTCGTAGGTGTCCGGCAACAGGAATCCTTCCAAGGAAGAAGCTCCATGATTCTTCAGATGGATCAATGACGTGTCGCTAAACTGCTGCGCCAGCTTTGCGGAATCGATGCCCACTTCCCGCTTCAAGATCTTTGCAATCAGCGTTCCGCGGAGGCCTTCGTAGATTGTGACCGATGGATTCGCGGTCGATGTTCCCGTGCTGATGGCATACAGGATTTCGCGGTTAGACACGCCGCTTTGAAAGCTATACTTCCCGACTTTGATTTTGCTCGCGTAACCAAAAACCTTTCCGCTGAGTTTAAATAGAGCCGGATGTGTTAAAAGGCCGGCGGACGAAAAAGCATCGACGGCCTGAGCAAAAGTTTCACCCCTGCTGACAGTCACGATCTTCGGAGACGGATCGAAGGAATTCGATTCCCACAACAGAAAATAAAGCCCCAGCAGCGCTACGAGAAACGCGATCGTTCCGGCCGCAGGGAAAACGCCAAATACAGCGCCGTTACTTCTGAGAAGAAGGTTTCTTCCGTTCAATCATCGCCTCACGTTCAAGTTTCCTGGATTCGTCGATAATGCGTTCGAAGAGGCGGCGGAGTGCCGCGTCGGATAACGGGCCTTTATTGGAACCGAGCACATTGTCCAGCACCTCGTGCTCGCGACGCGGTGAATATGCTTCTAAACCGAGCTGCTCTTTTATTTTTCCAATCTCGTCCGCGTACCGCGCACGTTCGTTGAGCAAGTCAACCAATTTTTTGTCAACGTCGTCAATCTTGATTCGCCAATCATCTATTGAACCCATCTGACGTCCCGTTTGATTGTGGTCAAATAGTGTACCAAACAACAAAGAGCAGCTTATCCCTCTTGCAGCGAAGACAGAAATACGCCGGCTGACGCCACCGCCCCGTCCACGCTTTTTTCGTTTTCGATGCTGCGAAGTAATGCGGACCCTACCACCACGCCATCGGCGTACCGGCACATCGACAACACTTGTTCCCTTTTCGATATACCAAAGCCGACAACAAAAGGCTTGGCCGAATTCTCCTTCACCCGCCGCAGAAAAGTTTCGAGCGCGTGATCATCTCCAAAGCTCGAGCGCGCGCCGGTCACGCCGGTCACTGAAACACAGTACGAGAAATCGGTCGAGATGGAATCGAGATATTGAATCCTTTTTTCCGGAGTTGTCGGGGCAATCAAAAAAATATTGCTCACTTCGAATTTCAGCGAAAGAGCCCGCCACTCATCGCTTTCTTCCGGAAGCAAATCGGGAATGATGACTCCGTCCACTCCGCATTGGTGCGCATCCTGCAAAAACTTCTCCATGCCGTACCGCAAAATCGGATTCACATAGCCCATCAACACAAGCGGTATCGACGACTTCCGGCGAGCTTCCTTCACCGACTCCAATACCTTGCCGATTGTCGCGCCGTTTTGAATCGCAATGTGGGACGAATGCTGAATCGTTACTCCGTCGGCAATCGGGTCAGAAAACGGAATGCCGACTTCGATAATGTTCGCGCCCGCTTTCTCCAATCCCAAAATCAGAGGCACAGTCGTCCCTTGAATCGGAAATTCCGGCGTTATATACGGAATTAGCGCTTTTCTTTTTTGGGACTGTAACTGCTGAAAAACGGCACGTAGTCGATTCACATTTTCGTCGGTGCTATTTGGTTGTTTGCGAGCCGAGTTCCAGGCTTGCCACAGCGCTCTCCGAATATGGAGAGAATGATTTTCGGAGAAATTTCCTATAACCGACTGCAGCGATCATTGCGCCGTTATCGGTGCAATACTCAGTTTTTGGGATGAATAAACGAAGATGAGCATCAGAAGCAGCTGCACTCATGGAACGTCGTAGTGCCGAGTTAGCAGAGACGCCCCCTGCCATTGCAATATCCGTGACGCAACATTCCCGCGCCGCCGCAATCGTCTTGGTCACCAGAACATCAACCACCGATGCTTGGAAACTTGCGCAAATGTCTGCTAACTGGCGGTGTGAAATACCGCCGCTGTGGTTGTCGCGCAAATAATAGAGCACCGAAGTTTTGATACCGCTGAAACTGAATCCAAACGGATCGGCGTCTAAAAACGACCTCGGAAAATTTATCGCGTCAGCCTTCCCTTCTCTCGCGAGAGCATCAACTTTTGGTCCTCCGGGATACCCAAGACCGAGCATCTTTGCCACCTTGTCGAACGCTTCGCCTGCAGCATCATCGCGCGTTTGTCCGATTAGTTCATACTGAAAGTCGTCTCGCATCAATACCAACTGGGTGTGGCCGCCGGAAACGGTAAGGCATACAAAAGGAAATAATGGAAACGGCTTTTCAATAAAATTTGAATAGATGTGCGCTTCCATATGGTTGACGCCGATGAATGGAATTCCGAGACCGCAGGCGAACGATTTTCCAAAATTCAGGCCGACAAGAAGCGAGCCCATCAAGCCGGGACCGATAACTCCGGCAACAGCGGATAATTCCGCTTGCGGAACTTTTGCTTTTGCCAGCGCTTCACGAACAATAGGAATCATCAGCTTTTGATGAGCACGGGAAGCAAGTTCGGGGACGACCCCGCCGTATTGCTCATGAACAAACTGTGAAGAGACCACATTCGAAAGCAATTCACCGTCCCTCACAACTGCGGCAGATGTTTCATCGCAGGAGGTTTCTATCCCTAGGATTGTCGTTCGAGTGCTCATCTTTTAAATATAACAAATGAGAAGAGAATATCAAAAATTCGATAGCTGGGATGTTTAAGAAACCTTCCGAAGGATCTCTGGCCAGAATATTGGAATGCCTCAGCATCGGCTCACTTTTCACAGAAATTCTTCGGAAGCCTTGCGGATAACCGTCGGACTCACCCCACTGCCACTCTTTATCTTGCGTGCTCGGGAGATTTTTTCTACATTAGACCATGCATCATTTCATTCCGAAAAGATAGGATAACAAAACACATTGATGAAACAACTCCTCCTTTTTTTCCTTTTCGCAGCGCTCATCGGATCCATTAATAGTTGTTCGACAATTGAACGGTTGAGGCGTGGAGAGACACCCATTGAACAATTTCACAATACTATAGACGCCATCCTCTCAGATTCTATTTTTACGGCAACGAAATGCGGTATCAAGATCGTTTCGCTCGACAATGGTGATGTACTTTACGAACGCGATGCGAAGATGCTTTTGCGCCCGGCATCCAACATGAAACTGATCACCGCTGCTGCGGCATTGTCGACGCTTGGAAAGAATTTTCCTTTGAAGACGGAGATGTATTGGGATACTCTTATCAGTACCGGGGTCATCACCGGGAATATTTATCTGAAAGGATTCGGCGATCCGGATTTTAATTCGGCGCAGCTTGCCGAATTTCTTTCAACGTTGAAAACAAGAGGCATTTCTAAAATTGGAGGGAATATCGTCGGCGACGCCCGCTACTTCGACGATGAGAGATGGGGCGTGGGCTGGATGTGGGATGACGAACCAGCGGGGTTTGCGGCGTATAATTCCGCACTCTCAATCAACCGAAATTGTGTTGAAGTGACCGTCATTCCGGCAAACGCAGTGGGAGACACGGCCGTCGTTGTTATCGATCCATCAACACAGTATGTATCCCTTCTCAACCAAGCGACGACCGGGCCGGATACGGCGGCGCTGACACTCGAAATCTCACGGAAATTTAAAGAGCGTCTTAATGTTATTACGGTGAAGGGGCAAATTCCGCGAGGAGGGAAAACCCAGAAGCAGGCTGTTTCAGTGTGGGGACCTGAAATGTATTTTCTAACGCTTGTCAAAGAAGAATTGCGGCGGCAAAACATTGCCTTCGATGGAAGAATACTCCTGGACACAATCCCGCCGTCCGCGGTCCTTGTTGCGCGCCACTGTCAGCCAATCGATTCAATGCTTGTATTTCTGAACAAGATGAGCGATAACCTTTCGGCGGAAAACACATTGAAAATTCTTGGGGCTGAGAGTTACGGCGCTCCGGGCACAACGGAGCACGGTATCGCAACCGTGAAACGCACCCTCAATTCTTTCGCCATCGACACGACAAAATTTCTTATCGTGGACGGATCGGGCGTATCTCATTACGACCTGTTGACGCCGGAAATTCTGGTCTCGCTCCTCCGTGGAATGTATGCCAGAAAAGATATTTTTGCTCTCTACTATTCTTCCCTTCCGAATGCGGGAGTCGACGGCTTGCTCGCAAACAGAATGAAAGGAACGCCCGCGCAAAACAACCTTCACGCAAAAACGGGAACCCTCGGCGGGGTCAGTGCATTGTCTGGATATGTCTCAACGGCTGACGGCGAGATGCTCGCATTCTCGATAATGATGCAAAATTACATCGGGCCGGGAGAACCCTTCAGGAAAGCGCAGGATGCCATCGGGGCGCTCATGGCCGGATTTTCCCGAAAGGACATATCGGCCAAAAGAAAATAAAACGGCCGCCGTGTCTTCTACGGCAGCCGGTGAATTTGCGAACTCCAATCAAAAGACTCTATTTCAGCGTTCTCACCCTCACATCTCCACCAGACGTCTCTGCACGAATAATGTTTCCGCCCCCGTTGATTTTTCCGCGCAGTTCTTCGTCGGACATATCGCCTTTTACCGTGATCGGCAGCTCGCACCGGACTTTTCCGCCGCTCGTCGAAGCTTCGAGATTTGCCGCGATGGACTCGTTCACAAAAATATTAATGTCCCCGCCGGAACTATGAACATCAATGCCTTTGTTTTCTCCGGTCAGTTTCAGCGTGATACCGCCACCCGAAGTTTCTGCATGGACGCTCCCCTCAATGCCCAAGAGTTCGATCTCACCTCCCGACGTTTCGACATTAATGTCGCCCGCGATATCGTCCGCATGAACGTTGCCTCCGGATGTTACGCCTTTCAATGCCCCTTTTATTTTCTTCACATCAATATTCCCGCCGGAAGTGTTGATATCAACAGTCCCGTCGACGGCGTCAATTGACAGGTTGCCGCCGCTCGTTTCAAAGCGAACGTCCCCCTCCAAATTCCGCAGCGTCATGTTCCCGCCTGACGTGTTAGCTTTCACCGAAAATTTCTTGGGGACAGTCACGTGATACCGCACATCCAAATCGCCGACATCCCATTTGAGAAAGCTGTTGTCGTTCGCCTTACCGATGATCGAAATACGGTCGGCGCTTTCCGAGAACTTCACGTCAAATTTATCGGACCGCCGGTCGCTCCCTTCGATATCCACCTTCACATAAACTTCCTCTTTATCCCAAGTTTGGATATCGACATCTCCAACATCTGTATCGAGCAGCAGGTTGCCCCCGTTTTTCGCAGAAAATGTTTTTTCGATATGCCGGTTTGTCGATGTTTCATTCTCGCCGAACATTGACCGTAGCTCATCCCGGGGGGATTCGGCTTCGGGTTTTTCAAATTGGGAATTTGAATAGAGCACCATAACGCCGCCGAACAAAACACCGATGACGATGAAAACAATGATCTTAACCCACGAAGCAGGTGATATTTTCATGACAACTCCTTGTAATGTCTTCGAAAACGTGCTGACCTGTCTAATGTTAACGAAAGTCTTACCTAAAAGTTGCAGAAAGCTCCTGCAGGAGGCAGATGTGAAATCAAAGGAGGACAACAACTGCGAATACCGCCTTCCCACCGGCAAAAAGCGTTCCTGATAAGCCTCTCAATCGACGGCAGTGCAATTGATGAGTAACACCGTCAGCCGTAGCCTTTGGCAGAAAGTTTCATCCACGCATACGAAGAACTCAATAGACAAAGCAATGATATAACCTTGCTGCATCCAGCGTAATTCCTGGTACTAACTTTCGTTGCTTCTCTACACCAATTTTTGTATAATTTCTCACCATCCTTTGAATACAACATGATCAAATGCACATTGTTTCTTGGTATTATTGTTTCCTTTTCTTCGTGCAGCCAACGTCAAGAAAAAACAATTCTACCGCAAGCGTCAACAGCAAAAACTGTTTCCGGCAAAATGGACATACCTGAATTTGACGGCGCAAAAGCGTTCGAGTATCTCAAAGCTCAGACTGATTTTGGCCCTCGCAACCCGAACTCGACCGGTCATCAAAAATGTCTGGACTATATTGCAGGCGAATTATCGCGCGGCGCGGAAAGCGTTAGCCGGCAGAATTTTACTCATCACGGGTACGACGGCGAAGTCTTGAAGCTGACAAACGTCTTTGGTTCGTTTAACAGGCGGGCCGCGGACCGAATCTTATTGCTGGCACATTGGGACACACGCCCTCGGTCGGACGAAGAGAAAGACCCTGCCAAGCAAGACCGGCCGATCCTCGGCGCAAACGACGGAGCAAGCGGTGTAGCCGTTTTACTGGAGATCGCACGGCTTCTCAGGCAAACCCCGCCGCCAATCGGAGTGGATATCCTATTTGTCGATGGAGAAGATTACGGAAAAAGTCACGACCTCGAAAGCTATTTTTTGGGATCCAAGTATTTTATGAAAGTGAAAAGCGAAAATTACAGGCCGCGATTTGCAATTCTACTGGATATGGTCGGTTACAGGGATCTTCAGATTCCGATGGAACAAAACTCCATCACCTTTGCACCGGAAGCAGTCGAATTGATTTGGTCGACGGCTGAGAAGCTGGGCGTAACACAATTCATCAACGTTCCTGGCGAGCAAATTTCCGATGACCATGTTCCCCTTAACTCCGGCGGGCTGCCAACCGTTGATATCATAGATTTTCAATATCCGTACTGGCACACGACGCAGGACACGCCGGACAAATGCAGCGCCGAAAGCCTGGAAGCAATCGGCAAAGTCCTGATGAATGTGATTTATGCAAAGCCGGCATCGGCGGCACAGCAGTGAGGAACATTGCATGAGAGACAATTCTTCCGGTACTCAGTTTGGATGGTATGAAATCCTTCGAATCCTTGTTCCGGGTTTCTATTTCATTTACGTCTCGTACATTTACGCCGCCGTCTTTGCGCTTTCGATCTATCCTTTCGACACATGGGAAATCGGCATCCCGACATTCTTCATCGGCGGGCTTCTTGCAGGCTTGACGCTTTACGCAAAAGAGAGTCCGAAGAAGCGAAAAGCGTTTCAATCAAATCAACCGAGCCAGTTTATTCTTGATCGTTCGCGAACGGTGAAGGACGCTCCGGCAATGGATGAAAACGAAGCGCGCCAGTTATACTTCTACATTCTCAACCATTATATGCCGGATACCGCACACGAGAAGATTTTCTTTTTCGGGACAATCTATCACATCATGATCAGCATTCGCAGAACATCGTTCGGCTTTGGTGTTGTCGGACTGATTCTTCTCGCGGTCGATTTTACGGTGAAATCCCACCTTACGTTGCCCTCCGCCCTCCCCGTCGCTCTTGTCTGGCTGATCTATGCAATGAATGTCCGCTACAACAAAGCGGACAGAAAAATGCAAGAGAATTATCAGGATCAAATTTTCTGGCTTTTAATGAATACGAAATTGGTCGACGACCTCATCGCGCAACGTATGCACCTTGACCGCACGCCATGAACGATTCGTACATCGAGGTCGTCCTCAACGTCCCGGCTAACGACGCGGTGCTGGAATTAATTTCGTTTCAGATGCACGGGTTGGGCTTCAGCGGATTTCTGGAAAATGACGACGGCTTCCATTGTTACATCCCCAAACAGATCTGGAATACCGCGCGGCACAACAACCTCCTCACGCTCCTCGGCGAAAAACAACCCGGTTCGATTTCAATTTCCAGCATCACCGAAATTCAAAATCAAAACTGGAACCGGCAATGGGAAGAATCAATTCAGCCCATTGCGGTTACGGAAAAAATTGTGATCACGCCCTCATGGCATGCTGTTCCAGAAAACGGGAAGAATGTTGTGCTGGTTATCGATCCGAAGATGTCGTTCGGAACGGGGTACCACGAATCAACCCGGCTTATGCTTCGAATGATGGAACGCACCATAACGCCGGACTCCTTCGTTCTTGACGTGGGATCGGGCACTGGAATTCTTGCAATCGCGGCTGCCAAATTAGGGTCCCGCTTCGCCGTGGGAATTGACATCGATAAGTGGTCTTTCATCAACGCGAAGGAAAATGTCGAGCGCAACGGATGCGAGCGACGGGTCGACATTCGCCTCGGCTCGCTGGAGGTCGTGAAAGAAGTCGGGTTCGATTTCATCCTGGCAAACCTTACACGTGGAGCTATCGCTGAATTACTTCCGTTGATGGTCGATAAGCTCGACAAAAGCGGCATGTTTCTGCTTTCTGGACTATTGACCGATGACAAGGAAATTATTGAAGGCGTGCTTGAACAAAACCATTGCACGCTCCTCTCACTCGTGACGGAAAACGAGTGGATTGGTGTCACAGCTAAGAAGACGTAGGAAATGAGAATCAGCAGCATTGACATCGGAACCAATACCATCCTCCTCCTCGTCGCCGAGACGGACAACAACCGCATCACCGGGATCATTCACGATGAACAAGTCATCGCCCGGCTCGGAAAAGGAGTCGACGAACACCGCTTCATCAATCAAGAAACGTTTCTCCGTGCGGCTGACTTCCTGCGGTCCTATCGTGATACTTCCACAAAACTCCAATCGGAAAAGATTATCGCAGTCGGAACAAGTGCACTGCGCGACGCATCCAACAAAAAGGAATTCTCCGACTTCATCCTTCGGACTGTCGGAATTCCGATAGAAATACTATCAGGAAATGATGAAGCCGAATGGACATGCCGCGGTGCTGTTGTCGGGATTGGCGCTTTGCCGGAAATTTTTACGGTGCTTGACATCGGGGGCGGAAGCACGGAGATCATTGCAGCCATGCAGTCTCAAATCCTGAATACGGTGAGCCTCGATATCGGGTGTGTTCGGATCACTGAACGCTTCCTTCGCACTTCACCTCCTACGCTTCAACAGATCGTCGAAACACGCGAATTCATCAGGAAGAATCTTGAGCCGATCGATTTTGTCCGCACAGGATTATCCTATGCCGTCGGAGTGGCCGGCACCATAACAACGCTCGCCGCCATGAAACTTCAATTGGCTCAGTACGACCCGAAGAAGGTCCATGGATACGAATTGCACTACGACGACATACTGCAATCGTTCGACCGGCTTAAAGGAAAAACCGCGGATGCGATCAAAACCATTCCTCAAATCTCGGCGGGAAGAGCGGACATAATTTTGGCGGGCGTGATCATCTTGCTCGAATTTATGCAGGCTGCCGGACTCGAAAAAATCACGGTGAGCGACCGCGGCTTGCGATACGGCATTGTCTTGAGAGAAATCGAACGCAGGAAATTGTCTTACTGAAACTCCACCGATACCACCTTCACTTTGCTCGACACACACGGGGATTCGAGATTTCCGGGGGAAATTCCTTTGAACGTTTCCTGAGTCTTTCCGCTCATCGGCGACGCGATTTTGCATTGCTTTACAGCAACAACATTTCCGGTCGCATCAAGATAGGTGAACTGGAGCACCACGGATGCAAGTTTGTGCACAGACTCGTTATTAAGCTCGACAGAATGGACAGGTTCTGTTCCCCCAGCGTTGATCGTCATGCTCTGGTCAAACACTGTGACTTTTTGGGATTCTTCAACAACAGAAATTTTCGGCAGCGCGCCTTTTTGAATATCGGCGATCTGCTGCATCTTTATTTCTGCTTCTTTATAGCAGGGACTGTCTTCCGGGATTTTATCATAATAATATTCCGCAACCTCGTACTGTTTGGCAGCAAAATATTCATCCCCCTTTTTCAAATTATTCGGCGCCTGATCGGCAGTATTGTCGCATCCGAACAGAAACATTGAGACAATTACGGTGAGTGCAAACTTCATGCTGTCTCCTTTCAAGAAATTGATGCCGGGGCGGCCGTGCTTTGCGCCGCAACTTTTTCCAAAATACCTACGGCTTTCGCTATTTCATCGTTCGTAGTATACTTTCCAATTGAAAACCGAATACTCGCCCGCGCCGTTTTTACATCGCGGCCGATGGCGTGGAGCACGTGAGACGGCTCCATGCTTCCCGAAGAACATGCCGAGCCGCTTGTTACGGCAACGCCATGCAAATCCATGTTGAGCAATAACGCCTCCCCATCGACGTCTCTCTTCGCACTATCGAATGATATATTCACAATGTTGGGAAGGGCATCTGTCGGATGCCCGTTGAAACAAATGCAGTCGAATCGCTCCGACAAAAGACGCTTCAACTCCTTCCTCAATGTACTAATATAATTTGTATTCTTTTCCATATCGTGCTGGCTCGTCTCGATTGCCTTCGCGAAACCGATGACGAGGGGAACGTTTTCGGTCCCGGCCCTTCGATTGCGTTCCTGAGCCCCTCCATGGATATATGAATCTACATCAATTCCTTTGCGGATATACACTGCGCCGATACCCTTCGGGCCGTAAATTTTGTGAGCCGAGATGGCGAGAATATCTATTGAAAGCGCGTCGACGTTAATTGGAATTTTCCCGGCAGATTGAACGGTATCCGAGTGAAAGACAACTCCGTGGTCATGCACGACACGTGCAATCTCTTCGATGGGCTCAATCGTGCCGATCTCGTTGTTCACATGCATGACGGAGACAAGAGAAGTTCTTGGAACGATTGCCCGGCGCACGTCATCAGGATCGACTTTTCCAAACTCATCGACAGGAAGAATTGTCACGTCAAAGCCGTTGCCTCTCAAATATTCGGCGCTCTGAAGAACAGCGTGATGCTCTACCGCAGAAACGACGATATGGTTCTTTCCGTGCGACCGGTTCGCCGCCATTGCCACGCCGATAAGCGCATGATTGTCCGCTTCCGTTCCTCCGCTGGTAAAAAATATTTCCCCCGTCCTGGCTCCTATTGCACGCGCAATCTTTTCCCGGCTTTCCTCGAGCACAATCTTGGTTTCCCTGCCGAAAGAGTGGATTGACGATGCGTTCCCGAATGAGCGGGTGAAGTACGGCAGCATAGCTGCGGTTACATCGGGGTCAACCGGCGTCGTAGCACTGTAATCGAGATAGATTTTTTGAACGCCGTTTTTCATAGTGTAAAAATATATCAATCGCCTGTGGAAGAATCAACAGTAAGGAACGGAAAGCAGTGTCCCAAATTGAGCGATCATTTAAGAATTTCTGAGTCATGTCAGTCTGATCCGCAGGGAGTCTTCGGCCGCCGTTTTAGCCTAAGGCATCTCCCAAGGGATCGCTTTGCGAACTTCGTGATTGGCGCGAGTTGACGACAGCGTTTTGCAAAGCCTCCATAAAATAGAAAAAGAGTGAGTCCCGAATCGGGGGCCCACCCTTCTTTTAAAAAAAATGGATCTTGCCTTTAGTGGTCTTTCATCCGTTCGCGCTGGACATCACGAACCGCCTGACGCAATTCTTGCACAAAATTCCGTTCAAAGACGATGTACTGGGCAATCTGTTTGTTGGAAAGAACTTCCTTCAACTCTGCCAGAAAACGAAGACGCTCGCCGGAAATTTTCTTGTCGGTGTCGAGCAATGCGTTGAAAGTTTGGTTGTAATCGTCATCCGCCGCCTCCGATTTCGACTGACTATCGAGCTTGTCCACCAAGTCATTGCGTTCTTTCTCAAAACCGTGCATCGTCGCCTGGTGCTTGTTATATCTCAAAATAAATTTTGTTGACTGATCCTCGTTCAATTTCAGCGATTCAAGCATTCGCACTTTCTTCCAGCTTTCGATGCGGTCATAGGCGGGTTGCTGGGAGCGATCACCGTGCTCCGGCTGCGCCAGCAATGAACCCGTCGCCAGAAACAGGGCTCCTAGTACCGTTGTAGCAAAATATTTCATGGTGACCTTCTCTAATTTATAATGATGTATCATTAAGTTTTTTGATCACAAAATCCACGTCTTCATCGCTAATATCTTCAAAAGGATGTTCAGCCGCAAGGAATATCGAAAGGGAATGCCCGTGGCTGAGTTGGTCGTCGATAAGCTCGCGTTCGATGTGCTGCGATACCTGGGAGGGGTTTGAAATTGTTTCCATCAGCCGCTGAGACGGCTCCAACGGCCGTGCAAGTGCATTCGAATACGAGACCGACTCTGCAACTCCATCAATTTCTTCTTTAGGAAGTTCGGAAACAATCTCCCTCAATTGAAATTGCATTGTGTCGGCCACTGGATTGAAAAGAACGTACAACCCGATCAAGCAGGCGAGGACGGCACCCGCTGAAACAGGTGCAAGGACTCGCTGCACCCAAAGCGGCAGCACAAATCTCAGCCCGTGTTCGGGCTTTTGTTCCAGTCTCTGGCGAATGCGCGGGAGAAGGTTTGTAAAGTAGTGATTCGGGACTTCGTCATTTTCAACATTGCGCAGGGATTCGAATGCTTCGTCGATCAATTTCAAGTCATATGTGCACCGAGCGCACGTTGCAACGTGCCGGTCCACGATCTCCCGTTCTTCCGCTGAAATCGTTCCTTCCCTCAGCCCAACCAATAAGTATTGAATATCATCGCAATCCATGTTTGACATACTCTGCAATTTTTTTAACAGCATGAAAATAGTTGGCTTTCAAACCGCCAACGCTAGTTTTGAGAATCTTAGAAATTTCTTCATACGGCAATTCTTCATAATACCTCAACACGAAAACTTTTTTCTGCTTTTCAGGCAATCGCTCAATCGCCTCCTTGATTAGTCTTGTCCGTTCATCACGTTCCATCCGTTCAAGAGGAAGAATCTCGTCGGACTCATACTGGGTGACAGAATCATCAAGGGCAAACGTCTTTCGGGTCTTCTTCCTGCGAATCTCATTGAGCGATAAGTTTATGGCAATCCTGTACAGCCATGTGTAAAAACTGGAATCGCCCTTAAAGGAATTCAGCGACCGATAAACCTTCACAAAAATGTCTTGTACAACATCGTCGGCCTCGTCGTGGTCGGGAAGCAAACGCCGGACAACCCAGTATATTTTTTCCTGATACCGAAGGACGAGAACATTGAACGCCTGGTCATTCCCATTCTTAAACTCTCGAATCAGTTCAAGATCGCTGCGTTGATCCATCAAATCTATCGCCGTACATTTTTTGACACGCAGGGCGCGTCAAAGTTTAAGATAAAATCCGTAATAGATGTTGCCTTGTGCCCCAAGACTAACATCAATCCGGCCGCGCCAATGAGCATTTGTGTGTTTTGTAGAGCACGCGTAGGGCGTTCACCTCCCCGAAAAATTGCTTCAAATCCGGAACCATGCCCCTCACTAACGCCCGCTTAATACAAATTATAACGAATTCCGACGGCAATATCATATTTCCCGGCATAACTCGGATCAATCACGTAATCAAAAGGATTATTCACAAACTCCGGGTTCGAGGATGTCATCTGCGTTGTGAAACGCGATCGTAAGGCATGAAAATCGATGTAAAGGTCGCGCAATGGCTGATAACTTCCAACCACTCCCAACGATTGCTGTTTGGTGATCGGACCGTACAATAAACTCGGTTCGGCAAAATTATTATATTGGAAATACGTATCTTCTTTGCCTCCTTTTCTCAAGGACTGAAATTTCAAGCCGATTTCTAGATTGCACATTGGACGATGGTAAACAGCTGCCGTAAAGAGGTCAGCATTTTGCCCAATCCAATCTCCCAAATTTACGCCATGATTTTGATAGGTATCCTCTGGATACTGATGGTTATATACCCACGGATTAATTCTCGTGTATTCGACGTTGATTCTTGTGTCATGATAAAAGAGATCGTACGCATTGCCGCCTATCGTAAATCCCAATTGATTGTGGTTTTGAGTAGGGCTAAGAAACGTCGTTGTTCTAAACTCATCGACAAATACCGGAAGATAGAAACTAAAGTTCTTCACAACATTCAGTTTAAAATTAAAGAATATCTGAGAATTATCCTCATTACCCAAATAGTGCTCGGCTGTTTTGAAAAGCATCACCGGAATTAAATACAGCAATTCCGGATTGCGGCCCGGGCCGCCATATACCTCTGATTCCCCAACAGCGATATTAACTCCATTCCACGGAGTAAACTCCAACATATTAGCGGCAATGTATTTATTTACGTAGAGTGTTCGTAAGCCGAAAGACTGCGTATTGTACGAATGCGCAGAATCTACGATGCCGGAAAAAAGCCAGCCGTGAATATATGTGAAATCAATATCCTTGCTGAGCCGCGCGTGCAACTTCAATTGCGGGTACACCGGCGGCTTGTTTGAAAGAATAATATTGCCGTTTTCACCCGAACCCCACATGTTCGGCATTTCCTCGGCGGTCAATGTGAAAAATCCAAGATCAACATTGATTTGTGCATAAAAGACATCATAATCGTATGCGTTGGGGATCGCGTCGGATGTCGTCGTCGAACCGGAAGGGACAACGGCCGTCGACGGGGAAAGGGGACGGAGCGACGACAATGCGGGCCCTAATGTCGAGGTGTACGTTCCGGCATCATGAGTATCGTGATAATAAAAATACGCGCCTACGTGATTTCCCGCATATCCGTACGCGAAAATTCCGTTCGCAAGTTCGGAGAAGGTCTTTCCATCGGCCATGCGGTTGTATAATTCCGACCCTATAAGATCGACCATGATCCGCGACGGTTCACTCTGGTAGTTATAGAGGTGCCAGCGCTCATCGGGCAAATCGCTGTAATGAAGATCTTTCATTTCTTCATAAAATTCCTCTTTGTAAAATTTCAGCTGTTCTTGTTCCACCGCTGTTAATTGTGTTTTCACGCTATCGATGTGAATTAGGAATTGTGCGATAACCCGCCGGGAAAGCGGTTTCACTGCGTCGCGATAATCCGTAAGAATTTGTTTTGCAGCCATCTCGTCGAGGAAATGATAGACCTCATGAGTTGCGGGTAAATAGACAGTTTGAGCGGAAAGCGGACGGTATAAAAACAAAACCGCAGCCATGCAAAACAAACGTTTCTTCATCAACTTCTCTCTATTAAATAGTAGTCATCCCCAATGTAAGCATTGGCGGTCTGTCATACGTCATGAACTACCGTGCGGCTTCATGATGTACGACAGCAATACGGAAATCGAAAGAATCCCTGCGACAATCAAGAGGGAGACGAAAATATTAATGCTGAGGATATCTGCAATAAGCATTTTCACTCCTACGAATGCAAGCACGATGCCAACTCCGTATTTCATGTACTCAAATTTCTGCTGCCCTTTTTCAAGAACAAAATACATCGATCGTAACCCCAGCACTGCCATGATGTTCGAGCTGAATACAATGAGCGGGTCTGTTGTGATTGCGAAAATCGCCGGAATGGAATCGACGGCAAACACGACGTCAGTCGTTTCAATAATGAGCAGGACGACAAACAACGACGTCGCATGGAGAATTCCTTCCTTGCGGAAAAAAAAATGGCCATCCACATAATCGTTCGATATCGGAAGGATTTTTCGAAACATCCTGAGGACGATGTTGCTTTCCGGCTCGACCTTCTTTTCTTTTCCAAACGTTATCTTATATCCTGAATAGAGAATCACAACGCCAAAAACGTACATCACCCAATGGAATTCTTTCACGAGCACCGTTCCAAGCAAGATCAAAATGCCCCGGAGGATCACCACTCCAATAATCCCGAAATTCAACACCCGGCGTTGTTGTAACGGCTGGATTTTAAAGTACGTGAAGATGAGGAGAAAAACGAAAAGGTTATCGACACTGAGGGATTTTTCGATGACATAGCCGGTGAAGAATTCTAACGCCTTCTGTTCACCGAAAGAGAAATAGATGCCGACGTTCATCAAAAGCGACAGTACAATCCAAAAAATGCTCCAGAAAATGGCCTTCCGAACGGACATGATCGCTTTTGTATCCTGAATTAATTACACTGAATTGATATTTCGAAGTGTCTTTTTTTCCATCGGGTAGCGCCCTTCCAACATCCTCGTTACACGTCAGCATTGAACACATAGGAAATGATCGCGCAGATATTGTCCATTCGCGCTATAGACGGTTACAAAGATACGAAATCCACCCGTGAGAACAAAAATATATATTTATAGCTGATTTGTACGTGCGCTGCGTCGCATACTTTCAAATCGCATCACGCGAGAAGTGCCCGGAATTTCATCCTGATATTGATTTGGGAAGAGCAATTTCGTATCTTTGTTTTGGGTAGTCGCCCGAGTGGTGAAATGGCAGACACACTGTCTTCAGGAGGCAGCGCTCGCAAGGGCATGGGAGTTCAAGTCTCCCCTCGGGCACAAAATCAGCTTATTTTGACTCTTTTCCCGTCGAGTGGTAACCAAATTGGTAACCATTGACGGGATTTTTTATGTTCCTACATAAAAGGGATAATGGGATCTGGTATGTTTGGTTCTATGATAAAGATGGACACAAACATAAGATCTCTACACGAAGCCGTTTAAAAAGTGACGCTCTGAAATATGCTCGGAGTTTTGAATCAAGTCCAGCAAAGAAAAAGTCCATAAGCTTTTCTGAATTTATTAGCGAATACTCCAAGTACTCCGCCGCGGTTCATACCTCCGAGACAAAGAAAGTTTATCTTTACTGCCTGAACGGTCTCAAAGATTTTGTTGGAAACGTGGATCTCGACACGATTGAAGTATCACACTGCGAGCAGTTTCTGGCACAGAAAATACGCTCGACCTCCATAATCAATGCAAGGAAATACTGTCAGCATTTGAGATCTGCATTTCAGACAGCTGCAAAGTGGGGTCGCTTTAAACAAAATCCTTTCGCCAATGTCACCAAACCAAAACCTCCAGAAAAGCTACCTGTGTTCTTTACGCCTGAATCGTTTCGTGTATTTATCGGCAAAGTGTTCGACATAGACCTTAAGGAGTCGTTTACTACCGGATTTTTGACTGGTGTCCGACTGAACGAGTTACTTCATCTTGAGTGGTCAGATATTGATTTTATTAGAAATATAGTTCTCGTACAGAACAAAGAAAACTTTACCACGAAGAGTAAACTGTCCCGAAATATTCCATTGGGAAATGATCTACAATTCCTTCTTAACCAACGAAAATTGAGAGTGGGACCAGAAGAGCGTTTGGTTTGTAGTGAGTCTGGAAAGCCGATGAGTTCAAAGCGAGTGAGCAAACAATTCAAGAATTATGTAAAGAGTTCTGGACTTGATCCTAGCCTACACTTCCACAGCCTACGACACTCTTTTTGCTCAAATCTCGTTCGGGCAGGGGTCAGCCTCTATATAGTTCAACGCCTGGCGGGCCATTCCAGTCCAATAGTAACTCAGGGGTATTCACACTTGAAGGTTGAGGATCTGCAGGATGCGATAAACTCGGTGAAGATTGCCTTGAACTATTGAGATTAACACCACGATTCTTCTCTATACACTGACTGCATCGTTTTCAGTCCTTCCTCCAATTAACCCGCCCGTCGCGTAAGCAAAGGGCGGGATTGAAGTGTATTATAGTATCATTAAGGTCCAGAACGATCATAATCGTACCGTAAACATTGATTGCTCTTAACCTGTCTGCTCTGATTGGTACTAGATATTGCTCTACTTACTACTAGATTTTGCTTCAACCGGTACCAGATTATTCAGCTTCAGAATATCAACAACACGGCCCTTTGTTCCCGGCTGATCGATCTGATAAGAAACAAGATATCCGACCTTTACGCCTAGATCGTAAAGCCTATTCATCTTATTCCGCAATGCAGTCTTCTTCCTCGACCTGATCATACGTTCCAAGCGCAATTGCCAAGCCATTACTTCCGGCTGCATCCGGATTTCACCGGTCGGCTTCTTCCTTTTCCTATCCATCTCAGCATGATAGAGCACGAACTCCAGAAACCTCACAGCCACAATATCTTTTCCTGGAACGAGGTCAAAAAAATCCCTAGGCTTCAGGAAGCAGTAGCTGTCTATCTGGTCCACGAGGATAGGGTTCGGGACAATTTGTAGCTGCCGGCCACCCTTCTGTATGTCTAGTGTCAAAAGTGGCGCAATGTCTTCAACGTGGTCGATTCAATCCATGAAAGATGCAGGTGAGATTCTGGCAGCCGTGCCTGATCTTGGATTTCGTGCGGAGGATGCCAGGGCGATTTGATTGAGTCTGTTCATTCCGAGAACTTAGTTGTTCCAAAGGCCAGCAATGGCCTTTTTTAGCCTATTTGCACTTGTATTAGCGACAATTTGAGCATCCTCAAAAGAGGATTAACTACTTTTTCATCCTTTCGGACTATTACATTTCCATTCAGACAACGGTATTCTTCTAATTATAGGATTCCCCTTCAGGGATGACCCAGACTGTATTAGTTTTGTCCTCTTTGATTTTGTTCTAGGTCGAAAAAATCACCGGATGAATTCAGGTATCGACGATCTTTCCCAAAAAGAACTTTCAAGCCTGCACTGAAAGAAGCGAAATTTGTGTGCAACAATACAGTTCATAATTCATTTTCACAAACTACTATGGAGGTTCTTATGCAAACCGATACCAAATCTTCAATGGGCATTGTAAGCAGCCGGACACGGTTCTTCGGAGGAATGCTGATAGCTGCTTTGATTATGCATGCAGCCGCACTTTCTCAATCGACAGCGGTTAATCTTGGCACTGCCGGGAACTTTGCGATTCTTGCAAAAACAGGAATTTCAACCACGGGAGTCACCTCAATTACTGGTGATATTGGAGTTAGTCCAGCCGCTGCGTCAACCATAACTGGATTTGGATTAACAATGGATGCATCCGGTACATTTTCGACATCATCTTTAGTGACCGGGAAAATATATGCCGCCGACTATACTGCTCCAACTCCAACTAAAATGACCACGGCTATAAGCAACATGCAAACCGCGTATACGGACGCAGCTGGACGGACATTGCCTGATCATACAGAACTGGGCGCTGGAGATATTACTTCGTTGACACTCACTCCTGGTCTTTACAAGTGGGGTACTGGGGTCCTAATTTCTGCTGCTGGTGTCACTATCTCGGGCAGCGCAACTGATGTCTGGATCTTCCAGGTCGCGAGTAATCTCACGGTCGCAAACGGAGCCATTGTTACGCTTAGCGGCGGCGCTAAAGCTGCCAACATTTTCTGGCAGGTGGCCGGCCAAGTTACCCTTGGCACGTCGGCTCAAATGATGGGAAACATATTGTGTCAAACACAGATTGCGATGGCTGCCGGTGCAACGCTGAACGGCAGAGCGCTGGCACAGACCTCAGTTACCTTAGACGCCAATACCGTCACTCAAGTCACTCAGCTGCAAAGGAAGAACTTGACGTTTATCGTCAACACAGCAACAGTACCGGATACACTC
>CAZXQG010000002.1:0-152778 GCA_964642725.1 uncultured Chitinophagaceae bacterium
AGGTTTCGGACATGGTTCTTGAAAAAGCAAAACGACTGGTTGAAGCAAAGCATGACGTTGTTATCCTGCTCGACAGTATCACGCGCCTTGCGCGAGCCCACAACACGGTTGTTCCCCATTCCGGAAAAATTCTTTCCGGCGGTGTCGACGCAAACGCACTGCATCGCCCCAAGAGATTTTTTGGCGCCGCCCGTAATATCGAAGAAGGGGGAAGCCTGACGATCATCGCAACGGCTCTTGTTGAAACCGGCAGCAGAATGGACGAAGTCATATTTGAAGAATTCAAGGGCACCGGCAATATGGAAATAGTGCTCGACCGTAAACTGAGCGACAAACGAATCTTCCCGGCTGTCGACGTTAACAGGTCTGGCACCCGCAAAGAAGAAATTCTTATGGGTGAAGATGAATTGAATCGCGTTTGGATTTTGCGGAAGTTCTTAAGCGAGTTTACGCCCGTTGAAGCGATGGAATTCTTGCTTGAAAAAATGCGCGGAACAAAGGAAAACAAAGATTTCCTTAAGTCAATGAACAGTTAATCGTCCCGCGTGAATCCTCATTATTGAAAAACCATCTCATTCTCTTGGGATGGTTTTTATTTTTTTACGGTGCTATGGGAAAACACATTCGTACTCGAAGCATACATTCAGGCGAAGAAAAAAATCGTTCGAACAGAGGAGTGCCGCCTTCAATCGCATTGACATCGACGTTCTTTTTTAAGAACGTAAGTGAGCTGGAGCGGCACAAAGACAAATCTGAACAGCGGGAAGAATACGGGCGGTATCATAATCCCACCCGCGCCGTCGCTGAAAGGAAACTTGCCGACCTTGAAGAGGCGGAAGATGCGATTCTCTGCTCGTCGGGAATGTATGCTATCGCAATTACACTCCTTCGAATTCTTAAGCCGGGCGACCATCTTCTCATTCTCGATGAAATGTACCATAGAACAGAAGACCTCTGCTCTTCCGTGTTGGCTCGATTCGGTATCGAAATTTCCGTTGTCAAAAGCTGCAGTCTGGATTCGCTCCGATCTTCAATACAAGAGAACACTCGACTGTTTTTGTTTGAAACGCCGACCAATCCGCATCTCTATGTTCAAGACCTCGAATCGATCGTCTCCATCTGCAAGGAACGGAAAATAAAAACGATGGTTGATGCGACATTCGCTTCTCCGGTGAACCTTCTTCCGTTAAGGTTCGGCGTCGACATCGTCGTTCACAGCTGCACAAAATATCTCGCAGGCCATAACGACGTGCTCGCGGGCGTTATTCTTGCGCGGAGGTCAATTATTGAATCTATCCGCGAACTCCATTTTACTATCGGGGGGACGTTGGATGCCCATTCCAGCTACTTGCTGATCCGCGGACTAAAGACGCTGCCGCTTCGTGTTTCCTTCCAAAATACGTCTGCGGGGGCGATTGCAAATTTTCTCACGGCCCAGCCCGGAGTGCGAAAAGTTTTTTATCCTTCGCTCCAAGCACAACCGAACCTTGAGATTGCAAAACGGCAGATGAGAGGATTCGGCGGCGTGGTTTCTTTCGACCTTGGTTCCCCCGAGCGGGCAAAAAAGTTTATTGACGCGTTGTCCATACCGTATATCGCCCCCAGTTTGGGCGGCACAGAAAGCCTCGTTATTCCTTATTCGGTCGTTGTTCCGCCCGCTCCCGAGGAAATTGAATCCGGAAAATTTAGCATCGAGCCAGGCTTAGTTCGTCTTTCTGTTGGGCTTGAAGACCAGAGTGATTTGATTGAAGATCTCGCCCAGGCGTTAAAAGCTCTTTTGTAAGTCCTTTTTGCCTTTTCATTCGAAGAGTTGTACCTTATCCAAAAAAGATCGTATGAAAGAAGTAGTTATTGTCGGTGCATGTAGAACGCCGATCGGCTCGTTTGGCGGCACGCTAAGCTCTGTCGCTGCTCCGAAGCTCGGTGCAATTGTAATCGAAGAAGCATTGCGGAGGGCAACGATCTCTAAAGATGTTGTCGATGAAGTGATCATGGGAAATGTTTTGACGGCGGGGGAAGGACAGGCGCCGGCTCGTCAGGCTGCGATGTTCGCGGGGCTTCCGCCGTTGGTCGAATGCCTGACGATCAATAAAGTGTGTGGTTCGGGAATGAAAGCTATCATGCTCGGCTCGCAGGCGATTCAGCTTGGCGACGCCGAAGTTATTGTCGCAGGGGGAATGGAGAGCATGTCCAACGCCCCCTATTTGCTGGACAAAGCCCGCGCTGGTTACAAGATGGGAAACGGAGAACTCATCGATTCGCTGATCAAAGATGGGTTATGGGATGTCTATAACAATTTTCATATGGGAAACGCGGCGGAATTGTGCGCAAAGGAGTGTGCCGTTCTGCGCGCAGAGCAGGATGAATTTGCGATTCTCAGTTACCGGCGCGCATTAGAATCGCAAGCGCAAGGGCGATTCAGAGACGAAATTGTGCATGTAGGAATTCTCCAGAAAAAGGGGGAGATGGTGTACGTTGAGGAAGACGAGGATCCAAAGAAGACTAACTTTGAAAAAATTCCCCTTTTGAAACCGGCTTTTCAAAAAGACGGAACCGTGACCGCGGCAAATTCTTCAAAGATCAACGACGGCGCTGCAGCCGTAGTTCTCATGTCTTCAGAAAAAGCGCGGTCGCTCGGACTGAGACCTCTTGCGAAGATTATTTCAAGTTCTTCCGCCGCAAAGAAGCCGGAATGGTTTACGACCGCGCCGGCAGACGTAATTCCGAAGGTATTAAAGAAGGCCGGAATGACGCTGGATCAAATTGATTTGTTCGAAATTAATGAAGCCTTTGCTGTCGTCGCTCTCGCCGCAAATAAAATTCTCGGCATCGATGTCGAAAAAGTGAATGTCAACGGCGGCGCAGTGGCGCTTGGCCACCCTCTTGGAGCAAGCGGCGCGCGGATCGTCGTTACCCTGCTCCATGCGCTAATGCAAAGAAACCTAAAGCGAGGACTGGCTGCAATCTGCATCGGCGGCGGGGAGGCGAGCGGAATGGTAGTGGAAATGATCCAATACTAAGTAGAGACTTCTGAATAATTTGAAAAGTATGGCTCACGCAAATCCCGAAAGGATGGCGTTGCCAGACGCAAGATCGCAAAACGATTTGAAAATAACTTCCTGCGGTTTGGCGAGAGACGATTCTTCAGATGTCTCAAGTAATAACTGATTGCTGAAAACAGTATGAAAATTAGAAATGTTACAGTAATTGGCGCCGGAACGATGGGGAATGGCATAGCGCATGTATGCGCGCAGTATGGATACACCGTTACGCTCAACGACATCAAGCAAGAATTGATTGATCGCGGGGTAAAAACAATATCATCCAACCTCGACCGCCAAGTTAAGAAAGGGAGTCTCACCGACGAACAGAAAACAAGAACGCTTGGCAACATAGCAACTTCGGGTTTACTTTTAGAAGCCGTCAGGTCTGCAGACCTTGTTATCGAAGCGGCAACCGAGAATAAGAAAATTAAACTGGACATTTTTAAGGCAGTTGCTGATGCCGCGCCGGTTGCGGCAATACTGGCTACGAATACTTCATCAATTTCAATTACAGAAATTGCCGCAGCGACGAATCGTCCGGAACGCGTGATCGGGATGCATTTCATGAATCCCGTTCCCGTCATGAAACTCGTCGAAATCATTCGCGGACTTTCTACATCGGAAGAGACTTTTCAAGCTGTGAAGGCCATGACTGAGTCTTTACAGAAAACGCCTGTTGAAGTGAATGATTTTCCAGGATTTGTGTCGAACAGAATACTTCTTCCCATGCTGAACGAAGCGATGTATTGCGTGATGGAGGGGGTCGCGACGCCGGAGGCGGTCGATACCGTGATGAAACTGGGAATGAACCATCCAATGGGTCCGCTCGCTTTAGCTGATTTTATTGGACTCGATGTTTGCTTGTCGATTATGAATGTTCTCCATGAAGGACTCGGCGATTCAAAATATCGTCCATGTCCGCTCTTAAAAAAAATGGTTGCCGCCGGACATCTTGGAAAAAAGACGGGAAAGGGTTTCTATGACTATTCGCCGCTGAAGTAATTTTTCGCTCTTGGATATTAGCTCTTAGCACAAGCGACGCTAATGGCTAACACCTAACGGCTAACAAACTGTTGATCGATAAAAAAAGCGCAGCTATGAACTTCGAACTGAACGAAACCCAAAGAATGATTCGCGAGACAGCCCGCCAATTTGCTCGCGATGAATTAGCATCCCATGCAGAATCGCGCGATGAAAAAGAAGAGTTTCCGTACGAAGCGGTGAAGAAACTTGGAGATTTGGGATTCATGGGAGTCATGGTTCCCGAGCAGTACAGCGGTGCGGGTCTGGACACGGTGAGCTACTCGCTTGCCGTCGAGGAAATATCTCGTGTTGACGCGTCGTGCGGAGTGATTATGTCCGTGAATAATTCGCTCGTTTGTTATGGAATCAATGAGTTCGGTACTGAAAAACAGAAGCAAACATTTTTAACCCCGCTTGCATCGGGGAAGAAACTCGGCGCGTTTGCACTCTCAGAACCGGAAGCGGGAAGCGACGCGACGAACCAACGGACGATGGCCGTCCGAGACGGCGATTGCTATATCTTAAACGGAATAAAGAATTGGATAACGAACGGCTTCAACGCCGATTACGTTCTGGTGATGGCGGCGACCGATCCGACAAAAGGAAGCCGCGGCATCAGCGCATTTGTTGTTGAGAAGGGAATGCCCGGATTCACCGCTGGCAAGAAAGAACGGAAACTCGGAATACGCAGCTCCGACACGGTGTCCATTGCGTTTCAGGATGTGCGTGTACCGGCAGCAAACAGAATCGGCGAGGAAGGATTTGGATTTAAGTTTGCGATGATGACGTTGGACGGGGGTCGTATCGGAATTGCATCGCAGGCGGTTGGCATTGCACAGGCGAGCCTCGATGCAGCGGTGAAATATTCAAAAGAACGAAAGGCGTTCGACCAGCCTCTTTCAAATTTACAAGCGATCCAATTCAAGATTGCCGACATGGCAACAGAAGTTGATGCCGCTCGTTTATTGACTTTGCAAGCCGCAGCAACCAAGGATTCAGGGGAACGGTTTACGAAACAGGCGGCGATGGCAAAGCTTTTTGCGTCGAAGGTTGCGGTTCAATGCGCTCTCGAAGCTATTCAAATTCACGGCGGGTACGGATACATCCGCGAATACAACGTTGAGCGTTACCTGCGTGACGCTAAAATTACTGAGATCTACGAAGGAACTTCGGAGATCCAGCGAATTGTCATTGCCCGTTCGCTACTGCAGTAGGAAACTATTCACAGCCGGGTTGTCCGTTTGTTATAGTTAAACCCCGTTGTCGCTGACCACGGGGTCATTGCCGATAGTTCAAGGTTAACAATATTTCTATTTGGAGGAGGACGCCATGTCACTCAGCGTGGATAGCTTTGCCGTGCCGGCAAAGGGAGGCGTGTCAATAAAAAGTCAGAGGCTGAAAAATTTTATCGGAGGAACATGGGTGGACTCTACCGCATCGGAACATCTGCCCGTAATGAATCCATCAATCGGCCAACCGATTGCCGAGGTTCCGCTATCCAACGGCCCCGATCTTGACAACGCAGTACAAGCCGCGATGCAGGCATTTCAATCCTGGTCAACGATGCCGATTAAAGAACGCGTTCAAATTTTTTATCGGTATAAAACTTTGTTGGAGAAAAATATTCAAACGCTCGCAGACTTAGTTCATGAAGAGAATGGCAAGACGATGAACGAAGCCATCGCCGAAATTGAAAAGTCGATCGAAATAACGGAATTTGCCTGTTCAATGCCGCAGCTTGTTGCGGGGGAAGTTTTAGAGGTAAGCAAAGGAGTTGAGTGCCGGATTGACCGCTATCCTTTGGGAGTTGTTGCGAGCATCACCCCGTTTAATTTTCCCAATATGGTGCCAAACTGGACAATTCCAAACGCGCTGGTGCTGGGAAATTCACTCATCCTAAAACCATCGGAACAGGTGCCATTGAGCGCTTGCAAAATCGCTGAATTATTGAAAGAAGCGGGGCTACCGGACGGCGTGTTCAATGTTGTGAACGGATCGCAGACGATCGTTGAAAAAATCTGCGACCATCCGGGAATTCAAGCCGTTTCGTTTGTCGGATCGACGAGTGTAGCAAAAGTTGTTTACACTCGAGCGACTTCGCATTTGAAACGCGCGTTATGCCTTGGCGGCGCAAAGAATCACTTGATCGTTCTCCCCGATGCAAACGAACAAATGACTGCTTCAAATGTTGCGGCCTCAATGAGCGGCTGTGCGGGACAACGATGTATGGCAGCCTCAGCCATGGTTGCCGTTGGAAATATAGACCGGATCATCCAAAGACTCTGCGACGAAGCGAAGAATATTATTCCTGGGAAGAACCTTGGCGCGATAATTTCAAAAAAGGCAAAAGAGAGGATAGAAGCATACATCAGCGAAGCCGAAAGGCAGGGGGCTAAAGTGCTTTTGGACGGAAGGAACGCCGTTGTTCCGGGAAAAGAAGACGGCTATTATGTTGGGCCCACCGTTATAGATTACGTCCGTCCCGAAATGAGGATAGCACAGGAAGAAGTTTTCGGTCCTGTCATCTCCATCATCCGCACCGACAACGTTGATGAAGCCATCGCTCTTGAAAATAGTTCGCCGTATGGGAATGCAGCATCGGTTTTCACGCAAAGCGGAGGCATGGCACGATACGTCATTGAGCGGGCGAGTGCCGGAATGATCGGAGTGAACATCGGTGTGCCGGTTCCGCGAGAACCATTCTCCTTCGGCGGTTGGAACGAATCGAAATTCGGCGCGGGAGATATTACAGGGAAAAGCTCAATTGAATTTTTCACAAAGCTGAAAAAGACGACTACAAAATGGAATCCTGAATCGAGGGCAAATTGGATGAGTTGAATCCAAAAAGGTTTTGGGTATTTGCATTTAGCGTACAGGTGAAAACAGGATGAGCGCTTGTTGCAGCAGTTTGGGTGTGTCCGAAACGACGAACAGGTTTTTCTCTCGCTGCTCGAAGCGATCCGCAAAGAGCTTTCTCAAAAACGCGTTGGAAAAAGCTCAGCGCTATTTATTGGGAGGCGTTCGCAGAGAATACAGGCGGACATTGGAATTCAAAGATGAGCATTATCATTGCCCGCTTAATGCAGCAAGGCCAAAGGAGATTACATGGCTTCTTCTTCTTCCCAAAGCTTCTTGTGCCACATCGTCAAAATAATTCCGCCGAGGATGAAATTAACGAGCTGGTAGCCGCTATCGACTGCCCAGAGGGCCCAGGGCTGAAGCTGATAACGATTTGTAATGCCCATGATCGTTGCTACAAAACCGAACCAATTCCAAAACCCTACCATTGCCCCTTCCATCGGCGTCCTTGCTTTTGCATACGAGAGAGCATGAACTAGAATCCACGACAAGGCAAGGTAGGCAAGAAACGTTAGACCATACGCTTTCCACGGGCTTATCTTTGACGCCATCTCCATAGTGATGCCGGTGAGCTGCATCCATTTGTTCCCAAACAGGATCGGAGAATACCAAACCGCTCCCAAAATAAACTGAACGAATGCCACTACCAAAACAGCAACGTAATTAATTTTGGGCCGCTCCATCAGTAAACCTCCGGTTTGGGTGATTGGATGATGTTATTACTTGGTTGTGAAGATACTACATCTCATTTCCACGCCCCCGCGTATGTGTTTCGTTTCAGAAACGAGCCTCGTCCTGCTCTACCCAGCCATCGGCCTTTGTCGACAACTGTTTCACCACGAGAGAGAACAGTTTCAGCGTCTCCTTTCACTTTGAATCCCTCGAACATCGAATAGTCGACACGCATATGATGCGTTTTCGCCGAGAGGGTCAGCTCTTTGTTCGGGTCCCATATCACGATATCGGCGTCGCTGCCGACAGCGATCGTCCCTTTGCGCGGATAGAGCCCGAACATTTTCGCCGGCGTTGTTGCCACAATCTCTACCCATCTATTCAAACTTATTCTCTTCTGATTGACACCGTGATGATGGATAAGTTGCAACCTGTTTTCCACTCCGGGTCCTCCGTTCGGGATTTTTGCAAAACTATCGCGTCCCATTTCCTTCTGTTCTTTGAAACAAAATGGACAATGGTCGGTTGAAACAACCTGCAGAGTATTTTTTCGCAACCCTTCCCACAACTTGTCCTGATGCCACTTCTCGCGAAGAGGAGGCGTAAAAACGTATTTTGCTCCTTCGAAATTCGGACGGTCTAAATCATCAACTGATAATAGAAGATATTGCGGACATGTTTCGGCAAAAACCGGGACGCCTTTGTCCCGAGCCTCGGAAACTTTTTCCAGAGCATCGGCGGATGAAAGGTGGACGATGTAAACTGGGGCGCCTGCCATTTGTGCGAGCGCAATGGCCCTGTTGACAGCTTCACTTTCTGCGGTGGTCGGGCGAGTAAGGGCATGGTAGATTGGAGCGGTCTTTCCTTCTGCGAGCGCTTTTTGCACGAGCAGGTCAATGACTCCGCCATTCTCGGCATGCATGCAGACGAGCGCGCCGTTGTTTCCGGTTTGCCGCATTGCACGAAAGATGGTTGCGTCGTCCACCATCAGAATGTTCGGGTATGCCATGAAAAGTTTGAAGCTCGTTACCCCTTCCCGTACCATCTCGTTCATGTCTTCGAGATGTGCTTCCGGCAGGTCGGTGATAATCATATGAAGACTGAAGTCGATCGTGGCTCTTTCTCCCTTTTTCCACCAAACGTCGAGCGCGTCGCGCATCTTTGTCCCCTTGGATTGGATCGCAAAATCAATGAGACATGTTGTTCCGCCAAAGGCGGCAGCACGAGTCCCCGATTCGAAATCGTCGCTCGAAGTCGTTCCGCCAAACGGCATATCCATGTGCGTGTGAACATCGACGCCGCCGGGAATCACGTACTTGCCTTTCGCGTCGATTGTGTTGTCGGCAGGCATGGTAAGTGACGCGCCGATAGTATTGATTGTGTCCTTTTCGATATAAATGTCGGCTGTATAATCCTGCTCGGCGGTGATAATGCGCCCGTTCTTAATAAGCGTTGACATTTGTCAGCTCCTGCAATCTGTACCAATCATCATTCTTGAGGTTTAGAAATGCTCAATTGTTGCTTCAGCACGGCTTCAACTGATTCCTTCTGGTCCGGTAGAAAAATGATAGTGATGTTTTTTCGCCAGGAAGGTTTCACATTCATCATCAAACTGCTTTCATCTTGCCCGACCCAGCGGTACGACGAGATATCTTTCCATCGAATGAGAGAATACGTTTCAAGAATTCCGTTGTGCCGTAACTCGACTTTGCCAAAGAGAGGGGATGCAAAATAGAAAACGACCGAAAGATAGAATACAAGTTCGGCTATTTTCCCTCGAGAGAAGTCCGCTTGAACAATTGTGAAGATGATAAGAATGAGAAATAATCCTGCGGTTGCAAAGCCCGATATTTTCCTGCTCTGGACTCTGGGCACTCCGTACAGCAGTGATCCTGCCTTTTTCCTGACATACGGGTAACCGATCATCAATCCGCACATCAAGGCCGAGAGAAAGGACGACAGAATCATGAGCGCATTGTCTGAGCTGAGAACTGCCGCGGTAGGGTACAGCATTATCCAGCCTGCGCTGACAAGAAGGGCAAGCCCCGTACCCAGGAACATTCCGCGTTGCGAAGGATACTGAGCAATCGTTGTGCCGCGGAATGCATACGTGAGAGAAAGAACGCCGAAAATGATTGCAGCGAAAATTAGCCACGACATATGAAATTATTTTTTAAGATCTTGCCGGCGCTGCTGACCCTTTTTCGTAAATACTCGCGACGATCGCGCCCGCAATGACCGTCCAAACGATTCCGTAGATTGTCGAAAACCATGCATATTTATAGGAATACCCTTTGAGGAAAAGGTGTAAGAAAATCCATGTCGGAAAGTTCACGAGGATTCCCGCATACAATCCGTATACCGCTCCGCCTTTCCAATTAGAATTGAAGCTGGCAGAGACTTTATCGAACACCCATGCAAGGACAAAGACGGTGATGAAATCACCGATGACATACCAAACAGGATTGGTTGTTTGATTGAATATGTCCGTGTGTTTGGAATAATACATGGGGATCATGACCATTCCTTGGAGAAGGAAATCCACGATGTTCATTACCACTCCACTCGCCGCAACCGCGATCCAGAACTTGCTGTTTTTCATAACATCTCCTTCCTCATGATGTGAGTGATTGAGTGAATTGGAAGCTTCAGTGCCGTGAGTAAGAGTATTATCGATTCTCAGCCACACTGAATTTCGTGGCCGTTATTTAGTGAATTTCTATTCCATGTTTGTGTTGAAATTGGCGCAATGCTTCCCAAGTTACCGGTTGGGGCATCTGTTTCATCAACTCATTCCAGGTGATTGTTTCGGAGGCGTCGTCGAGGCGCACCATGGAGATACATTTTTCAACCGGGCAGACGATGAAACAGAGCCTGCATCCGACACAATCGGACTCACGCACCGTGGGCTGATTTTTTTCGCCATGCGGAAGGAGATCGATGCACTGATGGGCAGCATCGTTACAGGCAATATAGCAAAGATTACATTGAATGCATTTTGATTCGTCGATGCGCGCGACCGCTTTGTAGAGAAGATTCAGATTGCCGAACTCTGAAATGCATTTGAGCGATTTCCCGCGCACCTCGTCGAGCGTCCGGTAATTCTTTTCTTCCATCCAATGTGTCAATCCTTCAGTCATATCTTCGATGATGCGGAACCCGTAATGCATGACCGCTGTGCACACTTGAACCGAAGAAGCTCCGAGCAGGATGAACTCGAGCGCATCGCGCCACGTTGAGATTCCGCCGATCGCGGAAATAGGGAGGTTGATCTCTGTGTCGGCGGCAACTTGTGAGACCATATTGAGCGCAATCGGTTTTACGGCAGGTCCTGCATACCCGCCGTGCCCGCCTTTTCCGTCAACTGAGGGGTTCAGTTCGAACGTATCGAGGTCCACCCCCATAATCGTGTTGATGGTATTGATGAGCGAAATGCCGTTTGCTTTTCCTTTTCTTGCGGCGCGCCCCGGAAAACGGATGTCGGAGATATTGGGTGTCAGCTTGACGAGAACAGGAATTGTTGAGACCTCGGTAACCCATTCCGTAATCATTGTGCAATACTCGGGCACCTGGCCGACGGCAGAGCCCATGCCCCGCTCGCTCATTCCGTGCGGGCAGCCGTAGTTCAATTCGATGCCGTCGCAGCCTGTATCGATTGTTCGTTTAACGATCTCGTGCCACGTTTCGCGTTTCGATTCCACCATCAACGAAGCGATCACAGCCCGGTCGGGCCACAGCTTTTTCGTTTCAGCAATTTCCCGCAAGTTGACTTCAACCGGCCGGTCGCTGATGAGTTCGATGTTGTTCAGTCCGATAATTTTTTGACCGTTATAGTCCATCGACCCGTACCGGTTCACGACGTTCATTACTGCCTCGCCGATCGTTTTCCACACGGCGCCTCCCCAGCCTGCTTCGAAGGCTTTGCAGACCTGGTAGGCCGAATTTGTCGGCGGGCCGGAGGCAAGCCAAAACGGGTTCGGTGATTTTATTCCGCCGCAATTTATTGACAAATCGATCATGAGTGCGCTTCGTTAGATCCCGACTGTTAAAAAATTATCTATTCCATGCGCGGCTTTTTTCCCATCCGCCGCAGCGTTCACAACCTCTTTTCCGCCGTTGATGCAGTCTCCGCCGGCAAAAAATTTAGCGTTGTTTGTCTGACATGTCTCCGGGTTCACCCACACATTGCCGTTTTCCATTTTGAGGTTGGGAATGTGTGAAAAGAAATTTTGCTCCGTCGCTTGGCCGACAGCTTTGATAACCATGTCGACCGGAATTTGAAATTCGGAGTTAGGAATTGGCTCTGCGATTCTCTTGCCCCGGTAGTCCGGAACGCCGAGCTTCATGCGAACACATTCAATTGCTTCAACATGCGATGATCCCAGAATTCGCTTGGGGGCGGCGAGAAAATGAAAAACTACGCCGTCGCTCTTTGCCAGTTCATACTCGAAATCATACGCGGACATCTCATCTTTGCTGCGGCGATAGATGATCATGACCTGTTCAGCGCCGAGGCGTTTCGCCTCCGTGGCGGCATCGATGGCTGTGTTTCCCGCACCGATTACGGCGACCCGCTTGCCTACGTCAACTGAATTCCATTTGCGCGACGTTACTTTTTCGATAAAGTACAGTGCATCATGGACGCCGGGCAGTTCCTCGCCGGGGATTCGAAGACGCGCCGGAGTCTGCAAGCCAACGCCAAGAAAAATTGCGTCATGGTTGTTTAATAGTTCCTCGATGGAAATGTTCCCGCCCACGTACACCCCGGTTTTAATTGTAACGCCAAGGCGCCCGACAATTGTTACTTCATTCAGGCTGTCCTGCCTCTTCATTTTGTACGGCGCGATGCCCCATGTATCGAGTCCGCCGGGTTCATGCTTAGCTTCGTAAATCGTGGCGTCATATCCCATCAAAGCCAATTCGGCTGCACATGCCAGGCCCGCCGGGCCGCCTCCAATAACTCCGACTGATTTTCCGTTCTTTGGAGCTGGAGTGAAAAGTGGCGGCATCCCGCGTTCGACATACCAGTCCATAGCGTATCGCTGCAATCGCCCAATCTGAATCGGACTTTCACCTCGATCGTTGAAAACACATGCACCTTCACAGAGCTGGTCGACCGGACATGCTTTTGCGCATGTGAGCGCTACCCAGTTCGACGAGAGAATGGTTTTTGCCGATCCCTTGATGTTTCCCGAAGCGATTTTTTTGATGAATGTGGAAACGTCGATATGCGTCGGGCACGCTTTCATGCAAGGGGAGTCGAAACAATACAGACAGCGGTTTGCTTCTGCGACGGCGGAATCTTCAGAAAGTGGGGGATGAAGTTCGGCGAAATTTTCCTCGTATTCTTCGGCTGTGAGTTTCGGTGCAAGATTCTTCATTGAAAGGACCGTCTTTTATTGCGAAGATTGTTCATCCGCGAGATTAAGCACTTCGTCAAAAACTTTCACCGCAGAATCAATTTCATCCTTTGTTATGATCAGAGGAGGGGCGATCACAAAATGGCTGACCCATGCCTGAACGAAGACGCCTTTCTTCATCATCTCCGAGGTGATTTTATCGACGAGCAATGGTACGCCGCTAATCTTGTCTTTGTAAGAATTGAATGGCTCTTTTGTTGTTCGATTTTTTACCAGCTCAACGGCCCAGAACAATCCGATACCGCGTACGTCGCCGATCGACTGATGCCGGACTTTGAGCGCATTCAATTTGGAACCCATGTATTCTCCCATCTCGTTTGCCCGTTCAATGAGGTTGAGGCGTTTCAGCTCATTGATTGCGGCAACGGCCGGAGCCAGCGTTAACGGATGCGCCTCGTAGGTGTGGCCATGTGAAAAGTAGTGGTCGTCGAAATAGTCCGCGATCTTTTTTGTTGTAGCACACAGACCGAGGGGAACATACGCCGTCGTGATTCCTTTTGCCGTCGTAAGGATATCCGGTGTTACATTCCAATGATCTACGGCGAACCATTTGCCTGTCCGGCCCCATCCACTCATCACTTCGTCCGCTATGAGGAGAACATTATGTTTGTCGCATATCTGCCTCAATCGCGGCATATATTCTTTCGGCGGAATCAACACGCCGTTTGTTCCAACCACCGGTTCAATCATGACAGCGGCAACATCGCTTTCGTTTTCGATCATATGTTCGATGTATTCAACGCATGCAATTCCGCAGTCTGGATACGTATGATGAAGAGGGCAGCGGTAGCAATGGACTTCAGGCCCGAAGATGACTCCCGGAATTTTTCCAGCCGGTTCCATCGCCCATCGGCGCGGATCTCCGGTGGCGGCAATCGACCCCATCGTTGAGCCATGGTAGGAATGATAACGCGCGATTATTTTTGTCTTGCCGGTGAACATGCGCGCGATCTTAAAAGCGGCCTCGTTCGCTTCAGTGCCCGATGTCGTGTAAAAGAATTTTTCCAGTCCCTGTGGAAGAACTTCTAAAAGAAGCTTGCTCAATTCGGCCCTTGCTTCCGTGGCAAATCCGGGTGCGATATACGGAAGCTTGTGGGCTTGCTCCTCAATCGCTTTGATAACTGCCTGGTTTTTATGGCCGAGAGTAACGCACATAAGTTGAGAAGAAAAATCCAGGTATTTCTTCCCGCTTGCATCGAAGAAGTAGCATCCTTCGGCGTCCGTTATATGGAGCGGCTTCCAACCTTTCTGGAATCTCCATGTTCCGAATGTGTTTTTCGCTGTTATTTCTATTATTTCTTGTGACGTCATTGCGTCAGCGAACTTTCTTAGATTTTCTTTACTTTCAACTTCTCACTTTTAACTTTGCACTTTTTCAGATCAGTATTCCTCAACAATCTCTTTATACGATTCCGGCCGGCGATCCCTGTAGAATTGCCACACCGAACGGACCTCCTTAATCATGTCTAAATCCAGATCGGCGACCACAAGTTCGGTTTTATCCCGGCTCGCCTGGGCGATGATCTTTCCCCGCGGATTGCAGAAATAACTTTTTCCGTAGAACTCGCCGATATTCCAGGGAGGCTCTGTGCCTACCCGGTTAATTGCACCGACGAAATAACCGTTGGCTACAGCGTGAGCCGGTTGTTCGAGTTCCCATAAATATTCTGACAATCCGGCAACGGTAGCCGATGGATTAAAAACGATTTCTGCGCCGTGTAATCCAAGGATACGCGCCCCTTCGGGAAAGTGCCGGTCGTAGCAAATATACACGCCAATATCGGCATAGCGCGTTTTAAAGACTGGGTACCCGAGGTTGCCGGGCTTAAAGTAGAATTTTTCCCAGAAGCCCGGGTCGACTTGAGGGATGTGATGTTTGCGGTATTTTCCAAGATACTTTCCGTCGGCGTCAATCACCGCTGCAGTGTTATAGTAGATCCCAGCCATTTCCTCTTCATAAATCGGAACGATCATCACCATTTTATACTTTTTTGCGTACTCTTGCATAAGCTTTACAGTAGGTCCATCAGGAATTTTTTCGACCATCGCATACCATTTTGTCTTCTGTTCAGCGCAGAAATATGGTCCAAAGAACATTTCCTGCAGGCAAAGAATTTGAACGCCTTTTTTCCCCGCATCATCTATGAGCGCAATATGCTTGTCTATCATCGATCTTTTCATGACTTCAATAGGCTTTTCCGTAGACTCGGAAACGGAACATTGAATAAGCCCCCCCTTTACAATGCGAGGCATGTTGGCTCCTTCCTCATGCAATGAATTCTGCTGTGATTATAGCTGAAATGGCTGAGGCAAATAGTAATTACAATTTTGCTGATTGTCAAGGAGTTTGGACGGAATTCGCCTCTCTTGTTTTTGAAAGTCCTATTGATTACCTTGTCTTGCGACTGTGTAATCAACCGAGTGTTTAACCAAGGAGAATATTTGCAATGAAATCAAAAGGTCTCATCATCGCAATGTCAGTAATTGGCGGAATTCTTCTCGTTGTAGTATTGACAATTATGTGGGGCGTCGGCGTCTATAATAACCTGGTGGCGATGAATGAAGGAGTGAATAGCGCGTGGTCGCAGGTTCAAAATCAGTACCAGCGCCGATTTGATTTGATTCCGAATTTGGTAGAAACGGTAAAAGGATATGCGAGTCACGAGAAAGAGACGTTGGAAAATGTTGTTCAAGCGCGTGCCAAGGTCGGTCAGATGGTCATTTCCCCCGAGGTGTTGAAAGATCCGCAGGCTTTTCAAATGTTTGAGAAAGCGCAAGGGGAGTTGACTTCGGCTCTGTCTCGTCTTATGGTGGTTACTGAGAATTATCCGAATCTTAAAGCGAATGAAAGTTTTCTGCAGTTGCAGTCTCAATTGGAAGGCACGGAGAACAGGATTGCAGTCGAACGAAAACATTTCAACGAAGTAGTGCAAACATACAACACGACAATTAAGACAATCCCAACATCAATGATTGCAGGTTTCGGCGGTTTTACGCCCAAGGCATATTTCCAGGCTCAAACAGGAGCAGAAGAAGCGCCGAAGGTAAAATTCTAACCATCAGGTGAAATTATCAAAACGTGGTCAACACATAGTCTAACACTCCTCTTTCTCGTGGTTTTTTTGGGGTCTGCGGGGTTCGTGCTGAAGGCGCAAGAAATTTCCCCGCCGCAATTGCACGAACATGTCACCGATTTTACAAACACGCTCGCTTTTTCCGAATGGCGTTCGCTCGAATCTCAACTGAAGGGATTCGAAGATAGCACGTCTACCCAAATTGCGATTGTCCTGATTCAGTCCCTGCAGGGGAATGATATCAACGACTATTCGCTGAAAATTGCAGAAGCGAATAAAATTGGGACAAAAGGAAAGGACAACGGCCTTCTTATTCTCATCGCGAAAGATGACAAGAAAATCAGGTTCGAGGTCGGTTACGGATTGGAGGGCTCCCTGCCAGACGCGTTGTGCGATCAGATTATACGGAACGAAATTCGTCCGCGTTTTCGCGACGGGGATTATTACGGCGGAATTAACGCAGGTATTGGTGCGGTCATCCAGGCGACCAGAGGAGAATACAAAGCGGAAGGCCGGACGAGAGAGAAAGTGACAAATTTGGGGACAGTGCTGTTGTCGCTTGTCTTATTTGTGATATTCGGGATGTCGATCTTCGGCGGCGGACGTAGGTACGGCATATCATCTCGCGGACATTATCGATCGGGATATTGGGGGGGCGGTTTTGGAGGAGGAGGATTTTTTGGCGGAGGTGGTTTCGGTGGCGGCGGCGGCGGTGGTGGATGGTCTGGTGGCGGCGGATCATTCGGCGGCGGCGGCGCAAGTGGAGGCTGGTAAGTGATCTTTTAACCCACAAGCACAATACGCAGGATCGAATGTTAATCGTTATGAGGCTCGACGCCTCGCGAAAAGAAATTGATTCGGTTAAAGAAAAAATATCGTCCTTTGGTTTTTCCCCGCACGAGATTCCCGGTGTTCAACGCGTCGCAATAGGCATCACGGGGAACAAGGGGAAGGTGGACCCGGAGAATTTTCTCACCCTCCCCGGCGTTATCGATGTCATCTCCGTTTCGAAGCCGTTCAAACTTGTCGGCAGAGATTTCAAACCAGAATCGACAGTTGTAGATATCGGCGGCGCGAGATTCGGAGGGGAAGAGATTAATGTTATTGCAGGCCCCTGTTCGATAGAAAGTCGGTCTCAAATTTTGGAAATTGCAGACCTGGTGAAAAGTGCAGGCGCGCGATTTCTCCGAGGAGGCGCTTTCAAGCCGAGGACATCGCCATACTCTTTTCAAGGATTGAAACTTGAAGGGCTCGAGTACCTCAAAGAAGCTGCTGAATCCACGGGATTGAAGATCGTTACAGAAGTTAAGGATACCGAAACCCTTGCTGTTGTCGCCGAACATTCCGATGTTCTCCAAATTGGCGCCCGAAATATGTACAATTTTTCTTTGCTTGAACGGGTAGGCGAATTAAACAAGCCTGTCCTGTTGAAGCGGGGACTTTCTGCGACGATCGAAGAACTCCTCATGGCGGCTGAATACATCCTGTCTAAAGGGAACTACAATGTCATTCTCTGCGAACGGGGGATACGTACGTTTGAGACGTACACGCGCAACACTCTTGACTTGAATGCTGTTCCTGTGATAAAAAAATTATCGCACTTGCCGATCATCGTCGACCCGAGTCATGGAACGGGTGCGTGGGATTTGGTGTCGCCACTAGCTCTTGCGGCAGTTGCCGCCGGGGCAGACGGGTTGATGGTGGAGGTTCATACTCATCCCGATCAGGCAATGTCGGACGGTTTTCAGTCGTTGAAGCCTGATTCATTTCTTCATCTGATGAAGAAGTTGAAAGAAGTATCCGCTGTAATCGGACGACGAATGTAACGCTCTGTTTTCTTTATGTCTTCAAAACGACTTTCGAAAGATCGTGTTAAAGCATCTGCAGTCCTTCAGACATCAGCCGCGAAGAATGATGCTGCGCAATTGAAGAAACTGTACGGATTTTTCGACCGCCTTGCCGACACAGTTCTTGAAGACCACCGCGCCGGGAAATACTGCGAACAGGCCGTTCATTCTTTCTTATCAAGAATATTAAAATTCAGCGGCGGAACAGCGGCCGCGATATACCAGGTCAAGGGGAAGACGATCACGCTTGCGGGGGCCCATTCGTATCCCGAACCGCTGTCCCGGTTTCTTTCAGAACAAACCCTACCCGATTCTCATCTTCAGACTATTGTCCGGAAAAAGGCTGCGGTCTTTCTGAATCCGAACGGCAAAAAGATGTTTCCTGTAAAAGCCCTCAAAGAAGTTCGATTTAACAGGCTTCCCGTTACACATTTTCCAGTGATTGAACGGCGCCGAGTTGTGGGGGTTGTCGAATTGGTCGGCGGTGTTTTCACGGAGAACAATAAGCTAAGAAGACTTTTGGCAGAGAAGATTGGACACTATGCTCTGTTTCTTCTGGATTGCGCCGACGGGATGGCGACACGCGTGATGAGTGCGGTGGAGTGCGGATCAATCGTCGAAGCGATGGCGGATGGCGTAACGATTGTTCGCGATTTGAAAATTCTTTACGCGAATAGTGCTTTGATAAAAATGTTCGGCTATGATGGTAACGATGCTCTTGTGAATGCACATATTGGAACAATCATTGCTCCTGAAGACCGGGAGCGGGTTATTGAAAGAAGCAAAAGCAGGATCGAGGGGAAGACAGTCCCAAATCGGTATGAGTACAAAGCCATACGAAAAGACGGGACGATATTTGACGCGGAAGTTGTGGTGAACATGGTCCCTTTCAGGGGAGGGGAGGCTGTCGTCGCGGTGCATCGTGATATCACTCTGAAACGTACCTTTGAAAAGGAACTACAGCTGTCGGAACAGATGTTCCGCAATGTCATAGATGGAGTCCTCACCGTCGGCGACGCGCTCGTCCTCACGAACTTAGAAGGAAGAGTGCTGCAGGTGAACAGCGAATTCGAACGGCTCACCGGCATCAAGAAATCAGACGCGATTGGGAAAGAGTTTCCATACGAATGGCTTCTCGATGAAGAAATGTCGCGCTATGTTCTGTGGATTAAAGAACTGCGGGAAAAGAAAAGTTTGCGCGATTTCGACATCCATTGGAAAAGCGCTGGCGGGAGGATGATTTCCGTCAGCATGAACACGACGCTGCTCTACAATGCGCTCAACCGCCCCGTCGCGATGATGAATATGGCGCGCGACATTACGGAACGGAAGAATCTCGAAGAGGTAAACCGCCTGCAATTTGAACGTCTCCGCGTTCTTTACGAGCTGAGCCGAACCCTGACGTCTTTGCTTAAAGTGAACGAAATTGCCGAAGCAGTTTACAGACATCTTGTCGAAGTACTTCCTTTCGATGCATTCTATATTGACTTGTACGACGCAACGACAGGGACGGTTCGAAATGTCATTTGCTACGACACGATCGACGGCGTGAAGGTGAAAATTCCGACAGAATCGGGCGAAACTCCTCTCCGGCCGGGCACGGGTATCACAAAAGTTATTGATGCCAGAAAATCATTGCTTGAAAATCGCGACAAAAATTCACCGGGATCAATGCAACATCCCTTTGGAGACAAAGAACGGCGCTCGTTGTCGCTCCTGTATATTCCGATGTTTTCGAAGGATCAAACAATAGGCGTGCTCTCGATGCAGAGTTATACGCCGAATCTGTACAAAGAATCCCATATTCGCCTCGTCGAGAGCTTTGCTAACCTTGCCGCTATTGCGCTCGAGAAAGCGAAACTGTACGAAGAGACAATTTCAAAATCAATTCAACTTCAAAACCGGAACAAAGAGCTCGATGACTTCACGTACGTTGTATCGCACGATTTGAAAGAACCTCTTATTACTGTAGAAGGGTACAGCCGCGCACTTCTAAAAGATCACATCCACGAAGAGAATAGTACGGCATCGGAATATATCCATTCGATTGTTCAATCCTGTTCGAGGATGAAAAACCTTATCGACGATCTGCTTGTGCTCTCCCGCGTTTCACGCCTTTCCGAACTCATGGAAGTTGTGTCGCTGAATGATGTGCTCGTCGATGTGTTGGACGACCTGAAGTTCTCCTTGCAGGAGAAGCACGTAGCGTTGGTGTTGCCTGATCTGTCTCTATCGTATCACTGCAACCCGACGCAAATTAAGCTTGTCTTCCGGAATTTGATTTCAAATGCCATCAAATTCAATATCAGTGAGAATCCGGTCATCAAGATTTCTTTGGATGATGGCGAAAAGCGGATTCTCTGTTCGATTCAAGACAACGGTATCGGTATCGAAAAAAGGTTTTTTGACAAGATATTTGTTATCTTTCAAAAGCTAAACCCCGAATACGAAGGCAGCGGAGCGGGTTTGGCGATCGTGAAAAAGATCGTAGAGTTGTACCAGGGTCAAATTTGGCTGGAATCTGAGATTGGGAAAGGGACGACGTTCTATTTCTCGCTTCCCAAGTAACCGCCGCGCGCCGTTTTTTTATCAATGAAAATGGAACTGAGTGCAATGAAAGAACGCATCAATATATTGATGATTGAGGACAACGATGATTTTGGCAAGCTGGTGGAATTATATTTATCCCAGCATCCGGACTACCTGTTTAACCTTGATTGGAAAAAGACCGGTGAAGATGGCTTGAAAGCATTTGTGGCAAACCCGAATTTTCACGTGATCTTGATGGACTATAACTTACCCGGTATGAACGGCGTGGAAGTGACGAGTGCACTCGTTCAGCGCGGAGTCACTACTCCGATAGTATTTATTACCGTGAACCGAGATTTCAACCTTGCGGTCGAAACAATGAAACTGGGAGTTGAAGATTTTCTCGTTAAAGAGGAAATTTCGACGCCAGTTCTGCCGCGGACAATCGTCAGCGTTTTGGAACGGGTCAGATTGCGCCAACAACTCTCCGCTCTCGAAATCAGCAGCCAGCGTATTGAAGCGATCCAGGAACTGGTTCTCGGCATCAGTCAGGATCTTGTTACACCGTTGGATGCGATGAAAAAGAACGTCGACCTGTTGACACAAAGCCGGATCGCTACCGATATGAGGATGTATTTGCGGATTATTAGCGAGAATGTCGAGCGGATGCAAGTAAAACTCAGCCGGTTGAAATCATTGAAAGAAGATAGAACGGTTCAGTACATCAAGAATATCAAGATGATAGATATCTCCGATTAACCCGAGGCCTCTATGGCGCTTTTTTCGAATCATCCGCTGCTGACTCACGAGGAGCGGGAAAAAATATCAAAAACAATTGCCGAAGTTGAACGGAAGACAAACGGTGAAATCCGCGTCAGCATCCGAAAACGGCGGGCATGGAACGAACGGAAGCTTACGCTCCATCAATTTGCGTTGAAGAATTTCTTCGAACTTGGGATGGAGAAGACACGGCACAAAAGCGGGGTGCTCCTGTTTTTTTCGATGAGCGAACGTTCGTTTCAGATAATTGCCGATGAAGGAATCCACAAAAAAATGGGCGACGGGTATTGGGACGATCTTGCTGCGGCAATGACTGCGCATTTTAAAGAGAAGAGATTTTGCGACGGCATCTGCGATGTGGTCGTGGAGATCGGGAAAAAGCTGCAGCAGGAATTTCCCCGGAGCGACGGCGAGACCAATGAACTGCCGAACGACGTGTCTATAAAATAACCGTGACCGCAAAGAACAATCGCATGAGAATGAAGATAGCCGTAGCGCAGGTCGACGCTGCCGTCGGCAATGTGGAAAAAAATATTGAACATCATATCGCTTCCGTAAAAAAGGCGGTTGCAAAGAAGGCAAACATCATCGTGTTCCCGGAACTGAGCCTCACTGGCTACTCTGTAAGAGACCTGAACTGGGATGTTGCAATCAACCTTGCGGAACCGGCGGTGGTGAACGAACTCCTGAAACTCAGCAGGTCAATCACGATAATCGCCGGCGGAGTTGAAGAACGGAAAAATTTCGGCCTCTATAATTCTGCATTCGTGTTTGAAGAAGGGAAATTATATTCCGGCCATCGAAAAATCTATCCCCCGACGTATGGCATGTTTGAAGAAATGCGATACTTCAGCCAAGGGAATGACGTCCGCAATTTCAATTCCAAACATGGCAAGCTTGGATTACTGATTTGCGAAGACTTGTGGCATCTTTCTCTTCCGTACATCCTGGCGAGCGACGGAGCGGATGTTCTTATCACCATAGCCGCCAGCCCCACCCGAATCTCCGGCTCATCGGAGAATCTTCCATCGGCCACGATCAACACCGAGCATCATAAAGCGTATGCCCGTTTGCTCAGCTCGTACCTCGTATTCTGTAACAGAGTAGGAATAGAAGACGGAGTGAATTTTTGGGGCGGCTCCGAGATCGTCGACCCGTCCGGCGAAGTCATCGCGTCGGCAAAATTGTTTGATGAGGATTTGATCTACGCGGACCTTCATGACGACGCCGTGCGGCGGGCTCGGCGGTTGTCGAGGCACTTTGTTGACGAGTCGATCGATTTTACGATTGACCAATTGCAGCGAGTGCGCGACAGCAGGAAACGAGACTGAACTGCCGGTTGAAAGTGCCCCCAAGTTTTGATAGATTTGTAGAGAACGGTGCTTGAAGGAGTTAGGTGCAATGAATACGGTGAAAACTGTTTTCCTGATGACGCTGATGATGCTTCTCTTGCTGTTCATCGGCCAGGCCATCGGCGGGGGTGAAGGATTGGCGACGGCATTTGTATTCTCGCTGCTCATGAACTTCGGGATGTATTGGTTTTCCGATAAGGTGGTACTGATGATGTACCGCGCACGGGAGGTTACTGAGATTGAGGAGCCGCGATTGTTTCAAATGGTGCGGAAGCTTGCTGCGCAGGCACAACTTCCAATGTTGAGGGTGTACATCATTCAAAATGAATCTGCGAACGCATTTGCAACAGGGCGAAACCCGGATCATGCGGCAATCGCCGTGACGTCGGGAATTCTAAAAATGCTGAGCGACGACGAACTTGAAGGCGTTCTTTCGCATGAGTTGGCGCATGTGAAGCACCGGGATATTCTCACGGGAACGATTGTTGCGTCGATGGTAGGAACAATCACATTTATCGCACGGATGGCGGGGTGGGCAATGATGTTTGGGGGAGGGAGGCGCAGCGACAGGGATTCGGGAAACGGATTGTCGGAATTGATGCTCCTGATTCTTGCACCGATAGCCGCCGTCCTGCTTCAGTTAGCGATTTCCCGTTCGCGGGAATTTGCTGCCGACGCGGGAGGTTCCGAGATCAGCGGAAAACCTCTGAGCCTGGCAAACGCTTTGAAAAAGCTCGAACAAGGTGCAGAGCGTAATCCGATGGAAAACGCGGGGCCGGCCACGGCCCACATGTTTATTGTAAATCCACTGCGCGGCGGCGGGATCAAGAAACTTTTCTCCACTCATCCGCCTGTAGAAGAACGCATCGCGCGTTTAGAGCAAATTGCTATGCACGGAAGTTGACCACCGAAGCGAGGAGACAGTATGGAGCCCAACGAACTTCTTAACTACAAAGAGCCCGCGCCGATCACGGATAAAGAAAATCCGTTTGAATCGATGATGGAGAGATTTGATGTCGCCGCCGAGCTTCTCGGCTTGGAAAGAGGTGTTTACGAGTATTTGAAAACACCCGTCAAGCAGATCATCGTTTCTATACCCATCCAAATGGACAACGGTGAGATTGAAGTCTTCGAAGGCTACCGCGTTATTCACAACGATATTCTTGGTCCCTCAAAAGGCGGGCTCCGGTTTGCGCCGGATGTCAATATCAACGAGGTCAAAGCTCTTGCCGCATGGATGACGTGGAAATGCTCGGTCGTGAATATTCCTTTTGGCGGTGCGAAGGGGGGCGTTCGCTGCGATCCCTCAAAGCTGACTCTGGTTGAACTCGAAAAAGTCACTCGCCGCTATACCGCAAACATGCTCGATATTTTCGGAGAGGACAAAGATATCCCTGCGCCCGATATGGGAACAAACGAACAGATCATGGCGTGGATCATGGACACGTACAGCATGCACATGAAACGCACTGCCACCGGTGTTGTGACCGGAAAACCTCTTATTATCGGAGGTTCGCTGGGCCGCCGGGAAGCAACAGGCCGCGGTGTTATGATGGTGACTCTCGGCGCCATGGAAAAAATAAAATTGAAACCGAAAGAGACGGCTGTTGTGGTGCAGGGATTTGGAAACGTCGGTTCAGTGTCGGCACAGCTTCTTCAACAGCAAGGGTGCAAGATTGTCGGCCTCGGTGATGTCACCGGCGGATACTACAACAAGAAGGGGATCGACGTCGAGAAGGCGATCGATTGGATGAAAACTCACAAGTTGCTGAACGGTTTCCCCAATACGGAGAAGATCACGCAATCGGAATTGCTGGAACTTGAGTGCGACGTGTTAGTTCCGGCTGCGAAAGAAGATCAAATTACCGCGCGCAATGCCCCTAAAATTAAAGCCAAAATAATCTCTGAAGGAGCAAACGGCCCGACAACGGCTAAAGCCGATCCCATTTTGAAAGATAAAGGAATAATCGTCATTCCGGATATTCTTGCTAATGCGGGAGGAGTGACGGTTTCGTATTTTGAATGGGTTCAGGATCGCGTCGGTTATTTCTGGTCGATTGACCGCGTGAATCGACGGTTGGAACGAATGATGACGTCTGCATTCAATGCGGTCTATGAAACGGCCGCACACTATAAAGTTTCGTTGCGCATCGGCGCATACATCCTGGCAATCGACAAAGTTGCAAGAACATTAAAGGTTCGTGGGATTTACGCGTGAATGCACAATTTCGGTTGACTCATATTGCATTCGTAGTACTTCTCGCCGCGGGAATTCCGGCAATTCTTCATGGCGGCGAAAAACCGAGATCAAACGAAGAACTAATGGTGGATTTATCGCACAAGGTGGTCGATGACTTCTGTGCAGATGTGAAAATCTCCGATACGACTACAATCACGCTGAACGTTGAAAATGGAGAGGTAAATCGTTTCTTCAGTCAACCCTTGATTGAATCCTTTCGTCAGCATTTTGTTTCGTTGTATACCCACAACGCCGCTTCGAGCATAGATATCCTTGTTTCAACAGCAGAAGTCGGTGTGACGTACGGAGAACCGTTTTCAGAGGGCTATTTCTCGGCTCGAAAGACCGAACGCACGGTTGAGCTTGCGATCCGGTTGACGGTCGCGCAAAACGCAAACGGAAAGATCCTATGGGCTGGAACGAAGAAGAGTTCATTTTCAGATACTGTGAATGTCGATGAAATTTCAAAATTACAGGAATCGAGCAAACGTATTGCCATCGGAGCCATGCCGGATCGCTCCGTCTTGGAACGCTTTTTCGAGCCGCTCATCATCGTAGGGGCGGCAGGCGTTGCAGTGTATTTGTTCTTCACAATAAGAAGTTAGGCTGCGCCCCCGGTGAAAGGTTATTTTAAATTTGTCGTGTTCGGGGTTGGATCGTGCGCGGTTCTTGCGTTTTCCTTTATCGTCGCGCCCCGGTATTACGGTATGAGCGGCCGCATAAAGAAAACTGCGACGCCGATTCGCGAATCGGTTACGCTGCTGGCTTTTGGCGATGTGAATCTCGGCAGGATGGTCGGCCAGAAGGTTTTGAAAGGAGAGGTTGATTTTCCGTTCCAAAGAATCTCTTTCCGGGACGACTCAGCCGATATTGTTTTTGCAAACCTCGAATGCCAACTTTCAGACCAGAAAGGAGAAACGCAAGACCCGGCCCATAACTTGATTTTTACAGGCCCGCAAAACGGCGCACAGTCGCTTGTGAAATTCGGGTTCACGTACGTTTCAACTGCAAATAATCATGCTTTTGATTACGGCAAGCCTGCTCTCCTTGAAACACTGGATCATTTGGATGAAGCGAATATTGCCCATGTAGGTTCGGCGCGGTCGGCGCGGGTTCTTTACGAACCATTGATGTTTGAGAAAAATGGAATTCGATTTGCGCTTTTTGCTGTTACCGATTTGATGAATTTTAAGCATGGATGGCACGGCTATGTTGCAACCACGGATACCGGGAAATTGTTTCCGGCGCTCCGGGAAGCGGCGGCTTCCGTCGACGTCGTCATCTTGAGTGTTCATGGCGGCGACGAGTACAGCGATCGGCCGACAAGACAAATAAAGAACTTTGACGAACTCTGTGTAGCGCAAGGAGTAAAAATTCTTCTCGGCCATCATCCGCATGTTCCGTACGGAATAGAGCATTTCGGCGATGGATATATACTTCACTCGTTAGGCAATTTTGTTTTCTATCAGCCTCAGCTGTTCTGGACTCAGTTGAGTTTCGCAGCAAAGATCAAGATCGAAAAGAACGGTGGCGCAACATCGGTGCTGTCGGTTGAATGTATTCCAATTCAGGCAGGCTATCAACCAACGGTGTTGGCTGATTCAAGCGCTCTGCAGCTATTGCAGAAACGGCTACAATCATTATCAAATATTCCTATTACTTTGACAAGCAGAGGCACGATCAATTGAACAAATTATTTGCAATTGCAGCAGTAAGTTCTGTGTTGGCTCTTGGGTTTCTTGGATGCGGCTCAAGCAAGGAAGTGGAATCGCTTTCTGCGGAAGTTCGGTTCGCCGAGGCCAAGGCGAAATTTAATGACGGAGATTATCTGGATGCATCCGAAGACTTTAAGAATGTTACTGTCCAATATCCGGGGAGTTCATTTGCCGATAGTGCCCAGTTTTTCATTGGAGAGTGCCGGTATCGCCGCGAGGAATATATCCTGGCCGGTTCAGAGTATGACTTGCTCGCCCGGACAATGCCGTCAAGCCCGCTCGTTGTCAAAGCGCGGTACATGAAAGCGATGTCGAATTATGCCCTTTCGCCGAAATCAGAGCTCGACCAGAAGTTTACACGAGAGGCAATCGATGATTTCCAGACGTTTATCGAATACTATCCCGCCGATTCGCTGGCGAAAGCCGCAGCGGCGAAAATCAATGAACTGAACAATAAACTCGCCAAGAAGGAATACGATAACGGGAAGTTGTACTATCGGCTTGAGTACTATAAATCGGCGATTGCATACTTTGACGTTGTTCTCGACCGGTATCACGACAGCGATTATGCGGATGAAGCTCTGCTGGGCAAGGCGCTTGCGCTGAGGGAACGCCATGACTATGCCGCCGCCTTGGATGCACTTAATCTTTTTTTCCAGAAATATCCGTCGAGCAATTTGAAGCAGGATGCCGAAACATTGAAATCGAACATCGAAGCAGACATGGCAGCTCCGAAGCCGGTGCAAAAAAAATCCTCAGGACTTTCATCGAACGCAGGCCAATGACAGAAGAATCGTTTTCGGTAAAACATTCACAGGTGGAGATGACGCAGTTGGTGCTGCCGAACGACACTAATCAACTCGGCAATCTCCTCGGCGGGCAGTTAATGCACTGGATAGACCTGGCAGCCGCTATAGCGGCTTCTCGGCATTCCAAACGCGTGTGCGTTACAGCCTCGGTAGATGAATTAAACTTCATTCATCCGATCAAGCAGGGTGAGGTTGTTATTCTGCGCGCTTCGGTCAATTGTGTTTTTCGGACTTCGATGGAAGTGGGCGTAACGGTGCTCTGCGAGAATCTACTGACAGGCACGGTACTGCATGCAAATACTGCTTATCTTACATTCGTTTCAATTGACGACAACGGCGCACCTGTAGCTTCGCCGCGCCTTCGCCCGGAAAATAGTGATGAACAACGACGGTACGCCGATGCTATGCGACGCCGTGAAGAACGGCTTCGGCGGCGTTCGAAGACTATGCATGAGTAGATTCCCCGTGGACACTTCCGGCGGCGCAATGAATTATTCCTTCTTTTTAGCAGTCTCTTTCCGAAAATCCTTCGCAGGAATTTCCTTTCTCATCGCGATGTATTCTTTGACTGCTTTCGGCCAGCAAAAAGATGCGGCCGCGCTCGGGATGGTGACGTCGACGTCCCTTCCATTCACCCCGTCGCTCGCAACGCTCACCCGGTTCAACGCGGACCCCTTTCCAGACATCCTGTGCTACGATCAGGCAGCCCAGCAGCTTGTGGTGCTTATCAACAAGGGGGATGGTGTTTCGTTCGAGATCAGGCGAATCGGATCTGCCACTGATGTCACATTTCTTGCGGCGAAAGATTTGAACAACGACGGCAGGGACGACATCGTCATTGTTCATCGGGAGACAAGCCAGGTCGAAGTGTGGTTAAGCACTCCGAACGATTCCGTCTTTACATCGGCAAAGTACTCCGTAAATTTTTATCCTGAAAAAGTTCTCCTGGCGGATATCGACAAAGACAGCACAACCGATATTCTTTGCTTCGGGAAACTATCATCCGGCATCTCCGTCCTTCTCGGCAATAAAGACGGCACATTCAGAGAAAAAACGCTTATCCTTCCAGAGATTCCCGTCGTTGATGCTACCGTGGTGAAGCTGAATGACGACGATTTTCCTGACCTCGTCATCCACAATTGGTTGACGAATGAAATGGTCTTCTACTACGGAATGGGCGAGCTGCAGTTCGCCGAACAAAATATTTTGTCGTTTGGACAAGATACCGTTGCCATAGTTTTCGGGGACTTCAACAGAGACCATATTCTGGATTATGCGATTGCTTCCTCGGCAACAAAAACGCTCCGTTTTTTTGCGGGGGACGGAATGGCAACGTACTTTCAATACCAAAGCCTGGAATTCAACCATTCGATAAGTGAATTGACGTCGGCGCCGATTTCTTCGCATTTGTTCTCGGATATTCTCTCGGTCGATGACAAGGGGGGTACGTTCAGCATCTTTTCGAATGTCGGAGATGGGACGTTTTACGATGATATTGTGTTCGGCTGTACGTCGGATACCCGCTCGACCCTTGTCGGCGACCTCGACAACGACGGATGGAACGATGTGCTGGTCGTCGATTCCCGGGAAAACACAATGACGTGTTATTGGAACGCAAAAAAGAAATTAGCAGGATTGAAAGACGGTTTCGCACAAGGCGGTGAAATTTCATTTGCCGCTGGGAAGAAGCCCCTTGGCTTGGTTGTCGGCGATTTCAGCGGCGATGGGTACGACGACGTTGCGGTGGCGAACAATGCATCGTCAACTCTTTCGCTGTTCTATAGCTCGCCTCCCAACCGGATGACGGGACAAATCGGTTTTCCATCCGTCGAAAATCCGACGACAATTCGGCTGTATTCTAAGAACGACACGTCTCTTACATTCCTTCTCTCTCATGAGTCAATCGCGAAAGTGTCAGTGCTTACTCTCTCTCAGCTTAAAGATGCGGCGAGAAAGGTGAATTTCACGTATACGTATGCAATTTCGACTGCAGAAAATCCGAGAATTTTTCTCCCCGATGCTGCTCTCCAAAACAAGGCGATTGAATTCTATATTTATTCAAGCGCAAAACAACGTTCCCTTTCATATTTCAAGCAGGTTGCAGGAACGAAATTCGTCGAACGCAATTTTAAACCGATTATTCCGGCTCGGATTCTCGCTGGCTCTGTGAACGATTTCAACGATGACGCCAGACCGGATTTGGCGTACATTTATTTTGATTCCGATATGCAGCACTATAATCTCGGAATAACGTTCAGCGACTCAACGGGACAGTACCAGGGAAAGACGCTGTCATACGTTTTTCCTGATTCGGTGATGAAACGATGTTACATGATGTTTGCCGATGTTAACGGAGACAATATTCCCGATTGCATACTGTATTCAACCCCTTTGAATGCTATCAGAATTGCTTTGGGGAAGGGGGCCGGACGCTACGACGAATTCACTACTGTTGCGGAGAATATCGCAGTTTCAAACCCTGAACATATGCAGGTGGTTGATTTCGACGGGGATGGAATAAACGACCTCATGGTTTTGAACAATGAAACATCGGAGCTTTATTTTTTTAAAGGGAAGGGAAACGGAAAATTCTTGCCGGGAGCTTTTCTTCTGGACCTTCCTAAGGATGCAATGTTTAGATTCGGAGATTTTAACGGAGACGGAACACTGGACATTGTATATACGAACCCGGTGGAGAATATCGTGACATACTATTTTGCCCGCCGGAAGTAGAGATATGAAAAACCATTGCTTCGTAGTTGAAGCCGATCGCATCGATTTCCATACCAAACGTGCGGCTATTCAATGAAGACAGTTTCACTTTCTGTAGAATCGCTTTCAAAAGTGTTCAACCGGCGCGTTATTTTTGAGAACATTGCATTCTCGCTCCAACAGCTACAGTCAATTGCAATTACAGGAAAGAACGGGTCGGGTAAATCGACGCTGGCAAAAATATTATGCGGCCTGCTTTCTCCGAGCAAAGGGCGTGTTCTTTGTTCGATTGACGGAGCAAACATAGACCCGGCGGAGATGTACCGGCATGTCGGACTTGTCTCTCCGTACATCACGATGTATGATGAGTTTTCCGGGATAGAAAATCTTCTTGTGTTCAGCCGTATCCGGGGTTTGCACGAACCTTCAATGGAAGACCCCGGAAGCCTTTTGAAAAGATTTGGAATTTACGACCGCCGCAACGACGAAGTGCGCACATATTCATCCGGGATGAAACAAAGGCTTAAGTACGCAGCCGCCCTGCTTCATCATCCCGAAATTCTTGTCCTTGACGAGCCTACGGCAAACCTTGATGAAGAGGGAATCGGCGTTGTGCGCAGCACCATGGAAGCTCAGACTGCAAGAGGCATCCTTATTATTGCTACAAACGATAAAGAAGATCTGGCGTTTGCTCAGAACTGTATAGACCTTGACCAAAGGTCTTGATAGTCGCGCTGCAATATCGTATGTTATGAATGCCGTGAAATCCCTTTTTATTCCGTCATACTTTATTTTTGCAAAAGATTCGCGTTCCGAACTCAGGACGCGCTATGCTCTCAATGCGTTGTTCATGTTCGTGGTGACCGCGCTTTCAATTATTCTTTTCTCCCTCGGCAGCGAATCAATCAGCCCGGATGTTCTTGCCGGAATACTATGGGTGATTATTTTCTTTTCAAGCATGTCGGGGTTGTCGCGGACGTTCGTCAGCGAAGAGGAACGCGGCACCGTTCTTACGCTGCAGCTTATTTCCTCTCCGACGCCGGTCTATGTCGGTAAATTGTTTTTCAATTTTGTATTGACGCTGTCGCTTAATGTCGTTATCTCGCTTCTCTATATGCTGCTGATCAGCAATTTTGTGGTAGCATCGGCGGATATTTTTTGGACCACCATATTTCTCGGCAGCTGCGCTATCGCCAGTTCCTCCACGATTATCGCGGCAATCATCGCAAAGGCGAACACCAAGGGAACGCTCTATCCAGTGCTCTCGTTTCCGATAATGCTGCCAATGCTCATGACGGTGATTAAAGCAACGCAGCTCTCGCTCGAAGGAGCGTTCTTTACCGAAGCGCTCGGAGAGTTCCAAATACTTATTTCGTATACGGTCGTGATCGTAGCGGTGTCGGTGATTTTATTCGAATTTGTTTGGAAGGACTAGCGTACGATGACAAAATATTTAATCGGGAAAATCGGACTTGTCGTCTGGTTGACAATCGTTATTATCGCCGGGTTTGCGATGCCGATGGTGCCGGCTCCTGCACAATGGTATGAACTGCCGATCATCCCGGCGCTCGAGGAGAAGGCGAGGATAATTTTCTTCCACGTTCCCATGTCATGGACGACCCTCGTCGCATTTTTTGCGTCAATGGTGTACGGCATGATGTATCTCAAAACAAAAAAGTTGGATTATGACCTTCGCTCGGTTTCCGCCGCTGGACTCGGAACGATGTTCTGTATTTTGGCCACAATAACTGGTTCGATATGGGCGAAATTCAATTGGGGCTCGTTCTGGAATTGGGATCCGCGTGAAACTTCTATCTTCGTTCTTTTGTTAATTTATGGGGCATACTTTGCTCTTCGTTCGGCGATCGATGTTGAGGAAAAAAGGGCGGCGCTTTCAGCTGTCTATTCGATTATTGCGGGCGTCACGGCTCCGTTTTTCATTTTCGTGATGCCGAGGATCATGACCGGTTTGCATCCGGGGGCGAAGGGTGACGAGGGCGGTTCGACTCCGGTTGCCCAACTCCATATGCCGCCGAACATGCGTGTTGTTTTCTTTGCATCGATCATTGGGTTCACCATATTGTACTTTTGGATGTTCAACATGAAAGTTCGTTCCGCTCGATTAGAAGCGGGATCACAACAATAGCAGGAGTACCGACCGTGGAATTTTTTGCCGATCATCAACTCTATATCGTCATGAGTATCGTACTCATCATTTGGTTTGGATTTATTTTTTATCTGTTCCGGCTTGACCGGAAGATCAGCAAACTCGAAAATAGTTTACGGAAGTGAGGAGGATCGTATGAAAGCAAAAATTATCGTTGCTGCGGTTGTTATCGTCGCGTTCATTATTTTCGGAGCCGTTTCTTTTTTAGACAGCAACGTCGAGTATACCGATTTTGCAAAGGCTGAAAAAACTGCGAAAAAGGTCCAAGTGAAAGGGTCATGGGTAAAGGACAAGGAAACTCAGTTCGACGCTAAAGCAGGCCAGTTTAGTTTCTATATGAAGGACGACAGCCAGCGTGAAGAAAAGGTCGTTCTCGACGGAGCCAAGCCGAATAATTTTGAACTGGCGACAAGTGTGGTGGCGAAGGGAAGATATAAGGATGGATGTTTCCATGCCACCGAGCTTCTTACTAAGTGCCCCTCAAAATATGAAGGCGATGCAACGGCTGTAAAGAAAACATTGTAATCTATCCCATAAAGCGAGAGCAGAGAGAATGGTCGGAAGTATCATCATACGGATTGCTTTTGGGGCGTCGATACTTGCGGTGGTATTTTATTATCTGGACCATCGAAAGCACACCAGCCGGCTTCTTCTGCTCGCTCGTACGGCGTATCGAACGGCGGTTGCAGGGATGATAAGCGCTGCGGCTCTCTTGATCTACTTGATCATGACGCATCAATTCAACTTTGCGTACGTATGGAATTACAGTTCTACAGATCTGCCGGGGCCGCTCCTATTCTCGACGTTCTACGCCGGACAGGAAGGTAGTTTCTCGCTCTGGGCGTTTTATACAAGCATTGTCGGACTTGCCTTGATGTGGTATTCATCGCGCAAAGGATATGAATCCGAATTGATGTTGATTTACTCCGCGATTCTTTCCTTTCTTTTTTTGATGCTCATCCTGAAAAATCCATTTACATACATCTGGGACGTTTTTCCAAAAGATCTGATTCATACCGGTCCGATTCCGGCGAGCGTCGTTAATTATGTTTGGCTTGATCAAGCAAAAGGGATCTGGGCGCAATATCCGAACGAAGGGAAAGGGTTGAATCCGCTCCTCCAGAACTATTGGATGGTCATCCATCCGCAAGTCTTATTCATCGGGTTCACATCGATGTCCGTGCCTTTCGCATACGCTGTTGCAGGAATGTTGAAACGCGATTACGTGAGCTGGATACGCGTTTCAACACCATGGACGGTGTTCGGGGCAATGGTTCTTGGCACCGGGGTCGTGATGGGAGGGTTCTGGGCATACGAAACACTCGGATGGGGCGGTTATTGGGGATGGGATCCGGTCGAAAATTCTTCCCTTGTTCCTTGGCTTGTTTGTGTGGCATCGATCCATACGATGCTTTCACAGCGAAGAAGCGGAAGTTTTATCAAAACTAACTTCGTACTGAGCATTTTGTGTTTTATCATGGTGCTCTACTCGACATTCTTGACTCGCAGTGGAGTGCTCGGCGATACGTCGGTTCATTCGTTTGTCGAGCCCGGAATGTTGGTATACTGGATGTTGCTTGCCGGCCTTTTCTTATTTGCAGGAATCGGGTTTGGACTCTTCTTTTTGAGGATGAAGGAAATGCCGAAAGTTCCGGTGGAGCACAGTCTTCTCTCCCGGGAGTTCGCCCTGTTTCTCGGTGCATCGGCCATCGTTTTTGCGGCGATGTTCATCGTTATCGGAACCTCGTCTCCGATCATTACTGGCATTCTTAAAGGGAGGGTATCGGCAGTTGATTCCTCATATTACGTAACAACCACACTTCCGCTCGGGATCTTCATAGCCCTCATGGCCGGCATCGGTCAATTGTTGTGGTGGAAAAACTCCGATACTGAATCGCTTCTCAAAAGCCTCCGGGTGCCGATTATCCTTGCGGCGGTTTTTACGATTGTCACTTATTTCATGGGAGCCCATCAAGCAGCAATGTTGATTTTTATTTTCGCTTCTTCGTTTGCGCTCTTTACGAATACAGCTGTTGGGTTTAGAATCTTCAAAGGAAATCCGAAAATGGCGGGGGGCTCGATTGCGCATATCGGCTTGGCGCTGATGTTTCTCGGATTTGTCGCTTCTGCCAAATACGACGATAAAGAAACCATATCGCTGGAACAGGGGAAAAAAGTGGAAGCATTGGGGTATTCAATGCGATACATTGGATACCATCCGATCGAACGGGGAAGGTTTGCGTTCGATGTGGAAGTTGAAAAAGGGGATCAGAAGTTCATTGTCGCTCCGGTAATGTTCACTAACAAAGAGAATGAAGGATTGATGAGGAACCCCGACATCATCAACTTGATGACGAAAGATTTTTACGTTTCGCCACTCTCGCTTGAGAGCCCGGATACAAAAAACGAGCAAGAGCTGACGGTCAATAAGGATGAAGTGCAGAAGTTTCAAGACATGTCAATCACGTATCTCGGCTACAATTTTTCTTCCTCGCCTGAAAAAGGGAATGTCGTATCGGTCTCGTTGGACGTCGTTCGCGGAAACAAAATATTCCATCTCTCGCCTGAGATGCACAACGAAAGAGGGAAAGTGAGTTACATTCCCGCCATGTTGCCGAACAGCGATGTTTCGTTTACAATCAAAGGCATGGGGTTGGGAAATGGGGGCAGGGGGAAGTCGTCAATTACAATAACGGTGAGCGCGCCGTTGGCTGCAGGCCAACCTTCGAAAAGCGAAACATTGGTCGTCGAGGCAAGCATCAAGCCATTCATCAATCTCGTGTGGGTGGGAACGATTACTCTTGTTGCAGGATTTTTTATTACAATTCTTCGCAGGGGAAGCGAAGCAAGAAAGAACGAAGCGTAACGGGGTTTATTTACAGCACACTGCCAAATTTTCGTACGCCGCCGAATCCCGCTTCACTTTGTCCGCGTCATAGCCTGCCTGGCTGATAGCCAATTCGATTTTGGCGATGTCCATTTTTGCCGGGATAAAATTCACGGTAGCACTCTTTGAATCGAGATTGATATCAGCGCTCTCTATTCCGTCGACAGAAGCAAGAGCGTTCTTGATCGTCCGGACGCAAGTTTTACACTTCAGCGTCGGAAGCTGAATGGTGGCGACGCTTATACTGTTTGTAGCAATAGATTGCTTTTCTCCGGGAGATTTCCCGCAGCCCGACAACATCAATATAACTAACCCAAGGGCCAAGACCCAATTTCTAATCATATCCGTAGCTTCCAATCTTCAACAACTTTTTGGCTGATTCGAATCTCGCCCGCCACAATTTGGCTGGGGATCGGGTCGGGTGGATATTTCATACATGTGCCGCTGATTCCCTCAAGGTTCGTGAAACTCCATCGGGTCCCGCAGTTGTCGCACACCAATTCCTGCGATTCTGTGTGGAAACTTTTCGAATTGCACGGATCGCACATCGCAATCGAGGTGACGAGTTTTCCCTCTGGATTGATGTAGGCCATGAGATCTACCGTTTTCGCCTTCGCTTCGTACGTAAATCCGACCATTTTTTTCTCGAGGACGTCGGCGAGAGAAATTACGATGAACCCGTTTTCAATCCTCGATGAAACAGGTACCATCGTCAATTTGGCGCCATCATAACTCTGTGCATCTGATACTGTGGGCTGATTCTTGATAATTGGATGTTCGCCTCCTGGAAGGCTTTTAACGAACACGACAGCCATTCCGAATAACAGCAGCAACCCGAGCGCAGCGTATGCGGCTTTTGTTTTCGGCCCCATTGCTTTTTTCCGTTCGACATAAGCGGCAGAGGGGAGGGTATCTTTTGACGTTGTTGGCGGGAGATGATCTGTTGTGACTTTTGTCCCGCAAACAGGACAAAAAAGGGCATCACTCTTTAAATCGTTTCCACATTTAGTGCATTTCATTTTAAGGCCTTGAGTCTACTATTTCTTATTTTGCTTCAACTTCTTTTTTCTCTTCATCCTTTTTGGACTCCATTTTGCCGCAATCATTCTTTTTATCACTTTTGGTGCTCTTCGTGTCGCAGCAACAGCAGTTCTTATCATGATATTTATGAGACGTTGTTTTTTTATCGCTGGCGACCAAGGATGTAGAGGCGGTTAGCGCAAAAAATAGGACCGCGAGAATTCCAAAATACTTTTTCATAGATTCCTCGTAATTAAAGGCAAAATGGTAAATTAACTGAAAACCATTGTCTAATTATATAGAACACAACGCCGTGAAGCAAGGGTAAGTTCCTTCGAGAGAAGCTATAGAAAGAAGCAAATTCTTTGTTTGTCGGCCGGCAGCTAATTTTCCAAGATGAGCCCTGCAATTTTTGCGATTTTTCGTAGTTCCCAGCTTTTCCACAAGAAATAAATAACCGGGTACACCATCAGTTCCAGCATGACGGAGGTAACCACACCGCCGACCATGGGCGCAGCGATACGTTTCATAACATCGGCACCTGTGCCGTGACTCCACATAATAGGCACGAGTCCTGCGATAATGACCGATGCGGTCATAATTTTCGGGCGAACGCGTTTCACGGCTCCATGGTGAATTGCCTCTTTAAGGTCTTTCAATCCCCGCATCAATCCTTTCTGTTTCCATTCGTCATACGCCTGGTCGAGATACAAAAGCATGACAATACCTGTCTCAGCATCCAATCCGGCTAGGGCGATAATGCCAACCCATACAGCTATACTCAGGTTGTATCCTAAAAAGTAGAGGAACCAGAACGTGCCGACGAGAGAGAATGGAACGGCCAAGAACACGATCGCTACTTTTGCTAATGAGCGTGTATTCAAATAAATGATCACGAATATGATAAAGAGAGTAAGCGGAATGACAAGCATCAATCGCTGTTGTGCCCGCTGCATGTATTCGTACTCGCCGCTCCATACAATGTTGTAGCCGGCCGGAAGCTTTATTTTTTCTGAAACAATTTTTTGCGCTTTCTGCACATACGTTCCGACGTCGATATCTTTGATATCAACATAGACCCACGCGTTGGGTCGTGAATCTTCACTTCGTATAACCATGGGACCTTTTCGGGTCGTGATAGCCGCCAGTTGACCGATGGGAATTTGTACGCCGGTCGGCGTTGGAACAAGCACTCGCCTCAGCGCCTCGATATTGTCACGCAACTCTCGGCTGTACCGGAGATTCACAGGGTAGCGCTCTAAGCCTTCTACGGTGTTTGTAATACTCATCCCGCCCATTGCCGTCTGGATTACATTTTGTACATCGCCGACAGTAAGGCCGTACCGGGCAGCCTCCTTCCGGTCGATATCAAAATCCAAATAGTTGCCGCCGACGGCGCGCTCTGCAAAAGCACTGAGAGTTCCGGGTACGGTTCGCATTATCGCCTCAACTTCCTTCCCAATATTTTCTAATACGTTGAGATCGGGGCCCGAAATTTTTATTCCGACGGGTGTTTTAATTCCTGTGCTCAACATATCGGTCCGGGTTTTGATCGGCATTGTCCATGCGTTCGTCACGCCGGGAAATTGAATTGCTCGGTCCATCTCATCGATCAGTTTTTGGACTGTCATGCCTGGCCGCCAGTCGCTTTCCGGTTTAAGCATGATTGTCGTTTCAAGCATGTCGAGTCCCGCTGGGTCGGTGGCAGTTTCTGCCCGCCCGACTTTTCCGAACACGTGGTGGACTTCGGGGAATTGACGGATGATCTTATCGGTCTGCTGCAGGAGTTCTCTTGCTTTCGTGATCGACATGCCGGGGAGCGTAGTCGGCATGTATAGCAAGTCGCCTTCGTAGAGCGGCGGCATGAACTCCGAGCCGATTTTACTGAACGGGAAGAACGTCACAGCCATGATAAGAAGAGCGGCAACAATGATCCACTTATTGAACTGCAGAACAAAATCAACGACGGGAGTATAAATCCGAATAAGGAATCGGTTAATAGGGTTGTGGTCTTCAGGCAAAATCTTGCCGCGGATCCAAAACCCCATAAGGACCGGAACAATGGTGATGGATAGAATGGCTGCCGCTGCCATTGAATATGTTTTAGTAAATGCCAGCGGACGGAACAATCGGCCCTCTTGATCTTCCAGCGTGAAAACAGGAATGAACGAAACCGTTATGACGAGCAGAGAATAGAAGAGGGCAGGCCCCACTTCTTTTGATGCATCCAGAATTATCTGCCAATGGTCACGGCGCTCTTCGGGCGGTTTTTCGTTCTCGCGTTCTATATGCTTATGGGCGTTTTCAATCATGATAATGGCGGCGTCCACCATGGCGCCGATGGCAATGGCAATCCCGCTGAGCGACATAATATTGGCATTGATGCCTTGCCACTTCATCACGATAAATGCCATGAGAATCGCTGTCGGCAGCGTGAAGATCGCGACAAATGCGCTTCGGGCGTGAAGAAGGAAAATAAGGCAAACGATGGCGACAATAATTATTTCTTCAAGGAGTTTTCCTTTTAACGTATCAATAGCGCGGTCGATGAGAGACGAGCGGTCGTAGGCGGTCGTTATCTTCACGTCTTCGGGCAATCCTTGTCTTAACACTTCCAGTTTCTTCTTTACATTGTCGATCACATCGAGTGCGTTCTCGCCATAGCGCATCACAACGATACCGCCCACGACTTCGCCTTCTCCATTGCTCTCGACGAGCCCTCGTCGCATGAGGGGGCCAATGGTTACGTCTGCAATGTCCCGGATGTAGACAGGTGTGCCGCTTTTCTTATCCACCATTACAGGGATATCTTTGATATCTTGCAGCGATTTGATGTAGCCTAAACCCCTGACCATAAATTCCGTTTCGCCCATTTCAACGACCTCGCCGCCGACGTCATTGTTGGAATTCGAGATCGCCATTTCTACCATTTTGAGAGGAATGTTATAGGCAAGAAGTTTTGTCGGATCTACCGTGACTTGGTACTCCTTGACAAATCCTCCGATACTCGCAACTTCTGCAACTCCCTGAACGGAGGTAAGTTGGTATTTCAAATACCAGTCCTGATACGAACGCAGTTCCTGCAACGAGCGTTTGTCGGATGTAAGAGTATATTCATAAACCCAGCCAACTCCTGTCGCATCCGGACCTAATGTCGGTATAACGTCTTTCGGGAGGCGCTTCTGCGCATAATTCAAATACTCAAGAACGCGGCTTCGTGCCCAGTAAATGTCGGTTCCGTCTTCAAAGATCACATACACGAGTGAATACCCGAAGAAGGAATATCCACGAACAACCTTAGAACCCGGCACAGCTACCATTGCCGTCGTAAGCGGATAGGTGACTTGATCCTCAACGATGCGCGGAGATTGTCCCTCATACGTTGTGTAAATGATTACCTGAACATCGCTCAAATCCGGTATCGCATCAATCGGGATCTTGAACATCGAGTAGATCCCCAGGCCGATGAGGAATAAAACGGCAAGGATGACCATGAATTTGTTTCGTACAGATGCTTCAATGATTTTTTCCAGCATTGTATTCTCCGTTATATATCACTAAAAACTTCTAGGGGCGACCCATCAATTGTGATTATGATCCATGCCGGGCATTGAGTCCATGTCATGATCCATCTGTTCGGATGTTTTTTTCTTATGGAGCATTTTCTTGGAAGCTTGTCCCTCGGGCGGTTTGGGATGGCCGTCTTTCGGAATTTGTTTCATGCCGTTATTCTTATGCTGATTGGAAGAATCAGGCTTTTCTTCCATCGGTTTGGAGATGTCCATTCCTTCATGCCCCTTCATCTGATCAATAGCGGCTTTCAGATTGCTTTCTGAATCGATCAAGAATTGCGATGAGGTAACAATATTCTCTCCTGCATGTATGCCATCAAGGACCTGGGTGTATCCATCCGCGGTTACGCCCAGCGTAACGTCGCGTGGGTCGAAATACCCGCCGCCGAGTGCAACCACGATAATGTTCCTCTCGCCCGAACGAATGATCGCCTGGTCGGAAACTGTCACTGCGTTGATCTTCAACGGCGACGAAAGCGTGACCGTCACATACATTTCCGGCTTAAACTCTATGTTTGGCGTGTTCGTCGCTTGAATTCGCACTTGTACGGTTTTTGTTTCCATGTTGAGGTATGGAAAAATGTAGCTCACCGTACCGCTAAATGCTTTGCCCGGAAGATACGACAACTCGATCTCAGCTGGTTGTCCGACTTTCAACCACGGAAGCTCAAATTGATAGACGTCCGCGAGAATCCATACGGTCGATAGGTCGGCAATTTTGTAAAGCGTCATTCCGGCCATAACATTTTGCCCTTTGAGTACCATCTTTTCCATCACAATACCATCCACCGGGGACACAATCGTCATCGTTTTCTTTGGAGTTCCGCGCTCTTCAAGTGCTTTTATCTCGCTTTCCGGAATATCCCAGTAAAGAAGCCGGCGCTTTGCACTTTGGACAAGGTCTTCTGCTCCCTTGCGTGCCTCTTCGACGTTGCTCTTTTCTAATTCCTTTTGATAGTGAATCGCTTGAAGATATTCCTGCTGTGTCGTGACGAGCTCAGGACTATAGATATCCATCAGCACTTCACCTTTGCGGACATTCTTCCCGGTGTAGTCGACGTAGAGTTGCTCGACATATCCCATGATCTTGGTCGTCACGGAATAAACTTTTGTCTCGTCATAATCGACCTTGCCGGTAGCCCGGATGGTCTTGTTGAGCTTCCTGTTTTCTGCGATTTCGGTCTTCACGCCAATATTTTGGATCGTTACGGGATCGATCTTGATTCCCTTTGTATCGCTTTCGCCTTCATACACCGGGACGAGGTCCATTCCGCAATCGGGAGCTTTCCCCGGCTTGTCCGAAGTAAACCATGGATGCATCGGGTCTTTGTAGTAAGCAATTTTCTTTTCGCCAGAATCTCCGTATTGCTCCCCATAGACAGGAACAAAATCCATTCCGTCAGAAGATTTCTTCTGCGTCGGAGAAGTTATTTGACGATTCATAGGATCCTGGTAATAGAGGATCTTGCGTTCTTTCGAACCATCGCCCTTGGCGCCGGCATGAAAGACTAACCAACCTGCACCCAGACCTAAGAGAATGCCCGCAACTGCAGTGATAATGACTTTTTTCATTGTTGCCTGCTCCTTGTGAATAAAATTTACCGTGCTCGTTCTGAAATCTGCGCGATATCCAGGCCAACTGCCTGCTCCAACTGCGCCTGACTTGCCATATAACTCATGACCGCCATGTGAAAATCCAGTTTTGTCATCAACTGCATTCGGAAGGCGTCGATCACCATCAAGAATTCTGTTTTACCGGTCTGGTAGGCAGACAGCGTTGCCTGCAAGGTTTGTTCTGCCTCAGGGATCGTGGTGTCTTTATAGAGGAGAACGAGATTATAGTTGGATTGAACTTTTACCAGTGCATCTTGAACTTCAAACGAAACCATGTTCTGCATGTTTGCAAGGTCATCTTGCGACTTGCGCACATTGAGTTCATCCTCCTCAACCTTGGCAGTGTACTTTCCGCTCGACCAAAAAGCCAAGGGAATATTGACTCCAACCATCGCAGCCCAGAAATCATTTTTCGTGTCGGACATGTTCTTGTATGTAACACGTGCCATAATGTCTGGATAATATTCCCGCTTTGAGCCGGACAATTCTGCTTTGTTCATATCGATGGTAAAATTCATTCCCTTCAGTTCCGGACGATTCTCAAGAGCAAGCTGGTGAAGTTGCTCGAATGTCCATTGGGGAGCCGTATACTCAGCGTCCGGGACGTGCCCTAATGGAGCGTTGGCCGGCCTGCTCAATGTGGTGTTGATCATCGATTCAACCACTTTTCTCTCTTTCAGAAGATTGACGCCTTCATTGACGAGAGTCGAGAGCTCGGTTTGTGCACGCAAGATATCAGCCTGCTGGCCCATTCCGACTTCATACTGCTTTCGTGTGATCTCCGTAAATTTCTTCATCAACTCCTGATTTTCGGCGTTGACTTGAATCTTTCGCTGGACATGGAAGAGTTCGAAATACGCAGATTTCAAATCGCGGATAATTCGGCGCTCGAGAGCTCTATATTCCTGGTCGACCATGCTCGCGTTGCTCTCTGCGGCATCCCCCATAGCAGAGAGCTTTCCGGGAAAAGGAAACATTTGTTGAATGAAATAGTCAGTCTCCATTCCATTCCTTATCGGATTGGGAAATGATTGAATCGGCGTTTGATAAAATTCGACTCCGACTTGCGGTGCATCCCACGAAGTGACCTGGCTGCTTTTTGTTCTGGCTGCCGCCGTTTCGTTCCGTGCTGACCGCAGTTGCGGATTTTTTTGAAGGGCCTCCGACACAAGATCGTTGAGGTTAAGGACGGGGGAATCTTGAGCTCTCAGCGTCAAAGAACCCAAAAAAATTAACGCGGTGACGAGTTGTCTGATAACTTTCAGCATTTGCTGAACTCCTTTGCTATTGATCTGTTGGATTCGGATCGTTTTCTCATGCCGCCCCTTAGTCCGAAAGCTTAACAGTGAGCGGATTGAAAACAATAATGCTTGGCCGAAGAGGGAATACAGCGCGCCCTTTCAGCCTTGCACGAAAAGGAGGATTGAGTTAGATGAGAAAGGTGGAATTAAGAACACACTTTTCCGCCGAAAGCGGGAGTAAGACGAGATGTCGATTGGAGGAGTGAAAAGATTGCTTAATAATTGTATTGAAAAATGCCGGTTGCGCGAAAAGCGGAATGGGAGTAATAATTTTTGAAGAATGAATTGTATTCTCTTTTTCAAGGAGTGCAGGAGAGTTCGAAATACCTCCCACGACGGTGGATATGATGCAATCAGGCAGAACTCCGGCTATCGTTGCTTCTCCCTGATTATGCGATCCAGCATTTGGCGAACTTTTGGTCTCACCCGAACCGGCGCAGCAATCCATTCGATGGGCCGGTTCCATGGTGCATTGGCGAATGACCGCAGTAAACCCAGAGTTCGCCACGATGAAGAGGATGACGAGGAGCCGTGTGGCGAGAACAATATGTTTGGTGAATGAAATCATATCTCTACTACGATCTTCAACAATCATGCCATGCAAGTAGTTCCTATTATCCGCTGAAATTGACGGATTTTGAAATCGAAAATGAGAACTTCTTTCGTAAATTTGGAAAGATTCATCAGTCGAGAGCCGCTTTGCAGGGACAAAACGAAGCTCATTTAGACCACGAGGTCGAAGAAAGATCCTATTCCTAACGGTTCAATAGAATAAAATGGTTCACCGAACGCCGTGTTGATGAGACTTCCGTGATGAATGTCCCTCGCTTTGATGGATTCAAGGAATAGTTTTGAAGACAACCGTGTCTCTCGTTCCTTACTGTGAGGATTATAGAACTGCGATTCAAAAGCAGACAAAGCCTTCGTTTTCATTTCATAGACCTCGGAAACGTCGACTATAAAAGAAGGCGTGAATTCGTATTTCTGCATATAGTGGAAATACCTTTTTGGGCGGAATGGCTCCTGTCTTTTTCCATTTACTCTCGTTGAAAATTTTTCGAGGCCGGCAAGAAACCATGCTTCCTTGCATAGTTTGTATGCGTGTTCATGATCTGGATGCCGTTCAAGCGAATGCGGGAAGAGGATGACGGTCGGCTGGAAAGTACGCAACACCTCAATTACGCTGGCAATGTTTTTCTTGTTGATTTCAATATTGCCGTCCGGAATCCTCAGGTTGTCACGGAATTCGACTCCAAGAATTTTTGCCGCGTTTTCAGCTTCCAGTTTTCGGATCGCTTTCGAGCCGCGCGTTCCGAGTTCGCCTTGCGTCAAATCCAGAATGGCGACCTTCTTTCCGTCTCTGACAAGTTTGGCAACAGTCGCAGCGCACGACAATTCAATATCATCGGGATGAGCGCCGATTGCCATGACATCTAATTTCATAGTTTCTCCATTTGCTGCATTAATATACATAAAGATGCAGAGTATCGCAAAAACGGGTAGTGGTCAATGTTGCGTTTATTGCGAGAGGTGACGGACGCCTCACTCCAAAAAACACGATATGCCAAAAGATTTGGAGATAAATCGATAAGGTGTCCGTCACCTTGCCAAACGTGAGCACTACCAAAAAACGGGTAGTGGTACCGTTTCACGCCTGAAACTCTTCCTCCAAACAATTTCTCGTTCCCAATCTCCGATTGGGAACGAAGTGCGTCACGTGATCAATATTTTCAGACGAAAAAACCAAGTCAACCAACTCGTTACCAAACTCAGTTTGGGAACGAGAATGAAATTCCTCAAACTGTAGCACGGATAGTTGGGAATTATGAATAGTGATGCCATGACTTTTGATATTTAGGGTTACACATCACGGGATTATTCCAGGTTTAAATGATGAAGTCATGGCATCACTAGCGTTTTAGATCCACTTTTGAAATTCCAACAAATTGAGTTATATTAATTCATATGCAGGAAGATAAAAATATTGTTTCGGTAACTGAAATCACCCGCAGCATAAAAGGCGTGCTTGAGCGCGGATTCAGCGAAGTCTGGGTGCAAGGGGAAATCTCCAACTGCAAACTCCATACGTCAGGGCACATGTATTTTACGTTGAAAGACGAAGGCGCCCAATTATCAGGGGTGATGTGGCGGAGCCGAGTTGCGCAGCTGCTCTTTCGCCCGAATGACGGAATGAAAGTGATTGTTCGCGGCAACATTACTGTGTACGAACCGCGGGGAAATTACCAGATCGATTGTCTTCAGCTTCAACCCGTAGGAAGAGGGGAATTGCAGCTTGCGTTTGACCGGCTGAAACAAAAATTGAGCGCCGAAGGAATATTCGATGAAGCTCATAAGAAACCGCTTCCCCCTTATCCGCAAAAAATCGGAATCGTAACCTCACCGACCGGCGCCGCTATCCAAGACATACTGAACGTCCTGACGCGAAGGTTTCCATCGCTTGAGGTTGTCGTAGCGCCTGTCAAAGTTCAAGGGATCGGAGCCGCAGATGAAATCGCGCAGGCGATTCGCGACCTTAACACATTGCCCGATATTGATGTCATCATTGTTGGCAGAGGAGGGGGATCGTTGGAAGATTTGTGGGCATTCAACGAAGAAGCAGTTGCACGGGCGATCTACTTGTCCGGCATTCCAATTATCAGCGCCGTTGGGCATGAGATTGATTTCAGCATCAGTGATTTTGTTGCCGACTTGCGTGCGCCGACGCCTTCTGCGGCGGCGGAACTTGTCGTGAAGGATCGGAATGAGATTATTGATATTCTACGCAATTTTTCCTATACTATTCAAAATCTCGTAACAACGAGAATTCAATCCTCCAAGGAGAGAGTTCACACGCTGATTGGAAGCTATTCTTTCAATAGACCGTTGGATCTCTTCCGTCAACGAGGACAAATGGTCGATGATTTAGAGCGGCGGCTGCAGCAAAGCATTGGCCATCGTTTCGGATTGGTCCGGCAAGAGGCTCGGTCCCTTTCCAAGAGGATTCAATCTGTTGATCCCCAACTGACGCTCAAACGCGGCTATACAATTGTCTATCGAGGTCAAAAGATTATTCCATCGGCGGCGCACATCGCGGAAAAGGACCGGATCACGGTCCAGTTCCATGACGGTAGCGCCGAATCGGTTGTGGAGTTAGTCCAGAAAAAGAAATGAGGCAGACGATGGCTCCTGCAAAAAAAGAAGCGTCGAAACAAACGTTCGAGCAATCTCTCGCGCGATTGGAAAAAATTGTTGATACCTTAGAACAGGGAGAAGCTCCGCTGGAAAGTGCCATCCAATTGTACGAAGAAGGGATTGCGCTTTCAAAGGAATGCATGGAGACACTGTTGAAAGCGGAATTGAAAGTCAAGAAACTAAGCAAAGACGTGAACAGCAAGATAGAATTGATGGATTTTGAATAATCGAGAAGATTATGCCGGACGCAGAGACAAAATTTTTTCAGAAGATTAATACTCCATACGATTTACGTCAATTGGAAGTAAAGGACCTTCGCACTCTTTCGAAAGAGATACGGGAGTTCCTTGTCGATTCAATCTCAAAAACCGGAGGGCATCTTGGTGCTGGCTTGGGTGCCGTTGAACTTGCGGTCGCCCTCCACTATGTTTTCGATACGCCCAAAGATAAGTTGGTGTGGGACGTTGGGCATCAAGCGTATCCTCACAAAATTCTGACAGGCCGGAAAGAGCGCTTCCATACTATCCGTCAGTTGCACGGCATCAGCGGATTTCTCAAACGCAGTGAAAGTGAATATGATACATTCGGCGCCGGTCATGCGAGCACGGCAATTTCTTCGGCACTCGGCATGGCCACCGCCCGCGATTTCAATCATGAGAATTACAAGGTCGTTGCCATCGTCGGGGACGGATCGCTGACGGGAGGTATGGCATATGAGGCGATGAACAATGCAGGCTTGCTCAAGAAGGATATGATCGTTGTTCTCAACGATAATCGAATGGTTTCGCTCTCTTCTGTCGCTCCGAACCTTTGGTCGTTCCATAGTTACTTTGCCGAGGCCTTGACTCATCCGAGCTACAACAAATTCAAATCGAACGTATGGGATTTGACCGGCAAACTGGATACCTTCGGCGATCGCCTGCGCTCCGTCGCGCAAAATGTTGAGAAGGGATTGAAGGCAGTCATCACACCGGGAATGTTGTTCGAGGCGTTGGGCTTTCGGTACTTCGGACCGTTTAACGGGCACAATGTAGTAAAACTTGTAGAAATTTTGCGCCACGTCAAAAATCTCAAAGGCCCGATTCTCATCCATGCCATCACGGAAAAAGGCAAAGGGTATGGGCCCGCCGAAAAGGAAGCGACGCGGCTTCATGGCGTGACTCCATTCGACAAAGTAACCGGAATTTCTCCGAAGAACCCAAACACGCCGCCTGCATTCACGACGATTTTTGGAGATGCGCTCGTCGAGATCTGCCGCCAAAACCCGAAAGTTGTCGGAATCACTGCTGCGATGCCCGACGGCACTGGACTGACGGCTCTGCAGAAAGCGATGCCCGAACGGTTCTTCGATGTTGGAATTGCGGAACAACACGCCGTGACGTTTGCAGCCGGGTTAGCTACCGGGGGCTATATTCCGGTAACGGCAATTTATTCGACTTTCTTGCAACGCGCCTTCGATCAGATCATTCACGATGTTGCGCTGCAGAATTTGCACGTAGTTTTCGTCCTGGATAGGGGCGGTCTTGTCGGAGCGGACGGTCCGACTCACCATGGCGTGTTCGATTTGTCGTATCTGCGGTGCATTCCCGGCATGGTGATCATGGCGCCGAAAGACGAAAGTGAATTGCGGAACATGCTCTTTACGGCAGTTGAATACCGCGGCGGACCGATAGCGATGAGGTATCCGCGCGGAAATGCATTTGGGGTTCCGCTGAAAAGTGGATTTGAGAGAGTCGAAATCGGAAAAGGGGAAATACTTCGAAGCGGCAACGATGTTGCAATTCTTACGCTTGGAACGATGGTGTACAATTCTCTCGCAGCGGCGGATATTCTTGCCAAAGAGGGCATTCTGGCGGAAGTTGTCAATATGCGTTTCGCGAAACCGATCGACCGGGAACTTCTCGAGCGCCTGCTGGAAAAGTTTGACCGCATCGTGACCGTCGAAGAGAACACTATTTACGGCGGATTCGGCGCTGCAATTTTGGAGACTCTTACGACAATGAACCATCGCGATGTGAAAGTTCATGTGCACGGCCTTCAAGACGGTTTTATAGAGCACGGCACGCCAAATGAACTCTATCAAATCGTGAAGCTCGATCCCAGAGGGATCGCGAGCGTCGTCAAAGAGTTTTGCGAAGCTCATCCTTCACGCAACAGAACGGCTGAACGCCGCGCACTATAAGTACCATCTCGTAAAAAATATTGCCAACAATGGAAAAAGCAAAAATTGGTATTGTTGGATTAGGGTGGATTTCACAGGTCTTTCACCTTCCTATTCTCACCAAAATTCCCGATGCAACAATATCGTGTGTATGCGATAAAGACAGATCGCGCGCGCGGGCTCTTGCAGAAAAATTCGGCATTAAGCGCTACTATTCAGATGTGCAGGAAATGCTTCAGGCGGAGGAGCTTGATGCCGTCGATATCTGCGTTACCACGAATGCACATAAGGAAATTGCTCTTGCCTGCCTCGATGCAAAGAAAGACATTTTCGTCGAGAAGCCTATCGCGCGAAAGTATCTTGAAGCCGTTGCCATTGCAGACGCCGCGAAAAAGGCGAAGAAAATAGTTATGGTGGGAATGAACAATCGGTTTCGACCCGATACGATGATTCTTCGGAGTTTTATCGAGAACAACGACTTGGGAGAGGTCTTTTATGTCAAGACGGGATGGTTGAAGAAGTTGACCGACCAAAGCAGCTGGATGGGACATAAAGACAAATCCGGCGGTGGGGTGTTTCTTGACCTGGGCATCGTTATGCTCGACCTTGCATTGTGGATGACCGGGTATCCTGAAGTGAAACGCGTTGATGCCTCAACCTATTCTCATGCAACGCCCGGCGTTGAAGATTCGGCTGCCGTATTTTTATTTATGAAGAATGGTGCAACGATCACCATTGAGGTAAGCTGGAGTTTCTACATCGAGAACGAGCTTTTTTACTGCAACATCTACGGCGACAAAGGGAGCGCAAAACTCAACCCTTTGAAGATTCATCGCGAGATGCACGGGAGCATTGTCAACGTTACTCCTGGCAAAATCGACGATATCCAAAACCTGTTCCGGCGGTCGTACGAAAACGAATTGAAGCATTTTGTGGGAGCCGTTCGCGGTGTCCATCCTGTAATTTCCACGGCGGACGAGGCGGTCCTGCGCATGAGAATTGTCGATGCGATCTATAAATCGGCGGCAAAAAGAAAAGAGATCTATTTCAAATAAGAGCGCGAAAAAATTCATGAAGACATCACGGATTGGCTCCGAACGTATCCGTGATGTCTGTTTGCTTTCATGGCGGGGCAACCTATGAGCCGCCGGGAAGACGAAAAATGGATGCTCAGGTGCCTCGCGTTGGCTGAGAAGGGCGCCGGCAATGTGAGCCCGAATCCTCTCGTCGGTGCTGTTATCGTTCTCAAAGGAAGGATGCTCGGGCAAGGCTATCATCGGAAATTCGGCGAATCGCACGCCGAAATCAATGCAATCAAGAACGCACATGCACGCCGTTCAGATATTCGCGGGACAACGTTATACGTAAACCTTGAACCCTGCGCCCACCATGGCAAGACGCCGCCCTGCGCAAAGACGATTGTCGACCAGGGGATCGTTAAAGTTGTCGCAGGAATGAAAGACCCAAACCCGCTGGTGGCGGGGAAAGGATTTGCCTATCTTCGCAATGCGGGGGTAACGGTTGTCGCCGGTGTGATGAAGCGCCGGGCTGAGAGGCTTAACGAAAAATTTATTAAATATATTACAACAGGAGTTCCTTTTGTCGCGCTGAAAGCGGCGCAGACAAGCGACGGTTTCATTGCGAAGAAGGATGGTACGTCGAAATGGATTTCATCCAAGGAATCGCGCACGGTTGCGCATCAACTTCGTTCGGAATATGATGCCGTGCTCGTAGGAGCCGGCACAGCCGTGATGGATAATCCCAGGCTGACCGTTCGTAACGTAAAAGGAAGGAATCCCTTCAGAGTTTTGATTGATGGTAACCTTCGGACTCCCGTTGACTCAGCTTTGTTCAGCGACAAATATCGAAAACGTACGATCGTATTTTGCGGGAATGCCAAATCGAAAAAAGGCAGAACTCTTCAGGAGAAGGGAGTTCAAGTGATAGCGGTGAAGAAGAGGAACGGTGTCATTTCAATACCGGAAGTACTTTCCGTGCTGGCGAGCAAAGGAATTGCATCTCTTCTCGTGGAAGGAGGGCAATCGATCTACCGGCAATTTCTGGAAACGAAGTCGGCGGATAAGATCTATCTTTTTATTTCGCCGAAAAAGTTCGGTGAAGGCCTCTCTGCATTTGGAGGCGCAGGGGCATTGTTCCGATTAGAACAAAAGAAAATCCAAAATACCGGTGGAGACCTTTTTGTTGAAGGACGTGTATCGTATCGGAAAGAAAAGTAGTTTGAAGATTGTTGGTTTGTTGCTGCTGAGTATTGTCATTTCGTATCCCAAAACGAGAACGCCCCGGACGGCGATTCGGGATGCCGGGAAAAGAGTTGATTCAGTCATCAACGCGGAAGGCGGGATTTTTGCCGTCGCATTTATCGACTTGCAAACGGGAAAAAGACTTTACCGAAACGCAGATGAGAAGTTCCACGCGGCAAGTACGATAAAGACGCCCGTCATGATTGAAGTCTTCAATCAGGCCCGCAAAGGAACGCTTTCGCTCGACGATTCACTCGACGTCGTCAACAGTTTTCCAAGTATCATCGACGGAAGCATGTATTCTCTCCATGCTTCAAGCGACAGCGAAGACAGCCTGTATTCTCGAATCGGGGCGAAGGAGCGAATTCGCACGCTTGTATTCCGGATGATTACTGTGAGCAGCAACCTTGCGGCTAATCTGCTTATTCAAAAAGTAGGCACGAAGAATGTTCAGCATACGATGAACATTCTGGGAGTAAATGATATTCGCGTAATGAGGGGCGTCGAAGATGAGAAGGCATTTCAAGCCGGAAAAAACAACACGGTCACAGCAAAATCGTTGGCAAAACTGTACGAACAGCTTGCCCGGAAAAAAATACTAAGCCGAAGGGCATCCGAAGACATGCTCGATATTCTTCTTCATCAGAAATTCGCCAATATGATTCCGGCCAGGCTGCCTAAAGCTGTAACCGTTGCCCATAAAACGGGGAGCAGTCCAGGAGTCCAACACGATTCCGGAATTGTCTATCTGCCTGACGGGAGAAAGTACGTTCTCGTTGTCCTCTCAAAAAATTTGTTGGAACAAAAAAACGGGATTAGCGCTATTGCGCAAATTTCTAAGATCATGTTTGACTATGAAATGAATTAAGCATGTTTACAGGAATCATTGAAGAGATCGGCAGGATCAGCGCGGTTCGGATCAGGGATGACGGCATTCAGTTCGACGTTGAAGCGAAAAAGATATTCTCAGGGCTGAAGGTCGATAACAGCGTTGCAATAAACGGTACATGCTTGACTGTTGTTCAGCGAAAGAATAGAGTTCTTACCTTTGATGCTGTAAAAGAAACGTTGAGCAAGACAAACTTGGGGCGATTGCATGTCGGAAGCTGCGTTAATCTTGAGCGGTCGGTTTCGCTGAATCAACGCTTGGGCGGACATCTCGTCCAGGGTCATGTCGACACTACGGGAACTGTTCTGAAACGCACTGTTCTAAAAACGAGCTGGATGTTCACGATCCGCTTTCCGAAAAAATTCCGGAAGTATCTTATTTCCGTAGGTTCAATCGCCGTCGACGGAGTGAGCCTGACGGTCGCGCGGCTCCGCGCTGATCAATTCGAAGTTGCGATCATACCGTTTACGTTTGAGCACACGATCTTTCGCGAGTATAAGGCCGGCTCAACGGTTAATCTTGAGTTCGACCTTATTGGGAAGTATATTGAGTCGTTGATGCCTGGTAAATAGGGCTCCCCCTATATTTTATACAATGAACTTTCATCATTAGGAATATGAAAGATATCTTTCGGTCTAAGATTACGAAGATTGTCTTATGGAGTGCTGGAGGACTTTTAGCGGTCGTTCTCATTCTGGATAATATTATTCTCCCGTGGTATGTGAATCATGGCGGCACGCTTGCCGTTCCGGACGTTGTCGGCATGCAGGTAGCTGACGCTGTCCGAGTGTTGGATTCACTAAACCTCGAACCGAGGAAGGGTGATGTGCATCCCGATAAGGATTATCCGGAAGGATATGTTGTTGCGCAAAACCCGGTTTCTCAGCAGCTTGTGAAGCCGCATCGCCGGGTTTATCTGACTATTAGCGGCGGCGAACAATTGGCCGTCGTGCCAGACTTGAAAGGACGCTCGCTTCGCGATACGAAATTTTCGCTGGACCGGTCCGGGTTAAAGCTCGGCGCCGTCGTGCGCCAGATTTCAAAAGAATTTCCGGAGGGAACGATTATCTCGCAAGACGTTGTTTCTGGGTCAAAGGTAAAACACGGCTCGTATATCGGCGTGACTGAAAGTACGGGGCAATCGATGGATAGTCTCGTTGTTCCCAATGTCATCGGCAAAACATTGGTTGATGCGCAAAAGATACTGACCCAAAAGGGATTCAAAGCTGGAAACATCACATATCAATCGAACGCTGACTTACTCCCGAATACTGTCATCGGACAGCTTCCGCGCGCCGGTGATATAGCAAGTTTTGGAAAACCGATAGATCTCTTTATTGCGCAGGCGCCGGAGAAAAAAGGAGCCGTTCAGGAACACTAAGTATGACATCAAATAAGAAACCGGTATTGATCGCCCCGTCGATACTCGCAGCGAACTTTGGAGATTTAGCGAACCAGATCGCGGCTGTTGAAAAGGCCGGCGCAGACTTCATTCACCTGGATGTGATGGACGGCCATTTTGTTCCAAACATCAGCTTCGGTCCCGGAGTAGTCAAGACAGTGCACGACCTTACGCGACTCCCCCTGGACACGCATTTGATGATTGAGAATCCGGATCTCTATCTTGAGGCGTTCCAAAAAGCCGGGACGACATATTTAACAGTGCATGTTGAAGTGTGCCGTCATCTGCAGCGGACAGTCTCTGCGATCCGGCAGCTTGGAATGAAACCCGGTGTCTGTTTGAATCCGGCCACACCGCTTTCGACACTGGAAGAAATTCTGGCAGAGGTCGATCTAGTCCTGGTAATGTCGGTAAATCCTGGTTTCGGCGGCCAGAAGTTTCTCCCTCAAACTTTCGAAAAGATCAAAGACCTGAAGAAGATTATGTTATCGCGAGGAATAACGGCGATCGTTGAAGTTGACGGAGGGGTAGAGAAGGACAATGCAGGCATGCTTGTCGATGCGGGTGCCGATGTACTGGTATCCGGAACCGCTATTTTTAGATCGGGGGATATTTCCAAAGCGATACATGACCTAAGGAATAATTAGTCCGGTGAATTGAAGTGAAGAAGAAAGAGTAATTCGAACGCTCTGTTTGAATTGCTATGAAAAGAGTAAAGCCTTTGAACCAGCGTACTCTGTATTATTGAAATAGTGAACAACAGCTATTTGTCGGCGGAAGCCGCGTCTCAATCTGACGCGGCTTTTTTTATTTAGCGCCAACTCACAATCACCTAATTAAGTAAGGAATTATTTACAAATACATTAAAAAGTACTTGACAAAACGAAATTGTACGTTATATTGTAATGTTGAGGGACGGATCGCAGGGAGGCGGGAAGAAGAATACACTACCGAGGTGATCAGAAATGTTCTTTAAAGTGCCGGGCCGTAACCTGAAAAATCCAACTCTAGGATAGGAAACGGCAATAGGCTGGACTAATTCATGAACAACTATAAAAAACTAATTGCGGGAGATGCCTATGACCGACTAGCCCAAGCAATTTCTACACTATGTTCACCGTTAATACACATCGTTGAGAAACAATGAAAAAGATTGAGGCCATCATTAGACCGCATAAGCTCGAAGAAGTCCGGGAAGCATTACACGACAACGGCGTCCACGGAATGACGATTTCTGAGGTTAAGGGAGTCGGAAGGCAAAAGGGTCATGCCGAAGTGTACCGCGGCTCGGAATACAAAATTGATTTTTTGCCGAAAATCAAACTCGAAGTTGTTGTGAGCGACAAAATGCTCGATGAGGTGGTAACGATCATCGTTAAAGCTTCAAAGACGGGAAACGTGGGAGACGGGAAGCTATTTGTCAGCCCCGTTGAAGAGGTGATACGTATTCGGACTGAAGAAGTAGGAGAAGATGCATTATAGGGATGGCCGGCGTGCGGTTGGAAAACACATAGTTACGCACTAATTTTATTCACATCGAAAAAGGGTTTACCAATGAAGCAGACTTATCTTTTTGTGGCAGCATTTGCACTGTGCTCGACCGCGTTGTATGCAGCAGATTCCGCAGCAGCTGCGCCTGCCCCCGCGCCGATTACGTGGAGCGGGTTTGTCGACGCGTATTACAGCAAGAACTTTAACAGCCCGTCAAACTCAACCAACGCGTTAAGAAATTTCGACATCAGCGAGAACCAGTTTGCTTTGAGCCTTGCAGAACTCGTTATCCAGAAACAAGCCTCGCCGGTCGGATTCCGCATGGATCTCGATTTTGGTACGACCAACGACATCGTGCAGGGAGTTGCACCCTACGGAACAACTCCGTATAACACGTTGAGCATCCTGCAGCAGGCATATTTGACCGCAATTCTGCCGGTCGGTTCCGGCCTCACGGTCGACGTCGGAAAATTCGTAACGCACATGGGATATGAAGTGATTGAATCGAAAGATAACTGGAATTACAGCCGTTCGTTCATGTTTGCGTATGCGATTCCGTACTACCATACAGGCGTCCGAGCCTCGTATACGTTCTCAAGTGCTTTTTCGGCGACTCTTCATTTCCTCAACGGCTGGAATTCATATATCGATAACAACAGATCGCAATCACTGGGCCTGACGTTGAATTACCAAGTGACGCCTTCCACCGATATTATTTTCAACGGCATTGATGGTTTTGAACGTCCATTTAATACGCCATATGGAAAACGGGCTGTTGCGGACTTTATTATTACGCAGACTGTGAATGATATGCTCTCGCTCGGGCTCAATGCGGACTACGGACAAGAACGCTTGGGAGGCTCTGCCGGTCCTTTAGATATGTGGAAAGGTGCAGCCATTTACGGCAAATGTACCATCAATCCTAAGTCTTCCGTCGCTCTGCGCGCCGAGGTGTATTCTGATCCATATCTTTACACATTAAACGGATATGGAACTCTTCCACCGACTAATCCTTTTGACACGAAAGAAACGTTGAAGGAAGTGACCCTGACGTATGAGTATCATTTGTTCGATCCTTTGATAACACGCGTCGAGCTTCGGGATGATCTTTCGAACAATCCTGGATTCTTCAGTACGGCAAGTGCAACCCCTTCAGGATCGGTAACATCACAGCCAACACTCCTCATCGGTGTTGTAGCAATATTTTAAATCAAAATCTATTCAACAATCACTAATTAACTTCTAGAGGTGTCTATGGCTGAAGAAAAAAAGACCACCATGAAGAAAACCCTGGGCCTCACGGGTGTTACCGTGAACGCAATGGCTCTTATTGCACCAGGTGCGTTTCTCTGGATCACATTTCAAGTACAAGCGTCGAATAACGGCGGCGCTACAGATATGTGGACCGGCATTGTTGCTGCTTTAATCGTAGCTTTTCTTACTGCAATTGCATTCGCTGAACTGGCTCGCCGGTACCCGGAAGCCGGCGCGGGCGGATCGTATTACTTCGCGGAGAAAGCATTCCTCGACCGCGACAAAGCGTCCCACAGGCGATTCGCGCGCTTGGCGAAATTCCTCACCGGTTGGGCAGCCCACTTGTTCTATTGGGTCTATCCAGGCGTCATGGTGGCGATGATGGCAGTCCTCGTTACATATATCTTCGGTCAATTTAATATCAACATTACGATTCCAGAGCAAATTGGAATCGCGGTTGCATTCTCCGTTTTTATCGGATTGATCGCTGTTCGCGGAATTACAGGATCGACAAATGTCGCCATCGCCATCAACGTCATCCAATTGGTTTCATTGGTCGGTTTCAGTATTCTGGCGATTATGTTCCGAGTTCAAAATCCGCTCCATGCTACGCAATGGGCTCATCCTGTTGCATCTTCAGTTATCTGGCCGCACAGCCTTTCGGCCATGCTCTTTCAGTCAACTATCGCTATTCTGATTCTTGTTGGATTTGAGTCGTCGACGTCGCTGGCTGGGGAGGCGCTCAATCCCAAGAAAGATATTCCGCGCGGCGTGCTCATCTCGCTCGTTATCCAGGGGCTCTTTGCGTATCTGCTTGAATATTTCGCAGCGAACTATGCCGTGTGCGAGAAGCTCACGTTTACAAATCCTGACGGAAGTATTGTTACTGGCATGGATGCCGCGGCGGCTTCAGGTGCTCCAATCGGAGACATGGTCCGTCTCATCGGCGATGCAATGCTTGGCGGAAATGGTTTTGTTTTAATGATCATTATTGCGATCACGGTTGCACTCGCCGTTGTAGGAACAACGCTTGCAGCAATAAATACTGCTGTCCGCGTGAGTTTTGCCATGGCGCAAGACAAAGAAATGCCGGAAATGCTCGGTGCTCTTCATGAGAAACATGCTAGCCCACATGTCGGCGTTTGGGTGCTCGTTGTTGTCTCCGCGATTCTCGGAAGCATCGGCGTTCTGAATGTCACTGCGCTCACAGGTATTACGCTTGCGTCTAATATCGGCACGTTTGCACTTTATGCACTCATCTGCGGTCTGACGTTTGTTACGTTTGTCGGCCGAGAAGAATTTCACAGCGTGAAGCATGCGGTCATTCCTTTTCTTGGCTTGGTAGGGAACATTGGATTGCTTGTCGGCGTTGTATTTATCGGACTGACGACGCCAGGGGTTTCAGAAGACGCGACAAAAATGGCACTCTATATCACAGGCGGCTGGGGTCTGGTGAGTGTTATCTATCTTATATGGAACAGTAAGAAGGAAGGGAAAGCAATAATCCCGGCCACGACCGCGTCATGAGGCACGTAGAAACGAGCGGTCTTTCATTAGAGAAGTAGTATGGAGGGAGGAAAATACCAAGTTGTTTTTCCTCCCTCCTTGTTTGTACCAGGAGTATAGATGTCTGAATCAGATGTCGCTGAAATTAAATCGTACAGTTACAGCCACGTAGGAAAAGTACGCGATGACAACCAGGACGCAGTGCGTCTGTGTAACCCTGTCGATGAACTGACCTTCTCGGACGGACATTTGTACGGTATCGCAGATGGAATGGGAGGGTATGCTCATGGAGGTGTTGCCAGCTCTTTGGCGCTTGAGACCTTTTTTGAAACATTTTATGCGGCCAACGGCGTCGCTCCGTCTCAGAAACTCCGCGTCGGCATTCAGAATGCAAATCTCAGCGTCTTCCAGACTTCGCAGCGACTTGGCGCAGGCAGGATGGGGACGACGCTGACAGCGGTGAATATTGTAGGACATAAATTACATGTCGCTCATGTCGGTGACAGCCGTGCATATTTGATCCGAGACGGGAAATCGAAATGCCTGACAAATGACCACACCCGAGTAGGTGAATTAGTGCGATTGAAAGTGCTGTCGCCCGAAAAGGTCCGGACACATAGTCAACGTTCAATGCTCGATAAATGTCTTGGGATGGAACTTTTTGTGCAGCCGGACATTTTCCAGGTTCCGGTTAGATCTGGGGATATCATCGTTCTCTGTTCGGATGGTGTGTGGGCAACGATTCAAGATGACGAATTTGCACAATTAATCACTGACTCGAATGATCCGGAAAATCTTTGCAGACAAATTGTAGAATTGGCAATGGAGCGAGAGAGTGATGATAATCTTTCAATTATTATCCTTTATCTTCACCGGCTCGCGCCATCCAAGCCGGATGAAAAAAAGAGCCCTTTTTGGCCGTTGCCGGATGCGATTCGGCGCCTTTTTAAGTAGACCAGGAATTTCTAGGATTTTCTCTGCGAATCTTTTGAAGCTTTTCTTGGAAAAATAGGCCAATTTCAAATATTTAAAAATTGCAGTCAAAGAAATTTCGGAAGGTTTCTTAGATTGGAGATTACTGCCTGCTGGAGAGAATTGCTTTTGAGAGGAATCTTTAGTACACTCTCTTGCTCGCGAGTGAAATAGTAGCAAAATCACCCTAAAAACTTGTTTAAAGACGAAGGTGTGAAGAAGGCTGATCGTCAAACCTCTTCCCCCCAAGCACTAAAACTTGCGAGATCTATCATGTCAAAAACATCAATGCTTCAAATTGGCGACCAGTTTGATCACTTTCAAATTCAAGGACACATCGCTCAGGGTGGAATGAGCGACATCTACCGTGCATTCGACCTGTTGACGAGTAAGGACGTTGTGCTCAAGATTCCTGACAAGATGTCTATCGGCGATCCGGCGCAATACGAGAGATTCCAGCGCGAGCTGGAGGTCATGCGAACGCTGCAGCATCCGGCCATCTTAAGGGGGCTTGGGTCGGGCCGTTTTAACAGCACTCCCTATCTTGTTACTGAGCTGATCGAAGGTGAATCGATGAGGACTCTTATCGCAAGAGCTGCGCCGGTTTCGTCAAATGATTCGATTGCATTGATCCGGAAAATTGCGGACGGTTTGGCTCATTGTCATGATAATCAGATTATTCATCGTGACCTGAAACCCGAAAACATCCTTATCGCCGCGGGGGGGCAGCCGGTGATTCTGGATTTCGGCCTTGCCCTGACAAAAAAATCTTTTCGCGTCACATATGCCAATTTGAGCAGTACGGCAGGAACACCGGATTATATGGCGCCCGAACAGATTGAAGGGCAGCGTGGAGATGTTCGCACGGATGTGTACGCCGTCGGAACAATGTTGTTCGAACTCTTAACCGGGCGGACTCCGTTCAGCGGCGATAGTAATCTCGCCGTCATGGCGCAGCATCTCAGCGGCAACATACCTCGTTTAGACAAAATACAGCCGAGTGTTTCGCCGCAATTGGCTGCGGTTGTTGCAAAATGCCTTCAGCGAGAACCAAAAGACCGTTACACGGACATGCACGCGCTTGTGCACGACCTGGATCATCTGGAACAAGTCGATGTGTCAATCCTTGAACGCGTAACAGAAGTGTCGGCGATGCGGAATTTCTGGCGTTCGCCGGTCGTCAGAGCAATCGGTTCAACGCTGGCACTGCTTGCAGTTATAGTTCTATTGGCTATTGTTCTTAAATCCTTACACTAATGCCCACATCTTCAACAGATCTTACGCTCGACCGCGTATTGGCGCTCGCCAAAGAGCACGACGTTAAATTCGTCGATCTCCAGTTTACCGATGTAGCCGGTTCGGTGAAGAACATTACCGTACCGATTATTGAGCTTGCTTCAGCGCTTAATCACGGTATTTGGTTTGATGGCTCTTCGATAGAAGGCTTCGCACGGATTGCGGAGAGCGATATGTACCTTATTCCTGATCCATCCACGTTTGCCGTTTTGCCATGGCTCAGCGGGAACGAAACCACCGCACGGCTTATTTGCAACGTGCACACTCCGGATGGGAATCAATTTCTCGGAGATCCGCGGGCGGTACTTTCGCGCGTGCTGGACGAAGCAAATAAAATGGGATTCATTTATAACACCGGCCCCGAATTAGAATTTTTTCTTTTGAAGCCCAATGCCGACGGGGGAGTAAATCCTCCGCGTCCGCAGGACAGCGCAAGCTATTTCGACCAGCCGACGGACATGGTGGCGACAGGATTATGGCGCCAGATGGCAGGCGTGCTTTCCGCTTTCGGAATTGAAACCGAAGCGATGCATCATGAAGTCTCGACAGGACAACATGAAATTGATTTCCGCTATTCGCACGCTTTGAAAACCGCAGATAACGCAGTTTCATTTCGGGCGATCCTCAAGATTCTTGCGCAGCAAAAGGGGCTGTATGCTACGTTCATGCCCAAACCGATTCGCGGGATCAACGGAAGCGGAATGCATGTTCATCAGAGCTTAGGGTACAAGGCGAACGGTTCAAATGCTTTTTCCGATGCTGGAGATTCTCACGGATTGTCGAAGATTGCGAAACATTTTATCGCCGGTCAGCTTGTGCATGCACGGGGAATGTGCGTTGTCTTAGCTCCGTTGGTGAATTCCTACAAGAGGTTGGTACGGGGATTCGAAGCGCCGGTCAATATTTGTTGGGGACGCATCAATCGCTCTGCCCTCATCCGAATTCCGCGCGCGCATACGCCTAGTTCGACACGGATTGAGCTTCGGTGTCCAGACCCCAGCTGCAACCCGTACCTGGCGTTCGCCGTTATGCTGGCCGCGGGCCTCGATGGGATCCGCCGTGAATTGCCAATTCCTGAAGCCACGGAGGAAAACGTTTACCTGGCGCCGACATCACAAAGCGGTTCACCGTTCAGCATCCTCCCTAGTTCGTTGGATGAGGCTGTTTCCGAATTGGAAGAGGACACGGTTATCCGCGAGGCGCTTGGCGCACACGTGTATGAACGTTTTATCAGCGCCAAGCGATTGGAGTGGGAAGATTACCGGATCGAAGTGACCCCCTGGGAATTAGATAAATACCTCTCCATCTACTAAGAAGAAATCGCCGCACTGGGAATCTTTCCCGCCTCATCTTTATTTAAACGTAAGTTAGCGAGCAATTCATTCGAAAGGACACACGCTCTTCATTGATGCAAGGGCAATTGTGTTTGGTCCAATCCCTGTGCCGTTTCTCGCCACGACGATATTGCCGAACTTGGAACCATGCTTCTTCTACAAGCATCCTCCGCAAATGCGGAACTATTATTCGACTACTTGAGGCGAAAAAGCGTTTCGATATTTATTTTTTTAAAAAAAGAACTTGACAAAGCTCTACATTTACTTTATCTTAGTAAAGTCTTTTTAACAATTAATTAATAAAAAGAAAGTAATAATCAGATTTGCATGTCATATATTCTCCTCGAGACGAAATTCTTGTTTATTAAAGGAAATAATCCGTTGCATGGTATATCGTTTTATGACGACAAGAAAACAGGGAAAAAGGTGGTGATACCGTGATGAATGCTCAAATAGCAATTTTTCCCGCCGGAGGATTCTTTCTTGGGATTCTCTTAGGTTGCGGGTTTGGGTTACTTCAGCATGCGACTTTTGCATTCAATAAAATACTCAACCGGATCGATGTATTGGCAAGCTGCTGGGCCGGCATTCCGGGCTCGTCCGCGCGGAGTATTTTTCTTCTGGTGATGCTCACGTTTTTTCAGGTAGCATTCACGCTTTTGTTTGGTGACAACGGCATCCAATGGATAGTTTCTTCCGGAGTTGTTTTAGGGTACGCGTGGACGCTGTTTCAGCAATTTCGCAGCAGGAGTCTCACTCGGTATTGATTGAATAGTGCTTTGCAGGTTCAAAGCAAATCGCAGACGCTGGTCGAAATGAATGGCCCAAAATTCTCTTGACAAAAAGTCCGTCATTCCTTATATTTGTCAAGTATTTTTTGAAAAAAGCTAAATAATTAAACAAAAAGCGGTCACTCGACAGAATATAGCGAATTTGGCCCATGATCTTAGACGATATTGATGTCACGATTCTCGAGATTCTCCAAAAAGAGGGACGGACGAGGCGAAATGAACTTGCAGAACTCGTCGGACTTTCGCTGCCTGCCGCGAGCGAGCGGTTGCGGAAACTCGAAGAAGCCGGGATCATTACCGGCTATCATGCAAAGCTCGATCATAAACTGTTAGGAAAAGATATCACGGCGTTTGTCCTGGTGACGATGGATTCATCGAAGCATTTTTCGGCGTTCGTTGACCATGTTAACGCGACTGATGATATCCTGGAATGTCACGGAATAACAGGCGAAGGAACTCACTTGCTAAAAGTGAGGGCCGACAATACAGAAAACTTAGAAAAACTTTTGGCGAAAGTTCAATCATGGCTTGGCGTCACAAAGACGGCAACGAGCATGGTGCTTTCCACTTCTAAGGAAACGACAAAGATTAAAGTCCACAAAACGAAACCGGATTAATTACATTATTTCAATTCAATAATAATTAAGAGGAATGCTATGGCAAAAAAAGAAGGCAGCACTGCCGTTGACAGTGTTTTTAAAACAATCAAAGAGAACGGCGTAAAGATGGTCGACTTGAAGTTTGTCGATTTTCCAGGCCAGTGGCAGCATTTTACCGTGCCCGTAACGGAACTTACAGAAGACATCTTTGAAGTCGGATTAGGCTTTGACGGATCGAGTATCCGCGGATGGAAACAGATTCATGAAAGCGATATGCTAATCGTTCCGGACCCGGCGACAGTGATTATAGATCCCTTTTGCGAGATTCCGACATTGAGCCTGGTCTGCAATGTTTTCGACCCATTGACAAAACAGAAATATGACCGCGATCCGCGCAACATCGCTCAAAAAGCGGAAGCATATCTTAAACAAACCGGAATCGCCGACACAGCATACTTTGGCCCGGAAGCAGAGTTTTTTATCTTCGACGATATCCGCTATGACTCGAATGAATTCTCGAGCTATTATTACCTCGATTCAGCTGAAGGAAAGTGGAATTCCGGCCGCGTGGAAAATCCGAACCTCGGCTATAAAATACGGCACAAAGAAGGATACTTCCCGGTTCCTCCTGCGGATTCAATTATGAACCTCAGAAACGAGATGACCCAGAACCTTATCGCCGCCGGCCTCCATGTCGAAGCGCAGCATCACGAAGTTGCGACAGCGGGTCAGTCGGAAATTGATTTGCGCTACGCGCCGTTGGTCAATGCCGCCGACGGGCTGCTGCTTTTCAAATACATCATCAAAAATACCGCTCACAAGCATAATAAGACTGTGACATATATGCCGAAGCCTATTTTTGGCGACAACGGTTCCGGTATGCACGTCCATCAGAGTTTGTGGAAAGCAGGGAAGCCGCTGTTCTTCGGAAACGGGTACGCAAACCTCAGCGACATGGCGATTCATTACATCGCTGGTTTGTTGAAGCATGCACCCGCTCTGTGCGCGCTGACGAATCCGACAACGAATTCCTACAAGCGGCTTGTCCCCGGATTTGAGGCGCCGGTGAACCTTGCATACTCACAACGGAACAGAAGTGCATCAGTTCGCATCCCCGCATATTCACAAAGTCCAAAAGCAAAGCGCGTTGAATACCGGACGCCGGATGGATCCTGCAATCCGTATCTTGCTTTTTCCGCATTGATGATGGCTGGGCTGGACGGAGTCTTAAATAAGCTTGATCCGGGCGATCCACTCGATAAGGATATTTATGATCTGAGTCCAGAGGAATTGAAAAACATACCGTCAGCACCGGGATCCCTTGAAGATGCACTCAACGCTCTCGAGCGCGACCACGACTTCCTGTTGAAGGGGGATGTTTTCACAGAGGACGTTATCGATGCGTGGATTGACTACAAGATGACAAAAGAAGTAAAACCGATGGCACTTCGTCCGCATCCGTACGAGTTCCATCTCTACTATGACGTTTAATCGTTGAGAGTCATCGTATTTCAGAAACCCTGCGGTCAGGTACTGGCTGCAGGGTTTTTCTTTTTCCCCGATTATAGTGAACTCGGAAAAGCGATGTTATGGCTTATGCTATGTAGCGGGGACATTTCACGAAATTGTGTCGGTTTAAATAAAACCTTCATGGCATCGCTGCAAGGATTGCATTTCCGGCGCATTTTTTCTATTTTCATGCACCAACGAATGTTAAACTTTTTTTGAGTTGTATGAGTTTCTCCCGCCTCTCCTATTCAATAGACCGCCGAATTTGCCGCATAACGCTTTCCCGACCTGAAAAACGAAACGCCTTTGATGACCTCCTCGTTGATGAATTAATTCGGGCATTCCTTGAGGCTTCGAAAGACAGCGAAGTGAAAGTCATTATTCTTGCCGGCGAAGGAAAAGCGTTTTGTGCGGGGGCTGATCTGGCCTATCTGCAGAAACTGTCGGCGTATGATTTCAGCCAAAATCTCGAAGATTCAAAAAATCTCATGCGGTTGTTTCATCTCATCTACACAATGCGCAAGCCTGTGCTTGCCAAAGTGAACGGCGCCGCTATCGCCGGCGGATGCGGACTTGCTACCGTTTGCGACATCGTTGTTGCGTCGGAAGAATCAACATTCGGCTATACCGAAGTATCGATCGGTTTCATACCGGCGATCGTGATGACTTTTTTGGTGCGGCGGATCGGAGAGGGGAGAGCACGCGAGCTTGCCCTGACGGGAAAAATTCTCGATGCGAAGGAAGCGCACGCGCTCGGCATTGTTAATGAGGTCGTTCCACTCTCCGGCCTCGATGCGAGAGCGCAGGAGATTGCCGAATTGTTATGCGCCAACGGAAGCGCATCTTCGATGGGGTTGATAAAAGAAATGTTTTCAAAAATGGACGGGTTGAATCTATCCGACCTGCTCGACTATGCCGCGAACATGAACGCTGCGATGAGAATGTCGGACGACGGTAAAAAAGGAATGGCCTCATTCGTGAAAAAGGAAAAACCCAAATGGTGACTGACATGGAAAATTCTCAGGCCTTGGCTGCTGCGATTCGTACCGTACCCGATTTTCCGAAGAAGGGAATCGTCTTTCGCGACATTACGACAATGCTGAAAGATAAAGTTGCATACCGCGGATATATCGATATGATGTATGAACGGTACAAGGATCGGCGCATCGATAAAGTTGTCGGCATTGAATCACGCGGTTTCATCGGCGGAGGTGCATTGGCGTACCGTCTGGGAGCAGGCTTCGTGCCGATTCGCAAGCCGGGAAAGCTGCCTGCGGAAAGAATCCGGCAGGAATATCAGCTTGAGTACGGGAGTGACGCCGTCGAAATCCACCGCGATGCGATAACAAAGGGCGAGCGGATTCTTCTCCACGACGATCTGTTGGCCACCGGCGGGACCATCGAGGCGGCGTGCAAATTGGTCGAACAGCTCGGCGGGAATATTGTCGGCTTGACCTTCCTCATCGAACTGTCTTTTTTGCATCCGCGGAAGCGGCTTTCCAAGTATGATATTTTTAGCCTTATCTCTTATGAAAAAGAGTAAGAGAATTACCGAATAAATAGATTTTTATCGTAGTGATGAAAGAAAGCGGCGTCTTTTTGCCTTTGTGTCTTTCGTATTCTTTGTGGACAATATTCTAAATGAAAACAATCATCGAGCCATTTAAGATTAAATCGGTTGAACCGATACACTTCAACACCGTTGAAGAACGAATTGACATTCTGCGTGTAGCCGGCTACAATCCGTTCTTTATCCGCGCTGAAGATGTCTTGATAGACCTTCTTACCGACAGCGGGACGTCGGCGATGAGCGCCAAGCAATGGGCGGGCATCATGGACGGCGACGAATCGTATGCCGGCGCGCGCAGTTTCTTCCGGTTTGAAAAAGTTGTGAAAGATCTCACCGGTTTCAAATACGTCATTCCAACTCACCAAGGCCGCGCGGCGGAAAAAATATTGTTTTCCTGTCTGGGTGGGAAAGGAAAGTTCATTCCGAACAATACTCACTTTGATACAACGCGGGCGAACGTCGAGTTTTCCGGCGCAACGGCGACAGACCTGCCGACGGAAGAAGGAATTCAGCCTGAAGTGATCGCAGATTTCAAGGGCAATATGAATATTCCTGCGCTCGAAAATTTCATACGCGAAAAAGGTGCGGAGAATATACCGGTCTGCATGATTACCGTAACGAACAATTCCGGCGGCGGCCAGCCGGTATCGATGCAGAATATCAGGGAGACGAAAAATGTCGTGAAGAAGTACGGCATTCCCTTGTTTCTCGACGCATGCCGGTTTGCAGAAAATGCATTCTTCATCAAAAAAAGAGAAAAGGGATACGCAAACAAAACGGCGAAAGAAATTGCACAGGAGATGTTTTCGTATGCCGACGGCTGCACCATGAGCGCAAAAAAAGATGCGATCGTGAACATGGGAGGATTCTTGGCGATGAATGATGAACAGTTAGCCAGCAGCTCGAGGAATCTTTTGATCGTGACCGAAGGATTTCCGACCTACGGCGGCCTTGCAGGGAGAGACCTGGAAGCCATCGCGCAAGGGCTTGATGAAGTCCTCGACGAACATTATTTGACATACCGGCTCCGCTCGGTCGAATATTTGGGAAATAATCTGACCGAGTTAGGGGTTCCCATCCTTCAGCCTCCGGGGGGCCACGCAATCTATATTGATGCGAAGAGATTTCTCCCTCATATTCCTCAGGAACAATACCCCGGTCAGGCGATCGTGTCCGAATTGTACACGGTTGGAGGCATTCGATCGGTCGAAATTGGGAGCGTCATGTTTGGGAAGTGTGACGCTGCCGGAAAACATATTCCGCCGCCGATGGAATTGGTCCGTCTCGCGATTCCGCGAAGAGTGTATACACAAAGCCACATTGATTATGTTATCGAATGTGTTGCGGAAGTTTTCGACCGGCGGAAAAATCTCTCCGGATACAAAATTACCTATGAAGCGCCTCAGCTCCGCCATTTTACCGCACGATTTGAGCCCCTGAAGTAAATTCGTTGCAAACAAGGACATTTTTTCGTATTTTGTAGCGCCGAAAAGAAGAAACAGGAATAGCTGAGATTCTGTCGTAGGGCTCGAACCGATGATTTCTTGTTCTGTATGCGCACATCAAAACGACGACCTCGACACTGTTTGTGTTCGGTGCGGAAGTTTTATCCAAGATCGCATTCCGAACATCGATTTCTTTTCGACAATGTGGCAGGTGGTTGAATCGCCAAAAGATGCATTCCAGAGAATCATCAAAGCCGAGCATAAGAATTATGTTCTTTTCCTGATGCTGTTCCTGGGAGTAGCGATTTCGTTTACGCTGCTTTGGGCCCGCCACGCCGGCAATGAATTTGACAATTTGATCTACCTGCTCCTTATGGGTTATGTGCTCGGACTCGGAGCTGCTCTGCCGGTCAGCGTGCTCATGGTGTTTTCGATCCACGCGCTGCTGAAAGTTTTTGGCGGCAAAGGTGTAATGAAAAATACGTACGCTGTGTTCGGCTGGTCTTTGACGCCAATTATGCTGTCGGTTTCGATTATTTTGCCGATTGGGTTCGCTTCAATAGGGCTGCGGTTGTTTTCAACGAACCCGTCGCCGATCGATGTAAAGCCGGTGGTCTATGCCGTCCTTCTTTTCTTCGATGTGTTCGCGGCCGTGTGGTCTATCCATTTGGCAAGAATCGGCTTGAGCATCGCGCACAAGATTTCGTCGTGGAGGGCGCTTGAGGTTGTTGTTTCTGTGTGTCTGTTCTTTTCAATTGCGCTCTATACGCTGTTCGCATCGCTGGTCATTTGAAGAAGAGAGTGGCGTATGGATCGTGCCCGGTTTGAAGACATTGCCGAAGAGGCGTTTAACCATTTGCCGGCATTGTTCAAGAAGAAGATCGAAAATGTTGAAATTGTTGTAGAAGATGCGCCGTTGTCGCCGGAACAGCGCTCACGATTGCTTGGCTTGTACCACGGCGTCCCCTTGACGAAACGGGGAACATGGTACGGTATGTCGCCCGTTCTGCCGGACAGGATTTCGCTGTATCAAAAGAACATCGAAAGCGTTTGTTCATCGGACGAAGAAATTCGAGAAAAAATTTATGAAGTGTTGTGCCATGAAATTGGCCACTACTTCGGGATGGATGAAGGTCAGGTGCGGGAAGCGATGAAATTATGGTAAGGACGATAATGGAAAATCACGGTGAAACAATACATTGAAAGGGATGGTCGATGGCTAAAGTGATATTAACGATGCAGTATGAGATCGACGAAAAGAAACGCGACGGGTTTTTAGCGACGGTGCAAGAGCTAAAATCTCATTATGCGGCAAACCCTCATATTTCGTACTTGGTCGGCGAGCAAAAAGGGAAGAAGAACGCATTTTCTGAAATGTATATAGCAGATTCAGAAGAAGCGTACACGCAGTTTAAGGAAAACGAAGACCAGACGGCGGATTCTCTCAGCGAGAAACTTTCCGCATACATGAAAAATGGGAAAGCAAAGTACACAACATACCTGGAAACTGCGTAGTGTTGTGCCCGGCGAACACGTTCATCCTTCATATTTGTTGAAACAACGTATGGCTATTCGCGATCCTATAGCGATTTTTCTGAAAGAACATGATACGGCTCTTGTGCAACTCCGCATTTTGAAAAAGTCTGCCGCAGAGATAAAGACAAATGGCTATTCAGAAAAAATATTTAAACAATTGTTGAAAGCAACGGAGTTTGTGGACGAAGAGGTGCGCGTTCACAACGGCAAGGAAGAGACGGCGCTTTTTCCCGTTGTTGAGCGGTACGTTGACGGGCCCACGAATGTTCTTCGCGAAGACCACCGGCGGATGGCAAAGATTTACAAGAAACTTCACTTTAGCATCGGCTCCTTGCAGGAAAATCATGATGACAAGATCGCGCGGCAGGAATTAGCCGAGGCGGCGGAGGGGATCGTTCAACTTATGGTCAACCATATTCACAAGGAAAATGAAATTCTCTTTCCGCTTGTGAAAAGATTTTTCACAAAAGAAGAGCTGCGCAAGGTTGCACGCTTGATGCTATAAATGACAAACGCAGTCGTGCCATGACTCGGAGTCATAGCATGACTTTATTCTGTTTTAGTTTCGTTTTTCCAACTTCACTTTTTTTACAACTGTTTCACTCCCGCGCCGCACAACCACTTCTACCTCATCTCCCGGTTTATATTCCTGAAGCGCATACGTATAATCGTAAACATTTGTGATGTCAAACTTACCGAATTTTACAATGATGTCCCCGCCCAAAAGGCCGCCTTTTGCGGCGGGACTGTTGTCCCTCACCGCAGTGATCTTCATCCCTGATGTTGTTTCCGAATAATCTGGCACGGTTCCAACGTAGACGCGGAAGCCGCGGGATTCGTTTCCCGAGGATGGAATTGTCTGTGTTTTGAGATAATCGGGGCGTGCTTGATGATCGTCGATATCGATTGCGATTTTGCGGATATAATTAATAACGAGAGCTTCGCCGTCGTAGTTTATTTTGTCTGCATGGTCGGACGGTTTGTGGTAGTCCTCATGAATTCCGGTGAAGAAAAAAAGCACAGGAATGTTTGCTCCATAAAACGAAGAATGATCGCTTGGGCCGAATCCATCCTTCACTGATTTCAGTGTAAACGTTGAATCGGAATTGTATTCCGCCAGTACGGAATCCCACCGCGACGAGGTGCCTGTGCCCTGGACCGTGAGGATCTTGTCTTTTAATCTGCCCACCATGTCGAGGTTCATCATTGCGATTGCCTTGTTGAGCGCCATGGGAGAATGTTTGACGTAGAACTGGGAGCCGAACAGCCCTTCTTCTTCGCCGGAAAATGAAATAAGAACGACATTGCGGCGCAGAGATTGTTTTTGAGCAGAGAGCATGCGTGCGAGTTCAATGACGCCTCCCGTACCCGATGCGTTGTCGTCGGCACCGTTGTGGATTTCATGCTTGTCAGGTGCGAGAGATCCTGACCCTTCGCCGCCCCAGCCGAGATGGTCGTAATGCGCTCCGATGACGAGATATTCCGAATTTGCAGTGTCGGCAACTCGCAATAGTCCGGCGACGTTCGCCGTCGTGTCTTTGATTTCAAAAATATCCGACGAAAGGGATAGAACAACGTTCGGGACATTGATTGAAAGAGGTTTTTTCGATGAGTTGATTTTTGTCTGAATTGAATCAACGGTCGTGTTGGCGTTGTGAAGCCATTTGTCGGCGACAGCGCGCGAAATGCTGAACACCGGAATCCCGCTGCTGCTGAAAGAATTGTCATACTTCAGCCCGATCAGTTCGTCGGTCGAGTCGTCCGCCGAGCCGGTGACAACCATGAGGGCTTTTACTCCTTTTTCCCGCGCCGTAAGAGTCTTGTATCTGAGAGGCAGGAACTTGCCGAAATCGGAATGCGGGTTGTCGCCGGTTGGAGAATAGCGCATGATAAGAACGATTTTGTCTTTGACGTCGACGTTCGCATAATCATCGTACTGAAGATCGGTCGAACTGATTCCATAACCGGCAAAGATCACCGGGCCGCTTGCATCGCCATTGGCTGAAAAGGCGAGCGGTCGATAGTCTTTGTTGATTTGATACGTTCTTTTGTTCTCCCCATCAACCGAGGTCAATGAATTCTTTTCCCCGAGTTTCACTCCGGCGATGAAGGTGAAGTTTTGAAAATAGGTGCCGCTGTCGCCGAGTGGGATGAGTCCGCACGAAGCGAATTGTCTCGCGATATATCGTGCGGCGAGCTCTGCCCCCTTGCTTCCGGATTTTCTCCCTTCAAGCGCGTCCGATGCGAGATACGTGATGTTCTGCTTAAGATATATGGAAGTGGAATCGTCGAGCGCAAACGCGCAATTCGTCAGGATAAAAAGAAGAGAAGAGAGCAACAATATTTTCATGCGGTCAACCTTTCATAAAATGTTGTGCGTCGATCGTTTGTCCCGTAACATGTTTTGAATCATCCGATGCAAGATAGACGAAGGCATCGAGAATGTCTTCCGGCTTCTTCAACGTGCGCGGGTCTTCATCGGGAAACGCCTGATGTCTCATCTCCGTAGCCACTGGGCCGGGGTTGACGGCGTTGACGCGAATATTTCGTAAACGCAATTCTTCTGCCAATGCGGAAGTGAATCCTTCCGTCGCGAATTTTGAAACACCGTATGCTCCCCAATTCGCCCGCGCAGTTTTTCCGACCGACGATGAAACATTAATGATGGACCCGCCGGACTGTGGGAAGAAAGGGAGGGCATGTTTCGTCAGAAAGAATAATCCGTTCAGGTTTACGGAGAGGACTTTCTCCCATTCCTGTGAAGAATAGTGTGAGAGGGGAACACGCGGGCCGAGCATGCCGGCATTGTTTACGAGCACGTCGATCGCTCCGAAATTGTCTCCGCACAACGTGATGAATTCTTCCGTTTGTCGTTCATCGGAAATGTCCGTCTGTTCAAAAAAAGATTTTCCGCCTGCCGACATGATTTCCAAGCTGACTCCCCGGAGCAATTCAACATGCCGCGCGCACATGCATACGACGGCTCCTTCGCTGGAAAACCGTTTCGCGACAGCCCGCCCGATTCCGCGCGAGGCGCCGCTGATGACTGCAACTTTGTTGGCCAGTTTCACTTTATTCTATTTCCAATCGGCAATAAAGATATTTATTTCCCGGCGCTGGGAGGCATTGCGCCCCGAGGCAAAGACGAGTTTGGTGCCGTCAGGACTGAACATCGGAAATCCGTCGAACGCATCCGAATAGGTCACCTGTTCAAGATTTTTTCCGTCGAGGTCTATTAAGTAGAGGTCGAAGTTCCATCCCTTTTGATCGTTGACGTTTGAAGAGAAAATTATCCGTTTTCCGTCCGGAGTAAAAAATGGGGCGAAGTTCGCAGCGCCGTTGCTCGTTATTTGGCGCTTGTTCGAACCGTCAGCATTCATGACGAATATTTCCATATTTGTCGGTTTGACCAATTGGTTCGCAAGCAAATCTTCTCCTTCTTTCTGGTCTTCTGGAGTTGTTGGGTGATGCGCGCGGTACACGATTTGTTTTCCGTCCGGTGAGAAAAAAGCCCCCCCGTCATAACCTTTATCGAACGTCAGCCGTTTTTGATTCGAGCCGTCGGCATTCATCGTGTAAATTTCAAGGTCGCCGTCGCGCGCCGAAGTGAACACAATTGTTTTACCATCCGGAGAAATTGTGCCTTCTGCGTCGTAACCGTCTGTGGTGGTGAGCCGGTGGAGATCGGAGCCGTCCGCATTTGCAGAAAAAATATCGTAGGTTTTGAACACTGCCCAGACATATCCGTGGGAACGGTCGGGATTGGGAAGGCAATCGCTGCTGCCTAGATGCGTCGAGGCGTAAATAATTCTCTTGCCGTCTGGGAAAAAATAGGCGCAAGTGGTCCTGCCAGTCCCGGTGCTCACCATCGTGTCCCCGGTTCCGTCGATGTTCATCGTGAAAATTCTGTCGCACGGATAGCCCCCTTTTGCCGATTGGTAAACAAGTTTCTTTCCATCCGAAGAAAAGTATGCCTCGGCATTCAATCCGCCAAATGTGATCTGCTTAATGTTCGCAAGATGGGTTTCTTTCGCCAACTGTCCGAAAGAAATCGCTGGAAGGAACCATAACAGTAGGAGATAGTGTTTCATAAGATGTCCTCTTGAACGATAGTGGCTGAATTGAATTTTTTTGGCGGCACATGGTTCCAGTGGATGGCAAACCAAAGTTGTTCAATGATACGGGTTGTTGTTGACATATTCAACAGTTAGATAATTTCATGCATATCTTCGACGAGCAAAATCGTCTAACTGGCTTCCAAATGGTTTTTTCTTATTGACAAACGAAACATATTTTGTTATATTTTTTCATCAATTCGAACGTCGATTATTCGAATTCGTGAAGCCTTAAAGAGTTGCCGTTCTTCAAGGTTCCTGAAACGATCACACCGAAAGTATTCTAAGAATTTTGCACTATGTCTGAAAGTGTTGCAGCCTTGCCGCGTGCTGTTCCTGTTGCGACTGCGAAGAAGAAAAAAAAGTCGCCGCTCGTGGCCATTGTTCATCCTGAAGGCTGTACGGGATGTGAAGTTTGCATTGAATTTTGTCCAGTCGATTGTCTATATAAAGTCCCCGGTCCGGAAAATCCGAACGATAACCTCCATCCTAACGTCAACGGTATTGTTATTGTTGATGAGGAGGTTTGTATCGGATGCAAGCTTTGTGCAAAGTACTGTCCGTGGGAGGTGATCGATATGGTGAAACGTGAAGAAGATGCCTCTGTTGCCGCTGCAGCGTAGTTGGCCTGTTTCATCATTTCCACTTTCATTTTTTTGAATTACAATTTTGTCAGAAGGACGCTCTGATGGCAAATGATATTATACCTCCTGTACCGACTGCGCCGCAGCCTACACAGCCGGAACAGCCTGCAGCAATATCTTCAGCTCAAATTACTGCAACACCAATTCCCAAAAAGCCAAAGCAGGATCGCGCTCCCGAAAATGACCCGGGGGTCTGGAGAATGGGGCGGAAAAGTTTCCTCTCATATGCCGGATGGCTTTCGTTCCTCGGATTTATCGGGATATCAACGGTAGGGTCGTTGCGCTACATGTTTCCGCGTGTGTTGTTTGAACCTCCAAGCAAATTCAAAGCCGGTCTGCCCGGCGATTTCGTTATCGGGGAAGTGAATGAAAAATACAAAGACGAGCAGCGAATCTGGATTGTCAGGGAGAAGGAAGGATTCTACGCTTTAATAGCTATTTGTACGCACCTGGGATGTACGCCGCGCTGGCTTGCCGCTGAGAATAAATTCAAATGCCCGTGTCATGGCAGCGGCTACTATAAGAGCGGAGTCAATTTCGAAGGCCCGACGCCGCGCCCCCTGGAACGCGCACAAATTACTTTGAACGATGACGGCGAATTAGTGATCGACAAAAGCATAAAATTCCGGTATGAACTCGGCCAATGGGGACTCCCCGGTTCCTATCTTAAATATGCCGGTTGATTCGATGGAAAGGATTGTTTCATGATTAGCCCGATGGAGAAATTTCGAAAGACCGAAGTTTACAAATCGATCTTTCGACACAAGTACGACGACACTCCTCGCAATAGAGCGTTGCAGATTGTCGATAACGTTTTTCTTCATCTCCATCCGGTCCGGATTGCGCGTCATGCAACGAATATCGGCTACACGTGGGGTATGGGAGGAATTACTTTTCTGCTGTTCCTCGTGTTAACGCTTACCGGCGTCATCTTGATGTTCTATTATAGACCGACGGCGCAGTATGCGTACGAAGACATGAAATATCTTATGAACGACGTTCCGTTCGGCCCGCTCATTCGGAATATGCATCGGTGGGCGGCGCACGCTATGGTTATTACCGTGATGCTCCACATGTTTCGTGTTTTTCTCACCGGTTCATATAAACCGCCGAGACAATTCAACTGGGTCATCGGTGTCGTTCTCCTTCTCCTGACTTTTCTTTTGAGCTTTTCCGGATATTTGCTCCCGTGGGATCAGCTTTCAATCTGGGCTGTTACGGTGGGGACGAATATGGCGCGCGCGACCCCGTTGTTGGGAAGTGAAGGACCGTTCGGATCGCAGCTTGGCATGCGCCCGGACGCCGATGTCCGGTTTGTTTTGCTCGGCGGAACGCAAGTCGGTCCGCCTACGCTCCTTCGATTTTACGTCGGACACTGTATTTTTCTTCCTCTTATCGCGTCGATTTTTATGGTGGTGCATTTCTGGCGCATAAGGAAAGACGGGGGAATTTCCGGACCGGATACCGGCAGGAAGAATTTTTAATTCATCTCGAATAGAAATCCTATGATGCACTTGTTCGAACTTATCAGCAAGCCGGACAACATTCCGATCGTCGGATTGTTGCTGCTTGTTATTTTTTATTCGTGGCTGGCATGGTCAAAAGCGCGAAAGAACGATTTGTCAGATATTCCGGAAGAAGCGCGGCTCGACGACAAAGTCCAGGTCTGGCCGTACCTTGTGCGCGTGGAGTTTCTTGCAATGCTGCTCGTCCTCCTGATCCTCGTGGTCTGGTCAGTCTTTATTAACGCACCGCTGGAAGAGCCTGCGAACCCGGCGTTAACACCGAACCCATCCAAGGCTCCTTGGTATTTCCTGGGACTTCAGGAACTGCTCGTCTACTTTGATCCATGGATCGCCGGTGTCGTGCTTCCGTCGGTCATCATTGTCGGGCTGATGATCATCCCGTATGTCGACATTAACGAAAAGGGGAACGGATACTACACGTTCAAGGAGAGGAAATTCGCAATCCTGACGTTCTGTTTTGGCTTCTTAATTCTCTGGGTTTCATTGATCGTGCTCGGGACATTTATGCGGGGGCCTGGATGGAATTTCTTCTTACCCTGGCAGGATTGGGATCTTCATAAAGTTGTCGTATTGAACAACGTTGATTTATCCGAATACTTTGGAATGCCGACTCATCATCCCGACAACAGCTTGAATGTTGCGGCTTCAGTCTTTGGCTTCTTGTTTATCGCAGCCTTCTATCTTTCGCTCGGCGGATGGCATTACATGAAAAACAAGAATTCCGACGTCGTCAAGAAACTCGGACTTGGACGCTATTTTCTTGTTCTGGGACTTTTCCTGACAATGATGTTTGTCGTTCTCAAAATATTCTTGCGACTGGCACCGCCGGTTCTTGGCGGATATCCAGTGAAATACATTTGGGTGACGCCGTGGTTTAACGTCTAACGTTTTTTCAATTTCGGTCTATTCTTCTTGATAAGGAGTTGCGATTGATGTTTCAAAAGCGAGCAGAGACACCGGTTGAAAATAGGAATTATTCTACTTTTTACCTGGTGTTGAGCGGCCTCTTGTTTCTTTCAACGCTATGGGCTGTCATTGACGAGGTTGTCGTGCGCCGGCCGTGGAAAACATACCAGAGCGAATATTACAAACTGAGCGGAGAAAAAGTAGCTGCCCAGTACGCCGATGCGCTTGCCGCCGTGGACAGTTCCGCCGTTGCCGATATCACAAGCCGTCTAACAGAAGCAAAGAAGAAGCTTGAAAGCAAAGAATATCTCGACGCTGTAAAGAAGCAGGATGAACTTCAGCAGAAATTGGCCGACGCTACGCGAGAGTGGAGATTTTCAAGGAGCAACTCTGATGCAGCGTACTATGAATACCAAACGGCGCTTCATGAGGGGCATTCAACCGAAAAACTAAAAAAGAAATTAGATGATATCGACGGCGAAATTGCTGCGCATGCAAAAGAAATGGATGATATCGACAAACAGATCCAGGCCGGCAATGCGGTGATCGGTGGATTTAAGGATTCGGCCGACAGCCTGGATGCTGCATTGAAGGTGCTGTACGTGGACGCGAATAAACTGCAGTCAAAGCTCGAAGCAATCAGGAAAAGCCCGATCGCAATTCGGCAGGTGCTGCTGAACGATTACGACAAATCCAATTTCGGCGAGGTAAAAGCCCGTGTTGACAGGTGCCAGACATGCCATACCGGCTATAACGACAAAAACATGGCAGACGCCCCGCAGCCGTTCACGATCCATTCCAATCCTGAATTACTGAAGATCCACAATCCCGAAAAATACGGCTGCTCGTCGTGTCATCGCGGTCAAGCCTTCGCGCTTACCGCGGGAAGCGCCCATGGAAATGAGGACCGTTACTGGGAAACACCGATTCTTCGCGGCAAGGATGTTTATGCCGGATGCAGTTCCTGTCATCCAAGCCGTCAAGCGCTGAAAGGTGCCCCATATTTTTCAAAAGCAAAGCAGACTTTTCTTGAATCGGGATGTTATGGATGCCACGAAGTTAACGGCTTCGCAAATCTTCCCAAAATCGGCCCGCAGCTTAACTCGCTTCCCGCTAAGGTGAAACCTGAATGGGTTTACCGATGGATTCGGAATCCGAAAGACTACAATCCCCATACTCGCATGCCGAACTTCAAATTGAACGAGGATGAGGCTGAATCTATTACGGCATATTTATTCAGCATCGGGAAGGAAAGCGCATTTCAATTCGAGCGCTCAGCCGGGTCGTATTCAGGAGGTTCTGCTGAAAAAGGAAAACAGCATTTTGAAAACTTTGGCTGCAAAGCGTGCCATGTGATCGGCGACGATGAACGTGTTCGCACAACCCGCGGCTCGAGTTATGACATCGCACCGGAATTAACGCACGCTGCCGGCAAGCTGCATCCGGATTGGATTTTCGATTGGATAAAAAATCCGCGGCACTACAATCCGACGACCAAAATGCCGAGTTTGCGATTGACCGACCAGGAAGCCCGCGACCTCGTTGCATTTATCATGACCATGAAGGACGACCGTCCGAAAGAATCTTTTGGCGGGGGCATCGCGTCGGAAGAAAAAATTGCGAAAGGCGCGAAGGTTATTCGCGAATACGGCTGTTTCGGTTGTCACGAAATCAAGGGGATGGAAAATGAAGGAAAGGTGAGCGTCAACCTTTCGGATTTCGGAAGGAAGATCGTCGAGCAAATGGATTTCGGCGATACCAAAGTTGATCACACCTGGTACGACTGGGTCGGCAACAAGCTGAAGAACTCGCGCGTTTTCCAGACCGACCGTATACCGCAAAAGATGCCGGTGTTTGCGTTCTCGGACGATGAGATCAGCGAACTGCGAATGCTTCTGCTGAGTTTCCGCGTCGATAATCCGCAAACAAAATATCAGGAGCCGGCGACGCAACGCGTTGCCGATATTGATGCAGGGCAAAAATTGACAATTCGCTACGGCTGCATCAACTGCCATCAGCTTGAAGAGCGCGGAGGGTACTTCAGCGCTATCCTCGACGACCCGACAAAGGGCCCGCCCCTTATTACAATGGAAGGAGGGAAGGTGCAGGAGCCGTGGCTTCAAAATTTCCTAAAAGCACCGTCGCCGCTCCGCCCCTGGCTGAAAGTCCGGATGCCGACGTTTTCTCTCACTGAGGAAGAAATCAACATCGTTACAAAATATTTTCTCGGCATTTCAAATTTAAGCCTTGAGATGCGGGACTACGCCGCCTTTACACCCGACCCGCATCTTTTGTCGGACGGGACGAAGCTTTTCAACGCTTTCCAATGTATCAAGTGCCATCAGCTCGGCGGTGCAGAAATGGACCCGAAGAGCGTCGCTCCCAATCTTGAGCTGGCAAAAGGACGTTTGAAGCCGGAATGGATTGTCTCATGGCTGAAGAATCCGGAAGCGATTCAACCAGGGACGATGATGCCGGGATATTTTCCTGACGGCCAATCGCCCATGCCGGATGTGCTTCAAGGCGACGCTCATCGGCAAATGGAAGCGCTGCGCGACCATTTGTTCACACTCGGAAAGAAAAAATAATTCTTTATTGTATCATCTTTTAAGGAGAAGCAATGAAAAAAAATACCAGTGCGTTACTATTGGCAGCGGCGTTGCTGCTGGGCCTGACATCACTGTACGCAGGCGATGTAACAGGAAAGATTTCTTTTAGCGGCAAAGCTCCGGTTGTTTCACAAATCAAAATGAACGCCGATAAGCAATGTCTGGCAATGCATCCGAACGCGGTAAATTCCGAAGAAGTGATCGTCAACGGCAACGGGACATTGAAAAATGTCTTTGTCTACGTGAAAGAGGGACTAACAAAGAAATATGACGCACCGAGCACGCCGGTTGTTCTTGACCAGCAAGGCTGCCAATACCATCCTCACGTATTCGGCATCCAAGCGGGACAGCCTCTTGAAGTCCACAACGACGATCCCCTCCTGCACAACATTCATGCGCTGCCGAAGAATAGCCCGCAGTTCAACAACGCGCAGCCGTTGAAGGGGATGAAGATGACGAAGAAGTTTGATAAACCCGAAATCATGGTGAAGTTCAAGTGTGAAGTTCACAATTGGATGAACTGTTACGCGGGCGTCACCGATAATCCATTTTACGCCGTATCGGACGATAACGGCACGTTTACGATTAAGGGACTTCCTGCCGGAACTTACACTCTTGAAGCATGGCATGAAAAGTACGGGACGCAGGAAGTGAAAGTGACCGTCAGCGATAAGGGCGCAACTGCAGATTTTAAATATTCAGCGAAATAGAAAAATTTCAAAGAGTGGCACAGAGGAGTCACAGATGACACCGAGTATAATAAATAGGTCCCTCACTGTGTAACTCTTTGAAACCTCAGTGATCTCTGTTTAATTTTTTATCCATAAAATACACTGCAACCATAAGGAACATTCAATGGAGGGCAACCACTCTCACGATCACGAACTAGGGTTCTGGCGGAAGTATGTTTTTTCACAGGACCATAAGGTGATCGGCATTCAGTACGGGTTCACAAGTCTCCTCTTTCTACTCTTCGGTTTCACTCTGATGATGGTGATGCGATGGCAGCTTGCGTATCCCGGGCAGCCGATTCCGATTATCGGCTCATGGCTGGGAGACGATCGCGCACCGCAAGGGATCATGCTTCCGGAATTTTACAATCAGCTGGGAGCGATGCACGGAACGATCATGGTGTTTCTTGGAATCGTGCCGCTCGCCGTCGGCGCTTTCGGTAATTATGTGATGCCGTTGCAAATCGGCGCACCCGATATGGCATTCCCCAAACTCAATATGATGAGTTACTGGGTATACTTTATGGGAGGAGTTACTATGTTGACGAGTTTCGTTATGCCGGGAGGCGCAGCGAACTCGGGATGGACATCCTACCCGCCGTTGTCCGACATCGCGACGATTGGTCAAACGGTGTGGCTCATCGGCATGGTGTTTCTTATAACCTCTTCGCTGCTCGGGTCTGTAAATTTTATTGTTACCATCGTTCAGCTTCGAGCGAAGGGGCTCACGTTCATGCGTCTGCCGTTTTTTGTCTGGGCGCAGTTTGTAACTTCGTTTCTTCTTCTGCTTGCGTTTCCGCCGCTCGAAGCTGCCGGCGTGCTGCAGCTTATGGACCGTCTTGCGGGGACGAGCTTTTTCCTGCCAAGCGGTTTAGTGGTAACGGGCCAGCCGTTGAATGTAAGCGGCGGAGGGAGCCCGCTTCTATGGCAGCATCTTTTCTGGTTTCTCGCGCATCCGGAAGTGTACGTATTGATTTTGCCTGCGATGGGAATCGTCGCTGAAGTTATTGCCAACAATACGCGCAAACCGTTGTGGGGATACAAGTCCATGGTGTACGCGGCAATTTTCCTCGGCTTCATGTCGTTCATCGTGTGGGCGCATCACATGTTCATGACGGGTATGGGAACGATCATCAGCACTTTTTTCCAGACGACGACGATGATCATTTCCATTCCATCGATCATCATTTTGACGGCGCTCTTCATTTCATTGTGGGGAGGCTCGATACGGTTCACAACGCCGATGCTTTTTGCTCTGGCATTTCTTCCGATGTTCGGGATCGGCGGGCTGACCGGGCTGCCGCTGGGATTATCGGCGACCGATATTCCTCTTCACGATACGTACTATGTGATCGGGCATTTCCATTACGTCGTAGCACCGGGAACGATTTTTGCCCTGTTCGCCGGCATTTATTATTGGTTCCCGAAATTGACCGGAAGAAAGATGAACGAAACCCTCGGCAGAATTCATTTCTTCGGATCCTTCGTCTGCATGAACGCGATTTTCATGCCGATGTTCATCGTCGGGCTTGCCGGCGTTTCGCGTCGTTTGTGGGATGGCGGCGCGCAGTATGCTCACGCCCAACCGGTGCTGCATTGGAATGAATTCATGTCCCATGGCGCATGGGCGCTCGGCGTTTTCCAGCTCTTCTTTATCTTCAATCTTTTCTGGAGCATTCGTAAAGGGAAGAAGGTGGAGGAAAATTACTGGCACGCGACAACGCTTGAGTGGGCAACTCCGACTCCGCCGCCTCATGGAAATTTTCTCACCGCGCCGGAGGTTTTCCGTCCGCCGTACGAATACAGCGTTCCGGGCGCAAAAAGAGATTTTACCCCTCAGAACCAACGGATGGAGGCCTAACCAGCAATGGAAATTCCCTACACAATTAAGGCGCGGCCGGACACGGGGCTGATCAACGCAAAGCTCGGCATCTGGCTGTTTCTCGCTTCGGAGGTCATGCTCTTCGGTGCCCTCTTCTCGTCATATATACTGCTGAGAGTCGGCGCGGTTGAATGGCCTCATCATGTTCTCGACGTTCCTCTTGCAACCGTCAACACGGCAGTTCTCATCACATCGAGCATTACGATGGTGATGTCGTGGGCTTCGTTGATGATGAAAGATTTCAAGAAATATAAAATCTACATGGGGGCGACAATCCTGCTCGGTTTTGTATTCCTGACGATAAAATATTTCGAGTATTCACATCATATTCAGATAGGGGAAATCCCCAGCAAGAGCACGTTCTTTGCCATCTATTTCACGATGACGGGACTTCACATGCTTCACGTGATAGGCGGGATGATTGTGAATTCGTATTTCTGGGGACCCGGAAGCAAAATGTGGAAAACAGAACCCGAACGCTTCACAAACCGGATTGAGGTTGCCGGACTCTATTGGCATTTCGTCGACCTGGTGTGGATATTTTTATTTCCCGTCCTTTACTTACTGTAGGAGAACGAATGGAACTGACACACGCCGAAGACATCAAGAAACATGTAAGAGTCTATATCACTGTCTTTGTAACGCTGCTGGCGCTGACAATCATCACCGTGACGATTTCCTATTTTAATCTGAGCGTTGTTCCGGCAATTATCGCTGCGTTGATCATCGCGTCGGTGAAGGGTTCGCTTGTCGCGAGCTATTTCATGCACTTAATTTCCGAAAAGAAAATAATCTACGCAGCACTCAGCCTCACGGTCGTCTTTTTCCTCGTGCTTATCTTTGTTCCACTTCTCGCCATGTCAGACAGGATACATTGAATTATGTCACTCAAAGCATTTCATGTTGTCTTTATTTCCCTCTCGATCCTCCTGTCGCTTGGCGTCGGGGGATGGGGGATTCAATCGTATTTCTCCGATTCGAATGACGTCGGTATTCTCACCGGCCTCTTCTTTATCCTTCTGGGAATAGCCCTGGTATACTACGAAAGGAAATTCATCCGTAAATTCAAACATGTGGGGTATTTATGAAAAACACCGTCAAATTATCTGCGGCGTTTGCGGCTGTGGTATTCTTTCTGACTCTTCCGAATTCCGTCTTCGCATGCGGATCATGTTATGGAGCAGCGGATTCGCCCGCGACGAACGGAATGAACTTCGCTATCCTCAGCATGATCGGAATTACCGGAGGCGTTCTTGCTGCAATGACGTCGTTCTTTGTGTATTTGCGCAAACGTGCCCGATTGTACCTTGCAGCCGATACCGAACATCCGACAAACGATAATGGAGGCATTCGCTAAATGAGAGAATTTTTGAACCTTCCTGTCGACGGTTCTGCGCACGGACCGGCCATAGATAATATGCTCGCCGTCATCCACTGGCTGATGCTGGCGTTGTTTATCGGCTGGGGAGCATTTTTTGTCTACACGCTCATTCGGTTTCGGCGAAAGAAAAACCCGGTTGCAAACTATGCGGGCGTTAAGGGTCATGTATCGAGCTATCTGGAGATTGGTGTTGCGCTTTTTGAAGCGGTGCTTCTTATTGGTTTCGCCGTTCCTCTTTGGGCGAAGCGCGTCGCTGAATTTCCTGCAGAAAAAGATGCAACGGTTATTCGCGTTGTTGCCGAGCAGTTTGCCTGGAATATTCACTATCCCGGCGCCGACGGAGTATTCGGAAGAACCGACATTTCCCTGATCTCGGATGATAATCCCATAGGTCTGGACCGGACCGACCCGAACGCGAAAGACGATATTACGACTATCAATCAACTGCATGTTCCGGTGAACAAGCCGGTGATTATCCGTTTGTCGACGAAAGATGTTATTCATAGTTTCAACCTGCCAACCATGCGCGTGAAACAGGATGCGATTCCCGGACAGGTTATCCCTCTTTGGTTCACGCCGACGAAGACGACCGACCAAATGGTTGCCGAGCTTGCGGAGCCGTTTCAGCTTACGGCAGGAGACACGTCGTCAAAACTATTTGAACGGATTGCAATACAGAACTATGTTGGTAAGGACAGCTCCATTATCGTCAAGAGAGGCGATGTCTTTACGCCAGACATGGTAAAGCCGCTTCTCGATGCGGGCGTTACAAGAGTTCTTGCTGCACCGAATGTCACGACGGAAATCGCTTGCGCTCAGCTTTGCGGACTCGGCCATTACCGCATGCGCGGCTACCTGAGCGTTGACACGAAGGAGGCCTACGATGCATGGATGAAGGATCAGGTGTCGCAGCTGCCTCACGATTCCGTCGCCGTCGCTCCATAGTTTTGGAAGGAATATATTCTTGCATTACAACAAAAATCTTCACCGTTTCTCTTTGTTTACCGCGCTCAGTACATTCTGTCTGGTGATTGCAGGCGGTTTGGTAACGAGCACGGGTTCGAGCCTTGCCGTTCCTGATTGGCCGCTCTCGTACGGCACGGTCATGCCCCCGATGGTTGGCGGAATCCTCTACGAGCACGGTCATCGAATGATCGCTACCTTTGTCGGATTATTGACTGTCATTCTCGCGGTCTGGCTCTGGAAGAAAGAGGAACGCCGCTGGGTGAAAGTGCTCGGTATCGCAGCGCTTGGGGTTGTGATTACTCAAGGGCTTTTGGGCGGACTGACAGTTGTCTTTCTTCTGCCGACGGCAATTTCCGTATCGCACGCCACGCTTGCCCAAACCTTTTTCGCAATCGTCTGTTCCATTGCACTCGTTACATCCCGCTGGTGGCTGGCCGGTGATATCGTGCTCCCGCAAAACACTGATTTTTCGCTTTTTCGTCTTTCGTTCTTTCTGATTTTAGCCGTTTATGTCCAATTAATTCTCGGTGCGCTCATGCGGCATACCGGTTCAGGACTCGCGGTCCCGGATTTTCCGTTAGCATATGGCCAATTATTCCCGTCGCTTTCACCCGAATCGGTTGCGCGGTACAACCAGAATCTTATTGATTCCAACCTTCGGCTGTTCGCGGACGGAGCCGTTACCTCATCACAGATTCTTATTCACATGCTTCATCGAATGTGGGCCATTGTAGTTGCAGTGATGGTTGTTGTTTTATCGATTAAGTTGTTGAAAATGAAACGACTACCCCCTCGAATCAGACAATTTAGCTATCTCCTTATTTCTTTGATTATTATCCAGCTTACACTCGGGATGTTTACAATTCTTACCCAAAAGGGAGTTAATGTAACGACGGCCCACGTCGCCACAGGAGCTCTGCTCTTGGTGACATCGGTGTTGTTATTGCTGCATCTTGCAAAAATATATCAAGTGCACGTGAAAAAATTCTCGTTCGTTTACTTGACTGAAAGAGCGATTGCATGAACGGCGATGCCGAAATACTACAGCAGGTTTTTCCATATTCGAGATCTATATGGAAGACAGTTGCTGATTTTGTAGAATTGATGAAGCCGGAATTAACATCGCTGTCGGTTCTAACTGCGATTTGCTCATTTTACCTGGCGCATATCGGAACCTGGAGCATTGGAGATGTCTGGCTGCTGGCAAACCTCGCACTCGGGACGATTCTTGTCGGAGGGGGTGCGGGCGCTTTGAACCAATATCTGGAACGGACATACGACGCGAAAATGAAACGGACCGAAAAGCGCCCACTGCCGGCCGGACGGCTGATGCCGGGTACTGTCCTCGCATTCGGAATTTTCCTGTCGAGCGTAGGCCTTCTTGAGTTAACTTTCCTCGTGAACACGCTCACCGGTTTTCTTGGCGTCGTTACGTTAACCACGTATCTCTTTCTTTACACGCCGTTGAAGCGCATTTCCCCGGTTGCGACAACGATCGGCGGGATTCCCGGAGCGCTCCCGCCGTTAATGGGATGGGTTGCGGCACGGAACGAGATCACCTTAAGTGCGATGGTGCTCTTTGCGATCCTTTTTTTCTGGCAGATGCCCCATTTCTTTTCGCTCGCGTGGCTCTACAGAAAAGATTACGCACGCGCCGGATACCGGCTCTTGACCGTTGTTGATGAGAGCGGGTCGAGAACTTCACGACACGTTCTCGGCAACTGTGCTGCTCTGCTTCCACTGAGTCTGTTCCCCTCGGTGATCGGGATGACCTCGACATTTTATTTTATCGGTGCGTTGGCCGTTGGAATCGCCTTTCTCCTTTTTGGTATCATGTTCGCCGCTTCATTTATCTCCGCACAAGAAGAGAATCCCGCCCGGACGAATTTGTCCGCCCGCCGGCTTTTCTTCGCTTCGTTAGTCTACCTGCCGGTGTTATTCTTCCTTATGGTAATTGATAAGGTATAGGTCGAATTCTATTCTCTATTGGATTTAATACCCAGCCGCTTGCGTCGTCATTGTGGAGAAAGCGGGAACCCAGCCAGAATTTATTTCCCTTGACATATTCGCAAGAACCTAGTACGTTTGATGTACAGACAAATCATGCTATGGATGGGGATGATCATTTATAGCCCTTCAAATCGCTGCAAGAACAATCGCTATTTCACTTCTATGTATTTCTCTCTTGCTTTTTGCACACCCATCACTGGTAATTCAGTCTGCGGTAATAAAAATAGTTTCCATTCACAAAGGTCGCTGTACTCTGTTTGCTCTAGTTCATTAAGGGAAAGACCTTTGGAGGAGAAGACGATGACATTCATTCGAAAACAATTATCCGGCTCAACTTTGAAACTCTTATGCTTGGTGTTGTTTTTCGATCTTATTTCCTTTCCCCAAAAGTCGCAATCGCAGTGGATGCCCACCAAGGGTGCCGAGCGTCAGCTAGTCCTTTCTTTTGCCATAAAAGGTTCAACAATCTTTGCCGGAGCGTCTGCAGGCCCAGTTCCCGATACAACTTATATTGGCGGCGCTCTTCGCTCGACAGACTATGGAGCGACATGGGTCAAGATTGACAGCGGCTTTTTTACAGGAACCATTTTCCCAATCGCCGTTTATTCGTTTGCCGTTGTCGGAGATAGCTTATTTGCAGGCACGTCAAACGGCGTTTTCATGACATCGAACGATGGAACAACCTGGACAGAAACAAGCAACGGCATTGATAGCGATGCAGCTTCAAGAAACGTTCAGGCGATGCTCCTCAACGGCTCTAATCTTTTTGCTGGGACACAAAACGGAATTTTTTTCTCCAGCGACCGCGGCGCAAACTGGAGTCGAAGAGACTCGGGTTTGTACAACGATGTCTATCCTCATAATAATGTTCTCTGTATGACAGCTGAGGGTTCGGTAATTTTTGCGAGCGTTAATGATGGCCGAATCTTTTTTTCCACGGATACTGGTAAAAGCTGGAAATATTATATCAGCAACGGTTGGTCGGTTGAATGTCTTGTGACAATGGATTCTACACTTTTTGCCGGGTGGGTAGGAATATCAGCGTCGACCGATACCACGAAGAGTTGGGTACATCTCAATTCGGGCCTGACAGATACTGTTTATCATAATTTTTTCTACATAGAGAGCGTTGCGGCGGTCGACAACTATCTTTTTGCGGGAACGTTGGACAATGGATTGTATGCGTCGTCTGATCAGGGGATGAGTTGGAAAGCGGAGAATAGTGGACTGCTGTATCCTTATGTTCCCGATGTCTGGAGTATTGGGAATATTGAAGGCTATCTGATCATTGGGACAAGTTACGGTGTATATAGACGTTCCCTCTCAGAAATCATTACTTTCGTTAGAAACATCCATGGCACCGTACCCAATGACTTCTCGCTTGATCAGAACTACCCGAATCCGTTCAATCCCAGTACGGTTATTAGTTATGACCTGTCGTCTAATAGCTTTGTGACCCTTGAGATTTTTGACCTTCTTGGCAAAAAGATAAGGACTCTTATCACCGGTTATCAGAACGCCCAGCACTATACAATAAAATTCGACGCATCGCACTTTGCAAGCGGCATTTATATTTGTAAATTAACGGTCAACGGGAATTCCGTTGTCCAGAAGATGGTATTGGAGAAATAAAAAGCGCGGTAGTTAATCAGCAAATCACAAACAAGGTCCTTAGACATAAGAGTGAGTTTGAAGATTTATGATGTGCTTGGAAGGGAAGTTGCAAGGCTCGTAAACTCAGATCAGAATGAAGGAGTTTATACTCAGCGCTTCGACGCATCGCATCTCTCGAGCGGTATATATTTCTATCACTTGATAGCTCCGGGTGTTAACGAAACACGGAAGATGTTGGTTGCGAAATAATATCGGCGTCAAATAAACGAAAAAGGGCGGCAGAAGCTGCCCTTTTTATTTGCAAAAAGTCTAAGCAAGTCATTCTAAATTGTGAACGCGGTTTTCTTTTCTTATATTATACTATCAAATCTTCCTTCGCCATTTCAATGAATGCTCCAATCATAGCAATCTCGAACGTTACGCATGACTATCCGGGCCGCCGGGCGCTCGACGATGTTTCGTTGCAGGTTAAAAAAGGGGAAATCTTTGGCTTCCTTGGACCGAACGGCGGCGGCAAAACGACGATGTTTAAGATCCTTTCAACAACGATCGTGCCGACCAGCGGCCAGGCTGAAGTCTGCGGCTTCGATGTCGTAAGAGACTCTGCGGAAGTAAGAAAGCATATCGGCGTCGTCTTCCAATCGCCGAGCCTCGATATCAAATTGACGGTAAAAGAAAATCTGCGGCTTCAGGGATTCCTGCAAGGCCTGCATGGCGCGGCGGCGGCTAAAAGGATCGACGATGTGCTGCACAATTTGAAACTTGAAGACCGTGAGCACGATATCGTCGAAAAACTCTCCGGCGGTTTGCAGCGGCGCGTCGAGATCGGCAAGGGCTTGCTGCACCGGCCCGATGTTTTAATTCTCGATGAACCGAGCACGGGGCTTGACCCCGGCGCACGGCAGGACTTATGGGCTTATCTACTTCAACTTCGCAGCGGGACTGGCATTACTGTAGTGATCACGTCGCATATTCTCGAAGAAGCGGAGCACTGCGACCGGCTTGCAATTCTCGACAAGGGAACTCTGGTCGCTCTCGGAACTCCTGAAAAATTAAAACGAGAGGTCGGGGGAGAAGTGATTTCGATCGTCGCAAAAAATCCTGAAGAACTACGAGTGTTGTTGAAGAAAAAATTCAAGCTCAACTCGACAGTGTTGGAAAATACCTTGCGCGTGGAAAAGGAGAGAGCGCATCAATTTGTCCCGAAGATTGTCGAGGCATTTCCGGGAAAAATCAGCGCTGTCTCTGTCGGCACTCCGACGCTTGAAGATGTTTTCATTCACAAGACCGGCCACCGGCTGCAGAGCGAATCTTCGAACGAGGCCGGCAAATGAAGATCATGAACGAAATTGTATTTCCCGCCTATGCATTGTGGATGCGCGAGCTGATCAGGTTCCTCCGGCAGCGGAGCAGGATGATCGGCGTTATCGGATCGCCCATTCTCTTCTGGTTTTTCATCGGATCGGGGCTTGGCACCTCATTCAAAACAACATCTCCGCTCGGAGGGGCGAATTATCTCGAATATTTTTATCCGGGGACGCTGCTTCTCATCATGTTGTTCACCGCAATATTCTCGACCATCTCGATCATCGAAGACAGAAAGGAAGGCTTCCTTCAATCTGTCCTTGTTGCGCCGGTTTCCAGCGCCAGCATTGTGCTTGGGAAAATCTTCGGCGGTACGACGCTCGCCGTTATTCAGGCGATCATCTTCCTTGCGCTTGCTCCGCTGGTCGGATTTTCCTTTACGATTTTCCAGTTCGTCGCGCTGGTAGTGCTGCTGACCTTCATCGGTTTCGGGTTGACCGGCCTTGGCTTTCTTATCGCATGGCGGATGGAGTCAACCCAGGGGTTCCACGCGATCATGAATTTATTTCTAATTCCGCTGTGGCTCTTATCGGGTTCGCTCTTCCCGATGGAAGGCGCTCCCGCATGGCTGAAATTTGTTATGGCGGTTAACCCGCTCACGTATTCGATCTCCGCGACTCGAGTGATGCTGTACCACCGCGTTCATAGCCAGGAGTCTGATTTTATTTTTTCAGTCATTGTTATTCTTTTATTCTGCGCCGTTGTTTTCTTCGGGTCAATGGTTTCAGTAAGGAAAAAATCATGAAGTCACGCTCCGGTAATTTTTCATTTCGGTCGATATTTCTTTGGGGATTTTTAGGGTTTGTCATCGCCGCGGTTATTTTTTCGTTTCTTTATACTGAATTTAAATCTCCCGCCAAAAGCTCATTGCCTCGCCTGAGCATTGTCCCCGATTTTACTTTGACGGAGCGGAGCGGAGCGAAACTTCCGCTTTCCGACCTTAAGGGGAAGGCATGGATTGCCGATTTCATCTTTACAAATTGCGGCGGCAGTTGTCCCATTATGTCCAGCACCATGGCAAGTTTTCAGGAACAGTTGAAAAACGTGAACAACGTTCTCCTGGTTTCGTTCACCGTTGATCCTGAACGGGATACTCCCGAAGCACTGCGGGACTATGCCGAGCTCTACAAAGCATCCGCTTCTCGCTGGTTGTTTCTCACCGGTGAGAAAGAAAAGATTAACTATTTGACGCGCGATGGCTTTCATCTTACTGTTGCTGCCGACTCAGGATCAGCCGTCGAACCGATAATTCACAGCACGATGTTTGTTCTTGTCGACAAGCAGGGAGTTATTCGCGGATACTATGACTCGAGCGACGAGAAAGCGTTAGAGAAGATTGTGGCGGACGTGCGTATCCTGGCTTCGGAAAAGAATTAATGCAATGGATTTGACAATCTTCCCGACGATTAACGCCGCCCTTAATGGATTGACCGCGATCCTTCTTCTCACCGGCTACTTTTTTATTTTGCGCAGAAAGCGCGCTATCCACAAAAAAATAATGTTGGCAGCTTTTGCTACATCGATTGTATTCTTGACGTCATACCTTTACTATCACGCACATGTTGGCTCGGTTCCCTTTAAGGGAACGGGAATTATTCGCCCGGTCTATTTCACCATCCTCATCTCTCATACCATTCTTGCTGTCGTTATTGTTCCCATGGCTATTGTGACGGTCGTGCGTGGATTATCATCACGGTTCGACAAACATAGAAAACTTGCACGCTGGACATTGCCGGTCTGGCTGTACGTTTCTGTAACGGGGGTTGTTGTCTACTTGATGTTGTACCATCTTTAACGAAAGATCCGATTGTGAAATATACTCTTCTCACTCCAGTTTGTGAGGATTGTGAATATGATGACGATAACGTGCAGCTGCCGAGTGTTGTGTTTTTCTACACTTTGGTGTGCAAACGGAATTCATGAGCACGCATTCTTCTTGTCCCCTTGACTTTTTTTCATAATGATGCTATTTTAATAGCATTCCCTCCTTTAAAAATTTGCCTATACCATTGGTTTCCGAAAAAGACTATTTGTAGCAAAGGAATGTTTAGTGCTACATGAGAAGGTTTGATTGGCAACGCTTCTCCCGTTTGGAGTTTGATGGGAACAGAGTAGAAGAAAATGTTGTTGTTCAAGTATTACGTTAATCAAGTAAAAAAATGCAAAAGTATTCTGAGCGCATTGTGCATTTTTTTAACATTGGTAGATGAAAAATTATCTGAACACCTTTTTGTATTCCCCGGAATTCCTGATTCTTATTACTTCATTCTTATTTGTAAGGAGATGCAATGAAAAAGTCCTTCTATCTGTTGTCTGCCGCTGCCATTACGCTGGTCTCCCAGTCTATAGCGCTTTCACAGATTACAATCCCTGCCGGTGATATGGCGAATTACTTTGGTGCGGGGACTTCATGGTTCACGTATAGGTCTTCAGATACCGTGATGATGAATGTCGGCTCGGCATCCAATTCCGTTGCACAGGTGTGGTCTGCTCCCGCGGTGACCTACGAGGATACAAGCCGGCTGGACAACGTTCTGCCTTCGTCTACTCCTTACGGGAATGATTTTCCCGGCGCGATGTATGCACAGGTAGGGACTCTTCCGGAGGGCCCCGTTACGGTTGAGTATTATGCATATTACAAACTCTCGAATGATTCGCTCTTCATTATCGGTTCCGTTCAGCACGAGACGGGATCTTACGGCGGTAAGACAGTTGACACAAGCATATTTAATCATTCGGTTCGGTTTGGGTTTGTTCTCCCTCTACAGTTAGGGGCCGGCATAGTCCTTAGAGCGGACACTGTGTATTCCTCAGGTAACGATGTTGACGTGAACTTTGAGACGGACAGTTACGACGCCTATGGCACCTTGAATCTCCCCAACGGTTCGTTCGGCACACTTCGGGAAATCAGTTCCATTGCGACCAAAGTCTATCTAAGTGGAGCTCTGAGCAATAGCTCTACCAGTTATTTGATTACGTGGGTTACTGAATCAGGGAATCAGTTGCAGATGGAAGCCGACTCACTGCCATCGGGAAATGTGAAGGTACATTCGGTGTCATTGACCTACATAGGTACAACTCCGGCAACGCTCGTGAAAGCGCCGGCTCAACTGCCGGGCAGTTTTATGCTCGCCCAGAACTACCCCAACCCCTTCAACCCGTCGACGCAAATTCAATTCTCCGTTCCTCAGGCAGGCTTTGTTTCGTTGAAGGTGTTCGACATGCTTGGAAGAGAAGTGGCAACGTTGGTTCATCAGGAACTAACGCCGTCTTCTTATTCTATAACGTGGAACGCAGCAAATGTGGCGAGCGGGGTGTACCTGTACAAACTTGACGCAGGAAATTATTCGGTCACAAAGAAGATGGTTTTGATGAAATAAGTAGAGTTGATCCTCGGGCTGAAAGCATGGAGTGGAAGACAGAAGGCCGTTATTTTAGAATAACGGCCTTTTTTTGTTATAGCTGTAATACTATTTTCGATAACAGTTCCGTGAAATTTTGTTTTACCTTGTTGGCGACTTCCGTCACTTCAGCGTGAGCTAATTTTTCTTCGGTCAGGCCGGTTGCGTAATTTGTGATGCACGAAATTCCCAACACTTCGATGCCGTAGCTGGCGGCGACAATCACTTCAGGAACGGTAGACATTCCTACTGCATCGACACCCCAGGCTCCCATCATCCGAATTTCTGCAGCAGATTCATACGACGGGCCTTTGGTCCAGCAATAAACTCCTTCCTTGAACGGTATCTTGTTCTCCAGCGCAATTGATTTTGCCTTAGCGAGCAATTCCGGACTGAAGCCTGGGCGGGCTGTAATTACTTCTTCCTTAACTTTGCCGATGAGCGGGTTCTCAAACGACAAATTCATGTAATCTTTGATGAACATCAGGTCGCCCGGCAGGAATTGTTTGTTGACTCCGCCGGCCGCATTGGTGACGATCAGTTTTCTTATCCCCAATCGTTGTGCAACTTCAATCGGGTAGACGACTGCTCCGGTGTCATTGCTTTCATAGAAATGAATCCTCCCTTGGAAGACCATGAGGTCTGCGGAGGAGGTGCTTCGCGATCTGATTGTTCCGAAGAGTAACTTTCCGGCGTGGCCTTCAACTGAAGAAATGGGGTAATGCGGAATTTGTTTTGTCTCGATAGAAATTTTATTGACGAGCAGGTCTCCGAAGCCACCCAGGCCCGAGCCGAGGATCACCCCGATTTTTGGGTCCGTTTGAATTTTGGACCTGATGTATCGGACCGAAGCCGCAATACGGTCATTATACTCTTGATTCATAATGAAAGCCTGCGTCGCCCGGTGTGTGTGATGAGGATTGAACCGGCCAATGTTTGTGCGGGTGACGGCTCACTCTTTTGGCGGTACGAAGCAGCGGCGGCATCGTGCTTCGTATACATCCTTTGCGCCGACAACGACGCGCTCGTGCGAGTCGGATGTCCGCTGGGTCCGGTCGGCGGGATTTCCGCATACGACGCAAATCGCAAGCGTTTTGGTTATGTACTCGGCAATGGCAAGAAGCTGCGGCATCGGCTCGAACGGCTTGCCCCGGTAGTCCTGGTCGAGTCCGGCGATAATCACGCGCTTCCCCGCGTTAGCAAGCTGCTCGCACACATCGACAATGTTTGGAGTGAAGAATTGCCCTTCATCGATCCCGATGACTTGTGCGTCGGAGGATTGCGCCAGAATTTCATTGGCGTTGTCCACGACAGTGGAGGAGAGCGACTGTTCGCTGTGCGAGACAATATGACTGGAACTGTACCGATTGTCGATTCGCGGTTTGAAGATCATCACTTTTTGCCGGGCGATCTGTGCCCGCCGCATTCGCCGTATCAGTTCTTCCGTTTTTCCGCTGAACATACATCCGGCGATGACTTCGATCCATCCTGTATTTTTTGGAGATGAGTGTGGGCTGTCTTCCATGAGCGAGAGAATAGTTTGGTGAAAATAGTATCAACCTTTGAAAAAAAATATAGAAAAAGGAGGATGGAAAAGCAAGGAATGAATCAGTGGGGGAGTGTCTTAATCCGGTTCAGAGTCAAGTCAGCAATGCGTTGTCCTGTCATCCGGATCCCTGCCGAGTCTTCCATCTACGATTCTGCGAATCGTAGAACGACCCCGCGGTCGACGACTCGTCGAGGATCCAGAACTTATTGCAGTGTGATTTTTGTAATCTCGGGCGGACAATTTATCCGAAACGGAACTCCGACGGTGCCGATTCCGCGTGTGACGTACATTTGTGCATTTCCGAATTTGTATAGACCCCAAACATACTTTGAAAAGAGGGCAGCAGGGCACACAGTCATGTTTCCGATCTTCGCAAAGACGATTTGACCGCCGTGCGTATGTCCGGCAAGGGTCAGGTCGATATTGAGGCCGGCAATTGTTTCAAGGTAATACGGTTTGTGGCAAAGCAAAATTTTTGGGTTTGGGTTTTGAACCGATGACAGCGCTCGCTCGAGGTACGGATTGGGTTTTCCGTTTATCGGAATATCGTCAACCCCGACAACATTAATAAACGAATTCCCTTTTTGAACTTTCACTGCATCGTTTCGAAGAAGTTTGATGCCGCATCCGTCGACTTCTTTGGCAACAACATCGACGTCCGCATAGTAATCATGATTACCGAGACAGCCATACACACCGAATGGAGCTCGGAGGGCTGAGAACGCTTCTACGAATGGATAGACTTCTTCCGTCTGGCTATTGACAAAATCCCCCGGGACAAAAATAATATCGGTTTTTAGATTATTGAGAGCTGCAACATAATCATCCATTTCCGGTTTTGTCATAAAAACGCTCGAATGGATATCGCTCATCAAGCCGATAGTGAACCCTTTAAATTCGTCGGGCAAGTTTTGAATGCGCACGGTCCGCTCAATAATATCATAATCGTTTCGGTCGATGAGTCCCTTGGTGGCGCCGATAAAAGAATAAGCGGAAAGGGCAACCGCACCCGTTTTCAAAAATGCGCGACGGGAGTTATCAAACTTCACAAAATGGGGAGTTGATCGCATGACGATCATTCTTTCTTTTATTGGTGGGATGCTTTTGCCAACCCGAAACACTGCGTCAAACGGCAGCTGAAGAATTCGTATAATCAATAATACCAGGAAGATAAAGAATGTTGCCCCCTGCCAGACGTATATCGGGAAAACCACACAATAGATAAACCATTTCGAGAATCCATCGAGGTACGTGTGGGGAGGGAGAAAAAGAATCAAAAACGAGAGGTCAAAGAAGATAAAAAGATATGATACTGACTTTATCGCCCAAAAGGGAGGGGCAGGGAAGCTTTTTACGAACCGTACAACACGTTTATATAAAAACCATTGAATTAAAAAGAGCAAAATTGGGAATATTATTCGGAAAATAAAAAAAAAGGGAGATCCGCTCATGTTTTTCTACAGAGTAATTCGATCGATAAAATCTATATATTATTAAATATAGTCAAAAAATTCTGCAAAATCCGGGCTGCGTTGGTTCCTTCGATGGTCGGCTAAATGAAATCACCTAAAGTGATCGGTTGTCGGCTATTTGGGGAGGCACTTTCGTTGTTCTAAAATACTCGAGCTAAAGTGACGTATGGAAAGAAGCTTATAGTCAATTATCGAAATTATCTGACGCAAACTACTCTAAGAACAAGTGCGCGGCGCAGCAAATTCCTATCAACAAACAGTGCTGTTTCTATTGCGATGAATACGAATTTGGCCAATTGAGACGTGAAACCCAATGAGGGTGCCATCCGGGGAAAATAGTTCTTGATTTTCGGATTTGCTTTCGTTATTTTTATTAAATTCTAATGCCCATGTGTAGGGCTTTTTTATTTTGGAGGAGCAGTACTAATGTATACATTTTTTATTGCCATAGAGATAATTGTTTGTATCCTGCTTATTGGGGTAATACTTATGCAGAATAGCAAGGGGGGCGGGCTGGCAGGGGCGTTCGGCGGCGGCAACTTCGGAACGGTTTTCGGTGTTCGCCGAACTGCCGACTTCCTTACCCGCGCCACAACAATTCTGGCTACGACCTTTATAGTCCTTGCGCTTCTGATCAACCTCTTCTTTTTGCCTGGTAAGAGTGCATCTTCGAAGGAAAGTGTCATTCAAAGCGGCCAGACTTCGGTTCCGCCGTCGCAGCTTCCGCCACAAACTCAACCGACGCCCGCGACTGCATCGCCAAAATGAGTTTCAGGTGTTCCACGCACCCATGGCTCAATTGGTAGAGCAACTGACTCTTAATCAGTGGGTTCCAGGTTCGAGTCCTGGTGGGTGCACGAAACAGCCCAGAATTCTATGAGAGTTCTGGGCATTTCCATTTCTAGAGCTTTTGAGGATCCCCTCCGATGACCAACTGTGCAGTAAGATGTATAGTGCACCACACATGTAACTACACACTTCTTCCCTGACTGCCGGAAAGGATTTCCGGCATGTTCCTTTATAGACGCGGCTCGCGCTATTACCTCTCATTCCTGAACGAAGAAGGAAAAAAGATACGGCTTTCTACTGGTCGAAAGACTAAGGGCGAGGCGATTGAGTTTCTTCGAAGGTTCAGGCTCGAAGAACACTTAAAAAAGGTCAAAGAGATTGGTAATCTATTGAATAAAACGATCCTGGTCAGGTGCACGGATGAATTTCTGACCAGGAACCGAAAGAACAGGTTGCTCCCAATCAACACCTCATTGGGTTTGATCGTCGACCGAAGACGAGAAGTTAGTGAATGGGAGAGGGTTTTCGGGTCGAAGAGTCAAAGGTTGAACGCGGAAGTCGTGTCGAAGGGTCTCAAGCAACTTGCGCGAACGGCGGGGCTAAACGAACGAGTTATTTGATGTAAGATATTCTGCTGCGTATTTGGGAAATAACCCTGTATCAACCGCCTTTGATAGTCCTACATCACACCACTGCGGCATGAACGCCATTGGCGAATGAACGCTGGCAAATAATACAACTACGGAAATCGTATACAAGCCAATGAACAAGGAATTTTATTTCACTTTATTCAGGTCGAAAAGCGATGGCAGGTCACTTGCGTTGGATCCTGATGCCATGCGTTGGATCCCGCAGGCTTATATTCATGAGGATTGGACGGCAGGATTAAGAGCACCCCTCTCCCGCAAAATTACTGTTATTCAAATACAAATGCAACCAACATAAAAGCCCGATGTGGTGTGGTGGCTCCGGGCTTGATCCTTTCTGTGTGCACTAATGAGGGGAGGCATCGTTGCACAGGTCGGCAAAGATAAATATTTGATGCGAATGTGTCGAGTCATGCTATCTAAGCAACCAAATTTCTCGTCTGCACAAAGCTGCCATTCATTCTATGCTTTACTTTTATTTCATAATCCCCAGCTGTCTCGCCACCTCAGCACCGGTTTTCCTTGCTCAAATTGCAAAGGGAGCCAAACGTATCTTCCATCAATTGCGTTTTCCGGTGTCCACCGGTCAGCCATGAAGATAAATGTGTCTTTCTTTCCTTTCACGGGCAACACATAAGTACTCTGAGAATGGAACGTGGTGATTGAATCTTCTCCTCGACAAGGATTACCAAGTTCAGTCCACGGTCCCCAAATGCTGGGTGCACAGGCAGACCTCGCGGCATTCGGAGCCCATCCGGTACAATCTGAGCCGATAAAAAAATATTTTCCTTCGCTCGCTTTGAAAAGCGTCGGGCCTTCCATGTAGCGATTAACAAAGAATCTGGCATACTTGTCCGAATAGTTGAGATAATCGTCCGTAAGCTGCGAGATATGCAGTGTGCTGTTTTCCTCTGATGCATAAATAAGATAGGCGGTTCCGTCATCGTCCACAAAAAGATTCATATCCCGTGCCATCTGACCGCTTTCATAATCTCTGCCGAGAAGGTTGAGCGTGTCTGGATGAGCAGGCAGGCATCCATAACCGCCGCAATATTTCTTTTCCACTTTCTCCGATACGGGCAACTTATGGAATGGCTGGACGTTTATGGGCCAATTCTCAGCATTGGGCCGAACACTCCGGACATACACAAAAGGACCGGTCGGATTATCTGCGACAGCGATTCCGCTGCGCGCAGCATCATACCCTTTGCCTTTGAGTTCAAGATGAAACCACATGACGAATTTCTTCGTCTTATTGTTATAGATTACCTTCGGCCTTTCCAGGATACAACCTATGCAGAGTTCATGAGAAGAGTCATTGTCAATTACTGGAAGTGCTATCCCTTCGTCGATCCAGTTATAGAGATCTTTCGAAGAATACACATGCACTCCAACTTGCGCGGAATTGCCTGCCTCTCCTTCTATTTTGTGTTCACCATACCAATAATAAGTGTCGTGATAGAGCATGATACCGCCGCCGTGTGCATTGATATGCTTCCCATTGTTGTCTTCCCAGATCTTGCCCGGCTGAAAACATGTCTGTTGTCCGTTTGAATAGCACGAACAAACCAACACGACGAATATGATCTGCATAAACTTATTGGCCATGGTAGAGTTTTCTCCTATCCTGTATTTATTCTTCTTCCATTCGAAAGAGACATACTACTTGACAAACGATAAATGCCTTTTTTTGGCTGTCAGCCGTCTGTTTGAACTGCCAATTGATTCTTGACGTATTTTTTTCTGTTCCAGATGAATTTTATCGAAATTGCCTTTCGATAACAACTGTCGATGCACTTACCGCAAATAAGACACTCTGAATTTGTTACGAGCCCGTTATTGTTGGCGACATATTGTGTTATGGGGATCTTCACCAAGCAGTCCCTGTCACATTTGCCACATGAGTTGCACTTATCTGTATCAACCACTGGTATCAATCTTGAATATCTTGCTCCTGCTGCACAGAGACTGCCCATCATACATAGGTTTCGACACATCCATCGTCTGTCCAATAACCATCCGAAGAGAACAGCTCCACCGCAATCGTAGAGCCAGACTTGTTTGTAATGGCTGTCGAAATTCATGTCTAAGAACCCAAGATTAAATTGTAGATGCGTTACAAGCCCTGATTTCAGATTGAGGAACAAAAATGCGAAAGCAGTGGTAAAGAAGGCAAGCACCACCATCATCCGATTCATTTTTAACCCCCAGCCTGGCTTGCGCCATGGAATTTTAAACAGAGACTGTTGGCCTGAGAAATCCTGCAGCGTACCAAAGAAACAGACCCAGCCGCATCCGGCTCTCCCAATGAGGGGTGCAAGCACCATCAGCCCTCCCCAGATAACAACAACCCACGTAACCACTCCCCAATAAATTGAGTGCCAAATGAAAGCAAAGTTTAACGCTCTGAAAAATATGGGCGTCAGAATCAAAAAGACTATTCTGAGCAGCAAATTATAGGTGAACAACTTCTTCATTTTTCATTCCATTGAATGCTGGTTTAAGTTACGGGAAAGCCAACGAAGGATAACGGACCGGAGCATCTCCGGCGACGTGCGCCAGTTCCATGAGAACATACGCGCGGCACACGTCGCCTTTCCTTAATTTTTTTTTGCGCGCGGCCAAATCATCGACTGCTGGATAGCTGAAGAGTGGTTGGGCGGCTTCTCATTTACGTAATTCTGGAATATTCCAAACTGCGATCGCACCATCTCTCGTGAGTCCAAGAAGATATTTTCTACTAGACGACCATTGCAGCATCTCATATCTTGCTTCAAATGCCGTATTTAATTTTAGGACTAAGGAATATGTCTTCGTATCCCAAATATTGATAATTCCATGAATATCGGAAGTTGCTAAATAGTTGCCATCACATGAATACGCCAGACTGCTCGCTTCAGGTTCTAGGAGTTGCTCGATTTTCTTCTCACGAAGATTCCATATCCTCATAGGGCCATAATGATACGCAACAGCGAGATACATTCCGTCATTCGAAAACATCATATGATGCGGATAATTAGGATCTGTAACCAAAAGCTTAATAGGCAATTCTTGTGAATTTGTTTTCCAAACAAGAACCGTCTGTGCATTATTTAGTGATGCGGCAAATTGTCTTTCATCCTGAGAAAATGCCACAAATGTATATGGCTGCGAATCCGTCTTATATCGTTTTAATGATGCACCTGTTTTGGTGTCTATCAAAGATATTTCTTCTTGCGTGCGCGCCAATAAGAAGTTCGCATATTGCGAAAATGCAAGTTGACGGATTTCTATTTCTGATGCAGTATTCTCCGTTTCTTCTTCAGAACTATTCTCTTGTTCTGAAGGTGTTTTCTCTTCTGCTATGGATATGCTCTTTATGGTTTTCCCCGTTGCAGCTGAATTGAAGTTGATAATTCCCGTGTATGTTTCACTGATAGCGATAAGATCCTCACCGGAGTGGATAGCTGCCGCCATTCCAATTGCTCCATCACAATGGCTGGTTGACAATAAATGACCGCGCTCGGAATTCCATTTGCATACGACTCCTTCCGCGTCGATCGTTAACACAGATTCACCATCCACAGAAAATGCAGCTGCTCTTATTCGAGAAGTTCTGTTAACATCTATTCTTATTAAATCTCCGGTTCTTGCATCCCAAAGCGGAACACTTCCATTTTGAAGACCGCAAACAATCAAGGCGCCATCCGGACTAAACGCGGATGTCTTGACATCAGAATCATGGCCAGTCAATTCCAATTGCGGTACGGTATCATCCATCCTCCATAAGAGAAGAGTTTTTTCATAATCGTCCCCCATGTGCATATCATGAAAACCGTCGCTTCCTAACAAGAGCGTCTTGCTGTCGGGTGAAATAGTTAGAGTTTGAGGAAATCTGTCTTTTGCAGTGAAACGGGTCGAGATTTGCCCTGAACGTAGCTGCAACAGAGACAGACTATCAGATGATTTATTGAAAACGAGGAATTCTCCATTTGGGGAAAGGGCAATTGCTCTTGCGTCAAGACTGTGAGTAGGTATCGATAATTTTAGCTCTCCCGTTTTGGTGTTCCATATTTTAATTCCGCATTCGTGCTGAAATCCTCCTCTTGCGATAAGAAGGCTATCGTCCATTGAAAACATGATGTTCCACACGTCCTCCTTGAATCCTTGATATGATTACAGCAATTTACCCGTATCAACATCCCATAAACAGACAAATCCTTTATCGCCAGACGTTGCAATTGTTTTATCATCCGACGAAAAAGCGATCTCATTGACTCCGCTTGGTGCAGCAAATTTTCTGAGTTCCACCCCTTTTTGAAGATTCCAAATATGAATATCATGCCAATAATGGTCTGTATGGTATTCTTCTGAAGCCAGCAATTGCCCGCTATGCGAAACCGCGCTGCTTGACCCATTAAAGCGGATTGTTTGTACTAATTTGCCGCTTATAAACTCATGAACTCGGATCACGCTTTGCACAAATGTGGTTACGTCTTCTGCGCGTGTAACAACATATTTTCCATCCTTGATGAATGTAATCTGCCTAACAGGACCAGATCTTCCGCCTCTCATCCATAATGGCAAGTTCTCAGTTTGCAAACTATCAGAGGGCTCGAAATAACGGGGAAGTGACGTTGTGTCAAACGTTGCATTAATAGCAGGTGAAGATTGTTCCGGCGACTGATGATTTTCTTGTTTTGAATGTTGGCATGCGACGAGAAGGAAGATGATGCTTATGACGACAAATGAATGAAATCGAATGTGCATTTTTCTTCCTTTTGATAGCCGCCTAACGAACCGAGCTAAGCTGTCCACGACTCTGCGAGCAGCAGGCTCGTAGAGCTGCTGCTCGCGTTCGATTTTACGACCGGATGTGTGCCCCCAATGATTGCCAGAGCACCATCGCCTTTAGCGTGACTTGAGTCGCTGGTTAGGCAGTCAATTTGTAAAGATGAATAGAAAATTAATTTGATGCCATCAATTACCATCCTTCTTCTGCCAACCCTTTGCAAATTCAACCGTCGAATATTTGTTGATGATCCCGTTATTGTATAGGATGATAAACGATTGCTCGCTCTTGCTGCAACAAACGCCCGTCACAGTAACATCTGGATTGACACCGCCCACGCGCTGTTCATTCACGCCCGTACTCAAGTTGTAAATGCTCACATCCCGCGCATACGAATCAAAGGTAATGATCCTGGAATCATCAGGATACACAGCCATTCGGTAGAAACTGTTGTATACATTTGTGGCGACACTCTTATAGATTGCGCCGGTCCCACTATTAATGAATGCAAAGGAAGTATATCCTACGGCGATTACATTATTCGATTTATTTTGAAATGTATACCGTTCATACGATGATGAGGTTAGGACATTTTTAATGGATAACGACGGTGATATTGTTATCATATAGAACCCAACCGACGTTTGTATGATCACTTTGTTCCTATCATTCGAAACATAGGAAGTTTCATAGAAGAATGAATCCTGTAGAGTATCAATTTGCTGGACGAATGTCTTCGTTTGCAGATCGAACACATACACAAACGGTCGTTGACTTTGGTAGGCTGAGGCAAGGGCAAGGATCTTTGTATCGTTAGCTATATAAAACATATCATAAAAACCGATCGAATCAGGGATCTGTAATGCGGTCTCACTGTCAGGAGAGAGCGTAATGCTTGTCGCATAATTGGAGTTCCAGGTAAGAACCTTGTTTGCATCAGCACTGAATCGAGTTACGGAGCCTACATTCCCAATAAGATCTCCGCGATTTCTTGTCGTTACCAGGGACAGATCCGAATAGCGACGAATTTCAAACCCCCAATCAGTAACAATGGATATTAAAGTTCCGTCATCGGACATTGTCATTGAACTGGTATTCTTATTTGTCGAGACAGATTGCAATAACACGCTGGATGAATCATAACTTATTGTCAAGGTAGTAAAGTAAGAGGTGTCTTGAGCAGTGAAACCGCGAAAACGGTAATAATATTTCTGAGGGGCAACCACATTTGAATCATAGAAATAACTTATAGAATCATGTCGTTGTATTACAGAAAACAGAGAGTCTTTGTTTAGAGAACGTTCAACGATAACCGGCAAACCGTAAGCGGAAGGCCAACTTATTTTTACCGTTGTTTTTGTTATTGATTCGACCGAAATATTATAAGGACCCTGAAGATACTGTGTTGGATAAGATCCGTCATCAACTGGATACTGCTGGCAGCTCGAAAAGAACAATGAAAGTATAAAAAACAATAATATCGTCGACCAATTCATAATTAAAGAAATATCTTTATGTGTCGTTTGCGATTATTACCATCTTAACTCGAGCAGAAGCGAGCTAACTCCGTCCGCCAGATCTGCCGATGTGCAGTATTGAATTCACTATCACGCGCCGCGCGGCTTGACCGACTGGGTTAGGCGCGCCAAGCTTCTTACGCAATATTCTCACTTTCGTTCATAGTTGAGTAATACTATTCCGCAGTCAAATGCAGTCGATTTGACTAAGGTTAAGTGTTGTTTCTGAGCCAGTTCTTTGAAGATCGTCATACCCTTGCCGATGGCAACAGGATTTATGAACAAATGAAATTGGTCGATAAGTCCAGCGCTAATCAAATCCGATACGAAGGTAGCGCCACCGTATACGATAATGTCTCCGCCGTTCTTATTCTTTAGGTTTTTAACCTCTTCAATCAAGTCGCCTTTCACAATGTCCGTGTATTGCCAGTCAGATCTCGCAAGCGTTTTTGTGAAAACTAACTTATGTGTTTCTACCATTTTTTTAGCAAAAACATCAGCAGTTTTCGGATCAGCCAATTGTGAAGCCCAAGTTGGAATGAATCCCTGAGCAAGTTTTCGCCCAAGCAAAATACAATCAACTGGCTCCGTGATTTCGATTATATACTCTTTTAGCTTGTCATCCCAATTCCATTCCAACCAATCCATTTCGCTGTTCGGCCCTGCAACGAAACCGTCAACACTCATTTGCATTTGTAATTTTAGAATCCTCATGATGGGTACTCCTTTTTTGGATTGTTAACGTAATACTTTTTGGCGCCGCGTAACGAACGAGCTACAGGGACGAAGCCATGGCTCCGTGAGTTACCGCTTATCGCCATAGTGCTCCGTGTGACTTGAACAACTGGTAAGGTTCGCGTGGAGATTTATCAATTCTCTGGCATGTTGTATGCGCCCATTTCAGAACTTATCATTTTCAATTCTTCGTTGTATAGTTTTGATTGTCATACATGTTTGTCTGTTCTCTAAGAGATCTTTCAATTGTTTCATAACACGATACGCGATTATTACAGTATCGAATGAGCAATTAATTTCTTTGTAGTAGAATTGCCGGGACATGTAAAGAATCTATTGATCGGAGGGTGTCAATCGCAGAATGCCAATCCGGAATTCCGATATTGTGTAGTGATCCATCCGGCGATTGTAAAGTCTGCAAAGCTTGTTTTAGATATCTGCGAGCCGGTTCTGGGATTGTCTCAGATACGGAGGAAGGACTTGGATACATTTCCGTAACTGCAGTATCCCAATTTGCTGTTGATGCAGCTGTGGTGATGCCGCCACATCTCGCACATTTATAGAACCGCCAAAATCGATGATTCTGGCCAGTGTAATCGATACTCTCAATTTGAGTTTGGTTAATTAGACTAGGAGTTTCAACACTGCAATATGGACAACGGTCAAGATCGAGCTGATTTTTTAGCAATGGCATATTTGATCCTTTTCATGAATTGGGTTAACGGACCGTAGCCGGTCTGTTAATGATCATCCCCATAAAAAACAAAAACCTCCATCCTTCAACATCGAATCCAGAGGCTTCATATTTGAACCGTCTCGCTCGAATCGGTCGTCTATTCGCAGAAATGTAACAGAAATCGAAAGGAGAATCAAGTTATAGAGGGCGACGGTAGTGGGCTAATTTGCACAATCGACCCTTTGGGAGAAGGACAGTGAAGCGGTTTCTAGACCAAACTAGCCCACTACCTGGGCGACATGACATTTCTATTAAGTAATAACATAACTTCAAACAACTGTACGATCTCGGCGTAGAGGTCGGATATCTTGTTTCGCATCAAGTCGATCAACCGGGAACAAAAGGTCGACTCATTGATATTTTGAAGCTAAAAAATCTAGTACCCGTTGGAGCAATGTCTGGTGCCAATTAGAGTAAGCATGTCAAAAAGTGTCAATGTTTACGGAACGATCCGATTAGTTTGGACATTAATGATACTATAATTCGCTTAAATCCCGCCCTCCGCTCAGGCGGCGAGCGGGGGGAGAAGAGGAAAAATGCATAAGCAGTCGATTCGAGTGGAATTGCGGTTGTGGACTTATTTGGAATTTGTATACTAATAATACAGATTTTCAAAGACATATGGCAGTCAGGTCACACAAGACTGCACAGAAGCGGCAAATCAAATCGAATTCGCCGAGTTTAAGGGAGTCTTGATCAGTGGGTTCGAGGTTCGAGGCCTGGTGGGTGCACGAAACAGTCCAGAATTCTATGAGAGTTCTGGGCTTTGTGTTTTGTGTGGTGGATGGTAAGACAGGACTTTTTTTATTTCCAAAGCTCGGTCAGATCAATTCCATATCCGGACAGGTAAAACGACCATCGCAAGTCCATCAAGTTCCAACCGATTTTGGATAGCGTACGCCGTTTCGCTGTGAAGAATCCGCTGATACCATTTTGGCTTCTGAAAGACAAGTTTCCCGGCAAAAAAGACCGACTGCTTGAACTCGCCAGAGAGCTCTTTGCAAATCCTTTCCGCTGCCTCTACCGCTTCTGTCCCAATAGACATTCGCGATCCCGATAAAAGGCCGAGGTTGGTCGCCAACTGCACGTACCGCTGCAATTCTTTTTTGGTATTCTCTTCAAGCCGCTCGACCTCGTCTGCCCCTTTGAAATTTCCCGAATCTACGACTGCTACCGACACAAATATCATTTGATGGAAATAGCCAGGAAACTGTTTTATAATATTCAACACAGAATGAATACCCAGACCATTGTAACTTTCGACGAGCAGAATAGCCGTCGGTTTATTTCCGACAAGTTCTTTCTCGGGACGGATCGGAATATTTTCCGTAGGGAGGCCTTCGAGGATGTCCGACAACGAACGAAGTTTCTTATTTACAAGACGGTAGTGCCTTCGAATAATAAAACAGAGAAGTATCAATCCTGATGTGACGACAACGGTCATCCATGCGCCCTGTTGGAATTTTTCTATCACAACGATCGTTAGAATCGAAAGACAAAGCACAAGGCCCGTCATGTGGACCGGCAAAGATTTTTTCCATTCCGGATATTTCTTGCGCTCTGTAATCCAGAATTTAACCATGCCTATTTCCGTCAACGAAAAAGTAATAAATACGTTAATGGAGTACATTGTCACCAGAGCGTCAATGTTTCCGCCGGTGTAAAAGAGCGTAGCAATGGATGCGGCACCGATAAGCATGATGCCATAATGCATGGTCAACCGGTCGGAGAGCGAGGCAAACCGATGCGGCAGCCAACGGTCGTTTGCCATATTTGCCATCACGCGCGGACCGTCGATGAACCCCGTCTGTGCAGCGACAAACAAGAGCGCAGCTTCCGACGCTAGAACAAGCACGACAAACCATGGTCCGAAATTGACTTTTTCAACCATGACCGCATTAAGGGTTTTTCCCGGCTGCTCGCTCACACCGAGCAATAGATAGATGAGCAGAATTGAACCCGCTGTTATCGCGAGGGAGGTTGCCATGTACACCATCGTTCGTTTAGCGGTCGGAACCCGCGGCTCGCGCATGATTTGAATGCCATTCGACACCGCTTCAATTCCAGTATACGTTCCGGCTCCCCGCGAATATGCACGCGCTAAGATCACGAACATTCCCCAGAAACCAAGAGTGCTGTAAGTGATATGCAGATTTTGTCCAACATGTGAGGCAATAGCCGGAGCTTCATGAAAATGCTGAATGATTGCACCGCCAAAGAGAACCAGATGGGCAATGACAAACGTAATAAAGATCGGAACCATAACGGCAATGGACTCTTTAATGCCGCGGAGGTTTAGAATAACGAGAACCACGATGGCAACGGCTTCTACCGGCACCATCCACGTTTGCCAGGCATACGGCAGGAAACTGAAGATTTGTGCGGCACCGGATGCAATCGAGACGGTAATCGTGAGAATATAATCAACAAGCAATGCGCTTCCAGATACCACACCGAATGGTGCACCAAGAAGTTTAGTCGCAACAACATACCCGCCGCCGCCGCTTGGAAAATGCTCAATAATCCGGCTGTATGCGTATGAAATGATAAAAACCGTTAATGCCGTTGCAAAGGCGAGGACAATAGCGAGTTCTGTATGTCCGGATAATGCCCGAAATGCTTCATCGGGGCCGTATGCTGAGGAGCTAAGTCCATCGGCTCCGAGTCCTACCCAGGCAAGGAATGCAATAAGCGAAATCTTGTGGAAGAGTTTTGGGTCGTGAATATCGCGTGGTGTTCCGATGATTACTTCTTTGATACTTTTCAATTACGATCCTTCGCGTTGTTAAACTAACTTGTCCCATCTGTTGCAAAATGTTGACCTACTTTCTGATTACTAACTCGTCTGCTGCATTTCGATCCCTGCATTTTCTTGCACCAATTGCTACGCAAAAGGCCCTGTTATTCCACTCATTGGAAATTCAGTGGCTTCTCATAACCCGGTCATCCCCGGTTTCCGTCAAAATGTACGTTAAAAAATATCCAAAAAAAAGCTCAATGTTGGGAGGTGTGAACATCGTTGAAAGGCAGGGAAGCGTGAGGGATCAAAAAATTGAATATTTGTGTCTAAAAATCGAACTGCTCATTTGTAAGCCAGAGACTTTTCGCTAAACGAATACTCCAGACTAACTGAAAATAAGGGTTTGCGGCAGCAATGAACGACTTGGTCCACCGAAAAGGAATCATGAGCGGGGGAAAATGCCTTTCGGACGCTTTCTTCTTCTTTGTAGGAGTTTGCGCTTGAATCTGAGAGCATAATTGCCTGAAATACCTACTTTCTTCTTGACAAATCTAAAAAATATACTATATTTACAAGCAATTAGGCGAGAATTTGCAAGAAGTATTTAAATTGATTGCGTTAATTACCTCTAAATTGCAACACTGGTTGTTGGGATAATACTGGCGGCTGTATTCGAATTTCCTTTTCAATCACAATGCGCAGACAAACATTATGCAATCTCGGTACAATTATCTTTTTGCAATTAGTTTCACCGCTATCTTAAGTATTTTACTCTCCTTCACAGCCGAAGCCCAACAACAAACCCAAAGCCAAGAGTCTCCAGCCGCTGAAGCGAAGTTTCCTTCCACGGAGAATTCTAAGCTCATTTCGATTTTTCCAAAATTCGACATTGCGCTGGACACCGCGTTGGCCGGAATGGCGCCGATATTGAAGGAAGTTAGTCCAAGCATCAGGACGTTGTTGTTGTATAAAACGAAAATCCGTTGGCCGTTCAAAGAAGAGTTAACATATTCCGAATTTCAATTTCTTTCGAGCTATTTCGAGGGGAAATTAAAAAATGCGTTGATTCGTGACGGGAGATTTGCCGCGGTAGCGGCGCAAGATTTGAAGACGCTGTCTTTTAAAGCGACGGACAGCACACTTCAAGTGAAGAATACGTATTCTGAGGATGAAATCCATGCCTATGCGAAAGCCCATAATGTCGACGGCATTGTGTCCACAGACGTACTGGTTTCTGCGAATCAAATCATAATGTTTGTGAATATTAACGACCTTCATGGTGTTACCGTATGGAGCAAAGAGCTTAAGGCGGATTATCGGGTAATTCCGACAGATCCCGGTTCCGAACTTGCCGCACAGTATGCTTTGAAAAGAAAAACAGGTTTAATTGAGAACTATTTGACGGTCGGATTTAACCTTGGAACGCCGTACATTCTCGGAGTCAAGGATACTGCGGGCTCGGTCGGCTTTTATTCGATCGGCTACCGCCTGAACGAGATGGCGACAATTATGAATTTTCTAAAGTTTTACATAGATTCACGGCTTATAGGAACTTCAAAATTTGGATTGATGGGCGCCATTGTGATGCCCGGCCTTTCGTTTGAAATTATTGGCAATGACCAGATCGGCCCGGGAATTCTCATGCTCGATGTCGCCGGAGGGTTTGACATCTCATTCAAGAACAACGGCATTGCAGAATCGTATTACGGCGGACTTTCACTCCGGCTTAGCAGGAATATCGGAGTGACAGGATTTTACAATATCATTTCCATCAATAAAAGTTTCAGCAGCTTTGATATTGGCGGGCCGCTCTACGGGCTCCAAGTGAATTTTGTTCTTTAACGAATACGAAGATGAGGGATTGTATATGAAAAGAGTGTTAGGTCTGGCGCTGTTTTTTTATGCATTTTGTTCCTGCATCATGGCCCAGGAGAGTTCGACGACGCGCGCTGATTCGACAGCCAAAAGCCAGATGAAATCACAAACGACATCCGCGAAGGAGAGCGCGACTCCGTCCGCTCCAGCCGCAGTGAAGCTAAACACTCCAACCCTCAATATGGATGTTTTGCTTGACCTGTACAACAAAGATATTGACTTCACTATAGATTATTCCGGCAAAGCAGTCAAGCGAAATGAAGAGGAGCAACAACCGAATCGAAGAAAACGCGCCGGCGATGCAACGAACGATTTGCTGAAGCCCCAAGATGAAGACCTTGCATCGGATATTCAGGACATTGTCGACACATCAAAAGTAAAAAAGAAACAGCCGCGGCAAGGGACGTATACAAAGGATGATGCCGATTATAACAAAGCGTTGTACAGCCTTCAAGAAGCGCAGACTCTTTTTTCTGAACGCCGGTACGCGCAGGCGCTTGGCGAGATTAATAAATCAGTAGATGCCGCACCGAATATGGCGCTCGCATACGCCGTCCGCGGTTCAATTTATTATATGTTGAGGCAGTTTCCCGAAGCAAAACTTAGCTGGGAAAAAGCGCTCGAACTTGACCCGTCGATGGACAATGTGCGGGCGATACTCTATCGAATGTAATTAACTGAAAGGTCCAGTATGAATTCGACTTTCATCGGATATGTTCTTTTTGGAATTGCCGCCTACGTTCTTCTGATTGTCGGTGCGCAATCGGAGACAGTCGATGCGCTGCAAAAAGGATATATTCCGGACTCGCTGATTCACTACGTGCATATTCCGGGTATTATTTTTGTTTTTTTTGGCGTGAGTTCTTCCATGCTCATTAGCTATAACTTCCGGGAATTGTTCGGGGCCGCCCGTTCATTGTATTTCGTGTACATAAAGAACAAGTTGAATTTTTCAACGTACCTGGAAACAATAAAAGATATTGCTCAATATTCCAATACGCATGACATTGAGTCGCTCGAAGATTATGCAAATCAAATACGGTACCCGTTCCTGCGCGACGGGGTATTGATGCTCGTCAATGGATATAAGAAGGAAGAAATTAAAGAAATTCTTGATGCCCGGATAGATAATGAATCGCAGCGCGAGTTTTCTGACGTCAACGTTTTTAGAGCCGCTGCACGCTACTCACCCGGGTACGGCATGCTTGGAACCACGGTCGGATTGATTCAAATGTTTTCGACGAAGATCGACGCCGCCGCGGGCTTCGGGCCGATTCTGCAGGCGCTGGCAGTGGCGTTTACGACGACATTATACGGCCTGTTCCTTTCCAATTTTATTTTTGCCCCGTTTGCAGACAAGATCGAGAAACGGACAGATGAAGAAGCCCTTCTCAAGAGCATGATTGTTGAAGGCTTATGTCTTATCAAAGACAAGAGACATCCCGTTTTCATTCAAGACAAGCTTTCGTCCTATATTCCGCAGAGTCGTGCGCTCTCGGTTCCGGCGGTCTCGCAACTCTCCCCTGAAAGCGGAGGATGATGATGGTAAGAAGACGGATTAGGCGAAGAGCAGATGAGCAGCATTGGCAGGTCAGTTATATTGACTTGCTGACTGCTATGCTCGCTTCTTTTACACTGTTGCTATCGCTTTCGATTCCCGATCAGTCCAAACTCGATAGTCTTGCATCTTCAGTGACCGAAGCTGCAAAGCAGCAGGCAAACTTGGGCACCCTCTCAAAAGAACTGTTGTCAACTATTGAAAAAAATTCTTCCCTGAAAGGACAAGTTAATGTCGTCATGACGGACGCGGGCATCGAGTTGCGTTTCGGCAGCAATTTGCTCTTCCCCCCGGGGAAAGCCGCGTTGCGGCCGGAAGGTTATGACGCAATTTTCAGCATCGGCAAAATACTCGGGTATTTCGTCAAGGCGCGGAACGCGTTCATTTCCGTGGAAGGGCATACGGACGATACACCTCTTCGGAGCACCGTTGAATTTCGATCGAACTGGGAATTGTCTTCAGCGAGAGCGACAGAAGTTGTTCACTATTTGCAGGATACCGTATCGATTGAAGGTAAACGCCTCTCAAGCACGGGGTTTGCCGACGCCCGTCCGCAGAACAAAGACAAAGACCCTGTAACCGGCCAATTCACCGAAAAAGCACGCAACGACAATCGGCGTGTCGTCATCCGGATCTACTACCACAGCGACGTGTAGCGCTCGAATTTGTTATCTCAAACATTCTCGGAACAAATATGAAAACCCGATTGACAAGGATTATTCTTCTGCTTGTTGTATTTTTGCAGGCGAGGCTTTTTGCCGTCGATCTCGAGCTTGAAAAAAAGAAAATGGAACGAGACTTGGAGGATCGGATTTCGATGGAAATCCGCCGCTATTTTTCAGACCTCAACTTTCTCGTTACCGCGGAAGTAACGCTTGTGGATTTGTCAGCACCGGCAAAGAAAGATAAGGGCGAAAATAGGGATTTTCTTCTTCCGGGAGTATCCGGCTTTCAGTCGCAATCTCAGAATGGAGATGAATCCGAGAGGCCGCAAATTGGCGTCGAGTCTGTCATCATTAAGATGCTCATCGATAAAAATAGAACGCCTGAAGAAAGAGACTTGCTGACGAACATCGCTTTTTATACGGGCAAATTGAACAAGGTGCGGGGAGACAGGGTCGATTTGCAGGAGATGTCATTTCCCGCCAGCACTCTTCAGATACAGCGGGAACAACAAAAGGCCGAACAAGAAAAACAGATCCAGGAGCTTGAAAAGGAAAGGCAAGATGCTGAGTTGAGGGCTGCACAGAAATCCGGCAACGATTCGACATCGGCAAGGCAGCAGGAATCATTTCTCAATACGACCTCATTGCTGCTGATCGCGCTTGGTCTCTTAATTGTGGTTCTCATCGTCGTACTTCTTATGAGAGGGAAGAAGCAAGAGGCTGCTGAAGGTCAGATGCCGGTGCAGCAGATGATGCAGGGAGAAGAGAATCAGATTTCTACTGGACGACAAGCGGTTGTCGACTCGAATGCCGATTATCAAGAGGCAATCGAAGTCGATAAAGTACGGTCAAATCTTATCGTAACGTGTGCCGGCGAATCGGACCTGACATCGCACGTCATCCGGGATATGATCGCCGACGCAAATCAAAAAGACAGGCTGACCGTCATCATAGGTCAACTTGGCAAGAATGTATTGCAAGTCATGCGCGACCATTTCTCGATCGAAGAAATGAAAGCTCTTCAGACACTTACGCTGGATAGACAAGAACGGACTCTCGCAGAAACCCGGGAAGCTTTGACTTTTTTCCAAAATCAACTTGCAGTAAAAAGGTTTTCAGAGGCCGGAAATGCAAAACAAAGTCCGTTTGCCTTTCTTGAAAAATTGTCCGAGCCCCAGCTGTATTTACTGATGAAAGACGAACCGCCGGGAATTATCGCAATTATCCTATCCCAGCTTGCGACTCCGATTGCAAGCTCCATGCTGAAAAACCTCCCGTCAATGCAGCAGGGGGAAGTGGCGTTGGAGTTGGGAAAATTACGGCGGCTCACCTCGGATACCTACGTTTCGGTTGCAAAACAGTTGGCTGCAAAAGCTGCTACGATTCCGGTAATTAATAATGTTCAGGTTCAGGGGACCGACTTATTGTTGGATATCTTCGACAACATAGATGAAACGTCGGAATCTTCGATTATTGAATTCATCAAAGTAGTCAATCTTGATTTGTATAGGGAAATCACGAGCCAACGGGTTTCGTTCAACGCAATCAATCACTTGGACGAAAGAGTGCTTCGTCAGATTGTCAAGGATATTTCTGGAGACGAGATTGCGATCGCTTTGAAGAATGCCCCGCCTGAAATATCCGAGCGATTCCTCTCGGTGCTTCCTTCGAAATCCCGCATCATTCTCGAAGACAGGCTCACTTCAATGAAGGCAGTATCTCCCGATGACGAGTTGAAGGCGCGGAGAAGAATTACAAGAATGGTGAGGCAATATATCAAGGCGGGCGGCGTGCAAGCTTCAGCATTAGAAACGGGAGAAGAGACTGAAGAAGCTCAGATTCAATAAGTGCAAGACCAATCACATGTGAGAGGAGCGCTTTAAAGAAAGTGCTCCTCTTTTTTTGGGAAATTATTTCACGCTCTTCGCTGTTAAGACTATAACAAATGAATACCGTAGGCACACAGTTGCCGGATACACTGTTCCGGCTCCCATTGCATGATTATTACGAGCGCTCCCATGTTCCATTGGTTGAGCGGGATGGGTGGTTATTGCCTGGCCATTTTCGCGCGATGGAAGAGGAAATGACCTTGCTTGAGCGCAACGATGCTCTTGTTGATTTTTCCGACCACGGGCTTCTCCGTTTAGAAGGAAAAGATTCGGTCGATTTTCTCAATCGAATTTCCACTAATGATTTTAGGAATTTTCACGCCGGAGATTCTGGTCAAACGATACTGACGACCGAAAAGGGGAGAGTCATTGATTCGATTGTGGTCGTACACCGGCAAGATCATTTATTGTTGATCGCGAGCCGCAGAGCACAGGATAGCGTCAGACAATGGATCGAGAAATTTATTATAGCGGAGGATGTGAGAGTAATTGATCAAACGGGAAACCATATTCTTTTTGCCGATTTCCTTCCGCAGCGTATTTTGGCACCCTCCGGCGAAGAGAGCGCATGCACCGCCTTTCGGGTGAAATATTTTGATGTTGACATTGCAATGTACTATTGTGAGTCAGGGACTGAAGTTCCGGAGATAATTCGGCCGTTGATGGTCAATCAGGTCGGAAATGATGCGTTCGAGCTTTTCTGCGTGCAGCGGGGTATTCCGCAATTCTGGAATGAAATTATGCGAGAGTTCAATCCTCTTGAATTAAACCTCTGGAATCAGATCAGTTTTAATAAAGGCTGCTATATTGGCCAAGAAGTTATAGCAAGGCTTGATACGTACAAAAGAATTCAACGAACGCTGTGCAGAATTCGCGCCGAAGGCCGCCTTCTTCCCGATAAGGAATACCGCTTACAGGTCGAGACTAAAGAGATTGGCATGATAGTGCGCTTGGCCCGTGATAGTAAGGGCACCAATAGTTTTCTCGGGCTTGCAGTGATTAGAAAAGAATTCGCCAAACTTGGGGCAAAAATTTCCGTTGCCGATAATCCGATATCGATCGTCGTTGAGCATATCTTTGAACCGAATGGAATTCTGAATGGAAACAATAACCACACTCGCTGAAGGAAAACGGAAAAAATACGAAGAATTGCTGCCTCAGCTTGCAGCGCTCGTCAGCGATGAATCCGACCTCGTGGCGAACCTGGCAAATGTCAGCGCTGCTCTGAAAGCGACGTTTCCGCTCTATTCATGGGTCGGTTTCTATCGAATGGAAAAGGGCGAATTGGTGCTTGGTCCTTTTCAAGGAAAGGTCGCCTGTGTCCGAATTAAAATAGGGAGCGGTGTGTGCGGAACCGCAGCGAAGGAAAGAAAAACGATCATCGTTCCCGATGTGAGCGGCTTTTCGGGGCACATTGCGTGCGACCCTGAGTCAAAATCGGAGATTGTAGTTCCGGTGATGCTTGATGGACGGTTTTTTGGCGTCATCGATGTCGATAGCAACAGGATAAATACATTTGACAGGATAGATAAGGTCAATCTGGAGAAGGTAGCAAAGATCATCGCTCAAAAGTTCATCCAATCATTGTCATAGAACAAATCGTGGCGAAAAAACAAAAAAAGCTCCTTCATCCTTTACGAGCATACAAGAATCCTCAGTTTTTGAACAGTAAGGATGCGCGCCCGATCCGAATACTCTCAGAATTTCTGGAACCATTGAGCAGATTCAATTACTATCGCATTAAAGACATCATTGTATTTTTTGGATCAGCGCGGATACAATCGCCGTCCTCAGCTCGAAAAAGACTTGCAGCAGTAAAGGTGAAACTAAAAGGAAGGAAGAAGATAAATCCTAACCTTACTGAAGAATACAGAAAGGCGACAATTGCTGTAGAGATGTCGGCTTACTATAAAGATGCCGAGACTCTTGCATACCTTTTAACTAAATGGTCGCAGTCGTTAAAGGAAAGGAATCGCTTTGTTGTCTGCACGGGGGGAGGGCCAGGGATCATGGAAGGGGCAAATAAAGGCGCCTTGATGGCAAAAGGAAGGTCTATAGGACTAAACATTGGTTTGCCCCTTGAACAGTATCCTAATAAGTACATTTCACCTGAGTTAAATTTTGAATTCCACTATTTCTTCATGCGTAAATACTGGTTCATGTATCTCGGAAAAGCATTGGTTGCATTCCCCGGAGGCTTCGGAACCTTGGACGAGTTAATGGAACTGCTCACATTGCTTCAGACAAGAAAAATCAAAAAGAAAATGACGGTCATCCTCTATGGTAAAAAATTCTGGGAGCATGTCGTGAATTTTTCGCTTCTTGAAGATTATGGAATGATTAGTGGTGGTGATTTTGAATTATTTAAGTTTGCGGATACGCCACAAGAGGCATTCGAAATCCTCAGGAACGGATTAACGAAGAACTATCTTCAACATCATGTTTGGAAATAAGAGACTATGAAACAACTTGATGAGGATTCTATAAACAGGTTAAAATCATTGATTTATCTTCTTGATGATGAAGATGATTCTATTTATTCTATTGCGAAACATCATTTGTTGCAGACTGGTGAAGAAGCCTTACCAGTACTCGAAGGATATTTTCAAACTGACGACTCCCTTATGCAGCATCGGATAAGAGAGGTTTATGAAGCCATCTCTCAGACTACCTTCAAGGATCAATTCCGGTTATTTTGTGAAAAATACAGAGGAGATCTTGATTTGGAAGAAGGGGTTTTCCTGATCGCGAAACATGGTTTCCCGAGCGTCGAAATGCATATGTATTCGGACTTATTAAATTTCTTTGCTTCGGAATTCCAGTCCAGACTTGATCCATCAGATGCTCCCGAGGAAATTGCCGGAAAGATAGGGAATTACTTTTCAGTTGAAAAAAGGTTTTCCGGAAAAGAAGCAGATTATTACAATACGGACAACCATTATATCCATAAAGTCATCGAGACAAAAAGGGGAGTTCCGATTGCCCTCTCGGTAATTTATATGTTTGTGCTGCGTAGACTAAATTTTCCTGTTCAAGGAATCGGAATGCCTGGACATTTTATTGTTAAGTATGAGTTTGGATCGAAGCCGCTATTTGCGGATCCGTTTAACGCTGGAAGTATTCTCTCAATTGATGATTGCAGAAGATCTTTGCTTAAATTAGGATATGCCTTTAAAGATGAATATCTTGAGCCGGTCACCAATCGGCAAATTCTAGAACGAATGCTGCGTAACTTGGTGTTAGTTTTTGAAAAGCAAAACCAATCGATGAAAATGCAATCATTATTGCAGTGTATTGATATATTGAACAGAAATGTCTAAATTGGGAGAAGGGGGTGAATGGTCTCGACGGGGTTGAAGATGGTTAGACAGAAGCATACCGTGCTCTCCGAGTCGCACGTTAATAAAGCGGAACCAACTTAAGTGCAGACTACAACTACGCACTCGCTGCTTAACTAAACATTAACAGCGCATCTTCATGAAGCTCTACCTGACTAGTTTCATGCAAGGTGTCGACTTCAGTCGGGCGTGCTAATATCAACGCTGGAGCGATATTAGTGAAGATCGATGCCAGATAGCTTCGGGATTGGTGAGTTCATCCAACCGGCTCGAGGCGAATGTTCACGAGATGGACTGAGTATGGAGAAGGTCTAATGGTCATCACTCCGGACCGGGGTTCGAATCCCCGCACCTCCACTATGACTGATTTCTGCAAAATGCTTTGTGAGTTTCATGACTCAGGAAGACGTCCGCTGTATTGACTTTACGAAAATGTCTGGAGCAGGCAACGACTTTGTTGTCATGGACAACCGCAGACGCATCGTTTCTGACCCGAGTACATTTGCACGGGTCGTTTGTGACCGGCGGAAGGGGATTGGTGCCGATGGTTTGTTGCTCATTGAAGAGAGCAGTAAAGCTGATTTCCTGATGAAATACTTCAATTCGGACGGCAGCTATGGAGGAATGTGCGGCAACGGCGGAAGGTGCATCAGCAGGTTTGCGTACCTCAAGCAAATTGTTCCTAGTCCAGAGATCAGTTTTGAAGCACTGGAGCATATTTACACTGCTTCTGTGTCGGAAAAAATGGTCACATTAAAAATGAAGGAGCCTGCCGATTTTCGGATAAACCAGGAACTCCGTATTTCTGATTTGAGTATACATTTCCATTTTGTGAATTCTGGATCTCCTCACTGTGTCATTTTTCTCGAGGAGAACAAGGACTTACCAAAGCGCCTCGAAGAAGTTGACGTGGACGGGCTCGGAAGAAAAATCCGGAATCATGATTTCTTTTTCCCTGAAGGAGCAAATATAAATTTTGTTGACGACAACTCCTCAAGTATTTTTTTTACAAGGACATATGAGCGAGGAGTTGAAGCAGAAACTCTGGCTTGTGGGACAGGATCGGTGGCTGTTGCGTTGATTGCTAATCGGGTCAAGAATTCACCGTCGCCGATAACACTTGGTGTTCGAAGCGGCGAGTTCTTGAGTGTGAAATTCAAGAAAACAGGAATCGGGCTTTATCAGGAAGTCTGCTTAACCGGAAGTGCGCATATGATTTTTAGCGGTGTAATTAAATACGAATATTCTACTCAGTCCATCGTCGATATCCTTTAGTGCTCCCAACCTTACTCATTCTTAACCCACGTTCAGGCCGCGGAAACAACGAGAAACATATTCCCGTAATTAGAGAATTTTTCAAGGCAAAGGGAATTGTCTTCGATGTTCAGGTCACTACATGTCCTGGCGATGCCGTGAGGATCGCCAGCGAGGCGAAAAAGAACTACGCCATTATTGTCGCCGGTGGCGGAGACGGGACGGTCAATGAGGTTGTTAATGGGATAGCAGGATCGAACAACGTTCTTGGAATTCTGCCGCTTGGATCCGGCAACGATTTTGCAAATGTTTTGTCCTATCCTAAAAAATTACATGACAGCTTGCAAATTCTGACGCGTCAACATATTAAATCAATTGACTTAGGGTTAATTGAAGTAATAAATAGCAAACTGGAAAAGACGGCAAAGTACTTCATTAATGCGGTAGGCATTGGTCTCGATGCACAAGTGGCCTATGAAGCTAAGAAGATATACTGGGCTCGCGGACTAACTAAATACGCATTAGCAGCAGTGAAGGTTATAGCTCAGTATCGCGCTGAGTCATCGTTCGTAACGAGCTCGGAATTTGAGAGTGCAGGAAAACACTTATTGATCTCGATTGGAAACGGGAAAAGTTCCGGGGGTGGCTTCTATCTGACGCCTGACGCAGCGCTTGATGACGGACATCTCGACGTGTGTTTGGCAAAGGATCTTTCAATACTCAACATCCTTAAAATATTCCCGTTCGTTTTTGTGGGCAAGCATGGTCGGTTTGCGCAAATTGCGATAAAACGAACGAAGGATTTGGTCGTAAAAACACATGGAGACGTTCCGGTGCACGTTGATGGAGAGATGATGGGATTAGATAACCGGGAGATACACGTTTCAGTGATTCCCAATGGTATGTCTGTTCTGATGCCTCTTTAATTTCTTGGACAAGTGATTTTTGGCGCTGGTATGTTTTGATATAATATGTGTTATGTAAAGTTAGTCATTTGCTCAGTGAACAACACTTTCTTCTATCCTTTACCGTCCATAATTTTACTGATTGAATTGTAATAGGCACCTTCTGCAGCTTTCCTATCCAAGTTGAGAACCTCTCCTACAATAATCTTGGGTAATTCGGTCACTTTACCAAGTTGAGCAAATTCTATCTTGTGGTGTTGGCATATACTTTCGATCGCCGCGCGGTTTTTGGGATTGGCTGATATGACAATTCTGCTCTGCTCTTCGCCAAACAGGAGAAAATCTTGTCGCTTATCCTTGCGTTCGGAGAGGTTCACATTACATCCAATTTCCGGATTCTCTGCAGTAATAACGCTTTCAACGAGCGAAATCGCGAAGCCTCCTTCGGAAACATCGTGAGCTGAGCTCAAGAAGCCTTTTTGGATTAACTCAAGGCAGCACTCATGCAATCGTTTTTCCTCGTCGATATCGAAAAATGGAGCATTGTTTCCAGTCATGCCGAAGACTTCCTTTAAATACTCGCTTCCGTTCACGTCACCTCGAAGCGTGCCAAGCAGAATAATATCATCTCCGGCTTTGTTAAACGCACTAGTCGTAACGTGAGATTCGTTCTCGATAAGTCCTACCATCCCGATCACCGGGGTCGGATAGATTGCTCCCAGCGGATTTTCATTGTAGAAGCTAACATTTCCGCCGGTCACGGGAGTTTCAAAAACACGACAAGCGTGTGCGATGCCGCCGACTGCCTCCTTGAACTGCCAATATGATTCCGGTTTATATGGATTGCCAAAGTTTAAGCAATTTGTAATTCCAATAGGCCTAGCTCCTGAACAAATAACATTCCTAGCTGATTCAGCTACAGCTATTTCTGCTCCAATTTTAGGGTTCAAATAAACATACCTGGAATTACAATCCGTTTTCATAGCAAGAAATTTTCCGGTTCCGTCTATTCGAACAACCGCTGCATCTGAGTTTGGGCCAACTCTCGTGCCGGTCCTGACCATTGAATCGTATTGTTCGAAAACCCATCGTTTGCTCGCGATGTTTGGAATTGCCAGGAGCTTCAAAGTTATCTCCTGAAGGTTTCCCGGTTCTTTCAACGCTTCAAGCTTTAACTCTGTGCGAACGCTTAGATATCCGGGCTCTCTTGATTCGCGGTGATATACCGGAGCACCTCCGCCCAGAACTAACGATTCAGCAGGAACATCCGCTTTTAACTCTCCATTTTTGAATATCTTGACTCGCCCGTCATCCGTTACTTCACCGATCACCACAGAGTGAAGATCCCATTTGTCGAAAATTTCGGTTACCGTTTTTTCGGAACCTTTTTTAACGACGAGCAGCATTCTCTCCTGGGATTCGGAAAGCATTATTTGATATGCGGACATGTTAGACTCGCGCACCGGCACTTTGTCAAGGTCAATGCGCATCCCGGAATTTCCCTTGGCACTCATTTCAGTTGTTGAACAAGTGATTCCGGCGGCGCCCATATCTTGTATACCCACAATCAATCCAGCCTTAATAACTTCAAGTGTTGCTTCGAGCAGTAATTTTTCTGTAAATGGATCCCCCACCTGGACGGACGGCCGTTTGCTTTCAGATTTTTCCGAAATCTCTTCGGACGCGAATGTCGCCCCATGAATTCCATCTTTGCCGGTGGATGAACCAACGATCATCACTGGATTTCCGGTTCCTTTTGAAGTTGCGGAGGCAATTTCCGAGTGTTTTACTATGCCGACGGCCATGGCGTTGACAAGAGGGTTTCCTTGATAACTATTGTCAAAGTAGACTTCACCGGCCACGGTGGGAACGCCAAAACTATTGCCATAATCCCCCACTCCTTTTACTACGCCGCGGAACAGCTGCCTCGCTTGCTCATCAGTAAGTTCACCGAATCTTAATGAGTTGAGTGATGCGATCGGTCGTGCTCCCATCGTGAATATATCGCGCATAATTCCGCCTACACCGGTAGCAGCTCCCTGATATGGCTCTACGGCTGAGGGATGATTGTGACTCTCAATTTTAAAAGCCACGGCCAATCCATCGCCGATATCGACAAGACCCGCGTTCTCTTCCCCCGCACTGACGAGAAGCCGTCCCCCTGAACGCGGAAGTGTTTTCAACAAAGCAATAGAATTCTTGTAACTGCAGTGTTCGCTCCACATGACGCTGTAGATTCCCAGCTCCGTGTAGGAAGGAGTTCTGCCCAACAGCTTCAGTATTCTCTGGTATTCTTCATCCGTTAGCCCGTGCTGAAGGGCCAAGTCTTTTGTTACTTTAGGTTCTTGTTCTAAATCATGTGCCATAGAGTTATAGTATCCTATTCTATAAGAAAAAGCAATTCACCTTTATTAACGACCTGCCTGTCAACGACATGCACTTTTTTTATGATCCCTTCCTTTGTCGCGCGTATTTCATTTTCCATTTTCATCGCTTCTAATACGAGCAGCCCATCCCCCGCCTCAACTCGTTCTCCCTCCTTGACTTCACAACGAACAACCATTCCCGGCATGGGAGAACGCACTTCTGTGGCCGAGTGTTTTTTCGGTAATGCAGCGGACCGAAGAACAGCCAATTGCGTCCCAGAGGTCTCGACCCCTACCCTATAGATATTTCCATGGATTATGATCCCATATATGAGATCATTTCTAGTGATTGTACCATGAAATGACCTGCCGTTTAAGATCAGGGAAAAACGTCCCGAAGATATTTTTTGTATATCAGCCTGAATAATTTTTCCATCCAATAATATCGAGCCGTCCCCCTCAAATGACCATTTATACTGTTTATCGTTGATGCTGGCAATGAGTGTTGGCATCACTTATTCTTCGATTCGATTATATTTCCAGCGACCTTGATTTGCGGCTTGCTCTTTTCGATCGTTCGAAGACTCTGAAGTGGAACGATGCACAGCAGCAGCAATTAGTGAAGCGGCTAATTCCGTATTGGAATTGGGAGTTACTTCGTTTGGATGATAATATTTCTCGACAAACTGGTTATCGTACTTGCCGCCGACAAAACTCGGATGCGAAACAACGAATCGGCAGAAAGGGATTGTAGTTGCTACTCCGGAGAGTACATATTCTGAGAGGGCTCGGTCCATCCTTTTGATTGCTTCGTTACGGTCCGCACCCCACGCTATCAATTTGGCCAGCAAGGGATCATAGAAATGAGCAACAGTTGTTCCCGTCATAACTCCGGAATCATGCCTGATTCCGTATCCTTCGCTTGGAGCATACTCTTCAATAGTTCCCGTGGAAGGAAAGAAATTATCATCTGGATCTTCCGCGCATATCCTGCATTCGATCGCATGACCTCGTGGAGAAACAGTCTCTTGCAAGTAAGGCAATGGTTCACCCTGTGCGATTTTGATCTGCGCTTTCACCAAATCAATGCCGTAGACCAACTCTGTAACCGGATGCTCAACCTGAAGACGTGTGTTCATTTCGAGGAAATAGAAAGCACTCTTCGAGTCCACTAAAAATTCAACCGTTCCTGCACTAACGTACCCGGACTCTCGGGCCGCATTGACAGCGGCTTTCCCCATCGCTTGTCTCAAAGGCTCTGACAAATCAGAACTAGGACATTCCTCGACAAGTTTTTGATGTCTTCGTTGAATCGAACACTCTCTTTCCCCCAAAAAGATTACGTTCCCATGCATGTCTGCGAGGATCTGAATTTCAATGTGCCGCGGACTCAACAGATACTTTTCAATAAACACATCAGCGCTCCCGAACGCCTTAAGCGACTCTGATTGCGCTTGCCGCAACGATTGTTCAAGTTCATCCTCCCGCTCGACCTTTCTCATCCCCTTTCCCCCGCCGCCATGAACAGCCTTAATTAATACCGGATATTCAATCTGTTGAGCTACATTAATTGCTTGACTATAATCCTTTACTGGAGCGATGGTTCCGGGTAATATCGGAACCTTTGCTTTCTGCATCAATTCGCGGGCTGCAGTCTTACTTCCCAGTTTTTTCATCGCAGAAGAAGGCGGTCCGATGAAAGTCAATCCTTCTGAAATTACTGCGTCAACGAAATCAGGGTTTTCGGAAAGGAACCCGTATCCGGGGTGGATCGCATCGCAATGTGATTTTTTTGCGACGGCAATTATCTTTTGTATGTCGAGATACGTGTCTCTTGAAAGGTTGCCATGAAGGGGGTAAGCTTCGTTTGAATTAAAGACATAGGGAGCACAACGGTCTATATCCGAAAAAACCGCCACCGTTTCAATACCCATTTCCGATGCAGAGCGGTGAATGCGCAAGGCGATTTCCCCGCGATTGGCAATGAGCAATTTTTTAATCCGTTTTGGCCTCATTCGTTTCTAAGGTCGACAATAGTTACTCCCATCCCTCCCTCATTCCACTCGCCAAAATGGTGCGACTTGATTCTTGAGTCAGACTCTAGAAACGAAGTGATTTTTTTTCTGAGCGCACCCGAACCTTTTCCATGTATAATATCTACACGATGTAATCCTGTGTAAATGGCACTATCAATGAACTTATCGACTGCTTGTAATGCTTCATCGCCATATAATCCCCTGACATCGATTTCGCGCTGTGGAACTGCCTCCAAAAGAACTGGCGCAAAAGACTGACCCCTTTTCTCCGTTCTTGAAATCGGAACAACATCGTTGGCGTGTATTTTTATTTTTAGATTGTCGAAAGCAACTTGAAGGATTCCATTGGCGTCCGGCGGCTGTAAGACTTCGCCTATCTGAGAATTTGATCTCAACCTAACCGTTGTTCCCTTTGTTATTTTACTGTATTCCGTAAAACCGGGAGCACCGGATTCTATTTCGTCTAGAGCTTTTTCCATGACAAGAATTTCATTCTCCAGCATTTTGATGTCTTGCTTGCTTTCAACAATCGAATGTTTATCGGCCTGGTGCTGCCGAATTTCCCTGATGGACTTTTCAATGATAGAGTTTGCCTTGTTCACGATCTCTTTTGCTTCTTCGACAGCTTTTGACTTTAGCGACTTAATTTCCTCTCGCGATCCTTTTAATTTTATTTCATAATTACTAATTAACTCTTTAAATTTGAGTTTTTCAGCATCAATGATCGCAAGTTGCTTTGCGATAAATTGTGAACGACTTTCAAGGTCGACGATTAATTTTTCAAGCCGCGACTTTTGCTCTCCTGCCATTTTTTCAGCATCGGAAATTATCGCCGGCGGAACTCCGAGCCGCCGTGCGATTTCCAATGCGTAGCTGCTTCCTGGAACGCCAAATCTAAAATTAAAGGTCGGTGTCAGCGTTGTCTGATCAAACTCCATGGCACCATTCTCCATGCCCTCGGTCTCGTGTACAAATGCCTTCAGTGTTACCTGGTGTGTTGTCGCAATTGTCAGTGCCCCCGCTTTGGTCAATTGAGCTAAAATGACGGCTGCGAGCGCGCCCCCTTCGGCCGGGTCGGTGCCGGCACCTATTTCGTCGATGAGGATTAAGCTGTGTTCATCTGCCGAACTAAGAATGCCCTTGAGCATCGTAATGTGCGAACTAAATGTGCTAAGGTCGTTTTCGATGGATTGGTCATCGCCGATATCAACAAATATTTTCTTAAACAGTGGAAATTCTGAATCTGCGGATGCCGGCAGATGGAGTCCGCATTGCAGCATTAACACCAAAACACCGATAGTCTTCATCGCAACGCTTTTACCCCCAGCATTGGGGCCCGTGATAAGTAAGGTATTGTAGCCATTTCCCAGTTCTATGGACAATGGAATTATCTTTTCCCGTGAATGACGGAGGAGGAGAATAGGGTGTCGTGCTTCAACAATTTTCAGAGAACCAAATTCTTTTAGAAACGGCTTATTGCCTTTAATTTCAATCGAATATCTAGCCTTAGCATAAATTAAATCTAGGTGTTGAAGCTCATCAAGGCTTTTCAGCAAATCCGGAAAAACCTCTCGGACTTGCAGCGTCAGCAGCCGAAGGATCTTTTCAATCTCACGCTGCTCTTTGAAATGTAGTTCTCGAATTTCATTGTTAAGTGACAGTGTTTCTGCAGGCTCGATGAAAACAGTTGAACCGCTTGCCGAGGAACTGTGAATGAAGCCGGGGACGCTGCGTTTTTGTTCCACTTTAACGGGGATCACCATCCTGCCGTCCCGCGTCGTGATAATATCATCTTGTGTAAGCCCCTGTTCAGAAACGCTTTTCAGAATGCGTTCCAGTTGTTTACGCAGCAATTCGTACATTGAAACTAATTCGATCCTAATTGTCCGCAATTCTTTACTTGCGGTATCTTTTATATTTCCATTCTCATCAATAGCTTGGAGGATATTATACTCAAGTATCTTATTGATGCTTATATGTTCACAAAAAGCGTGTAACTCGAGATACGCTTCTTTTCTCTTCTGAATGAACGTCTTAATATTTTTTGCGGCTTGGAGGGTTTGGGCGATTGAAAAAAGTTCGGATGTCCCAAGAATGCTGTTTTCTATGCCGGCTCTCTGGAGGGGCTCTCGGACATCCTTCAACCCATCAATTGGAAATGGATCATCGCTCTCCAGGAGTTTCTTCATCTCGTCCACTCGATTAAGCTCTAGTGTCAGGACGTTCAAATCCTCGGTCGGGGTGACATGCTCCGCAGCGATCCTGCCTAATTCAGACGATGCATAGCCTTGCAAACGACCGAGTATCTTTTTGAATTCAAGCTTTTCGGCTGCAGATTGGAATTCGGTCATCGGTGCAGGGGCGCTTCTTTATGGTTGGACGCTTTCTTTACCGAACCAATGATCTCTTGGTAGAAATCCTCAGATTCAGGGAGAAGAGTGTTAACGCTGTCGAAGATGCGGGGGGCAAAATTCTTGACCGGCTTGTAAAGGAGGGAATCCGAGCGAGTCTCTCCGGATGGAAAATGAAAGTAGATGCTAAGAAAAATGACCATCAAGCTTAACAAAATTCCCCCTTCCACCAACCCCACGATAAGGCCCCCTACTCTGTTCCACGTTCCGTCAGCGAGCTTCTTGATAGCAATCTTGTAGATAATGGCCTGAGCAATCATGATTCCGCCAACAATCAGTATATATGAAAGTGTTGTGCTTGCGCCCGCGGAAATCCCCATGGGCACGAGAACCATGTCCCCAAACGAAGAAGCATATTTTGTCGCGAGGATAAGAGATAAGGCTAAACACGCTAACGCGATCGATTTTTTCAGAAAACCGCTTCGCCATCCGGCAAACATAAATACTCCAAGAACAACGACGAGAATTGTATCGAAGGTGTTCATGAACGTCCCTCAAGCTTTTGTTTGACAATTTCCGAGATTACTTTCGAATCTATTCTTCCTTTCAATTCTCTCATTGCCACCGGCATGACTTTCCCCATCTCTTTCATAGACACGGCGCCCGATTGTTGAATAATGGTAGAAACAATGTTTTCAGCTTCTTCGCGCGATAATTGTTTTGGCATATACTCGGAGATGATCTCAAGTTCTTTTGTTTCTTGCTCGACCAATTCCATTCTTCCCGCATTTTGAAAATGTTCGATAGCCTCTTTTCTCTTTTTTGCGGCAGATATGAGAATTGACATTTCATCGTCCTCATTCATCGCGCGGTCAAGGCCCTTTTTTTCAAACTCTATGATTTGTGCGCGAAGCATCCGAAGGGTTTCAAGCCGCAGCTTGTTTCCCGATTTCATCGCAGTTTTTAAATCTTCATTGATCCGTTGTGTCAGTCCCATACAATGCTTTTTGTAATGAAGAGATGTTAGATGCCGCCATAAATTTTAATTGTTTCTCCGTTGATTGCCGAAGCTTCATCCGATGCAAGAAATGCGATGAGATCTGCCGCCTGGTCCAATGTAACCCAGCCGGATGTCTCCTCTTTTGAGGCGGAGCGTTTATTGGGCTCTGTCAGCAGAATGCTTGGGGCAATCGCATTCACCGTTATACTTGAATCGGGAAAATTTTTAGCCTCATCGCCTGCTATACGTGTGAATGTCGCGATTGCGGCTTTCGATATTCCATATGCGCCGCGTCCTGCAGACGGAGCGAGCCCGGCCATCGCTGAAACATTAACGATTCTTCCGTACTTCTTTTTTTGCATAATTCGGAGCGCGCTCTGCGAGCACAAAAAGCATGTTTTTAAGTTCAACGCAAACATGAAATCCCATTCTTTTTCTGTCAGGTCGGCGATATTCTTCTTGGGCATATACCCCCCGACGAGATTGCAAAGGATGTCGATGCGTCCTTTTTGTTCAAGCAGCGCTGCAAAGATTTGATGGACTTCGCCTTCATTCGACAAGTCGCCCCTGAGGGTCAAGATGTCAGGGAACAGTTTTGAGAATTCTGCAGCCTCCACATCGGAACGGTACGTGACGGCGACGTACGCTCCTTCGTTCTGGAAGTGTTTTGCTACCGACTTGCCCAGTTCACCGGTTCCGCCGGTAATTAATGCTATCCTACTCTTCAATTTCATAACCTAATATATCGTACAACGAGACGAAAATCAATCCGCCTCACTTTTGCATAGTAGATTGCGGGATTCCTTAACGAGAAGATCGCATATGACGAAATTATTTATATGGTAAATTAACAAAGTCGTCGACATCTGCCCAATCAACGGACATCAGGTCATGACATTGAAGTATGCCTTAACTGTTAATAAGCAAATTGATTCTTACGACATTAGCGTGTATATTATACATATTTTCATTCACTATCTGAGAGATCCGATGGATTGGATTGATTACAAACAGATCCAAAATTTTGAAGTTGGCATCACACCGTTGTTCGTAGATTATCTCAATGATTTTGAAAAGCTGAAAGACTATTACTCTGGCGATTTTCGAGACCGTAAGAGCTGGAAGAAGCTCATAGAAAATGTAGTCGCTAAACAAAAAGACCGTTCAACGCTCGTTCGCGTTCTTACGGAACAGAACAAACAATACCACTGCGGTATACGAACCTTAGCCAATATTGATCTGCTCGGGAACGAAAATACCGTTGCTGTTGTCACCGGCCAGCAAGTGGGAATGTGTACAGGTCCGCTCTACACGATTTACAAAACAATTACCGCTATTAAACTCGCCGAACAGTTATCCGCTCAATTTCCCGAATATAACTTTGTCCCTGTCTTTTGGGTTGAAAATGAAGACCATGATTTTGATGAAATCAATAAGGTTAATGTCATCAATCCAAACGGAGACATTACGACAATAGAATATTTAATCGGAGGGAAGCCGTTTGAAAAAAATCCCGGTCCTGTTGGCAATATTGTGATTGACAGCTTTGTCGAAAAGTTCCTTGAAGATATCCGGGCACAGCTTCAGGAAACGGAATTCAAAGGGCAATTGTTTGATTCGCTGCACGGATATTATCGGCCGGGTTCAACCTTGGGAACGGCTTTTGTCGGTTTATTGAGCGGTCTGTTCGAAGATTCGGGCCTGGTTTTCCTGGACCCCGGGAATGCGGAACTGAAACGAATTCTGAAGCCGGTTTTCCAAAAAGAAATTGCCGCAATGTCCAAGACTTCTCAAATAGTCATTGATACGAGTGCCGGGCTTGAGGAGCACTATCATGCGCAGATCAAGGCAAAGTCGATAAACCTTTTTATGTTCCATAAAGGCGGCCGGTATCTTATTGAGCCGAGGGAAAATGATTTCAGCCTCAAGGGGACGAGGCAGTTTTTTTCAAAGGAAGAATTGAACGCCATTATTGAACATTCTCCCGAACTGATATCTCCAAACGTTGTTTTGAGGCCGATTTGTCAAGACACTATCTTACCGACGCTTGCCTATGTTGGAGGTCCGTCGGAGATTGCCTATTTTGGACAGTTAAAATCAGTCTATGAATTCTTTGAAGTTGATATGCCTGTTGTGTATCCTCGCGCAAGCATTACGATTATGGAAGAAAAAGTAAAAAATATCCTCGAAAAATTTCAGATAGATTTTACAGAAATTTGGTCGGACATCGACCCCCTTCTGGCACGGATTGCAGAACAAGTGTCGGAAGTCAAGGTCGATGCGTTGTTTGAGCAACTCCATTGCCGTCTTCGCGAAGCTGTTGCGGAGTCGCGTTTTGGCATTCAACAAATCGACCCGACTCTTTCGGGTGCAATAGATTCAACTTTGTCGCGGATTGAGTCGCAACTGAATGTTCTAAAGGAAAAGACTCAGGCGGCTCAGCAGCGTAGGCAAGAAGTAACGATAAAGCAGATTCAGAAGGTTGCTGCAAACATCTTCCCTAAATCGAATTTTCAGGAAAGAGAATTCAACGTAGTGTATTACATGAATAAGTATGGGCCGGATTTCGTAAAGTGGCTGAGCGGAGAAGTTATCATCGACCGGTTCCAGCATCAACTCATCGAATTATGACCGCGTAAAAGAAACTAATGCCGTTTCTCAAGAAACGGTCTTATATTTTTGACCACTACGATAAATAACGCTAGATTACTTTTTCCGTTTCCTTATTGAAGAAATGAGCCTTGGCCATATTGAGCGCGAGGTCCATATCCTTCCCTGCCTTTGGTTCTTCCGTCGCTATGATCCGTGAAACGTACTGTTTTCCGCTCCCGGTGTTGAAATAGATGAAGATTTCATTTCCCATCGGTTCAACAACCTCGATCTTCGCTTTGCAGCGCGAATAGTTGATGCCGCGTATTTGTTTTGCGTCAAATATATGCTCAGGCCTGATACCCAGCCAGACTTCTTTTCCGAGATACGGTTTCAACTTTGTTTGATGCTCTTTAAGAAGTTTGAGCATCACACCGGTTGAATTCTCGGTAAAAATGAGCTCCTTGTTTTTCGAAATTGTCCCTTCCATAAAATTCATGGCGGGGCTTCCGATGAAGCCGGCGACAAATTTATTCACCGGGTGGTGGTAAAGATTCAACGGAGTGTTTATCTGCTGGACAACACCGTCCTTCATGACAACAATTTTGTCTCCCATCGTCATAGCCTCCGTCTGATCGTGTGTAACGTAGACCATGGTCGCCTGCAAACTGTTGTGTAATTTTGAAATCTCGGTTCGCATCTGGACGCGCAGCTTTGCGTCGAGATTGCTGAGGGGCTCATCAAAAAGAAAAACTTTTGGCTTGCGGACGATCGCCCTACCGACCGCAACACGCTGGCGTTGTCCTCCCGATAATGCTTTTGGTTTGCGGTCAAGGTATTCTTCGATACCGAGAATTTGAGCTGCTTCCCGCACACGGCTGTCTATTTCCGCCTTCGGATATTTTCTGAGTTTTAAACCGAACGCCATATTCTCATACACCGTCATGTGAGGATACAGAGCATAATTCTGAAACACCATCGCAATGTCGCGGTCTTTTGGGGGAACATCGTTGACAATTTTCCCGTCAATGGAGATTGTCCCGCTGCTGATATCTTCTAGCCCTGCGATCATTCGAAGGGTTGTCGATTTTCCGCAGCCGGAAGGGCCGACGAGCACGACGAACTCTTTATCTGCAATTTCGATGTTCACGTCGCGTACAGCCACGACCCCGCCCTCATATTCTTTCCGGATATTTTCCAGTTTAACACTTGCCACAGCGACCTCGTCTAATTTGCCAACGTGTGAAGCGTGTCCCAGAATGCCGGGAATGAAATATCTACGCAAGCCGAGTCTTTTACGGTCGACTCACCCTGCAGGTTTGATGCGGCAACGCCGAACGCCATCGCGATGCGATGGTCTCCAAAGCTGTCAAAAGTTGCCGGAATTAGTGTGTTGTTCGAGCTAAATGCAAATCCGTCTTCGAGTTCTTCAACCTCAAGTCCCATCAGAGCAAGGTTTTCGCACACTGCACCGATGCGGTCGCTTTCTTTGTTGCGCAGTTCAAAAGCTCCGCGAACTTCAAACGTTCCGACTGCAAACGCAGCCGCTACGGCAAGGATCGGAATTTCATCGATGACGTTTGGAATGATTGAGCCTTCGAGGATAAGGTTTGACCGAAGGTTCGAACTTTTTACCATAATATCGCCGATCGGTTCACCGCCGATGATCCGTTGGTTTTCAACGGTGATGTTCCCTCCCATCGAGCGAAGCACGTCGAGAAATCCTGTCCGTGTAGGATTGATGCCGACGTTTTTGATCAGGATTTCGGAATCTTCCCCGATGAGTCCTGCAACGATAAAAAATGCGGCCGATGACGGATCGCCGGGAATAAAGAACTGTTTGGCCGGAATTTGATTTCCGCCGACTATTGATACGCTGATTTTGTTTTCCGTTTTGCTGGAACCTAAGCCCAGCATCCGCTCGGTGTGGTCACGGGATCCCTGCGACTCTTCAACCGTTGTTTTCCCTTCTGCGAAGAGCCCGGCAAAAAGAACAGCGGATTTGACCTGGGCGCTCGGGATGGGAAGTTCATATGTGATTCCGTGAAGTTTTTCGGCAGGAAAGATTCTTAATGGGGCGGTCAGTTTATCCGTTCCGACAATGTGAGCACCCATTTCAGTCAACGGGTCAATGATGCGTTTCATCGGCCTCCGGACGAGATATTGATCGCCTGAAATCTGAGTAGGAAATTTTTGGCCCGACAATATCCCGGATAATAGACGGATGGTCGTGCCTGAATTTCCAGCATCCAACACGGCATCGGGTTGCCGATAGCCGTGCAACCCTTTGCCAACAATGTACAGCTTTTCCTGAGTCAATGCGGTTTCAACGCCCAGCGCTTGAACGCAGTCAAGAGTGCTTCGCGGGTCTGCCGCGTTCAGAAAGCCCGTAATTTCCGTCGTTCCTTCCGAAAGCGATCCAATCAAGACGGCACGGTGCGAGATTGACTTATCTCCCGGGACTGTGAGTTCGCCGCGAAGATGTCGGGCCGGATAGACCGTTTTATCCATACAGAATATCCGATCCGTCGTTCACCATGGAAGAAGATGTCGAGCCGTCCGCGTTAATTGTTTTGTGGAACTTCTTCTTTTTTCTTGTCCGCAAGTAAAACCGCCTTTCGGCTGAGGTTGAGGCGTCCTTTGTCGTCAATTTCAAGGAGCTTTACATCGAAGACGTCGCCCACTTTAACAAAGTCGGCAACTTTTTCGATTCGTTTCAAATCGAGTTGCGAGACATGGACTAAACCCTCCTTGCCCGGAAGGATTTCGACAAAGGCACCGAAGTCCATAATCTTCTTTACCGTTGCTTTATACGTTTTTCCTACTTCCGGTACTTCCGTGATCCGGCCGATCATCGCACGTGCGCGGTCGCTGGCTTCTTTTGTTGTTGCGGCGATAATAATCGTTCCGTCATCTTCAATATTGACTTCAGCGCCCGACTCCGAGACGATGTTTCGAATATTTTTTCCACCCGGTCCAATAACGGCTCCGATCATATCGACAGGAATTTTGATCGTCGTCAGTCGCGGGGCGTATTGGCTCAAATCAGCGCTCGGCGTGGAAATAGCAGCATCCATGATGGCAAGTTTATGGATTCTTCCTTCCTTCGCCTGCTGCACGGCGCGTTGTATGATCTCAAATGAAATTCCTTTGATTTTGATGTCCATTTGAAACGCTGTGATGCCGTCCTTTGTGCCTGCGACCTTGAAATCCATATCCCCGAGGTGGTCTTCGTTCCCGAGAATATCGCTGAGGATCGCAACGCGCTCCCCTTCTTTGACCAAACCCATCGCAATTCCTGCGACTGATTTCTTTAATGGAACGCCTCCGTCGAACAATGCGAGCGAGCCGGCACACACAGTCGCCATCGATGAGGATCCGTTCGACTCAAGAATATCGGAAACGACGCGGATTGTATACGGAAATTCTTTCCCGTCGGGCAATAGGTTTTTCAATGCTCGCTCGGCAAGATTGCCGTGTCCTACTTCACGCCGGCCCGTTGCCAGCCTTCCCGTTTCGCCAACGCTGAAAGGTGGAAAATTGTAATGCAGCATGAATTGCCGTGTCGACTTGGGGCGCAATCCATCGACCATTTGTTCGTCGAGCTTCGTGCCGAGCGTCATGGTTGTTAACGATTGCGTTTCTCCCCGTGTAAAGAGAGCGGAGCCGTGCGCGCGCGGTAAGAGGCCAAGCTCGATTGATATCGGTCGAATATCCGTTAAACCTCGTCCGTCCAACCGCTTCTTCTTCGAGAGGATCATTTCACGCATTTCAAACTTTTCAATGTCGTGCAGAATTTGCTTGATCGCGCCTTCTTGATCGAGGAATTGTTCGGCAAGTGCGGCATTGACTTCGGCCTCAATTGCGGAGTTCGCCTTTGAACGGTCGTCTTTCGATAACACTGTATTTACGGTCGTTCGTATTTTTTCTGTCGCAAGTTCCTTTACCGCTGTAAGCAGTTCTGGAATGATTTCAGTAATGACGACAGGGCGTTTTTGCATTTTCACTTCTGCCGCGAGCTCTTTTTGCAGCGCGCAAATTTTCTTGATAGCGTCATGGGCAAATGTGAGCGCAGAAAGGATGTCTGTCTCGGATATCTCCCGGGAATCGCCCTCTACCATCACGATCGAATCGTCGGTACCTGCAACGGTAACGTCCATGTCGCTTGTTTCCAGTTCGTCGAAGGTCGGATTAATGAGCAGTTCTCCGTTGACGCGGCCGATGCGCACTTCCGCGATAGGTCCGTCAAACGGCGAATCCGAAACCATCAGCGCAGCAGATGCGGCACAGGCACCGAGCACGTCGGCGTCATTTTGCTGATCCGACGAAAAGACGTTGACAATAATCTGCGTTTCGTTATGATAACCCTCAGGAAACATCGGACGAATCGGCCGGTCGATAAGACGGGCAGAGAGAATTTCCTTATCTGAAGGCCTCCCTTCCCGCTTCAAAAATCCTCCTGGAATTTTCCCCGCCGACGACATCTTTTCGCGGTATTCGACTTGAAGTGGAAAATAATCCAGATCATCGTTTGATTCCTTCGGCGCGACGACAGTCGCGAGCACCATGGTGTCGGCGTACCGAGCCATGACGGCGCCGTCCGCCTGCCTGGCAAATCTGCCAGTTTCAAGCGAAAGCGTTTTGTTCCCGATTTGAATTTCTTTTTTAACGACCATAATTATACTTTGCTCTAGTTGATTCGTATGACTGCTGAATTAGTTCAGCGCGTTTCCTGTGCCTGCCTGCTACTTGCGGATCTCGAGTTCTTGAATGATCTTCCGGTAGCGTTCAATGTTCTTCTCCATGAGATAGTCGAGCAAACGGCGGCGTTTTCCCACCATTCGCAGCAAACCAACCCGTGAATGATTATCTTTTTTGTGCGTGTCGAAATGCGACGAGAGCGCATTGATGTTCGCCGTAAGAATAGCGATCTGGACTTCGGGAGTCCCGGAATCATTCGGCGATTTACCATACTTGGTGATGTATTCCGCTTTTTGACCTTTTGAAATTGCCATGAACACTCCTTAAAAATAATTGTACATTGTATTATTGAACATTCTCAAAAATATTCTTTCCGATACGTTTATCACTGTTCATTTCTTTCACTAATTCATCCGATGAAACGAACTTCTTCTCGCCCCGAATCCATTGAACACATTCCACGCTGACTGCTTTCCCGTAGATATCCCGGTCAAAATCGTAAATGAAGATTTCGCAGACCCGTTCATGATGCTCGTGGAATGTCGGCAGAACGCCGATACTCATCAGGCCGGCATGCGATGAACCATCGACAACAATCTTTACAGCATAGACGCCGTTTCCCGGAAGAATTTTTCGCGGGTCGCTCAGAGCAATGTTGGCTGTCGGAAACCCCAGCGTCTTTCCGCGTCGTTCCCCGGCGACCACCGTTCCGGAAAAACTATACCGCCTTCCGAGCAATTCGTTCGCCTTGACGATCTCCCCCTCTCGAAGAAACGAACGAATTCGTGAACTGCTCACAGGCTCTCCATTTACGACGAACTGCTTCTCTGCCACGACGGAAAAGCCGAATTCTCGTCCGAGGGCGAGCAGCTGTGCTAGGCCGGCTTCGCGGTCCCGCCCAAATCCATGATCGTATCCTTCAATAACCTCGCTGATGCCGATGCCGTTAATGAGATACTCAACATAAAAATCCCGGAACGGCTTTCGCGAAAACTCATAGGTAAATGGGACCACAAATGTCATGTCAACGCCGAGACTGGAAAGCAACTCTAGCTTTTCGTCGTGGGTTGTCAACAGTTCGACCTGATTCGGCTGCTCTCGTCCGTCCGATGGTTTCCTTTTTCCGATCACTTCTTTTGGATGCGGGTTGAAGGTGATGACAACGCTCTGTCCGTTCCGTTCCTTCGCCCGTTGAATCACTTCGCGGACAATTTTTTGATGGGCGAGATGAACGCCGTCAAAAGTCCCGATTGAGATGACGGAATCTTTGTTGCGCGTGATTTCCGAAAGCGATTCAACAATTTTCATGCTTCTATACAGGTCTCATCGGATTACACTTGTCGCTGAGAGAATGCAGATCTTCAATGTGCAATGCCTGTTGCAGCGACAAACTGCCGATCCGAGTGCGCCGGAGTTCCTTTAAATACGCCCCGCAAAGCAATCTCTTTCCGCACTCATCCACGATCGAGCGAATATATGTTCCCTTTGAACACACGATTCGGAAATGAAGGAACGGCAGATCCATTTTAAGCAATTCGAATTTGAACACGGTAATTTCGCGTGCCGTGCGCTCAAGTGAACGGCCTTTTCGAGCATATTTATACAGAGGTTTTCCATCGACCTTCACCGCCGAATACATCGGCGGAACTTGCATTTGCGAGCCGACAAAAGCGGAAAAAACAGCCAGGACTTGTTTCTCGTCAATATGCAAGAAATCTTTTTTCTCCTGCTCGGGAGTTTCGGAATCGAGAGTCTCGGTTGTTGCGCCAAGCTGCATTATTCCTTCGTATTCTTTTTCTTGGCCGGAGAAAGTGTCAATTTCTTTTGTTTTCCTGCCTGTGCAGAGAATCAATAATCCGGTTGCTTTCGGATCGAGCGTTCCGGCATGGCCGACTTTTTTTACATGAAACAAATCCCTCACACGATGCACGACGTCAAACGAAGTCCAGTCCAACGGCTTATCAACAAGAAACATCTCCCCCTTCTCAAAATCCAACGCGTGAACATCCGAAGTCATCGAGACCGGTTCACTGTGCCTTGTTGTCATTTTCATGAATTTTTTTTATCAAATTTTCCAGGGTTTCTACCTTATCCATCGTGTTGTCATGGTAGAATTGCAATGCCGGCGTGTACTTCATATTGACATGCGATGCAAGAAGCCCGCGAATATGGGATTTTTCGCTTTCTAAACGCGCCAATGTTTTCTCCCTCACCTGGGGCGGGCCCAAGATGCTCACATAGATTTTTGCGAGCTTCAGATCTGGTGTGACGCGGACTTCGGTCACGGTGCTGAACCCTAATTCGCCGCCGCTGTAGTCCCGGCTGATAATTGTTCCAAGTTCATGCCGGATGAGGGAAGCAACTCGTTCTGTTCTGACTGACATTCTATTCCTTTACCAAAAGAAACGTCCACACTTGAATTTGCTTACAGTGTGCGTTTTGTTTCGATAACTTTGTATGCTTCAATTATGTCCCCGACTTTGATGTCGTTAAAATTTTCTAAACCGACGCCGCATTCAAACCCCTGCTCTACTTCGCGGACATCGTCCTTAAATCGCTTCAGCGATGCGAACGTGCCGTTAAAAATTGAAACTCCATCGCGGAGCAAACGCACTTTGTTGTTTCGAGCGATTTTGCCGTCGGTGACATAACAACCGGCAATCGTTCCGATTTTAGGAACTTTGAACGTCTCACGCACTTCAACCGTCGCCGTGACCTCTTCCGAAAGCGTGGGGGCGAGCAATCCTTCCAGAGCATTGCGCACCTCGTTGATCGCGTCGTAGATAATATTGTAGAGCCGGATGTCGACTTTCTCCTGTTCGGCGAGCCGACGGGCGTTGAGATTGGGCCGGACATGGAATCCGATAATTACCGCGTTGGACGCGGCGGCAAGCAAAACGTCCGATTCAGAAATCGCACCCACCCCTTTATGGATGACGCGGATTTTTACTTCCGCCGTCGAAAGTTTCATCAGTGAATCTGCAAGAGCTTCAACAGACCCGTCGACATCGCCTTTGACGACAATCGAAAGTTCTCTGACCTGTTGCCCCGCCTGAATTTGTTCTGAAATTTCGTCAAGCGTAACAAAATGGATTTGTCTGAAATCTTGCTCGCGCTTTAGCTGTTGGCGTTTAAGGCTGATTTCACGCGCTATGCGGTCGGAGTCGACCGCAATAAATTGGTCTCCAGCCTGTGGAATGCCGTCGAATCCAAGAAGTTGAACCGGCGTGGACGGCCCGGCAACCTCCGTCCTGCGCCCGCGTTCATCAAACATGGCTTTTACTTTTCCGCTGTAAATTCCTCCGACAAACGGATCACCGACTCGAAGCGTTCCCTTTTGCACAAGAATAGTCGCAAGAATTCCCTTGCCTTTATCGATCTGTGCCTCGACGACGGCTCCGCGTGCCGTGCGGCTTGGATTAGCTTTCAAATCAAGAACCTCCGCCTCGAGCAGTATCTTTTCTAAGAGGAGCTCGACATTCAATCCCTTCTTTGCAGAAACTTCAACACACTGGTATTTGCCCCCCCATTCTTCCACCAGAATTCCCTTGTCGGCAAGCTGCTGTCGGATACGGTCGGGGTTTGCTTCAGGCTTATCGATCTTGTTTATTGCGATAATGATCGGGACGTTTGCGGCACGGGCATGACTGATCGCTTCGAGCGTCTGCGGCATGACATTGTCTTCGGCAGCAACTACCAGTACGACAATATCCGTCAATTGAGCGCCGCGGGCACGCATAGCGGTGAAGGCTTCGTGTCCCGGAGTGTCAAGGAAAGTAATCTTTCTTCCTGAATCTAAACTCACTTCGTACGCACCGATATGCTGCGTAATGCCGCCGGCTTCACCCGCTACCACATTTGTTCGGCGAATGTAATCCAGTAAAGAAGTTTTCCCGTGGTCGACGTGTCCCATGATCGTCACGACGGGCGAGCGAGGTTTCATGGTCTCAGGAGCGTCCGGTTTATCTTCAAGGAGATCGACAGTAAACTCTTCATGGAATTCAACCTGTAGACCGAACTCATCGGCAACAAGCGTGATATTGTCTTTATCCAATCTTTGATTGATCGAGACCATTAACCCTAATCCGATGCATTTAGCGATAACATCCGCTACGGGGACATTCATGAGGCTGGCAAGTTCGCCGACAGTGACATATTCTGTGACGCGAAGTTTTCCTTCTTCCCCCTGCGCTTCCTCAAGCAGCCTGGCCTGTTCTTCTTCCCGTTCGCGTTTTCTTTTCTTTCTGTTGGTGGCGCGAAGACTGACGACCGACTCATCCATGCCGGCGAGCGTGCGCTTTATGGCCTCATTTACCTGCGTATCATCGATTTCATGGATACGGAGCTTCTTCTTCTTTTTCTTCTTTTTGGAACTATCCTCGGCATCGGATTCGGTAACTTCTTTAACCTTTTCATCCTTAATCTTTTTCTTCTTCTTTTTTCTTTTGCGCTGCTCCTCTGTCTCTGTAGCAGATCCTCCCGTACGTTCTTCTTTAGCTCCCGCCTCGGCAGTCTCCTTCAAATCCATTTTTCCCATAATGGTCAAACCGCGACGCCGTGCACTGAGCTGATCCAACGGAGATTTATATCCCTTTTCACCTTTTTTCTTTTTTGCCCCCTGTTCTTGTTTCAGGGCATCGTCCGCAGAGGGTTCTTCGCTCTTTGCTTTTGCGGGAACTGCCTTTTCAGCGGCGGCACTCTCAACCTGTTCCTCAGGGGCGGCGATTGTTTTTTGTTCAGTCAACGATTGTGCGACGGCTGGTTCGACCGTGCGTGTTTCCGGGACTTCTTCAACGGCAGGCGTTGCCGGAGTTACGGGTTCGGTTGATTCTTCGTCGGATTTCTTCTTTGCTGCTTCTTTTGTTTCTTCTTCGCTTTCTTTCTTTTTCTCTGCCGTTTTCCTCTTTGTTTCCTTGATCTCCGCGATCTTGCGCTGATGCCGGTCTGCGACATCTTTATCTTTCTTGAAATGAGACATAATGTCTTTCATCATGTCGTTTTCGACAATAGACATCGGTCCCTTGATCGTGTATCCCTTTTTGTTGAGAAACTCAATAATGGTTCCGCTCGCGAGGTTCAAATCTTTTGCGAGATTAAATATTTTTATTTTCTTTTCAGTTGCTTCCGTCATTCGAATTCCTTCAATAAAAGGAAACAAGAACAATGAGTGAATTCACCAGCACGCCGCGAGATTACGGTGCTTCTTCTTCCTTGGTAGGTTCGGTGACTACGTTGGAAACGGCCTCTTCTTTTTGAGTCTCTTTTGCGGGGGCGGCGTTTTCTCCAACTTTCTTTTTTTCCGCTTCCTCTTCATCCTCTTCATCAACTTCAGCTTCTTCGAATTCTTTTTTAATGAGAGCGACGATCTCTTTCACTTTCTCTTCTTCTATGCCTAATTCACCGACCAAATCTTCGACATCTGCATCCATCACCTGTTGGGCTGTGTCGTAGCCGTTTTCGATAAACTTGTCATAAACCTCTTTGCCGATCTCGTCGCGGAATTCGATAAGCTCGATATCGTATTCTGCGCCTTCTTTGACGAGCTGCAAATCGAAGCCGGACAGCTTTCCGGCGAGCCGTATGTTTTGTCCCCCTTTTCCGATCGCGAGCGACACCTGATCGTCTGCGACGAGAATGGTTGCCTTTTTGGCAGCCATATCGAGGTCGATCTTTTTCAACTTCGCCGGAGCGAGTGCCCGCGTAATCATGACAAGGGGCTCATCGCTGTAATTGATGACGTCGATATTTTCGTTGTTAAGCTCACGGACAATCGCGTGAATGCGTACGCCTTTCATTCCGACGCAAGCTCCCACGGCATCGATGCGGTCGTCATGAGACTCGACGGCAACTTTCGCCCGGTCGCCCGGTTCGCGGGCGATGTCCTTGATTTCAATAATCCCGTCGTAGATTTCAGGAATTTCAATCTCAAAGAGTCGCGCCAGGAATTTCGTATCGGAGCGGGACACAATAACTGTCGGATTTCCGGAATTTTTCCGTACCTCCTTTATGACTGCACGAATCGTGTCCCCCTTCTTGTAACGCTCCTTCTGAATCTGTTCACTTTTCGGCAAAACGACTTCATTTTTGTTGTGCATGATGAGGATTTCATTTTTCCTGATTTGATACACTTCGCCGACAAGTATTTCTCCGATCGAATTGCTGTACTCGTTGTAGATTAATTCTTTTTCAAGCTCCTTGATCCTCTGGTTGAGATTTTGTTTCGCCGTAATGATCAGCCGCCGGCCAAAGTCGGCGAGGTTAATTATTTCGACGTAGTCTTCTCCCACATCCAGCGGTTCGCCCGATTTCTTTCGCGCGGACTCGACATCAATTTGTGTCACGGGGTCGATAACGGTTTCTACGATTTCTTTTTCGAGGTAAATCTCAATATCTCCCTTTTCCATATTGACAACCACGTCAAATTTCGCCTCTTGTCCGTATTTTTTCCGAACCATCATCCCAAAAATATCTTCCACAATTCCGACAAGGATGTCTTTGTCGATAGATTTTTCGCGAACCAGTGAAGAAAATGATTCGACAATCTCATAATTCATTGAATCCTCCAAAATAAAAATTGTAATTCATCTGAGCAGTTCTCTATTTGAATTGCGGAAGCACGTACGCTTCCTGAATATCGTTCAGAGCAAAAGACCGTTCCTGTTTCTCGTTCGTTATCAAGGTCAGTGTCGTTTCGCTTGCTTCCCGCAGTATTCCTTCCGTTGCCGTTTTCTGATTCTCGACGGGCGCAATGATCTTAAACCTGCGGCCTATGTTTTTTCTGAATTGACGCACAAGCTTGAGAGGTCGGTCAAGCCCCGGGGAAGAAACTTCCAACCGGTACCGCCCCGAGATCAGGTTCTGTCTCTCAAGTTCTGATGACACAGAACGGTTAACCTGCGCGCATTGATCTGCCGTAATTCCCTGGTCTGTATCGACGAACACTTCCACAATCGAACTGCCTCGCTCTCCCGTTACACTAACGTCGACGACATAGCCGCCGATGTCCCTGAGACCGGCCGCAGCAATTTCAAAAATGTTCTCGATCAGTGCCATTTTCGACATTCTTTTCGCTATCAAAAAAAAGTCCCGCTTGAGGCGGGACTTTACATTGCAGTGAATAAAATATACGCAACCGTACGCTTATAAGCAAGTAAAATATTATCCCGACTCGGGCTTAAAAAAAGGCTCGTACCTCCGCTTTTGCAGTGTGGACGGGCGTGTGAGATTGTTCAGACCGGCCGGTATATTGCAAGGAAGATTGTAGGTTGCTGCTCAATTTGTAGTCGAAGGTAATACCCCACAGGTAGGTTTTTCCTTGCAGCCTGCCGGCCGTGAGTTCAAAAGGGACGAGCGTGCCTGCAGAGTTGTTTTGAAGTGAAACTTCCTCACGCGAAAAATCGATTCTTGCCTGGCCGCTTCCTCGAAACGAAATTACCGTGCGCAACGACTGGGCGTTCAAGTCCGCGATAACCGGTGTCGGGTTAAAGTCATCTTCCGAACGTGATACTTCAAATTTGAAACCGACTTCGACATTTTGTTCCGGGCGGTATGAATAGTCCGAGCTAAGATCGTCTGAATTGATGATCCGAGAATTGCCGCTGGTCAGCGAGGCGGCAAGATCGTCCTGCTTGTTTGCATAATCTATTTGATTTGAAATTTCGGGAACGAGTTGGACTCGGACACGAAGTGAACGCTCCCGATTATAGCTTTGTTCATCGCCCGAGCTGTACTGCCCGGCTCCTTTCTGCTGCAGAAATCTGAGTCGCAAAGAAAAATCGGATCGATTTTCAAAAAGAAAAAGATCCTGTTGGAAAAGCTGGCTGCCGAGAATTGTTGTTGAAGGGTTGAGGAAGTGGCTAAGGTTCAGAAGATAAACTTGGCTCGTTTGCGGGTCGGAGCTCTTTTCTTCGATCCTGACATAGCTTTCTGTCGAAACAACCGACAGGGCTTTTTCCACCCAGCTTGACGGAGAAGAAATAAACTTGTTCGGTGTGAGGCGCAGGCGCGTTGACGTTTTTACATTAATCACGGGAAACAACTGATCAGTCGGGATGGTTATGATTGTATAATCTCCGTCGTATCGGCTAAGCTGAAAGTCTCTTTCGTCGGTGACGTCCACTTTTCCATTGCCGTTTCCGTCAGTCCAGATGTACTGGCCGCTTCCTTTTTGGACTTGGTAGAAGACGCGTTGAAGTTGTGCAGACCGCTCTGTCGACGCTTCATAAAACACGTCGGCATCAACACCCCGCTGGAACGGAGTGTACCTCGACTCTGTGCGGACAAGTATTGTCCGGACATCTCCGTTGGTAAGCTTAAATTGGTCATGAAAGGTTTTGTCCCTAAGAATAACGTTCAAAGAGGATGAAATGTTTTTAACCTCAGGCAGGGCCCACTCGTATGTCTGAGTGATTGATCGTGATTGGGGTTCCAACCTTCCTTCGTATGTCGCATCATCATCGCGGAGTTCAACTTCAGTTGAAAGGTTCATTCCGTAAATGCCTTTGAATGCAAATTTTGGAGCAAGGGTCGTAAAGCCAAAACTTGCGTTGTCGAGAGAATCAACGACCGGTGTCTCAATCGACCGATTTTCACGTTCAAACCGAAAACTCGGGAGGAATTTCTTCATGGCGTATGAAATGGAGCCATTTTGTCTTACCCAGTCATTCTCCTCGATGGAACCCCCCTGTGAACTTTTGATTTGTTCAACGGTGTAATCGATTTTTGGCAGCGAATCGTCTGCAAGCCGTACAAATCCCTCTTTACGATTCGCCGAGAATTGGGGCCCCCTATCGTTTGATCCAATTGACCCTCCGAGAGAAACCGTCCGTATAGGATTGTATGTGAGACCCGCCTCCCGAATTTCTTCTGATGACGGTCGAATCGTAACAGTGCTGTCGATGCTCCACTTCCTTCCGAATTCGACATCGTCAACGCGGTCGAGCGGTGAAAAATTTTTATTAGTATACCTGTCGGAAAGAGAAAGATTGAACGAACCAATAGCAGCGCCAGCTATTTTAACATTCGTCGGGGCAAAGTTTGCAGAGAATTTGGTGGCGTCGCCGGTTACCTCATCGTTCGTGGCGAATCTATTTGGGTTCAGGTTGCTGGCGGCGAATTCACCGCTTAGGGTAAGGTCTCTGGCCAGATGGATTGAAGTATTCACGTCAGCAATTTGCTGAACCTGAGGCGCCGGTAAGATAATTATAGGCAAATAATTGCCGTTGTGCGGCCCGACGTACCTATACTGGCCGAGTAATTCGTGGGCATAGTCTCCTGCTCCCGATCCGACGAAAGAAAACGTTACATTGAACTGAGCATCATGCGTTCCTTGGGCGAACTCGTAAATTCTTATCGGTGCTCCTTGCACAACGGTGTCGATCGCCGCGTATTGCCCCCTTCCGATATTCAGCGAATCTACTCCAACCGAATCAACTCCTGACCTAGTGGCGAGTTTACCGCCGCTTTGTGCAAGGACTGCCTTGTCGCTGTCGCTCAGCGAAATATCAATAGGCGCGTTTGGGTCATCCCCTTCTTGGGCGTACATAATGGAAAAATTCACTGCGTCGGAAAAAGTTTTAGAATCTGCCTCGACTGCAAAAAAGTTACGTGTGTAGGATTGGTCGCTGTATTGAAAGTCTACGACGATACGCGAAATACTTGTTATTAAGCGCTTGGAAGAAAAGGTAATTTGACTGCTTGCATAATCAATTGCATAGTCATTGGCTTCTCCCCTGAGCATCAGCACTCCATCTATGTACACCTTTTCCGTTCCGGCTATAACAACGATATTGTTCTCGTTGTTTTTGCCATAGAGTTGGTACGGACCCTGCACGCCTTCAATACCGGGAAATTGGTTTGTGTTGAATTTACCGCGCGATGTGGCACCAGTGACAGTTACCGATCCGGAAAGGTCACTGGAGGAATAGTTTGCGGTCCCCTTTGCCCCTTGGAGTTTCCTGCTCAATCTTCCAAATTCTCCGTCGGACATGTCTAAGTAGAAATCGCCCAATGTTGCTTCATAATTGGTGCTCTTGATTTGCACGAACACATTGTCCAATTCTTGTATGGTTTGAGTATTGCCTTCAGGCTGAAGAGGCGTATTCTCATCCGTTAAAGCGGCCAGAATCTCAATGTCCGACGACAATTTTCCGGCAAACTGCAGGCGGAAGCCTGAATTAAGTGTCAAATCTCTGTTGCTTCCAACAGTAAATCCTCGAAAAATGCTTCCGCTTTTTTGAAGTTCATTACCGAATATGTTGTCAAGAGGGGCTGAAGTGGACGATGTCTTTACGATTGTTGAGGTCCGGCTGCTTGCTGAATCGTGATGAATCAAGTAATCTTTATGCCGATAAAATGATTGAAATGAAAATGGTAAGAAGTTGTATGATATAGTTATAGTGTATTTGTGGAACTTAAAATCCATTTTTTGTGGAAGGGTAATATGTACTCGGCCGGTCGAGTATTCTATCGCGTAGTCAGTGGATCTATTGAGTTTCAGAGAGTCTAAGTACAGTGACTCAGAATTAGGGATAATAATCTCGTGAGAGAGCTGAAGCGAGGTATCGGGCTGGACTATTCTCTGCTGGTCAATGGCGGGAGCGATAGGACCGAAATCTTGAGCCCCTGCTGCTCCCGGCAAGATTGGAAGAAGAAAAACACTTACGGCGGAGAGTAGAAAATGTATTTCGGAAGTCAGTCTCAATGGAAACAATGATAGATTTCATAAGCCTACATGGTAGAAATTTGATGCGCGACCTCCATTGTTAAAGAAGTTTCTGTCCAAAGAAAAAACACCATCAGAGTATCGTCTGATGGCATTTGTACCAAAGGAGGGACTCGAACCCTCACCTGGGTTAAGCCAGACTGGATTTTGAGTCCAGCGCGTCTACCACTTCCGCCACTTTGGCAATTCCTGACATAATATAGCAAACTTCGCTTAGCAAGGCAAGATTTTTTCACAGCCGTCTTTATTGCGCATACGCCCTTTTGAGCAACGTCGCAAGATGTATGACTTCTCCTCCAAAATGATGCAGGGCGCAGCCATATCTCATTTGGGCTAAACAACCGGGGTTATTCGCTACAATAATTTCCGCATTCGTTTTTTTTATGTTTTCCATTTTTCGCTCCAGCAATTTCATCGAATCGTCATATCGGACAATATTGTAAATACCGGCACTGCCGCAGCACCATCCGGCTTCTGCAAGCTCGACGAGTTCGACACCCGGGATTGAACCGAGAATTGCCCGAGGCTCCGAGGTAATGTGTTGGGCATGTGCAAGATGACATGCATCATGGTATGCCACCCGTACGGTTAGCGGTCGCGACGGTTTCGCGAAATCGATTGACAATAAAAATTCTGTCAGGTCCTTAATCTTGCTCGAAAGAAATTTTGCTTTCTCAGCATACTGAGGGTCATCAGCGAGATAGTGCGCATATTCTTTCATAAAGGCGCCGCATCCGGCGGAGTTCATGACAATTGCCTCAAACTCGTAGCGCGAAAAAACATCAATGTTGCGGCGTGCAAGCGTTCTTGCCGATTCAAAATCTCCGTTGTGAGCCTGCAATGAGCCGCAGCATTCTTGCAGCCGCGGCACTATGACTTCACAGCCATTGTGTGTGAGCACTTCTACTGTATCGCTGTTAATCTCGGCAAAAGCAACATTCATGATGCAGCCCGAGAGAAACGCAACGCGGTGCTTTGTTGCTCCAGCGGGTCTGATTATTTCAGGAAATGATTCATCGAAAAAAGCTTTATCTATGCGCGGAGAAAGATGTTGGAGTTTTCCAAGTTTAGGTATGATGAGATCTATCAAACCTGATTTAACCAGAAGCGATTCCATCCCGGTTCGTTGATAGAACCGGAGAAGTTTCGCCAAAAAGCTTAATCGCTTTTTCGATAAAAAGACATTTTCAAAGAAAAACCGTTTTAGTATTTTTTCCAGCCATGATACTCTCCCCTGTTTATAGATTTGACTCCGCGCAGCTTCCACGAGTGATCCATATTTAACTCCTGCGGGACAAGCCGTTTCACAGGCCTGGCAATCGAGGCAGAAATTCATTTCATCCACAAAACCCTGCGTAATTTCGAGATCACCGTCGGCGACCGCCTTGATCAATCGGATGCGCCCCCGCGGAGAAGATTTTTCGAGGCCGGTCAGGGCAAACGTAGGACACACAGGCAGGCACAATCCGCAGTGCATGCAATTCGTAATAAAATCATAACTGGGTATATCAACGCCGGTGAATCCGGACCTGGCGGTTGCCGTCGCTGCGTAATTGTCACTTCGTGTCGGCATAGTTGCTTATCTTATTGCACGGCTCATGTCCACGCGCCCAGCTCTTCAAATTTTTTGATTTGGTCTTTGCTTCGCGGCAGGCTCCCCTCGCATTTCGGTTTGATCGAGAAAATCTTTCCGGGGTTGAGTACGCCTTGCGGGTCAATCGAGGATTTAATCGACTTCATCATTTCTACGGCAGGGATACCGGCGACAGCTGTAAGGAACTTTTTCTTCGATAAGCCTGTGCCGTGCTCGCCGGTGATCGTCCCTCCCAATTTGATGGACTCGCTGAAAATTGCCTCGAACGCCGATTCCGCCCTATGAATTTCATCCTTGTCTCGTTCGTCGGTCAGGCACGTCGGGTGAAGATTTCCATCGCCGGCGTGTCCGAAAATTCCAAACATTACATTATAGCTCTTTGCGATAGAATCGATTCGGTCGAGCATCGTAGCAATCTCGCTTCGCGGAACGGTGACGTCTTCAAGGATCGTTGTCGGCCTTACGCGGGCCAGCGCCGAAAAAGCTGAACGGCGGGCGGTTTTCAAGCGAAGGGCTTCAGATTCTGTCTGAGCGACAATAATTTCAATACATCGGTGCTGCTTGCACAACTCCGCAACTTTAGCGGCATCTTCTTCTACAACGACAGAGCGTCCGTCGACCTCGATTAACAGCAGGGATTCAATGGACGTAGGTAAACCGAGATGCGCATAGTCTTCCACGCATTTGATCGTCGTTTGATCCAAAAATTCGATCGTCGCCGGGACAATATGCGCAGCAATAATTGCGGAGACAGCCTCTGCGGCATCATTCCGAGTTTGAAAATACGCCAGCATTGTCTTGCTCGTTTCAGGTTTCGGAACGAGCTTCAGCAGTATTTTCGTAAAGAGACCGAGCGTTCCTTCGGATCCCACAAAAAAATCCTTCAAGTTATAGCCCGCAACATCCTTGACGACTTTTCCGCCAGAAAATATTATTTCGCCGTTTGGAAGCACTGTCTCAAGTCCCATCACGTAGTTTTTCGTTACGCCGTACTTCAGCCCGCGCAAGCCCCCTGCATTTTCCGCAACGTTACCGCCGATGGTACAGATATTCATGCTTCCCGGGTCGGGCGGATAAAACAAGCCCAATTTTTCAACCGCGGCATGAACATCGGCGGTGATAACGCCGGGTTCGACGAGGGCTGTGAGATTCTCTGTGTCGATTTCCAGAATCTTGTTCCAATGGGACATGAGCAGCACTATTGAATTCTCAACCGGGACCGATCCGCCGCTCAATCCTGACCCCGAGCCGCGAGGAACAATTGCGAAATGTTCCTCGTTTGCGAGAGAGAGGATTTCAGATATTTGTTCTTTCGTTTGAGGGATAACGATCGCGTCGGGAAGAGAATGCAACAGCGGTGTGCCGTCGTAGGAATAAGAAATCCTGTCTTCCTGAGAATCGCGATAATTGTTTTCCCCTGCGATTTGAGAAATTTTCCTCAGGACGGTTGGATTGATCATTGCGGTCGTTTTGTCATAGAAGAGACGGCGTTGAACATCGGACGGGGAATCAGTATATTACTGCCATTATGTTATGATAGCAAAATCACTTTCGAAAGTCAACGAATTGAATTTGGAGCATATATGGGAAAATTAGTGCGTCGGTCGTGGGCAGAGCCTTTTAAGATCAAAGTTGTTGAGCCGTTGAAGATGACGACACGAGAAGAACGTCTTGCCGCAATCCGAGAAGCGGGGTACAACACGTTTCTTCTTAGGTCGGAAGATGTATACATCGATCTTCTGACCGACAGCGGCACCAATGCAATGAGCGATTACCAATGGGCCGGAATGATGCTGGGAGATGAGGCGTATGCCGGCAGCAAAAATTATTATCACCTTGAAGAAAACATGAAAAAATATTACGGCTATAAGTACCTCGTGCCGACGCATCAAGGGCGAGGGGCCGAACATATTATTTCTAAACTACTTATCAAGCCCGGCGATTACGTGCCGGGTAATATGTATTTTACAACAACGCGGCTTCATCAGGAACTGGCGGGCGCCACGTTTGTGGACGTCATCATCGACGAGGCGCACGATTCACAAAGCCTGCATCCTTTCAAAGGGAACATCGACCTTCAGAAATTGGAAGACGTGATTAACAAATTCGGAGAAAAGAAGATCTCGTATGTAACCGTCGCAGCAACAGTGAACATGGCCGGCGGTCAGCCGATATCAATGGATAACTTACGTCAGGTTCGCGCGTTGACGGCCAAGCACAACATTAAGGTTATACTTGATGCCACACGCGCCGTTGAAAATGCGTACTTTATGAAGACGCGCGAGAAAGAATGTGAGAAGAAATCAATCGCAGAACTGTTGAAGGAGATGTGTTCATACACAGACGGCGCAACCATGAGCGGAAAAAAAGACTTGCTCGTTAACATCGGAGGTTTCCTTGCTTTGAACGACGATGTCGTATTCGAGGAAGCGCGCAATATGGTGGTAGTCTATGAGGGATTGCACACGTATGGGGGCCTGGCAGGGCGCGATATGGAGGCGATGGCGCGCGGCATGGAAGAGGCCGTTCAGGAATCGCATATCAAAGCGCGCATCGGCCAGATCGAATACGTCGGCGAGAAGCTTCAAAGCATCGGTGTGCCGATTGTTGTACCGATCGGAGGGCACGCAATATTTCTCGATGCAAAAAGATTTCTTCCGCATATTCCGCAGATTGAGTTTCCGGCGCAGACTCTTGCCGCAGAATTGTACATGGATTCAGGTATTCGATCGATGGAGCGCGGCATTGTTTCGGCGGGGCGCAAGAAGGAAACCGGCGACCATTACTATCCAAAACTTGAACTAGTGCGCCTCACGTTTCCCCGCCGTGTGTACACCCAAGCACACTGCGACGTAACGGCAGAATCAGTCGAATCGGTGTTCGAACAGCGCGCAAAGATTAAAGGAATGAAAATGGTCTATGAACCGAAGTACCTGCGGTTTTTCCAGGCAAGGTTCGAACGGTTGTAGGCATTTCTGTTATGGTGTTCAGTTTCGGAAGACAGACATTTCACTATTTTCCATCAATTGAAGAATCCGAACATAATTCCTGCAGTGATCACCGGGCCATCGGTCTTGAGATTTCCCGGAACACCGAGAATTGCCTGGGTACCTTCAAGCTTCCATGTCGCCCCGCTCATGTATGGATAGCTTACTCCGGCGCGCAGCTGAAACCAACGCAGGATCGCGTACTCGATATTTACATGGGGCTGCAGCGTAAAGAATGAGCCGTTCAGATGCCGCGTAATATTTGTCGTAGAATCGTTATTTCCAAATTCAGACCATAGAGTATTCCACTGCTTATACGTTCCATTGTCGCTCGACATGGTAATGTCGATGCCCCCGCCGCCAATTGTAACGCCGGTAGATACGTCTACACCGTCCCCTATCGGAAGCACATAGTCGATGAGAAATCCTCCATAGGAAATATGATAGTCGACGTTTTTTTCCGTGTTTGTCGCCGGGTCGTAACTTGTTGAGGATATCGTCCCTGTTACGCCACTTCCGCCGATCCGAAAATTTTTCAGAAACATAATATACCCGTAGCCTTCGCCCCCGGCGAGGTACATCGGCTGATTCTTTAGCTCCGGCATCCCTGCTCCTTTCAGCTTCGTATTGATGGCATCAAAATTGAAAAGCCCCCAGGCAGGAGTAAAACCTCCCGCTCCTCCGACCTTCACTTTTGTTCGATTAGATTGGTTAAAGTCTGAGGAAGTTTCTTGGTCTTGTGCGAAGGAGGTGAGAATGATAAAACTGATCAGTGCAACAACGGTAAGAAGTCGTTTCATCGAATTTTCCTTTCCGATAGAATACAGATGGTGAATCAGCGTAATCTACGAAAAAGGAATGGGATTGTTACGAAGTTTTTGGGGCAATTAGTACCGCGGCATGGCCGGGTCAATCAGTTCTGCCCATTCATCGATTCCACCAACAAGATTTTTTACCTTCCGGAAGCCGGATTGTTTCATAAACTCAACAGCTTGCCTGCTTCGCCCTCCGACCTTGCAATGAACGATGATTTCCTTTGCCGTATCCAGTTCGTTAATTCTGTTCGGCAGATCACGCAAAGGAATCAAATAACCATTAAGGTTGCAAATCTGATATTCTTGCGGTTCGCGCACATCGAGAATGAAAAGGTCGTCCTTGTTGTCGAGCCGTTTTTTTAAGTCTTCAACGGTGATCTCGTATTGCTCTTCCCTCGCAAAAGAATCCCAGCCGGATTGTACACCGCAAAACGCCTCATAGTCTATGAGCGACGTTATTGTGCGATGCTGTCCGCAGACGGGGCAATCCGGGTTCTTCCGGAGTTTGAGTTCCCGGAATTTCGTCTTCAACGCGTCAAAGAGCAACAATCGCCCGACCAGCGGCTCTCCTTTTCCGATAATAAGCTTCACCGTTTCATTCGCTTGAAGTGTACCGATAATTCCAGGCAAAATTCCCAGGACTCCCCCTTCCGCACAGCTTGGAACCAGCCCCGGCGGCGGCGGCTCGGGGTATAAGCAGCGATAGCATGGGCCGTCGTTGGTCGCAAAAACAGATACCTGGCCTTCGAAGCGAAAAATGCTTCCGTATACATTTGGTTTGCCGGTAAGGACACAAGCATCATTAACAAGGTACCGAGTCGGGAAATTATCCGTTCCATCGACGACGATGTCGTAGCCCGAGAATAATTTGAGCGCATTCTCTGAAGTGAGGTGCATTTCATGTGTTTCAATTTTCACGAATGGATTGATGCCCTCAAGCCTCTCTTTTGCCGATGCGAGTTTGGGCCGTCCGACATCCTTTGTTGAATGCAAGACCTGCCGTTGCAGATTTGAATAATCAACGACGTCAAAATCGACGATCCCGATTCTGCCGACTCCGGCCGCGGCAAGGTACAACCCGAGCGGCGAACCGAGGCCGCCGGCGCCGATGAGCAGAACGCTGGCTGCTTTCAATTTCTTTTGCCCGTCCATTCCAACTTCCGGCATAATCAAGTGCCTGCCGTACCGACGAATCTCTTCTCCCGACAATTCAACGTTCGTCATTTATATATTTCCTCCGGCAATAGATGGAATGATGCTGACAACGTCCTTATCCGAAATTGGCGTCGATTCCTTTTGCAAGTAACGGATGTCTTCATCATTGAGATAGACGTTGACAAAATTCCGGAGCTTTCCGTCGTCGGAGTAGAGATGTTTTTGCAGCGCCGAATACTTGACGCACAAATTCTTCAGTGCTTCGCCAACGGAGTTTCCTTCGACAGCCACGGACTCCAGGTTGCTTGTAAACTGCCTCAAAGGCGTCGGGATCAGGATTTGAATGGACATTGTTGTTCCTTTTGTGATTTGTAGTTACTCGATGGTAAAGTTCTCTTCGGTGAATTTGCTCCTGTCGTTTTCCATGATCCATGAATGGATGTCATGGTATTTGTTCTTCATAATCGAAACGATGACATACGAAAACCACGGGAATGCGTGGTCAAGATCGTATTTCGAAGCCACCGAGGGTGAATCTGGATGCGAATGATAGAATCCGATAATGTCAACCTTCTTTGCACGTGCTACTTTTTCCGCTTCCCTGTAGTTATCGGGCGTAATAAGAAATCGGTGGTAGCGTTCCGCTTCATCGAATTTGTTCTCTATCGCAAAAACTTCCTCCACAACTCTTTGCTCGCCATTCAGTTTGCCGAGGAGCACTCCGCAGCATTCATGGGGGAAAGCTTGTTCTCCGTGTTTTCGAATTGATTCGAATGCTTCTTTCGAGAGCTTAAGCATGCTCCTCCCAAATAGGTTCGCTGAGATATTTTGAACCGTCGTCGCAAAACACAGTGACGATGACACCTGCAGAAATCTTCTTGGCGATCTTAAGAGCAGCCGAAAGATTTGCGCCGGAAGAGATACCAAGAAATAGTCCCTCTTCTCGCGCCAGTCTCTTCATCATTGCGTGCGATTCTTCTGTCGAGACTTGGATTGAGTCATCCGCTATTAAGGGGTCATAGATACCAGGTATGACCGCGGATTCCATATGTTTCAGTCCTTCGATACCGTGAAGCGGCGAATCGGGCTGCATTGAAATGCATTGTATGCTCGGGCGAAATTCTTTCAACCGCCGGGCTGTTCCAACAAACGTTCCACTCGTTCCAAGCCCGGCGACAAAATGGGTCACCGTGCCGTTTGTCTGATGAATAATTTCTTCTGCTGTTCCGCTATAATGAGCCTCCCAGTTTGCCGGATTGTTGTACTGGTCCGGGTAAAAGTACATTCCAGGGTTTTCTCGGACTAATTCTTTCACCTTCCATTGTGCCCCGTCTGTGCCCTCCAGGGGGTTTGTGAGAGTGATTTTCGCTCCAAAAGCAGCAATCATTTTTTTCCTCTCGATCGAAGCGTTGGAAGGCATAAAAATGTGAACGCGGTAACCGAGCACTGCCCCAAACATAGCCAGTGCGATGCCGGTGTTACCGCTTGTTGCGTCGACGATAATTTTTTCGCGCGTCAGGCGGCCCGAGTTTTCTCCTTCACGAATCATATTGAGGGCGGCACGGTCCTTGACAGACCCGCTGGGATTATACCACTCGGCTTTGCCGTAAATCTCCACTTCGCCCAACTCTTTTCCGATGCTGTTCATTTTGAGCAACGGGGTGTTGCCTACCAAGTCTAAAGGAGTGTTGCGAGAAAGCGTTGGAGTAATTGGCATCTCTATGTCGTCCGATAGTATCATTACGTTAATGCTCGACGTTTTGTTTTACTTTAACACATTTATCGCCATGAAGGTTCAAAACGCTTACAATCCCAGGTCGGCTGCCTTTGCTTTCAGAGACTCGATGACGAACTGAATATGATCGTCCAGCGGGATTCCAAGCTCTGCAGCGCCCTGAATAATCTCGTCCCGATTGACGCTCCGGGCGAAAGCTTTGTCCTTCAATTTTTTCTTTACCGAACTGAGTTCAAGTCCTTCAATTTTCTTATTAGGGCGAACCAATGAACATGCAACGATGAAACCGCACAGCTCGTCGCAGGCAAATAATGTTTTGGCCATAAGAGATTCTCTCGGGACTCCGGAATATGAGGCGTGCCCGAGAACTGCTGTGCGGATTTCCTCAGAATACCCTTGTGCCTTTAAAATCTCCGAACCTTTCAAAGGGTGGTCCGGCGCCTGTGGATACATTTCGTAATCAAAGTCGTGAATCAACCCGGTAATTCCCCACGTTTCTTCATCCGCAGAGAACTTGCGGGCGTAGGCGCGCATTGCGATTTCGACCGCTGCCGCATGCTTCCGCAGGCTTTCATTTTTTGTATACTCGTACAATAGCGCAAGGGTGCTGGATCGGTCCATTCCACCGGCCTTTCTTCTTTGATTTTGGGGGAGATGTTGCTACATTTTGACTATCCATTAAAGGAAATTTTTATGACATTATCAATTTTAGCAGTTTGTTTTCTCTTGATGCTCGTTGCCGTAATCTTTTATGGCTACGGATTCATTATGAAGTCGGTCAAGTCGAGCAGCCAAAAAGACATGGAACCGTGCACAATTTGTAGGGGACAATTTGACAGACGACAGCTTGTCGTACGCGAAATCGGGGATTCCAAGCTTCTCTATTTTTGCCGGCAATGCATTCTTCAGCTCTATGATGATATTTCAAAGCGTTGAAGATCTTTTATTTTTTTTTAAGCCTCTGCTGAGGGACACCATTTGTTCAAGAGACATCTATCACACTGTGGGTTTCGCGCGCCGCAGACCTTCCTGCCGTGATCGATGAGCGCATTTCCGAAATGGATCCAGTCCTTTCGGTCAATGAGTTCGCACATATCCGCTTCAATTTTCCCCGTATCCGAATTATCCGTTAATCCAAGCCTCTTTGTTAATCGTGCCACGTGTGTGTCGACTACAATTCCCGACGAGATGTTGAATGCACCGCTCAGGACGCAATTCGCCGTCTTTCTTCCGACTCCCGGAAGCTGAATAAGTTCATCCATTGACGACGGAACTTCACCGCCATGTTTTTC
>CAZXQG010000003.1:0-112845 GCA_964642725.1 uncultured Chitinophagaceae bacterium
TTGTTCCAACCGCCAAGGAACTTCGCAGCATCGGCTCGTTTGTCGAGTTCTCCATCCGCGGCTGCCTTGACGATCTTGTCAGTCTCGACGAGCAGAGTGGTCATCGTATCGATACAGGCATTCAAGTTATTCTTGATCTCGTTGAAATCGCCCTGATACGTATCGACGATCTTTGGCGGGATGTCGCCTTTAGAGATGCGGTCGACATATTCCGCTGTGACGTTGATCGGCCTGACAAATGCATCGACGAGGTTGTTGACTCCGCCGACCAACTTGCCCCAGCCGCCTGCAAACTTGTCCGCATCGCCGCGAGTCGATAATTTCCCTTCCACCGTCGCCTTGATCAATTTATCCGTTTCAGCTAATAGACCCGTCATCGTATCGATGCAGGCATTCAAGTTGTTCTTGATCTCGTTGAAATCGCCATGGTACGTATCAACGATTTTTGGCGGGATGTCGCCTTTGGAGATGCGGTCGACATATTCCGCCGTGACGTTGATCGGCCTGACAAACGCATCGACGAGGTTATTGACTCCGCCGACCAGTTTGCCCCATCCGCCGGCAAACTTTGCTGCGTCGCCGCGTGTCGACAATTTCCCTTCCACCGTCGCGTTGATTAATTTATCCGTTTCGGCCAACAGATCGCTCATCATCTTCACCACAGCGTTCAGGTTGGTCTTGATGATATTGTACTGGCCTTTGTAGACCGTGGTAATCTCCGGAGGTATAATCCCTTTTGAAACCTTGTCCACATAATCGGCCGTTACCATGAGGGGATCGACGATGTTTGTGATCGTATCATTCACACCGGACACGAGTTTGTTCCAGCCGCCGACGAACTTCGTCGCATCGGCGCGTTTGTCGAGTTCTCCATCCGCCGCCGCTTTGACGATCTTATCGGTTTCGACGAGCAGAGTGGTCATCGTGTCGATACAGGCATTCAAATTGTTCTTGATCTCGTTGAAATCGCCGTGATATGTATCCACAATTTTTGGCGGGATGTCGCCTTTGGAGATGCGATCGACATATTCCGCTGTGACATTGATCGGCCTGACAAATGCATCGACGAGAGTGTTGACTCCGCCGACCAGTTTGCCCCAACCGCCTGCAAACCTAGCAGAATCACCGCGCACTGACAACCTTCCTTCGACTGTCGCCTTGATTAATGTATCTGTCTCGGCCAACAGACCTGTCATCGTATCGATGCAGGCATTCAAGTTGTTCTTGATCTCGTTAAAATCTCCGTTGTACACATCGACGATCTTCGGCGGGATGTCGCCTTTGGAAATGCGGTCAACATATTCCGCAGTGACATTGATCGGTCTGACAAACGCGTCGACGAGATTGTTAACTCCGCCAACCAGCTGACCCCAGCCGCCTGCGAACTTAGCCGCGTCGCCGCGCGTCGACAATTTTCCATCTACTGTCGCCTTGATCAACTTATCTGTTTCCGCCAACAGGTCGCTCATCATCTTCACAACTGCGTTCAGGTTAGTCTTAATGACGTTGAAATCGCCGTTGTAATTGTCGGTGATGATCGCCGGAATGACACCTTTGCTGATGTCGTCGACGTACTTGGCGGTAACGTTAAGAGGCTTAATCACTGCGTCGAGCATTTCATTGACACCCTGTAACAAGGCTTTAGCGTCGCCTTCGACTTTGGTGAGGTCGGCTCGTTCGGAAAGGCGCCCTGCCTTTGCCGCTTCAGCAAGCCGAAGAATCTCCGCCATCGCTGCATCCTGGTGAGACCCTGACCGCTTGCTCCCGGTCTGCTTCATTGCTGGTTTCGAAATCATTTCTCGGTTCCCTTTATGATGGTTTTATGGAAAAGTAATGTTGTTTATTATTCAGTAATTAATTTCAATCGATTAACCCAGGAGAGAATCCCCATCGCAGACTCAACCCAACTGTCAGCGGCAAACCCACTGTCGGCTTGACTCCTTATTATCGTCATAACGCCGCTTCATCTTCAGTTCTCCTGTCTTTTGCGTACAAAAATCCGAGGTCATGAAAAATGTCCCGCAACGAATTCCGGCGATGAGAAGAAGACCGATCGTTACTCTCCTCTTTTCGTTGTATTGTACCGGAGCACTTGTTGCCCCGTTTGGTTTATGATCAAAAACTTTGGCCGTGATGCGGAAACGTTATCGAGATCTGTCCCGCAAGCAAACTACGCCGCCGTTTTCATTGTTGGCAGGTGCGCTTGTTCCCTCGCCTCATCGAAGAAATATTCATCCTCTTCGCTGTCTCCATCAACGAAAAAGTAGCGGCAATCGTGGTAATGAGCCGCACCTTCGTCGTTCCAGAGATGTCCGCACTCCGGGCATTGTTCCTGTCCGTCAAGCGTCATTACAAATTCCGATAGGATCTCTTCACTACGCATTGTAACCTCCGTGTTTTGTGTCGCCTCAGAACATGATTTAGCCAATGAACATACTCAGCATCCGTTACGACTCGAAGTGCCGAGAAACTTTGAACTTCCTTGCCTGGATACCCAGGGTGGTATAACATTCACTCTTCGCATGAGTAAAAATCAACAAGCCCGCAAGTGCTTCTCCCGAATGGAGTTTTTTCTTGTTCCATTGATATCCATTAAGTCGGATTTCTTCGTCGCCTAGGAAATCATCTAGGGTAGACCACTTTTTGCCGCACATTGTGCATTGTTTGAAAACTTCGGTCCGTGCGGAATCAGCGCCCTTTTTGTTTTTTTTTAGTATGTCGTTGACACTGCGATTCATGATCCTTTTAACCTTGTTACGCAATTGTTCAAAGCTCGTGCCATGTTGTCGTGCTAGAAACAGAGGATAAAAGAGTTAAAAACTCAAAATTTCAGGATAAATCTGGAAGGGGCTGTCAAGGGGAGGGTTTTCAACTGGCGGGTATTGGCCATGTGTCTAATATGGACACGATGGATCATGTCTTTCTTCGCCGATCTAATGACCCGGTCGATAAAGGATGACACAATACGAACGCATTCTCCGATAGAGTGCTTCGGTTCGTTCAAACAAATCAGGATTGTAACAGCAATAATGTTTTACAAAGATATTACGATACGCTAAACGAAAGAACATTATCAGGAGAGAATAAAAACGCAGGATCAACGTTCATCTCGTGGTTTTTCCCCTGTTGGAAGAAGGAGTAAGAAGGATGTCGATGTTCTCTTATATAAGTCGATTTGCCATTCACTCGAAAACTTTGTCACTGCCGAAACAAAGTACGCGAACTCCAAAATGACGGAGGAGAATCGTAATGGCGCAGAAATTCTATATTCCTTTTCTCACCCTCCGTGCAAGGTCGCTTGAACCATATTGATAAAATCAGTCGGATGAAACGGCTTTTTTATCGCCTGCAGGTGTTCTTCCTCCAGCAATTGCGTGATGACTTTATCCGATGTGAATCCGGAGCAGAAAAACGCTTTCACATTGTTGTTGAGTTTTTTCAATTCCATGTATGTCTGTCCGCCGTCCATTCTCGGCATCACAAGGTCTAGAATAACCAAGGAAATCTCTTTCCCACGTTCACGGTAGAATTCGACCGCTTCAACCCCGTCTTTCGCAATGAGGACCTTAAAGCCATTGTCCTCCAGCAGCTCCTTCCCCAGCTCTTGCATCATTTCTTCATCATCAACCAGAAGAACAAGTTCTCCGTGTGAAGTGGCGGCGTCTGTATCCGACGGCGATTTGTGCACGATAGGCGGTTCGACCGCAGGCAGATAGACCGTGAAAGCGCTGCCGGCTCCTTCTTCGCTTTCCACGATGATGCTGCCGCGGTGCTCCTTAACGATATTGTAGACGATCGACAACCCAAGCCCGGTCCCTTTCCCTTGTTCTTTCGTCGTAAAAAACGGATCAAAAATCTTCTCACGAACTGCTTCTGACATTCCGCTTCCGGTATCCGAAACCTTGATCTCAATACACCGCGACGAGTTCGTGGGGAAAAGTCGTGAGTTCACTTCTTGTCCGACGCGACGGTTGCGGGCCTCGATCGTGAGCGTCCCGCCATTCGGCATGGCATCTCGCGCATTGACTGTCAGGTTCAACATAACCTGGTATAAAGATCCCCGGTCTCCTTTGACCGGCAGGAGATTGTCTTCAAGAATCTTTGTGATCGTGACGGACCGGGGAAAGGTTTCAGAACAGAGATTTGTAATTTCATTCAGGAGTGCACCAACGTCGAATTCAGTTTCCTCCCTTTTTTTCCTCCGGGAGACAGAAAGAAGATGTGCAGAAAGCTCCGCTCCACGCGAGGCTGACTTTTCTATCGTTTCACTGTATTTCATTACTTTTACCGGATCTAGAGAATATTTTTTGAGCTGCATGACAAAACCAAGGATATTGTTAAGGATATTGTTGAAATCGTGAGCGATGCCGCCGGCCAGAGTCCCGATGCTTTCCATTTTTTGGGACTGCCGCAATTGTTCTTCGAGCAACCGGCGTTCCGTGTCGTCGAAAATGTAGCCCTTTATTTGTACTAATTCGTCGCGTTCATTAAAGATGCCGATCTCGTTCGAAACGAGATAAATCGTTTTTCCATCTCTTCTTGTTGCCACTTCCTCATGGTACTCCAGTTTTCTTTTCTCACAGAGGAGCTTGAGAAAATTTTCGCGGTCATCCCTTGCAGGGTAAAGGGAATCTGCGTTCGTGCGCAACACTTCCTCCACCGATTCGAAACCGTAGATGCGCGCAAATGCCGGGTTGCAAGAAAGAATCCTTCCATCCACAGTGCTGATGAAATCGCCGGTTAGATCATCCTCAAAAAATTGGCGATACCGTTCCTCGCTCTCGCGCAGAGCTTTCTCCGACTCTTTTCTTCCGGTAACATCTTCCTGTACCGACAAGTAGTGGGTGATCGTCCCCTTATGGTCCGTAATGGGGGAAATCGAGGCGAGTTCCCAATAGTATTCCCCGCTTTTCCTTTTGCTATGAAATTCCCCGCGCCATTCCTTGCCGGCAGCGATTGTTTCCCAAAGGTTCTTGTATTCTTCCTGCGGAGTTCCTTCTGTTTTCAAAACTCTCGCATTCTTCCCCCGGATTTCTTCGATGGTGTATCCGCTCAGCGCTGTGAATTTTGAGTTTACGTATTCGATGTTTCCTTTCGTGTCAGTGATAATGATGGATGCAGGGCTTTGTTCGACGGCACGAGAGAGTTTTCTTAATTCTTCTTCCGATTGAAGCTTTTCCGTCACATTCACAAGCAACGCGAGTCGTGCGATTTTGCCGCCGTGCGAGAAATTCTGTGAAGTACTATCGACCAAAATAATTGAGCCGTCCTTCTTTCGATGTCTCCAAACACCGGAATGCCTCGGCGAGATATCATTTTCTGAAAGATATTCGCGCAGACCAGCAACATCCTCGGGCGAATAAATGTCAGTTATTTTCATCGAGGTCAATTCCTGCCGCGCGTAGCCGTAAAGGTCTACGGCCGCTTGATTCGAAGCGAGAACTGTTAATGATGTTGGGTCGTAAAGCAGCATAGGGACCGGATTCGTCTCAAACAGGGCACGATAGCGCTCTTCACTTTGACGAAGTTCTTCTTCTGCCTTTTTTCGCTCTGTAACGACTTGATTCACCCCGCGTGTCTTAATCGTGTGTCCATCCTCATCTTTGATGACAAACATGTTCGATTCGATGTACCCGATCTCGCCGTCGGGGTAAATTACCCGGTGTTCCAGACGATGGCGTTGCTGCCAATTAGGATTCTCAAGATTATTCCTGATCTGAAGAGCTACAAACGCGGCATCGTCCGGATGCACAAACCGCCGGATATATTCGTCTGAGGACATCGTATACCCGCCGACCTCTTTCGCCGTTGTGCGATAGATTGAATAAAAGGGGTCGTTGAAAGTGAATGTACTGGTCGATAGATCGAAACTCCACGGACCGAGGCGGGCGATGTCCATCGCGTCGGACAGCAAGGCATCTTTGTTCTTTAGCACAAGCTCGGACTGTTTGCGTTCGGTGATGTCGCGCGCAATTCCGAGCAGTTCTATCAGTTCCCCATTCTGAAGGTGCCGTGTCGCGATAAGTTCTGCCTGTATCACGCCGCGGACTTTCGTCCGAATCCGCAATTCAGTAATAATATTTGGCGCCCCCGCAATAACTTTATTGATGCGGTCCAAGGCCTTGGCAACGTCCTCCGGAAAAAGCAGTTCTTCAAACGACTTCCCTATCCAGTCGCTTGTCGGCCAACCGGTAAGTGCTTCGAAAGCAGGATTGAGAGAAGTGAATTTTCCTTCGGGAGTAATGGTGAAGACAACGTCACGCGCGGTTTGAATCAAAGCGCGGAGCCGTGCTTCGCTTTCCCGCAGAGCTCTCTCTGTCATCCGGCGTTCTTTCCGCACAATAGCTTCCTCGATCTCCCGCTTCACTACCGGGATAAGCCGCGCCAGTTTATCTTTCATGAGATAGTCGTGTGCGCCCGACCTCATTATCTCGACAGCCGTTTCTTCGCCGATTGTCCCCGAGATAACGATAAATGGAATATCCCGTCCCGTTTCCTGGAGCAGTTTCAATGCAGCAAACGCATCGAATTGAGGCATAGTATAATCGGAGAAGATAAAATCCCATGACCGCTCGGCAAGGGCCGCCTCCATCTGAGCTGGAGTGTCGACTCGCTCGAACTCGACAACGTAATTTGCTTTCTCAAGTTGTCGCGCAATCAGAGCAGCGTCGCTCTCTGAGTCCTCAACCATTAAAACCCGAAGGTGATTATCCATGCAGTACCTCAGTTGATTGGTGGCGGTTCATTGATAACAAGCCAGTACAGGCCAAGATGTTTCACGGCATCCGCAAATTGATGAAAGTCGACAGGCTTTCTGATATAGCTGTTCACTCCGAGGTCATAACTCGTCGCCACATCGTGTTCTTCTTTGGAGGATGTGAGGATAACAACCGGGAGTCTTCGCGTCGTTTCCGAACTCCGGACGCGGCGAAGAACTTCGAGCCCATCGACTTTCGGCAATTTGAGGTCTAGTAAAATCAATGTCGGCATATCGCCGGACGGACGGTCTTTATGCTTTCCGGCACGGAAGAGATAGTCGAGCGCTTCCTGGCCATCTTCTGCAACGACCAATTCGTTCGTAATACGTCCTTTCTCAAACGCCCGTTTTGTCAATTCGACGTCGCTAGGATTGTCTTCGACCAGCAGTATAGTTTTTGTTCTCATGATGTCTCCCGTAGTGTAAAATAGAATGTCGCTCCACGGCCGACTTCGGCTTCAGCCCAAACCTCGCCGGAGTGCCGCCGAATGATACGTTGCACGGTTGCTAACCCGATCCCGGTCCCGGGAAAGTCAGAAATCTTGTGCATCCGCTGAAATGCTCCAAACATTTTGCTAGCGTATTGCATATCGAACCCCACTCCATTGTCGCGTACAAAATACACGGTTTTCCCGTCTGAATTGTTCTTCCCAAATTCTATTATTGCTTCAGGGCGGGGAGCTGTGAACTTGGAAGCATTGTCGAGAAGATTGGTCATTGCAATATCGAGAAGCTGAGAATCTCCCTCAACGATCAACCCGTCCTCGATAGTGAACTGAATTCGGCGGCCCGGATAAAGTTCCTGCATCCTGGCGGCGATCGACCGAGTGAGCCTCGAGAGGTTCACCGGTGTGTACGTAATTTCGGCGCGCGTGACTCTTGAAAGTTGAAGCAGATCGTCAATCAGCGCCCCCATTCTCTGAGCTTCTCTGCGTATTCTCTTAACATATTCATTCGCTTTCTCATCAAGCGATGACCGGTAATCCTCAGCAAGCGCGAGACTCCACCCGTCGATGCCCCGCAGAGGAGCCCGGAGATCGTGTGAGACGGAATAGGAAAATGCTTCCAGTTCCCGGTTTGCGGCTTCCAGTTGCGCGGTGCGGTCTTCGACCCGTTGTTCGAGTTCAATATTAAAACGCCGGATTTCGTCATCGGCTCGCCTGCGTTCGGTAATATCTTGGATTGTTCCCACCATACTGATGAGCAGGCCGCTCCGGTCGAAACCAAGTTCTCCACGCCCCCATACCCATCGTTCAGCTCCGTCGTTGCGTCTCACAATCTTGTATTCCCGGTTAAACGGTTTTGCCGACGCAATAACATCATTGGAGAAGTATCTCAGCATCTCTTCCTTCTGTTCGGGATGGACAACATCAAGCCATACGTTGACGGTCCGTTCTTCTTCAGCGCTTAAGCCGAAGATCTCGTCCAGCACTTCGGAACTTGTCCATTTCCCTTTCACGAAATCGAACGCGTATGAACCGATGTGTCCGACGCGTTGAGATTCCTTGATCCAGAAATCCCGTTCGCGGAGGGCTGCCTCTGATTTTTTTCGCTCCGTCGTATCCCGTGAGATATTTTGGTAAAAGAGTGTCCCTTCAATCACGATAACGCGGGCACTCACCTCAACGGAAAATGTCGTCCCATCTTTTTTTCGATGGATAGATTCATATCTTGCTCCGCGATACAGGTTAAGGAGACGAAGTTGTTCCGAAAAATGTTCCGCGGATTCTTCAGTTTCGAGCGTGATAATGTTTAAACCTATCAGTTCATCGCGCGAGTAACCGTAGGACTCAAGCGCCTTGTCGTTGACTTCAACAATCCTCAACTCTTTGTCGGCAAGAATAATAATGTCGTTCGCAAAACGGACGAGGTACTCGAAATGCTGCACGAGGGCGCGCCGTTCCTGCTCTGCCAGCAATTGCGTCCGGAAAAAGCGGACCCGTTGGTGCCTCCACCAAAATCCTACTGTTGCAATCGTCGCAAGGACGAGAAGGCCGCCGACTAAGGCGTCCATCCACGCCTGTTGGCGCAGAATGTCATCAATTTCTTCCCGGTCGATTTTGGTCACAAGATACCATGGGGAGTCGGGAATTTTTTTTATCGAAGCCAGAACCGGCACTCCCCGATAATCGACACCCACTGCGGTACCTTCAAAACCCCGCACCGCCATCGCGGCAGGACGCCTTTCTGACAACGCTGATACTCGGTAGACCAGAGCCGAATTACGAACAAAACGGAGCTCGTTAAGAAACACGACATCATTTCCTTCCCGGCGCAACAGGAGCGATTCTGCACTGCGGCTCTCAGAAGGCCAGGATTGTATCAGGGGATAAAGAAACCTCTGAGGGTCGATGCGAAACAAAAAGACCCCCGCAACCGGAACATCGCTTGTGTCCCCGGTCATCAAGGGAATAGCCAGATCTGCGACAGGCTTATTCGAATTCTCCTCAAGGTGCAAATCTGACAGAATCACTTCTCTTTTGATCCGTGCATCCCGGATCAACGCCCGATCTTCATTTCCAATATTATTCCCAATGTTACCGTATGACAATCGCAGCGTGCCGGCGGCGTCGAAAAGCCCAGCCGCCTGATACCCGTTGTGCGTGCACATGACCTGAATCCATTGAAGGAGTTCATTCCCCGGACATTTGTGTTCAAAGTATGCTTCCGTCTGCCGGGCATACGCGGGATTTTTCGCAATTACCATCCCATCCCCCATGCGCTCAACACGCCATTGGGCGATTTGATGGACTTTCAGTTCAGAGATCACCGCGAGGTCCGACTCACGCTCATGAATAATTCGCATCTCCTGATCCTTATAGTAGCCAAACACTGCAATGACAATTCCCGAAACAAGAAGCAGAAAAAAAAGAATCATTGCCAACGGAATCGATTGAATCCTTCTCCGGATGCGTATGACAATGCCCCGCATCGTCACAGCTGTTCCGCGAATTCGTTTTCCTGCATCAATGAGAACGCGGTTCATCGGCATTGTTATGGAATAATAAAATTGAATTCATGTTTGCGAATCTGCCCCATTTGGGGCACGACCCAATCACCGCGGGAGACTTTTTGCGTTTAATGCTTTCATTTTTCCTGCCAATAGAGTCTACGCGTTGTTCGGGGTACCCCGCTCTTCTTTCAGCATCATTGCATGGCGGAGGCTACAAATTGCTTTCTGCTTCGCCGGCCATGGCTCTTACGGAATAGACGCGCTGCCCCGACTTGATCTTCAGTTGGTCCATCTTGTACCGTAACTTCGAACGAGTAATTCCTAACACTTTTGCCGCCTGCACCTGATTCCCGTCGGTGATCTCGAGTGTCTGGAGGATAAGATCTTTCAGCACTGCGGTCATTCCAATTCCCTTTGCAGGGACTCTCAAGAAAAATTCCCCGTTCGCCAATCCCGCGGGATTTGGCTCCCGGCTTTCATCATTGCCGAGAAATGCAAGTTGATTCTTGGTGATAACGGCGGCATCGTTCAAGAGGACAACGCGTTCAATTGCATTTCGCAGCTCGCGGACATTTCCTTTCCAGGGGAGCCTTAAAAGGAGTTCCTTTGCATCCGGCTCAAGTTGCGGCGTCTGCTTGTTGAACTTCCTGCTGAATTCCTGGACGAACGCATAGGTCAGCGCTTCGATGTCTTCCTTCCTCTCACGAAGCGGCGGTATCATCACGACGGCAACATTCAGGCGGTAGAAAAGGTCTCCGCGGAATCTTCCTGCATCAACCTCTTTAGCGAGATTTTTATTGGAGGCGGCAATGACGCGAACGTCGACGGAAATTTCTCGTGTCCCGCCCAGCCGGTAAAACTTGCGCTCCTCGAGGACTCTGAGAAGTTTTACCTGCATGTCGAGCGACAATTCTCCCACCTCATCAAGCAGAATCGTCCCTCCGTTCGCCATCTCGAATTTCCCCTGTTTCATCCGCTCCGTTGCACCGGTAAAGGCTCCTTTCTCGTACCCGAAGAACTCGCTCTCTGCAAGATCCTTCGGGATCGCCGCGCAGTTGAGTGCGATGAACGGCTGGCCGCTGCGTACAGTGCTTTTCTGGTGAATAAACCGGGCCACAAGTTCTTTCCCTGTTCCGCTTTCCCCTTCGATAAGAACCGTTGTGCTTTCCCCGCCGGCGAGCTTCTCAGTAATTTCAAGTACGCGCCTGAGCGCAACGCTGTTGCCGATAATGCCGCTGCGGGAACGCTGCCGCTCAAGCTCCTCTTGAAGCATGGAAACCCTGGTCTCGAGATGGGCGAACTCCAGATTCTTTTCGATGAGAACAATAAGATGGTTGAGGTCGAATGGTTTCACAACAAAATCCGCCGCACCTTCCTTCATCGCCTGGACGGCGAGCGAGACGTCGGAATGAGCCGTCATCATGATCACCGGCACTTTCCATCCGTCGAATTTGATCTGCTTAAGAATCTGGATACCGTTCGCCGCTCCGAGATAAATGTCGAGCAAAACGACATCCGGATTGAACGACGCGAGTTGAGCAAGAAACTCCTCCCGATTTGAACTCACCGCGATAGTGTAGCCGGCATCCGTGAGGACGTTCTTCACCGAAACTGTCAGCGACCTCTCATCGTCCGCGACTAAGATTCTACCCTTCTCCATTTCTTTCTCCGATGCTTGTTGGTGGCGTTGGTAAGATAATTCGAACGAGCGTCCCGCCCTGGGAAGGAGATTCCAACCCAATATCTCCGCGGTGCCGTCCGATGATATACTTTGATAGCGCTAACCCCAGACCTGTTCCTCCCGATTTTGTCGTTCGAAAAGGTTCGAACAAGACTGCTTTCATTTCCGGCGGAATCCCATGCCCGGAGTCTTGAACGGTAATTTCAACGCTGGGACCAGTCGTCCCCTCTTCAGAAGACTCAAGCGTCCGTGTCGTCACGGCGATCACGCTGTTTTCCGGCGAGGCATCGATTGCATTTTGCAGGATGTTCAACATGACCTGCTGGATTTGCTTTTGGTCGACCATCACATCCGGAACGTTTTCATCGAACGCGGTCGAGAGGGAAATATTTTTTTGCTGGATGGCAAGCGAGACGAAATGAAGAGATCGCGCGATGATGGCATTGATGGAATGCTGTTGGAGCGACGGGGGCGTGACGCGTGCAAGGCCGAGCGTGTCCTCAATGACATGCTGTATTCGGTCGGCTCCCTCTAGGGCTGCGATAATCGACTCGTAATCCGGCGATGCACTGTCGATCTTTCTCTGGAGGTACTGAAGGTTGAGCGTGACGCCGGCGAGCGGATTGCGAATCTCGTGTGCAATGCCGGCGGCAAGCCGTCCCATGAGCGACATTTTTTCCATCTGCATCAGAGTATTCCTGATCTTCTTCTGCTCGGTGATGTCGCGAACGAAGAGCATCACTCGTGGGTCGTTCGGCTGGGACAACGGGCCTGCACTCACATCGACCTCAATCTCTTCTCCATCTTTCGTTTGCATCAACGCTTCTCGCGCTACCACCTCTCCATCTTGAAAGAGCGAGAGGTCTGAAAGGTGTTCTTCAACGAACGGCAGAACCGAGAGACGGAGCAGTTCTTCTTTTGAATACCCGAGGAGCGCTATCCCCTGGTTATTCACATCGACGATCGACCGTGATTCTCCGTCAAGGACAAAAATAGCGACGCTCGCATTTTCAAAGAGCCCGCGGTAACGAACTTCAGACGTTTGCAATTCCCTGTTTTTTCTCGCGAGCGTCGAAGCATACATTTCTAGTTCTTTCATTTTTTCTTCAAGCTTCTTCGTCACGAGCGTGTGATGCTTTTCAAGAAATGACTGATCGTCGATCGCAGACGATGATTCGGGAACTCGATCGGGCTGAATGCCGTAACTCTGGAGCGTTACTTCCTTCACTGCCTCAATAAGCGTCGCCAACCCCGCGTATTTCATCACGTACCGGTCTACTCCGACGTTACGCGCTAATTCCTGGTCCTCCTCGTCGACATAATTCCCTGTATAGATGATAAACGGTGTCTTTGCGTGTTTCGTGTTTTCCTTGATCTTCTTGCACAGCTGAAACCCGTCCATTCGCGGCATCATCGCGTCGGCGATAATGAGATGAACCGTTTCACGGTTAAAAATTTCAAAAGCCTCCACACCGCTCCGGGCCGAGATCGTGTTGTAGCCGCTCTCCGCAAAGAGATCCTGGAGCAATTCGAGGTTTTCATCAACGTCGTCAACCACAAGGATGGTTAACGGGTTGGGCTGTCGTTCTACCGGATTGCTGTCGTGGCGAGATGCGGTCATTGTAGACTCCGGATTGGCGAATCACCGATTCATTTTTTAAACAACTGGCTGAATAACGTTGTGCAACATTACAGCATTAGCCACGTGAATGCAATCCGCGCAACCGTGTATTTTTGACCCTAAGCGGTAGCGCGTAGGAGTCTCCGGAAAACAAAAGGCAAATCGCCGGATATACCTAAGCAATGGCGAGTTCTGGCCACTTCGTTCAAGAGCTTGAGATTCGGGAATACACTAAGTGAGAAATGGGATGAAAAACCGGGGAGGCAGGATGCTGTATTTCTAAAGAAGGAGAACAGCGGCTCGGGTGATTAGGGGATCACGGCAATTCCATGCTTGATCGCATACGTTACGAGGCTCGCAGTGTCGTGTAAGTCAAGCTTTTTCATGATGTTATTGCGATGGGTATCTACCGTGCGAACGCTGATATACAGGAGGTCGGCAATTTGTTGATGCGATTTTCCTTCCGCGATCAACTGGAGAATCTCTCTTTCCCTCGTCGTGAGCGGTCCAACGTACGGAGACAAATCACTCTCTCCGCCGGTATTGGTCCCGGGGTTCGTCCTTCTGAGATAGCCGTCCAGCATGATTTTGGAAATCGTTGGGCTGAAAAAAGCAAGGCCGTCGTAGACCGCATGAACCGCGGAGTAGAGATCGTCAGGAGAAACATTTTTCAGCAGATACCCGTTGGCGCCGCTTTGAAGAATCTGCACAACGTACTCTTCGTTGTCGAACGCGGAAAGGACAAGTATCTTTACATCGGGATGTTTCTTCTTAATAAGGCGAGTAGCGTCAAGACCGCTCATCTCCGGCATGCTGATATCCATAAGGACAACGTCCGGATCCTTCAGCAGGGAAAGTTCGACCGCAATCTTCCCGTTCGGGGCCTCGCCCACTACTTCAAAATCCTGGTTCAACGAAAGTAGCGAAACAATCCCTCTCCGAACGATCACATGATCGTCCGCAACAATAATTCTGATTTTTTTCTTATCGGCCATTGAGAGGAATCTCTATGTTGATGGACGTTCCTTTTCCTGTTTCGCTCGTAAGTGTAAACTTCCCCTCAAGCCCTTCAATCCGATCTCTCATGTTGACAAGGCCGAGGCCGCTCGTCCAGAGACCCGGATCCCTGGCGGAATTGTTGTCGAACCCTTTACCGTTATCGGATATCGCCAGGAGCAGCCTCCCCCCTGATTTTTCGATCTCGACTCTGGCATTTTTTGCCTCGGAGTGCTTCGCGATATTCGTGAGCGCTTCCTGAATGACACGGTACACTGTCGCTTCAACTTTCGGGTCGAATCGTTTGAGATCTTCGGGGCACGACAGCACGAGAAAGATCTTCGTCCTCTCTTGAAAACGATCGGCGTAAATTCGGAGAGCTGACGCCAGGCCCAGATCGTCGAGGATCGCAGGGCGGAGGTCGAAGGCAATCTGCCGGATAGTGTTCAACGTCTCATCAATGACCTGCTTCATCAGCGTAACACGTTCTACCGCATCGTGATCGGTTATCGACGCCTGCCGGACGAGCAAATCGAGGTTGAGGCGAAGACCAGTGAGCGCCTGGCCGATACCGTCGTGCAAGTCTCGCGTGATCCTCCTTCGTTCTTCCTCTTGAATAACCGTAAGCCGCGACGTGAGCGTGGCCATCGTTTTTGAATACTTGACACTCTCCTGATACAGTATTGCGTTCTCGAGCGCGAGAGCAGTCTGATTGGCGAGGTTTGTTGTAAGCTGGATTTCTTCCTCAGTGATTTCGTGATACCGGCGATAGCCGACAACGAGGGCTCCAAATCGTCGTTCCTTATTTGTAATCGGAACCCCAAATGCAGAGACAAGGTTTTCCGCTTCCATGACCGGAAATTCCCGCGGGTCGACGAGAGGCTTATCCGGAAAATTGTCTATAATGAAGGCCTGCTGCGAGGCAATAACTCTGCCCGGTATCCCCTGGTTGTTTTCGGTCATATCCGCCGTGAAAAATTCCGACTTATTGCCGACCATTTCGCGGTATGAGACGAACGAACTCTTAACATCGAGGGTTGCCACAGCCACGAAATGAGATTCAAGAAGCCACGCTATGTTCTTGACGACGAGCTTTAATACTTCGTCAACGTCGAAACTCGAAGTCATTTGCCGGCCGATCTCGTACAACGCAAGGGTGTACCGGTTCCTGTACCGAAGCTCGATTTCGGGCAAGCGTTCACCCGCAGTACCCAACATTACCGTGTGAAACTTCCCGGGTTCAACACACTCCGATTTGAAGCGCGCATGCACCGTGAACTCGCCTTTTGTCTGAAGCCTGGCCGTAACAACCGATTTTCCCTTCTCCGCAAGCTCACGCCAGTGCTCCTCGAACTTCTCTCGGTCTTCAACATGGATCACATTCACAAGCTGGATCGCCTCCAGCTCTTTAATGCTGAAACCACTCATAAGGAGAAAACGGTCGTTGACTTCCAGGATCTTTTGTCCATCGTCGGTAATCACCAAAGGGTGTCCCTGGTCTTTTTTCATGACCTTAAGCTCCGTATTGCGAACTACAGGATAGTGTTTCGATCCAATCATGCCGCCTCCGGCCCGGTAATAATAGTCCTCGGGAAGTAATATACAAAACGTCGCTTACAATGGAAAGAAGAAGAGGGAAGGTCGGAGCTGAGAATAATCAGTTAGGCCGGATTCGAAGGAAGCAGAAAGATGAAACGGAATAAGACGTTAGCGGACGGTAACGGTATTCGGGGGGAGAAAGAAGTCAACGCGCACTTCGAGTTGGCAATCAGGCGTTTCAAACAACAGATCGTCGCACAAAATTAATTCTTCAACGCTGTCCGGGCTTGTTTCGCCGAGGCTCTTCAGGTAGACCGTGTATTCGAGCAAAAGACAATAGAGGTCAAATGAGAGAATGAGCCTTGGCTTCTCTTTCGCTTTTTTTTCAACCGATGCGCTGATCGTGTTGATATATGTGCACAGCTCGAGCGCCTTCGTGAGCAGTGCTTCGACTCCTGACATGAACACTATTCCCATAAGTTTATTGAGACACTTGCTTCTTGATATCCTTCAACATTGCGTCGGCCACTTTTTCAATGACCTCGCGCTGTGAGTAGAAGCCTTCGTCGATCTTCTTTCCGATTTCTTTCAGCTTGTTTGTCTTATCATTCTCGTAGAGCGACCGCGCTTCTTCCGAAACATTGACCTTGTCCTTCGATGATGCTTTGGCTTCTTGTTCGTCCTTTACTTTCTTTGACATTGATGGCTGAACAGGAGCGCCGCTGCCCGTGACTTCACTGATACCCATAACATCCTCCTAACGGTGATAGTCGAAAACGTGCCGCCTGTTTTGAACCTCGATAATCTTACTCAGCACGTTCTTCTTTCGTTCGTGTATCGTTTGTAATATACGGATATTTTCTTGCTGTGCCGACTGCAGCATCGCTGCCAGCTGACCTTTCAGCTGTTCTTGCATCGCCGGCAGAGATGATCCATTGCTGGCCGTCAGAACATTCACGCGGTCGAGTATGCGTCCCCGCTGTCGGAGGTGCTCCTGTAAACAGGAGAAGTCTCCCGCCGAAATGCGTTCGCTGGCAGCGCGCGTTAATTCGAAAAGCGATTGAAACAGCCTGCACAGATCCTCATCTCGACCGCCAGATGAAATCGGCTCTGGCTGACCGTCCGCCGGTGCCGGGCCATTGGAGCGTTGCACATTATCCTGCATGGTCAAACAGAACTCCTAATAATTCGGCGATGCGGTCGGAGACCTTCAGCATATCTTCCGGAGGAATTTGACGAATGACTTCATGCGTCTGCGCATCGGTTACGGTGACGACCGTTTGCTTTGTAATATTGTCGATCGAGAACGCAAGATTTGTGTTGACGACCTTCATCGCAGCGTTAAGCTCGTGTACCGCTGCGGCCATTTCCTCGTCCGAAAGAGGGCTCTTCTTTTTACCGGGAGCAACGTCTTGTTGACCCGAATCGAATATGTCCAGCGGCATTGCTCCTGCGGGAGCGCCGACTGGCTGTGTTGTTGTCATGCTTTATCCTGTGTCATAACTATTAATAACCGACTGATGTGGAGCTTGAACTTGTAGATGTGCTGGAGTACAGATTCCCAGTTAATATATTTGTCATTTCCTGCTGTTGGGCAAGTGCATTTTCATACTCAGACTGCAGCGTAACAAGCTCATTTTGATACGCCGTTACTTCGCTTGCGATCCGCTTATTCACTGTATCAATCCTGTCGTTGAGGCTTGACACTTCACTCGTAACGGTTTTGTTCATCGTATCCATTCTACCGGTTGTTGCTGTAACGAATGGTTTCAAAAAGTTATTCATTTGCACCGCAATGCCGTTCGATGAATTGAAGAGACCCGATATCTGCGTCGGATCGGCTGCCATAGCCGCATTGAATTTCGAACTGTCCGAGATGCTTAAGGTGCCATCAGAGGCCGCTGTAATCCCGATTTGGAAGAGATTCTGTGGAAAGCCAGATTTCACCCCTGTGACTTGCCCGTAAATCAAACTTTGGAGATTCACCGTAAGCAGAGTGAAGGTCGAGTCCCCCGCAAATATCTGTGGGGTGTGCGTCGTAGGATCGATCGATGTTTCCGATTTGAGGTACGAAAGAACTGCATTATAGTTATTAATGAATTGCTGCACACTCGATTGCACTTGGTTCGTATTGACGCTCACGTTGATCGTCGCCGGTATATCGGTTGGATTCTGAACGCCGGACAGCGCCAGCGTAACCCCGGGGAGGGCATCAGTAACCTTATTGCTGGATCGAGTAATGTCGATCCCGTCGAGCTTAAACTTAGCGTCGAGGAGCGAGGTGTTTTGGTTCATGAACCCGCCGGTCGTCGAGGTAAAAGCAGTCCTGCCGGAAACGGCCGCCGCAGAAAGGCCAATATTACTAAGAAGCGTGCCCGTGGTATCCGAAAGAGTGACAGCATTTGAGGACCCTGTCTGGGTTGATTGAAACACAAGTCTGCTTGTTGAAGAAGTGTCGGACACAACCGATGCCGTGACATTCCCTTTCTTGGCGTTAATAGCGTTCGCGATATTTGTCAGCACCGTGCTGTTGGAATCGCCGGCAGATAAGGTGATATCAACACTCTGGTTGCCCACCTGGATGGTTTTCAGCCCGGCTCCCTCTGCAGCGACTATGCTGGTCGCGGCGCTGCTGATCTGATCGGACAACGCTACATCGGTCTTTGCAAGCTGAGTAACAAGTACGGAATGATCCCCGATTGCAGCACTCGCAGAAGCTGTCGCAGTGACGATGTTTGACATAGAGCTTGAAGCTGTTAATGTCAAAAATGTTGATGAACTGTTGGTCACTGCCAATGAGGTGGTTGTGGTATACAATGCCTGCAGATTGGTTTTTAAATTCGAAAGCGCAGTAAGCCGGGCGTTGTACGACGTTTGCTGAGTCTGAAGAGGCGTTACCTGCTCGTTTTGAAGGTCCGTTTGGTACTGTTGTACCGCGGTTAAAATTTGCGATGATACCTGGGTAACTGCCGTTGCCATTGTATTTTCCTCGGTGTTAACTAAAGCTTAAATGCCTGAGCCCACGCCTCTCGTAATTCCTCAAGCAAGTCTGTCGCTTCGGCGATATTGTTTTTGCGGATACACTCTTTTATATACATATACAATCCTAACAACCCACCTGCCAGTTCCTCGTAGTCGAAATTCAAACCTATGATGAGCTGCGAGATCGCTCTATGGGCAAGATCGTAGTCTTTATTCTTTAAAGAGAAGATCGCGGTGTCGTAAAGTTTTTTGACCACTTGCACCGGCGTCAAGTTCAGCAGGTGTTCTCTTCTATAAGCGTTCGCCGCGAGCGTGATGGCTTCCCGGCTTCCTGTTTCTCTTGCGAGCGCCTTTTGCTCAGCCGAAAGCGTCAGCTCTGCGACCTCCGGTTCATACCGGCCGACAATTTGTTGCGTTGCAGTTTCCATAGTCTCCTCGTTGATCCCGCCCTATTCAAAATAATGCTCTCTTTGCTTATTGCACAATCAAAGAAAGAACGAAAGGGGCCGCGGCCTTCAGACCGAAGCCCCTTGTTCGTTCATGAGCTGTTACTTGAACAACGACAAGAAGACTTGCGGTGACTGATTGGCTTGTGCCAACTGCGCCGTCGCAGTCTGTTGCAGAATTTGGTCTTTCACTGACGCAATCTGCTCTTTAGCAATGTCAGCATCCGTGATTTGGCTGCGCGAAGCCGTGATGTTTGTAATCGCGGTTGAAAGATTCGTCTGCTTCGATGTGAGGCGGTTCTGCTGAGCGCCGATGCTGCCGATCGCGTTGAGAACGGTGGTGAGACCGGTGTCAACAGTTAATCCTGCAACGTTACCGGCATTGATTGCACCCGCTGCTGTCCCAAGAAGAGCGGCTGAACCAACGGAAGCGTTAAGCGCCATGGAGAAGTTTGCACCAGTATCGCCAACCTGGAACGACGGCGTTGCGCCAGCACCGGTTGTGATGGTGGTTCCTCCCGCTACTAAAGCTGTTGCCGCGTTTGCAGCGGTATCGGCTGCCGTTCCCATCACATTGATGGTCACGCCAAGTGTAGCGAAGTCGAGCGATTGCGCTCCGCCTACCGTCGACGGGCCCATAGTTACTTGAGCGGTCGCATTGTCGCTGCTGCGTTTCAGACTAAGAACACCGCCGCCCAGATCGCTCAGTGTGTACGTATCCGATGCATGAGCACCAGAAACGTCGATCGAAGTAACAGTGTTGTCTGTAGCGGCCACACCAGCCTTGAGAGTTCCGCCGCTTTGAGAAACACCGGCGACAAAAGACCCGTTGATCAGGCTTTTGCCGTTGAACAAAGTCTGCGCAACCGTGTCGTCGATTTCTTTTGCAAGGTCTGAAATCGTCGTCGCAATTGCGTTCTGTTCGTCTGTTCCAAGACCACCGTTGTTGAACGACGCTTGCTGCGCTTTAATCTGCGTCATAAGGTCGGAAATCGTTTGGTAACCGCCTTCTGCAACGTTGTAAATGTTCTGTGCAGAGCTGACGTTATCCGACGCCGCGTTCAATGCAACGAGAGTTCCGTTCATCTTGCTGGAAATTACGTAGCCTGATGGATCGTCGGCCGCGGAATTGATGCGCTTACCAGATGCTAAACGCAATTGATGAACAGCCAGATCTGAGTTCACAGCATTCAATGCGTTAAGAGCATTCAATGCAGCGATGTTTGTGTTTATTCGGGATGCCATAACTACCTCCTTGTAATATGGTTGTGTTTTGAAGTGGGCTTCCTTGCCCGTATGTGTATGGAAAGCTTTGTGAGCTTCTAAAAGTATTATCGGCAGATACAAAGCGAAATGTAGCCCCAATTGAATCTTTTTTTGATGCTATTGAGCAGTGACACGGATGCAATCACTGACAGCTGAAGGACATTTTCAGGGCTTTGTCTGGCTTTGCTCGGTCTATAACAGCTCTTATTTCAAGAACTTAGGGTGAGGGTTATCAGAAAGAGGAAGAAAAGATCTTGGCGGTTAGCGGGAAGATATCAGCTTACGGAACCAAAGAAAACAAAGTTGAGATAGTAATTTTGTTAGATCAAACGACTCATAGTCCAGGCGCCACTCTCCCCCCATGCCGACCCAAAGCGTTCCTTTGGAAGGGCATCTCCGACGAAGGGGATGCCGAGGGAATGGACACAAAATCTTTATTTCTAGAACCGCCGCTAAAATGTAATTTTCAAGGTGACGATAGAATTCTTTTTCGTTTTGATTTTCACAGTGGTTTTGTCAAACGCAACCGGAGTTCCGTTATCTTCCATAAAATTTGAAGTCACAATTCTTTTAGGGACTTGCGGCAGCAACAATGCTGCTTCCGAATCTTCTCCTTGTGTTTCATACCACTGGACGATCCACGCGTCAGAGTCCTCAGCTTTTTTTATGACCGTGAGGATAAGATTGGACGGGCGGAGTTGAACGAACGAGCCTGACGATGCAAGCATCCCTTTGTGAATTCCGCTTGTCATGACGATGAGAGGATTGTTAAAATCGTAGGCGGCTGCCTCTGTATTCGCTTGTTTCCATGTCCCAGCGTGCGGGAACAAACTGTACTCTATGGAGTGCTTTCCGCGGTCGGCAGTCGGGTCAGGCCATAACGGAGAACGAAGGAGCGACAACCGCATGGTTGTCCCTTTGATGTCGTAACCGTACTTCGATCTATTCAACAAACTTACGCCAAAATTCTTTTCTGACACGTCCGCCCAGCGTGCCGCCGGAACCTCCACCCTTGCTGTCTCCCATTTGTTGCGCATTTGCGTCGAACGTTGGATCGTACCGTAAGGAATCTCATAGGTGGCAACGGTATCGCTCACCACAAGAGGAAATGCAACTTTCAGCATGGTGTGTTCTTCCCACCAATCCACATCGGTCTTGAAATCAATCCGGTCAATCCCGTTGTAAAGAATAATATCTTGAGTGAAAAACGAACTCGGAAAATCAGGCGTCGGATAATCGCGCCGGAAACTCGGACCGAGGCAATCGTGCATAACGCGGAGGACCGTGCGCACCGTACCGCGCTCAACGACTTCTATCCGTCGAAGTTTTAAGGAATACTCTTTCCCTGTCAAGCCAAGATTCCATGCATCATATTCCTTCGGTTTATCTTCAAGCAATTGCAGTTTATTGCTGTTGCCGCTTAAGATTTCCTTATCGCTCCTCTTATCAACAATACTTTCCACCCACCCGGAGTCGCGGCCCACAGTAACGCGGAAATACTGGTTCTGAATCATCGCGGAAGAATCCTCGGAAATCACAGAGACCGCGTTCGAATCCTTCTTTCGCAGCTCGAACGTTCTATAACCGAAAGAAGGAATATTTTCTGCGACAAAGATTAATTCCCGTTCCAATAATCCCTTATCAACGATTTGCGAAGGAATCTCTCCGCCGTTTGTCTCGAACACTGAATACTGACTCGCATCTCCCTCCGGCAGTTTCAAGGCCGCAACATCGGTCCTCTGCCATGAAAGCGGGTTGAACACGACCACCGGCGTCCCTTTTGTTATTTTTGAGGTATTGATATTCGAAACAATCGTTTCAAGCGATTTCCTTAGTTCAAATGTACCGCTTTTTTCCGCCGCTTTATGGCGTTCAGTTGCGTCTAAATAGTTTTCGCGAATGCCCGAACCCGGGAGGATATCGTGGAACTGAGTAAAGAGAAGATTTTTCCATGCATCGTCCATTATTTGACGATCATAAGTTCTTCCGTACATTGTAGCAAGCGTTGAAAATTTTTCAGCATTCGTCAGCAAGGTTTCATTCTGGCGATTATATTCTTTCATCTTTGCCTGGGTTGTGTATGTCCCCCGGTGGTACTCGAGGTAGAGTTCGTCCTTCCACGTCGCGATCTCTGCGGGATTTTGTGTCTTGAGCCAATCGAGATATTGAGCGGCCGTACAGTATTCAACATTGGGATAAATATCGAGATGTTTCAGGCGTTCGATCCGGTCCAGCATTTCGTTTGTCGGACCGCCGCCATGGTCGCCCACGCCGAAAAGGACCATCATCTTTGTGAAGCCGGTGTTCGCCTCAAACTGCCGCATCCAGTCCGCGAGCTGAAAAGGCTGGGAGATTTCGTTCACGTAGTCGAACGGAAAATAGGTAAGAACGCGCGAGCCGTCCGGCCCTTCCCACCAAAAAACGCGGTACGGAAAAATATTGGTATCATTCCACCCGATTTTTTGGGTGATGAATGCGTCGATGCCGGCGTTCTGATAGAATTCCGGCATATTCCAATTGTAGCCAAACGAATCCGGATTCCAACCGATTTTCACATCAACTCCGAGTTCCTTTTGGAAATATTTTTTTGAGATGAGCAGATGATGCATCCACGATTCGCCGCTCGGCAGATTGCAGTCCGGTTCGATCCACATTCCGCCGACGACCTCCCACCGCCCTTCTTTCACGCGTTGCTGAATCCTCTTAAATACATCGGGATACTTTTCTTCCATCCAATCGTAATACACCGCCGCACTTTGCGAGTAAGAAAAATAGGGCCTTGAGTCCATCATGTTCAGAACAGAGGTAAACGTGTTCTTGCACACTTCGATTGTCTCCTTATCGCGCCAGAGCCATGCTGCGTCGATATGAGCGTTGGCGTCGAAATACAACGTGAAGCGCTTTGCGAATTCGGCGACGGGTCTCAAATGCAAGCGGACATCGTTCAGCGATGCGATGAATTTATCCATCATCGGCTGACGAAGCGCGTCGAGATCAAGGCGGGCCACTTGTTCCTGAAGCAATGCGTTGAGTTCTTTCTTTTCCCCCTTGTCGATCTTGGATTTATCCACCCCGACATCCTGAACTTTATTGTCGTACGGCGTTGACTGTTTTGTGTCAACGCTTAACAACTCCTGGCCAACGCGAACGCTTAACGAAAAATCTTTTATCATTCGCCGAATCGAATCAGTGCTTGCCGTTTCAAGGTCTGCCCGTAAAAGTCTGAGCGGCCCGCCAGTATTGATGGCTCGGATGGCAATAAGAAACCTGTCTCCGGGTTTTGCATCGTTCGTCAGAACGAAGGCTCCATCCCACGGAAAATAACCCTTGCCCGCTCCGTTGATCCACATGTAGCCATAATCGTCGACCGATACGAAAAACTTGATCGTTCCATCGACTTTCTTCCCCAAGATGCGGTCGGGAAGCACGATTTCCTTCCGCAACCAGCACGAATCGGGATATACAAGCTGAGCAATTTTCAACGTTTGCCACTGCGAATCGTCAAACCCTCTTTGCGTCGGATCTCCTTTAATCTCCCCGTTCTTGAGGTCGGGGCTCATTTTCCAATCATCTATCGATACACTCGCCAAGGAGTCAAGGACAGCTGTGGTTCTATCGACGTTGGTCTGGGCCACGAGAATCAATGGGAAAAAAAATGCCGCAATGAAAGAAAAAAGATTTTTCATAAAGTCTCCTTTGCTACAGTGATTTCGCAAAACCTCGCACTGGTAACGACTGAGCTCTCATACGCCGAACGTTTAAGGCCGAAACGAAGAAGCATGCTCGAGGTTGAGAAGGCATTCATGCCCTTGCGAGTTCTATTTCTTTCTCGCTTGATCAATCATCACTGTGATCAGAATGACAAATCCAACAACCACTTGCTGCACGTAGGAATTAACGTCGAGAAGATTTAATCCGTTGCGCAATACGCCGATAAGGACTGCCCCAAGCAATGTCCCGATGATCGTGCCGCGTCCTCCGGAGAGGCTTGTCCCCCCCACGACAACAGCAGCAATCACGTCCAGTTCATACATCAATCCTGCGTTCGGTTGGCCCGAATTTACGCGCGACGCGAGAAGGATTCCGCTCAACGAAGTCAGAACTCCGCACACAACATACACTCCGATCAGAATCCGATTCGTGTTGATGCCCGCGAGACGTGCCGCTTCTTTGTTTCCGCCAACAGCATAAACGTAACGCCCAAATCGGGTCCATTTTAAAATGATGTATGCCACGACATAAACAATAAGCATAATCAGCGTTGGAATCGGGAGACCGAATACCCGTCCTCCCGCAAGCAATCCGAACTGCTGCGGCAATTCCCAAATCGGCCTTCCGTCAGTGTAGATATACGCCGCACCGCGGAAGATGGTCATTAACGCCAGTGTAGCAATAAACGGCGTGATGGCATACCGTGTAACGCATATCCCTGCAAATACCCCGGAAGCTGCCCCGATCAACAACCCAGCTGCAACGGCCAACGGAAGAGCGACAAAAACCGGAAGAGCCAATTTGGCAACACTTGCGGCAACAACCCCTGTGAAGGCGACCAACGCACCAACGGACAAATCAATTCCGGACGTCAGGATGACGAACGTCATCCCTGCCGCAATGATAGCTGTGATCGAAAGCTGCAGCGAGACATTTAAAATATTTTCGGCAGTAAAGAAATACGGCGAAAGTTGAGAGAAAAGAATGATTTCAGCGGTCAGCGTTAGTCCAATGCCGAATTTAACCGGCAGAGAAGAAAAGACTTTTGACCGTTCTTCAGTCTTCACTTTTCACTTCCTCCGTCGCGAGCGCCATTATTTTTTCCTGCGTCGCTTCTCCCCGCAACAGCTCGCCCGTTATACATCCTTCATGCATGACGATAATTCTGCTGCACACCCCCAGAAGCTCTGGAAGGTCAGATGAGATCATAATGATGCCAACCCCTTCAAGCGCAAGTTTTCCGATCAGCGAGTAAATTTCATACTTTGCGCCGACATCAATGCCAGATGTTGGTTCGTCAAAAATCAAAACTTTTGAGTTTGTAAAAAGCCATCTGGCAAGAATCACTTTTTGCCTGTTTCCTCCGCTGAGGTTTTCGACAGTGTCCGTTGAGCGCGGCGTTCTGATGCGAAGTTGATCCATCAATAATTGAGTTTTCTCCGATTCCTTTTTTGTATCGAGAAACGGACCGCGCAGCAACTCGGAGAGGCTGGATAGCGAGATGTTTTCAACGACGTTCATTTCCGGGATGAGCCCGAGCCGGTTCCGGTCTTCAGTGAGCAGCCCAATACCGAGGTCAATCGCTTCGCGGGGAGAACGGGGCGCAATCTCCATCCCGTGTAGAAACATTTTACCACTCTCCTTCCCGTCAGCGCCGAACAACACCCGCGCAAGTTCTGTGCGGCCCGATCCCACCAATCCTGCGAAGCCAAGTATTTCTCCCCTGCGTAATAAAAAAGTTATTGAACGAAGGATGCCTGCGTTGATTTTCTCTGCCCGGAAGAGTTCCTCGCCCGGTACCAGCCCGATGTGCGGAAATTCATCTTCCAACTCTCGCCCTACCATCCATTGGATGAGGCTCTTTCTATCGGCTTCTACCACCGGACAAGTTTTCACAACCTTTCCGTCGCGCAACACCGTCACTCGGTCGCCGATTTCAAAAATTTCTTCCAACCGATGAGAAATGTATATGACACCGACGCCTTCTGAAATCAGACGGCGGACAATCGTAAAAAGACTGAGAAGTTCCCTTTCTGTCAGCGCTGCCGAAGGCTCATCAAGCGCGAGAATCGTGACTTTTTCAGAGATCGCCTTTGCAATCTCAACCACTTGCTGTTGAGCAACGCTCAAGGTGCGTACAGGCACGGTCGTATCAAGTATTTCCCCAAGCAGTCCTAATTGAGTCCGGGCGAGCTGGTGCATTGTCGCATAGTCGATGATGGGAAGCCGGCTCTGCATCGGCTCCTTGCCGAGATATATGTTTTCGGCGACCGACAACTCCGGAACGAGTTTGAAATCCTGATAGATCATTCCGATGCCATACTTCAATGCGTCGGACGGCGAGTGAATTTCCGCCTTCTCTCCGTTGATAATGATTTCTCCGCTGTCTTTGGAAAGGGCTCCGGAAAGAATTTTTGTGAGGGTTGATTTGCCGGCCCCGTTTTCGCCGACGAGGCAATGGATTTCCCCTGCACTCAATTCAAACGAAACGTCGTCCAACGCCCGTACGCCAGGGTACTGTTTGGAGATACCGCTCAACCTCAAGAGTGCAGACATATTTACTGAGGGGTTGTCTTATGCAGAGCTTCTTTATCCACAATGCCCACTTCAACTGCGTAGCGCTTCTGAACTGGGACTCCTGAAAAATAATCTTTGATGGCGGAAATCGTCGCCGCACCGATTTTTTTCGGATATTGGATGACGTCGGCCTTCAGCGGGGAATCTTTCAGGATTGCGTCAACGGCAGGCGGCGTAGCATCGTAACCGACGATCACTACATTCATCCGTTTGAATGCCTGCACCGCATCAAGCGCGCCCAGAGCAGACTCGTCGTTGATTCCAAATATTCCGGACAAGTCCGGGTGAGCCTGAAGAATGTCGGAGGCTGCCTCCAGCGACCTGTCACGAACTCCGTCGCCGTTCACGTCGGCCACGAGTTTAATATCGGGAAATCTTTCAATCGCACTTTTGAATCCTGCAACACGGTCGAGCACCGAGGTGAGATTCGGTTGGTCGATGACTGCCACTTTTCCTTTGCCGTTGAGAAGATTTGCGAGGTATTCTCCGGCACGTTTTCCGCCAAGCTCGTTGTCCGATGCAATATGGCTTACGACATTCCCTTCAAAGGCAGCTATATCGGCGGTAAACACCGGGATGTTCGCGTCGTTAGCTTTCTTAATGCCGCTGCCCACGCCCTTCGAGTCGACGGGACACACGATTATCGCATCAACTCTTCGTGCAACGAAATCTTCAATTTGTGCAATTTGCTTTCCGATATCGAATTCTGCCGCCGTCACTACAAGCTCGTAATTATCCTTGGCAGCTTCAGTTCGAAGTCCTTCTTCCAAATCCTTGTAGAACATGTGTCCTCGAGTTAGCAGCGTTACCCCGATCACTTTCGTGTGTGTTTGCTCCTCCCCCTTCTTGCCGCAGGATGAAGCGGCAAGCATACAATAAGCGGCGATCAAAACAATCGGCAGGGTTTTTCTCATTTACAATTCCAGGCGCTTTCTATGGGATAAAAAAGATAAATCATGAAAAGCATTGAAAGATTGCCAATGCTGTACCGCAAAACATAGTGGAAGAATGTAAACAATGCTCCAAAGAAATTCAATACTGTTTGACGAGCTCAATTTTTTGCCGTTGCAATTGCATAAACGTATTTTTACATTCTCACGGGTCATGGCTGATTGAAACATCACAAGGCGCACAGAACCCGCAGTTATCATGGACTTCTTTTCCCCTGGAGAAAACATCATGAGCAAGAACAAAATCAAGCGGATTGCAATCAACACCGGCGGCGGCGACGCACCCGGCCTTAATGCCGTTATTCGTGCGGTAGCAGTTTCTGCGGAGAAACGCGGTTGGGAAGTATACGGCATCCGCGACGGCTACAACGGGCTATTTCTCCCTGAGCGGTACCCCGAAGGAGGATTGATTCGTCTGACACATGAAAGAGTACGGGGCATTACGCATCTCGGCGGCACCATCTTAGGGACAACGAATAAGGGGAACCCCCTCAATTACCCGACGAAAGGAAAGGACGGCAAATGGTTTGAAAGAGACCGCTCTGATGAAATTATGAGGGCCTTCAGGAAAAACAAGATCGATGCTTTGATCGCGGTAGGGGGCGACGGCTCACTTTCCATCGCCAGTGAATTTGAAAAAAAGGGGCTGCGCGTCATCGGTGTTCCGAAGACAATTGACAATGACCTGGACAAGACGGTCATCACATTCGGGTTCGATACTGCAGTTTCGTTTGCAACCGAATGTATCGACAGGCTCCATTCCACGGCACAAGCTCATCAACGGGTGATGGTTGTTGAAGTCATGGGACGGTATGCCGGCTGGATTGCACTGAACAGCGGAGTCTCTGGAACAGCCGACGTCATCTTGATACCCGAAATCCCGTACGATATCACCAAGGTTGCTGCCAAAGTCAAAGATAGAGACAGAGAGCATCGGTATTTTTCAATCGTCGTCGTCGCCGAGGGAGCTAAGCCGGTTGGAGGCCATACCTCAGTCATCGGAAAGGAACTGGGGCGCGCCGAACGGTTGGGTGGAATCGGTGAGACTGTCGCGCATCAGATTCAGGAACTGGCTGGAAAAGAGACGCGCGTCGTCGTCCTTGGGCATTTGCTTCGCGGCGGATCTCCAACGACATTCGACAGATTGATCTCCCTCCGTTTCGGAGCCGCAGCGGTCCGGGCATTAGAAGAAGGGAAATCGGGCGTGATGGTCGCGCTCGACCCGCCAACCGTCCGATACGTCCCCCTTGCCGATGCAACGCACCGGATGAAAACGGTTCCGCTCGATTGCGATACTATTTTAACCGGACGGGATCTGGGTGTCAGCTTCGGAGATTGACAGAAAAAGAATGGAACAAAGCATTCAACAAAGGCCGGCATATCGCCGGCCTTTGCGTTTTTGACGATTTCCACTTCGATCCCCGACTCCGTTTAGGAACATAAGTCTCGAGAACCTTTGCTTCGTCGTTGAGATTGGGTAGGCAGCCGGACTTGATGAAACGGAGTTTCACCGGGTGTCATTCACTATCACGAAGGTCCGAAGTCCCGACGGGATGTCTTTACCAGACTCCTTTGGAGAATCACTTCTGCCGAAGGCATTACTTCGTGAGCGACGGGACGTTGGGAACGAGATGATACTTCAGATGTCCGCGCGGGAACAAACACTTGGTTTCATCGTCTATATACTCTGAACGATGGGCCAAAGATAATTTTTTTGATTTCACATGTCATAAGGAGTGTATCATGAAAAGAACGATACTCACTCTTGCGTTGGTGATGTGCGCTGTCCTCGCCTACAGCACACGAGTTGACGCCGGAGAGAAACGAGGGAATGTTCAGGTCGTGAGCTTCAACGACCATCAACGAGGAGGATGGCTTGGCGTTTCGATCCAGGACATCACGTCGAAGCTCACGAAGAAGAAAGGGCTGAAGGACGACGAAGGCGCCTACGTGACCGACGTTATTGATGACAGCCCAGCGGATTCAGCGGGAATAAAGGAGGGGGATGTGATCGTTGAGTTCAACGGCAAAGCGATCGACGATGCCGACGACCTTCTGCACGCCGTCCAGAAATCGAAACCGGGGATGAAGACGACAATTGTTGTAATGCGGAATAACGAGAAAAAGCCTATGGCGATTTCAGTAGGGAAACTTCGGCGAAACGGCCGCAGCTCGGGCTTCGCATTTGCCCCTCCCATGCCTCCCCGCATGGCGATCTTTGGAGCAACAAAGACATGGGGGCTTCAGCTCTCTGAATTGAACGAACAACTCGGCGAATATTTTGGCGCCCCGCATGGAAGAGGCCTTCTTGTCGAGAAAGTTGAAAAGAAGAGCACCGGTGCAAAAGCGGGGTTCAAAGCGGGCGATGTGATTACTAAGGTCAACAAGAACTCGGTCGAAGAATTGCGAGACCTGTCGGATGCTTTGGAAGACATTGAACAGGGAGACAAGGTCGAGGTTGAAGTTCTCCGGAAGGGATCGAACACGACGTTGACAGTCGAAATTGAAGACAAGGATGATCCGCCCTCATCTTTCAATTTCCATTTTGAGAATGTTCCGGATCTCGAAGGGTTTCAGCCGGAAGGAATCCAATTGAGAATCCAACATCCGGAAGACATGCCCGATCTGCAAAACCTGAGGATGCAAATGGATCAATTCAAAAAAACAATGACCCGCGTGACGGTATAAGGATCAAACCATCGACATGAAAGGCGGCGCATTGGCCGCCTTTTTTATTCGTAGCCGCCCGACAGTGACCCAAACTCTAATACTATCTGAAATTGTTGGCAATGCCTCAGCTTCATGGCGTTACTTTCTATCCGAGAAAGAAGAGAAGGATGAGAATACTCAACTACGGCACTACCATATTGTTTCCTATTTTCTTTTTTTGTATCATTTGTTCAGCGATTATAGAATCAGTTTTACAATATTGTTAAAAATTGACGGTTTATTTCAGATTGACAGTAAAGGGATTCAGGTTTAGATTCTTCTTTTTCACTGCAGTAGTGCTTATCTTCTCGGCCATTCTGGTTTCGATTTCATTGGCCAGCCAACCATCGAACAATCCCGCTGATAGCTCCGACAGTCAATCCCCCAAAACCGATACATCAATCTCGCGCCAGCCATTTCCACAAAACCCCGATGGGAAGCCGTTATGGTACTCGATGGTCACAAATGTACCGGGCGATTGGGTGAAGTATTATAATATCACGTTTCGCAGCGACAAGATCGGGCAATATTCAGCAATTGCTGTCATGACCGGAATTCTCATTGCCACCGACAACCAAACATGGCAAACTCAAAAGCGATGGACAAAAGAATCTGCGACGGTAAGTTCTGTGAGTAATTTCATCACAGATTTCGGCCAGGGCGATGCTCAGGCAGCTCTTGCCAGCGCTTACCTCCTTTACGGGCTGACATTCGACGATAACCGGTCATTGCGGACCGGCAGTGAAATAGTCCAAGCCATTCTCTCAGGAGGAATGGTCGTACAGCTGATTAAGCATGTTACGGGAAGAGAAAGTCCATTTGTTGCGACAGCCCCCGGTGGTGTTTGGCGATTTTTCCCAAATCAATTTGACTATGCTAAAAGAGTTCCTCACTATGACGCATTTCCGACAGGTCATCTTTGCACGTCAATTTCTACGGTCGTGGTCATCGCGGAAAACTATCCGCAGATACCATGGATTCGTCCTGTCGGTTACGCAATTGTAGGAGCGATCGGTGTAACGATGGTGAATATTGGGATTCATTGGTACAGCGATTACCCGCTCGGCCTGATGCTTGGCTACACGTTTGGAATGATTGCGGCCCATCCGGAGGGTTACGACGTTGCGAATTTCGGAAAAGAAGACTCTCACGCTTTGACGGTTCGGCCGACGCTTCTTCCGGGGGGAGCAGGCATCACAATGAGCCTGAAATTAAACTAGAAGCCGTCTCTTAGTCATTGCTTTCGCAGCGAGAATGACGTTGTGGACAAATGCAATTGCCGTCAGAAACCAGGAATTGCCTCTTATTTCTAACCTGCTTGCCGCCATCTCTCGCTATCGCCTTGCTCTTCTAAGATCCTCTTAATTTTTTCCTACGAGATACCGTTTTATTTTTTGCGTGGTGGTCTTCTCAAATTCCTGGTCGCGGATTTTAAATGTTTTTATTTGCTTATAGGTCGGCAATTCCGTATTTGTTTTTCTGATTTCATTCGCAATGACTTCATGAATCATCTCGGGTGTAATCTTCACACCCTTCAATTCTGAAAGCTCGATAAAGGCTTCGGCATCCACAACTACCTGCGCTGCAATAATTTCATTCTGTTTTGCATCTTCTTCCCCGTAGACATAAGATTCCAGTACAAACGGACTGCGGTTAAGAACGTCTTCAACCTCTTCAGGAAAAACATTTTTCCCGTTTTTCGAGATGATGACATTCTTTTTTCTGCCGCAAATATGGAGAAATCCCTCTTCGTCAATCCGCCCCAGATCCCCCGTCTTGAACCAGCCATCTTCAAACGCATCCTTCGTCGCCGATTCATTCTTGTAGTAGCCAACCATCACGTTCGCGCCTTTTGCCCACACTTCACCGACTCCGTCACCATCCGGCTGATGAATCATCAATTCGACGGACGCAAGCGGCAAGCCGGCAGCATCGTCTTTAAACAGATCGAGCCGGTTCAAGGCAAGCAACGGAGAAGCTTCGGTAAGCCCGTATCCCTGAACAAAATTAAATCCGAATTCGCGCAATCCTTTTGCAACAACCGGATCCTGAGCAGCCCCTCCTGCTACAAAACATCGTATCGATCCGCCGAACCGGCGATGAATCTCTTTAAAAACAATTTTCTTGAAGGAGCGCCACCCAACCCGTTCGGCAAAATCGCTGACCTTGATGAGAGGGCCAATGAGAATCGATGTGATTTTTTTTTCGTGGATGGTCCGGTAAATCCGTTTAAACATTTTGTCGAACAGGAGCGGAACGCCGAGGAGCATCGTCGCCTGCACGGCCTGCAGGTCCTCGACGACAGTCTTTAACGAACGGGCGTAGTGAGCCGATGCGCCGGCGTAGAGGGGACAAAGAAAGCCGCACGTGCATTCGTACGTGTGATGCATCGGAAGCACTGAGAGAAACCTATCTTCCGGGTAGATGAAAAACATTTCCACCATCGCGACAAGGTTCGAGGCGATGTTCTTCTGACTCAGCATCACTCCTTTGGCTCTGCCCAATGACCCGGATGTAAAGATGATTTCCGCTTCGTCTTCCAGGCCGATCTTCGGCAGATCTTCTACGCTGCAACCCGGGCTTGCCTCGATAAGCTGTCTCATCGAACAAAACCCGTCTTTTGCAGCGGGTAAGTCCATTCCAATATAATGCTTTAGCTTTTTCAGCGAAGCCTTCCGTTCACGGAATACTGAATCGAACGTATCAGAAAAGATTATCGCAACAACATCCGCCTCGTGAATAATGTTCAAAACTTCGTTGATCGGTAAATTTCTATCGATGGGGACGACAACGTAATTGAAACACATCGCGGAAAGGTATGCGATGCCCCATTGGACGCGGTTTTCCCCAATGACGGCAATGTGGCTCCGTTCTTTTATACCGAGATTCTTAAGAGCGACGCCAAACTTCAGTATGTTCTTAAGAAGCGAGCGGTACGTTACCTTAGAAATCGGCGTTTCTTTGAGGTCTTCAAGAGCGGTCTTGTCGCCGTACTTTGCAGCCGATTTGAGAATCATATCCTGCACGGACGAAATTTCCGGAACATGGTTGAGTGTATATGCGGTCTTCATAATAGACTATTCATAGAGGTAACTGTGGTCGTGATTTAGGTAAGGAAATAGGTTGATGATAGAAGGTAAGAAAAAACATTGCTGTTCGATCGATGAAGAGGATATTGCAAATCATAACGTCTGTCAGAATATACAAAAACTTCCTCTTTTAATCTCACAACTATTTTTTTATCTTGTTGTTGCCAATGAAACAACCCCCAAACATACGTCACCTCACTGAGGGGCGTCAGTACCGCCCCGCTGCGGGCAGAGCAGGCACAATCGTCTCACTCTTAAAGGAAAATGCTTATGGTCATTGACCCGAAAAAACTGTCATCCAGAGAGGCATACAACCTTCTTGTCAGCGCGGTCGTACCACGCCCGATTGCGTTCATCACCTCGATGAACACACACAGCGGTGTGAACGCCGCCCCGTACAGTTTTTTCAATGCAATCGCTTCCGCTCCTCCTCTTGTTCTGTTTTCATCGGGGCGAAAGAACGGGGCAAGGAAACACACGGCGGAAAATATTTTGCGCGTTAAGGAATTTGTCGTAAACATCGTTACTGAAACCTTTCTCCAATCGATGAACATTTCGTCGGCAGATTTTCCGCCGGAAATTTCAGAGATTGAACAAAGCAATCTTACGCTAGCGCCAAGCACGATCATCAGCACACCGAGAATTGCAGAATCCCCGGTCAACCTGGAGTGTGTGCTGCACCGGCACGTTGAGGTTGGAATCGAGCCTGTGGATCTTATTATCGGAGAAGTGGTGCAATTCCATATAGAGGACTCGTTGTATTCAAGAGGCACAGTCGACCAAAATAAACTTAGACCGATTGCAAGAATGGGGGGAAACTATTACGCGGCGATTGAGAATCTCTTCGAGATGGAACGGCACCGACTCAACAAAAATGGACAGGGGGATGTGAAGGACTCAAAAGCTGGTCGATAGACTGTAGATGACAATTCGATTCCTGTCTGTATCGCAGACATAGAGGACACTTTGCGCAACGGCAATGCCGTGCGGATGTGTCAGAGTGATTTGCGGAGAACGGGCGCCAAACGATGAGCTCTGGAAAAATCCTCTCGAATTAAATCGAGCAACGCTATCCTGTTGTGCGTCAACAATAAATACATCGGCCCGGAACGGATCGATTGCAACGCCTTCCGGATCCAAAAATCGATTCGGTAGGATGAAATCGATGCCCGCTTGACCAGCTGCGGGATCAAACTTGGGGAGCCATCCTTCGAAATTGACGCTCTTTGAATACACCATCCACAACGCGGTATACTGCACTCCGGTGGATTTCTGAATGACAACGAAGTCGGACTTGCCGGGAAATGTTGCCAGGCCGGTCGGATGATTCAGCGACGTGATCGAACCTCCAATGCCCGTCTGAAGGTCGCCCAGCGGCGTGATAAAAGAGTCTCTCCGCGCGATCTGATTTTCATGAACATACTGGAACAAAAGTATGCGGGCATCGGGGTCAACGGGACTGCTGTTATCCGGCCCATCGCGTGCAACAAGATATTCATCGTTCGGAATAATACCGACTCCGACAAACCTTCTTTGAGGACGGCCGCTTTCTCTCCAAACAGTATCAACTTCTGCCAGAGAAAGGACTCCTAACGCCGCAGCAAGTTTAACGCGGACTATAATCGCAATCGTATCTTTGATGACGGGATCGATAGCCGCCGCGGCAACAATCAAATCGAGCCGTGTGTCTTGGGCTGCAGCGAGAGGCTGTAGTATACCGAGTTCACTCAATTCGATCCCAGCCTGATTCAACATGACAATCCGGTTGTTGTACGTATCGAGCACATAAAAAAGCTGATCTCTTCCGTAAAGAATTCCGTTCGGTCTATTGAATCCCGTCCACACGTCTGTTTGAATGTACGAAGTGTCGCTGGAAAAATGGTAATTAGTTGTTTGCGGCAGGTTGTCGATATCGTACGGCGATTGGCACCCGACGAGCGCTGCGAACATAATCGATGTTAAAGCCGGAAGAATGAATCTCATCATAGTGTCAATAAGTGACGGCGACGGTTATTCGATTAACCGCGCCCAGATCATTGTAGTTTGCAAATGAATAGTCGAGGGAAGCAGTCGTAATTCCCAGCGGGATCAGCACTCCCGCACCCGCAGCGAAATCCCCGGCTGACGATGTCGAAGCTTCGAGGAGCGATTCGCCTACGGTTCTCTTCACACCTACGCGGATGAAAAACATTCTGTCGTACGCGTACTCCGCTCCGACACAGATATTCTCTGCGTTGTCGTTCGGATGGTTAAGCTGGATGGAAACCGTCAGCCTGTTCTGGGCGTCGAGCCACGGCTCAACGGCGTATCCAAGGCGAAACATCGTTGGCGGGGAGAACGATTGAAAATTGTTCACAGTCGTTCCGTCCTCTCTCGTGACCACCCCCGACGGATGAACATTTGCCCCGAAATTAGAAACGACGACGGCAAACCGCGACGTGCCGAGACCCAAATAATAAAACGTGCCGAGATCAACGAGTATCCCGTCCATATGAAGCACGTCGATAGTCTCGCGTACGTATCGGACGGTTGCGCCAAAACTGAATTGATCCGTCATTCTTCGTGAGTATGTCCCTGCAACCGCGACATCGCTGTAGGTGAAATAATTTCCCGTCCCCGTCGGCTGTGTTTCGGTGGTTACGCTCATCGGGTCGGTATGGAGTGATGTCGCGGCGATTCCGATCGCATCGTTGCTCGAGAGGAAATAGCTCGCTCCAAAAAATTCGTGCTGCACACCAACGAGCCAATCGGTGTGGGAAAATATTGCCTGACCATCGTAGGCTATCCGGTCTCCGATTGAGGCAGTATCCCGAACGATGGAAGGGTTTGATTCGGAGTTGACTAACGCGGCTGGGTTCCAGAATAACGCCGAAACATCATTGACAACGGCAACGTACGCTTCCCCCATGGAGGATCCGCGGGAATCCGCTCCGATCTTCAAAAATTGATATGCAGATATGCCAACTCGTTGCCCGCCCAAATTCGGTACGAGTTGAGCAGCCGCTGAATCCGATGTCAATACCAGAAGGACAAGAAGTGTCCCTGCTTTACAAAAATATTTTCGAATCTGAGAATGTATCGTTTTCTTCCTCTTCTGTGAGCATGAGCGCCTGCTAGAACTGGATTCCAAGTCCGATCTTCGCCGTTCGGGGCGCAAGATATCGCGACGGATCATAAGGATACGGCGATATTGTCCCCTGCAACTGAGGATATCGGGGATCGTTTCCCGTCGTGTTATCCCCGTATTCGTACGCACGGCCTGTTACTGCGTTGATAATTTGAGAATTATTGTTGTTCAAGAGATTCTCTACTTCGAAACTGAGTGTGATTTTCATCCCTCCGAATTCCATGTTCTTGTCCAAATTGAGATTGATGTAGAACCAATTCTGGCCTACGCCGCCATCGATATTGTTGTAATCGGTGATGTACAGTTGGCGACCGGTATTGTCATAACCGGCAGGCAGCAAGGGAGTATAGCGTTTCCCCGACTCATAAAATAACCGTATGAATATGGAATAATCATCCAGCACCCCTGGAGCAAACCCGAAGAGGGGCTCGTTCTTGGGGACCTTATAGTTGAGATTGAGAGATGCCTGCACCGGGCGATCCCACGGCATGTACGTTTCTTTGATCGTAGTTTCAACACCGCTCGTTACGAGATCATACAATGCTTGATTCGAGGCAGAGCTTTTTCCGGTCGCAATAGAATACGATCCCGATAATGTAGAACTAAAATTATTCGTAATCCGCTTATCATACTCTATTTCGAGCCCCCTTGTCCTTGCATAATCCGAATTGATGTATGTTGTGTACGTACCGCTCGAAAAACGAACGCTCGTTGCCTGGACAGTCCGCGCAGTGATATAGTCAAAGATGTCCTTGTAGTATGCGGTCACTGTTAAGACATCGTCCTCGGTAATCTGGTTACGAATCCCCAGTTCATAGGCGACTGTTGTTTCCGGATTCAGATTCGGATTCCCGATCGTCTGTTCGGTCGATTGGGCGCTGCTCGAGGTAAGTTTCGAGTAAACGTAGGTCGGCTGCGGGAGCTTTGAAAAATGGCCGTAAGAGAAAAAAAGCGTCTGGTTATCCGACACCGGATGAGAAATCCCCAGCCGGGGACTGATGCGCCCTTTCCACCGTCTCCCGAAAAATGAGAATGTATTCTCTTTGTACTGCTGCCGGATAGCGTCCGATGCAAGAGGAACGTTGGGGTTGTTCACGGCGTCGTCGACATACTTTCCCGGGAACCAATAATCAAACCGCAACCCGAAGTTCAAAATCATACCATGGATGGTGATATTGTCCTGTGCGTACACGTCGCCCGACGCAGGGCTTACGTTGTAGATATCATTGTTCAGCCCGAGCGGCTTAATCCACGGGTCGGTGATGTCAATCATTTGAAGATTCTGGAAATGAGTTTCAATTCCCGTTTTGAATTTGTTTTTTTCGTTAAAATGATTCGTGAAATCTATCTTTGCGCTGTAATCGTTTATATAATGATCGCGCCATTCGAAAGGACCGCCGGTGTCGTAGAAGCCGTCGCCCGGAATAACGCCTACCGTGTCCTTCCCAAGATTGTAGTACTGGATTGGGTATGTTACGATATCTCGGGGTTGGTTGTACTGCTTATAATCTCTTCCGTTGGCATCACCTCGAACATGAGCGGTATAGCGGCTCAGACGAATTTCGTAGAAAGCTTTTTGATTCAGGGTGTGTGTCCACGACAGCGTTTGCTGGATATTGATTTGCGTGAAAGTATTTGCGCTGTCTAAAATATTCTTGAAGGCGTACTGGTATCCTGGAGATGGCTCTTGAAACTCCAGCGCAGTCTGAATAGTGGACGAGTTCTGGTCGATGGTAACGGACTGGTTGTACATGTACGAAAGTTTCTCCGTTGCCTCAGGTTTCCATGTCATCTTTCCCGTCCATGAATAGTCGTTTGCCTCTCGCGGGGCAAACTTGTTGCCATAGAAGATCGATGATTGAAGGTCGTGGGGAGCCACTGCCTGGTATCCTACGGGAAATCCGTTGCTACCTATGACTTGCACCCATCGGGTGTATCCGTCGGTAATATTCCCGTTAAACGAGGCGAAGAAACTCAGATCACCCGGCAGCACCGCACTCGCGAACGGCACGGGTCCACCGAAAGTAGAACTCAGAATATCAGTGTTGAAATTCGCCCGTGAGTTTCCCCAGATTCGATCCGTCTTGTACGATATGCCGCCGTGGTATGTTGTGGAACCTTCTTTCGTCGTAATGCTGACAACTCCCGAGGTTGCCTGACCGTATTCGGCGCTGTATCCGCCGGTGATCACTTCCATTTCCTGAATTGCGTCAGGACTTAGCTGAAGACCAAACCCTGTACCGCCCAGAATATCCTGAACGGGAACGCCGTCAACCAGATACGCGTTTTCATATCCCCTGCTGCCGCGAATGTGAATCTGGTTGTCGCTTTGGACGACCCCGGTTTGAAGTCCCACAATGTCCTGAACCGACTGGACGGCTGTCACTTTAATGTCTTCACTGTTTACAGTTCGGGAGCTTGCGGTTTGCTCTATATCAAATAGAGGTTTTTCACCGATGATAACGACTTCCTTACCGAGCGTTAATTCGGTCTCCTCGAGCTTAACGTTGAGTTGAACGGTTTTTGCCGCTTCAACTTTTATGCCGGTGTATTCGACAGCTTTATAGCCGAGCAGGGTGATCGATATGTTGTATACGCCCGGGTTCACTTTGTCGATCGTAAATTTACCGTCAACATCGCTCGACGAGCCGTAGTATGTTCCTTTCACAAGCACGTTGACACTCGGAAGCCCTTCTCCAGTTTTCGAGTCAATGATCTTGCCAGACACTGAACCCGTGGATTGTGCACTGACATGGAGAGTAGACGCAGCAACGGCAAGAAGAGAGAAAAGAATCCAGTTCCGCAAACGGCCGGGATGACCGCAGTGAGCCTTGTCAAAAATGCTTCGCGTATGTTTCGCGGTTGCTGACATTAATGCAATCCAAATTCATCAACGATGACCTTGCGGAAGAACGCCGTAAGGGAGGCTGTATTTCCGTTAAGCAAATGCATGGGAAGCGCGACGAGAACAAATGTTTTATTATTATCGATGACGGCTATCTCCGGAGTCCCGACAAAGCGTTCATTCTTAAGCTGCGGAGGATTCGTAGAATTGTCGGAATACACCGAGTCGATCTGATAAATGTACCGGGCATCAATGCGTTTATAGATGCGGCGCCAACTAAAATTAAAGAACTGCACTCCAGGGCCGGGACGAGGTCCAAACGTCAGTGCCGGGTACCCGCTTGTCGAATCAAACGGAAGGAGAGTCGATCCCACCGGCAGGCGGTCGTCTGCGTTCGTAGGCGCCGTTGAAGTCGAGCTCGGGTCTGTCGTCACACTGTCGATAGGAGCAAAATCGTTCAGCGCACTCACATTCGGAAACGAAATGTTTTCCGGGAAAGTGGTCGAAAAAATAACTTTCCCGCCGCGTTGCGTATAATTAAATAATCCGATCTGTGCCGGTCCATAGCTCGGGTACAAGTCACTGTACCAGTACACAAGATCGTACAATTGAAGAGTAAGAATAAAGGCTGGATTAAGATTCGCCGGAACAAAATTTCCGTACTTCTGATTCGCAATTTGGGTTTGTTTGTCCGTGCTATTCAAGCCAAAGCCGACATCGAGGATATCAAAATTCCCAAACGCGCCTCCGGCAATGCTGGGGTCGGAAAAAGTTTTATGGTACAATGGGAGCGCTGTAGTATCTCTGGATTGATTATCATCTTTAACGACCAACATTCTCCCTTTCGGCTTTTTCACAAACCATCTCCCGGTTGTCGCCGATGATGGCATCCGCACAGCCTTGCTATATTCTCCCGCAACATCTTTCGCTTGCAGGTAAAGAATATTCTGCGCATTCAGCTTCAATCCGGAAATAGTCGTTTGAAACTGAAGCCCCGGAAACACTCCCGTGTAAACATTTGCAGCGACTGTGCCGTTGTCGGGGGCAAGATCGCTCACAGAGCGTGGCACTGACAGGGTCACAAGCGTCGACTTGCCGGTAAGGGTCTGCCAACTCGAAGGTAATGTCGTATCGTTCAATGCAATTCGGTACGATACAATTGTATTGTCTCCATCGGCATCATGTCCGACCCAGGAAAAAGTTGCAACAGTATAGGTAGTCTCCGGCTGCTGTATCGTAGAGGAATCGACAAAGTTGGCGGCAAATTGAACCGTCGGCGGAGTGTTGCGAATGGGAAATAGAAGAAACGCTCCCTTGGGATCTGCCGCGGCCTGCAGGTTGCTTAATGCTACATCGCCGGCATCATATACGCCGTTTGTGTTCTTATCCCAGTATGGCTGTGGCATCATCCTTATCACTGCCCCCTTTTGCAACATCGCCCCCTGTTTAAACGTGTTGTCAACCGCCCGAACAACCACCGTGAAGCTGTCGCGGATCGCCCGCAGCGGGAGCGCAATAAGAGTGTCCGTTGTCGTAACCCACGCATATGTCATGGTATCCGGAGAAAGAATTTTTGTCGGAGCCGGTTTGAAATTCCCAACAGCGAGAAGATAACCTTCGACCATACCGTCCGGATCTTCCCCGTACCAATAGAGATGCTGGCGCGATGTGGTCTCCAGCAGCGTCGAATCCGGAGTTAACCAGAGCCGCGTCGAGGGCTGAAGATTCGCCTTCGGTTCGTCAGTAAATTGCTTCGTACAACTGCCGAACGAAAGAACGCACGCCGAAAAAACTATGATGTGGAAAAGATACTGTCGCATTATTTTTATTTCGTCCGCCAGATCCGGTACGATGATATCATGCACCGGTAAACATTGTGTATCAACTAGAACCTATTTCAAAAACTCCAATAAATGTCATTCTGAACGGAGCGAAGCGAAGTGAAGAATCCATGACAATCATGCATTGTGAATCTACGAGGCTTCAGTGTCGTGGATGCTTCGCTGCGCTCAGCATGACATTGACAAATGCAATCCTCATCGAAACCATTTTTGAGATGGCTTCTAGAAGCTATCTCAAAAAAATGTCACATCGTCCTTCGATGCACTCTCCCGCTCTTCGAGCGGGAGAGTGCATGACATTTACAAGAGCATTCTACATCGAGACCATTATTGAGATGCCTTCCAGCTACAACGGTGCGAGCGTACTTCGCGCCACTTATTTCAGAAGAAGCATTTTCTTTGTCTGAACAAAACTACCCGACGTGATTCTGTAAAAATACACTCCTGTCGAAAGCCTCGATGCATCAAATGTTACGTTATAGGTGCCCGCCGATTTCTGTGTATTGACAAGCGATGCAACTTCCTGGCCTAAGACATTGTACACTTTCAATGAAACTCTTCCAGCCGCAGGGACTGAATAGCGGATCGTCGTTGACGGGTTAAAAGGATTCGGATAATTTTGTTCGAGGGCATAATGCACGGGAACCGTCAATTGATTATCCGCGACACGAGTCGTCACGACTCCAGTATAATCAGCGTTCGTCCTCGGTACGACCATGTAGTTGTTGTTGTTGTAGTAGATAATGCCGATGAGTTTTGCAATGTACGTTCCATGTCTCAAGATTAAGTCTCCGGAGGAAGTATCCGCAACGACGTTCGAATACGTGTTCCTGCCATCTCTCCGGACGAGGATTGGGGCCGGACTGTTTGAAACTTCAAACTCCGTGGGGTCAACATAAATTGGGTTGATGCTCTGCACGGTCAACGAGTCAAACTCGACCAACATCCCTTCATACGGCTCGGCACCCACATTCCCGTTACTCACTGCCGGACCGAACCTCGAAGTCAGCAGTTTAACGGGTGCAGGCAATGGATTGCGATGAGAGACTATGCGAACCGAAGTCACAAGCTCGAATTGTGTAACATCGAAAGCTTCAGTTACTTCGCCCGCCACCACCACGCTATCGCCGTTCGCGATCGGCTCAAGCAGCGAATCCGGTCCGGTCACCCACAATCCGCTGAAAGGCTGATTCGAACTTTGAATATACCATACGTTCGTTCCTCCCGGGGATAATGGGGATAAAAGCAAACTTGCGGTGTCTGCAGTGACGATGCCGCTGGTCGAGTCGATGGCCCCGACATACGGGCTGCGGCCATTCTTATACGGAGTGTATTGAATGTCATGGATAGACAATAAGGGTTGGGTGGATCTGTCCAGCACCTTGTAGAAGAAAAACCCTTTGGTAGAGTCGTATTGCGTCAGACCACCGCTATTCGCGAGAATGGAAGAACCGTTGTTCGTGTCGGTCGCCTTAATAAAATAGCGGACAACAGTTCCCGCCGGTTGAATTGGGATACGTACTTGGTACATAGAATCGACCGACGCGTGCTGCGCAGTCATCCCGATCCCTTGCCAACTGCCGTTATCTGTGCTGTAGTACAATACTACTGTGTCAACGGGGTACGTTGTCACCACTGGGTTCTTCGATTGGTACGCTTTTATGGTAATAAGAGGTGTACTGTCCTTGGTCACAACAACCGGATAACGCCGCTCTGTAGAGAGCCCGGGGGGAGTCGCCCCATAGACGATGTCTCCTGGAAACATCGGACAGATTCGGTAACCGCGCGCCGATTCTCCGCCCGAGGAGGTCGACACATAGCCCCGGATTGTGTCCAGGTAAGCTTGCGCCGGAGGAACTTTGTAGGATGTATCTGCGGGAAAGGTTGGCTGCTGCTGTGCGCTCGGGCTCTTGGTAAAATGATACGACCAGTCGTAGTCGGAAAGCTGATTTCCCGAAGCGTCCGTAAACATAAATGTTCCGCGGCTTGTATTGACGTTCGCAACAACACTCACATTTGTAAAATAAACATATTGCGCTTCCCATTGCTCACCGGTTGAAAACATAATTTGGCCGCCGGGGTTTGAACCGATGTTGAAATCTGTAATATTAAGATGCACGGGAGGCGGCAAAGGGTTGCCGGATGAAATGATGTTGACCCCCGTTCCGACGATCGGGGCGAACTGTGTAAGACTGTTCATCTGATTTGAAGGAAACTCCTGGATAATGCCCTGCATTTCGATGATGTCTCCTTGCTCAACACCATAGAATCCGTCCGCAGAAAAATTATCAGTGTCCGGGATAACACCGCCGTTGATAGTCGGATAGCGAACAAGCATTCCGGTCCACGGCGCACCGGCGAGAGCCGCCGCATCCGTGTCGACGACAGCGAATGTTAACCCTCCGGCGGTATAGCTGATGACTCCCCACGGCACCGTTACGAGTGCCACGATGTTAACCGTGTCACCCATATAGTGTGACACTTGCGAAGTCCAATGAGCGCCGGTGTTGTACCCCAAAGAGTCGGCGAGCTTCAACGAATCGGAAGATACATACTGGATGTCATGTATGGTTAACGTCGGGTAATCTGCAATTCGTTGTGCCGATAGATGATGAACCGGCTTCCTTGTCCCTTTATGAGTACCGCTGAAAGCAGCGGCGATGCACAGCGCAGCCATTACAGCAATAAGTAGAGTTTTCTTCATAACACCTTTTCTCCTTCCAAAAAGAAATATTAAATAAATGGATGAAATTAATTTCTTTCAGCATTAGCCGTCCGAAGGTCTTAAACGTTCGGATAGCTGCGCTCATTTTATCACGACAAATTTACCACGCTTGATGTTGCCGGTGGACAAATCCTTCACGGTGAATAGATACAGGCCAGTCGCTATCGCCTGGTCATACTTGGAAATCAAATCCCACGCGTGCTCTCCTCCGGCAAAATGTGCCGGAATACCTAAACCTGAATAATCATCAAACCACTTTATTCCAGATCCATTGTACGTCGCTGCGTCGTGATCAATCTCTGTTACAAGGTCGCCGCTCAAGGTATAGACCTTTATGACTGAGCGGGCCGGCAGATTGTAAAAGTATATTTTTCGATCTCGCTCCCCCGTTTTATCCCAAGCAGCGCCTGCATAGTATGGATTTGGATAAACACCGATTTCGACGGATTTGTCCGAGGTGGGAGGTGTTCCCGGTACGACACGGACGATGACCTTAGCGCTTTCCAAACTTGGCAACTGATTCGCCGAGTCCCCCTGGTTGTATGCCGAAACTCCGTACAGATATTGCCAGCCGTTCAAGCTAGTGATGTTGTCTGATCTCGGTGGAAAACGGTACCAGTATTGTACAGTATCTCCTGGAAACATTTTGGGAGAGGCGAGCTTGACAGCCGTAAAGCCGGTGTTGTAGCCGACGGCATCATCAGCACGGTCGTAGTCGCCGACTAGTTCCATCGAGAGAATAAAATTTGTCGGGTCCTTGATATCGGCTCCGGCGGCAGAACGGTAAATTCTATATCCCTCAAAATCAAATTTTCTGCTTATGGGGTTGAAACTCTCCTCTGCCTGAGTTCTGTCCCAATAGATGATCGCCTGCTGGTTCTCAACATCGGCATGAACACGAGGTTGGCGCGGAGGCTGGGGAAGCACGTAGCGGTGAACCTTTCCATCGCCGAAAATGTCCTCTCCCGGATCAATAGCATTGTTCCCGTTCAGATCATTACCGTTGTACGCCTGCTGCGCCCACGTTGCGTTGGAATACAGAGCCTTCCGGAGGGTTGCGTTATGATAGTCTTCTCTGGGGATCGCGTTGCCGCTTTTTTTTGCGCAAACGACGGCAAAGACTACCTGCACGCTGCTATCCGGCGGCAGAGAAGGAAAAGGCCCGACGGAAAGAAGATCGACCGAATTGGATGGGGCGATTCCGAGAGTGACACCGTCCCACGAAACAGGAATGCCTTGCGGTGTTCCGAAGGACTGAATGTAGTTCCTCGCCTGCATGGTCGACATGCGCTGATACTTTCCGGGCGGATCGGCATTATTGTCTGCATTTGGATAGAAGTATGCTGCGGTGCCTGAACCTGTATTATTGTACTTCCATCCATTATAATATGTATCCTTGTAAAGATCTCCTAGCGAGTCAAGCGAAGCGGAGCCAAATGTTCCCGTTGAATCGCGTTTAAGGGGGAAAGGAGTAGTGCCAAGAAGTTTTAGGCCAAAATAACTGTTCGCCGGCGGACCGTACGGCTGTCCGTCAACGTCGAATGTATAGGCTAACCTCATGCTGTCGATGTAGCCTTTGCCGCTGCTGAAAAACGCTGAACTTGCCTGGTATCCAGAGAGATTCATATTCCGGACAACGCCTTCGTTCCGCAGCCCGACGTATATCCCGTCAATCGTATCGTTGCTGATATTCTTTATCGTGTAGTTGAGAATCACAAAGAAGTCGGAGAATGGAAAATTCCACGCATACGTTTCCAAATGAACATCGACACCGAGGGGCGTATGGGAGGGTATCGTGTCCCCGTATGCATCATGCGTGTATTTGTCAGTGAAATCCATCACGAAATCCTGATGACTCACTGCGTTGAGGCTGAAATACGTATCGCCGGACAGCGAAGAACGCTGTTGAATTTGCGATCCAGGTTCGTTAGTAAATTCAAAACCGGCACCTAAGGTTAGAGGATTGCCACCATCGGCACATGCTGTCGAAACAGTTGGGTACCCTACTCCCCGATTCAACCCGCCGATCCACAATCCTCCCAGAGCCAGGTTTTCTATGCGCGACCCCTTCGGATATTCGCACGATGGCTGCGCAGGCCAATTATTAAAATTGGTACCCAGCGTCCCAAAATTCGTAATTGTCAAGCGAACATTCCCGACGTCGGTATATTTTGTCGCGTCATCATCGGTTCGTTTTTTCAGCGGTACAGGCGAAGAGCGATCAGAATTGGTTTGAGAAAAACTCTTTTCTGAGTAAAGAAGAAGTGTTAGAAGCAGCGCTATGATGATATTTCGACGGAACGGAGTATGCAAGAGGTACCAAAAAGTAATGATGAATCTCTCCTCAATTTAGAAGAACGGCAAGCCTTGCGGGTCGCATAAGTCACGGTTAGAATATACGCGCATATTGAAAAAGAATCAAGGCGGGAAATATTAATTAACAAAAGAGCAATATTGCGGTAACAACATCAATGGTAAATGACGAGCTTGTCTCCAACTCTTATGTCGGCCAGCGCATTCCATCGTTGAATATCATCAACTGAAACGCCGAATTTTTTTGATATTTCCCACAAGGTATCACCGGTGCGAACGCGATAGTAATCGATGTTGTCTGAGGTGAGCTGAATTTTGAGTTTCTTTCCTGAGAGGACGCGAGAGGTCGAAAGCTTGTTCCATTTTTTAATATCTGAAATTGAAACATTGTACATGCCGGCAATTTTTTCGAGCGTCTCCCCCTTCTTAACCTTGTGACGTATTGTCTTCGCCTTTAGAGGGGCTGCTTTTGCGGGCTCTTGTTTTTGTATTCCGGTTGGTTCTCCCGACACGCCGGCTGAAGGCTCAACATAGACTTCGAGGGCTTGGCCTGCATAGATCCGGCTCCGCCGCAATTTGTTCCAACTCTTCAAATCGGCGATGGCGACATTGTAGTCGCCGGCAATTTTCTCGAGCGTCTCTCCCCTCTTCACAAGGTGCTGAACCCAATGGTTCCGATCATCAACCTGCTCCCCTCCGCTCACATTTGCGGGTAATTTGACCTGAGCAGCGCTTTTCAGCGATTTCTTCTGCCCGAAGTTCATCGCAGCAATCTTTGTATACTGGTCTAGTTTTTCTGTCGGGACCCACACATTGATTGTTTGGCCGATCCAGATTGACCGTCCGTACGGGATATTGTTCCAATTGCGCAGATCGCTCGCGCGCACATCAAACCACTCAGCAATTTGCCCAAGCGTCTCCCCCTTTTTCACGACATACGCAATCTTGTCACGGCCTGCAGGCACGATGGTCTGCCGCCGATGGACCCGGTGAACAACGGCTCGCGGCTTCTCCACCTGCTCCGTTTCTTGCTGCTCAACAGGTTGCGAGTCTGCAGCGAGCAATCTCTTTTTCGAGATTGGAATGATAAGATAATTCCCAATTTTCAGCCTGCTCCTTTTTGTCAGTTTATTGACTTCAAGCAGAACCGATGTGGCGATGCCGTACTTCCTTGCAATTCCGCCCGGAGTATCTCCTCGGCGTATTTTGTGTTCCGCCCATTGCCGCTTCTGGTCGTCGGGAATGAGCGCGTATTTTTTTGTGAAGGCGTCCGTCGAACCGGCAGGAATCCTCAATTTGTAGCCGCGGTAATTTGGCGGAGTGCACCATTGGATCAATTCAGGATTCAATTCTCTGAGCATCTCCGCGGTCGTACCGGCGCAGTCGGCCAACACATCCAGGTCGACGCAGTCGTCGACGGTGACATACTCATACGCAAGGCTGTCTGCCCGCGGAATTCCTTTGAAACCGTACGCTTCCGGATTCATGGCCATCAACGACACGGCAATGTACTGCGGAACATAATTCCTCGTCTCGCGCGGCAAGAACCGGCGCATGGACCAATAATCATTCGTATGGCTTCTGCGAATTCCCCGGTTTATTCTTCCGCCGCCGGAATTGTACGCTGCTATTGCGAGCTGCCAATCGCCGTATTGATCGTGAAGGTCTTTGAGATAACGCGCTGCTGCGCGCGTCGCTTTCTCATAGTCGCGTCTCTCGTCATACCAATAATTTCCTCTCAGGCCGTACAACGCGCCGGTCCCTTTCATGAATTGCCACATGCCAACCGCTTTCGCCCAAGACCGGGCCGACGGATTCAACCCGCTCTCCATCATCGCAAGGTACATCATTTCTTTCGGGACGCCCTCTTCCGTAAAAATCCGGGTAATAGACGGAAAGTATTTCCCCGACAGATAAAGCCATCGCTCAAAATGCTCCCGGCCTTTGTCGATAAAAAACAAAATGTTCCTTTCGACAAGGTCGTTCATTTTCATCGGGATAGTGGTTTCAGGAATCGGGACAATCGGTATTTTGAGATTGGAGATATCGATATTCTCAACATCAAGGTTCAGTTTTTCTCGCAACGCAAAAATAGAACTTTCAGGACCCAGCTCATCGATACTCGCGATATACTTCTCGTAATCCTCGATAACACTTCGGCTCAGGTCGTTGTATTCCTGATTGTTCTCGATATCCGGGTAGTAGCTGATTTCGTTGAGGATGGCGATTGCTTGTTCGAATTCATCCGCAGAAAGTACGGAATCACCCATCGTCTGAGCCTGGAGCGCGGATAGATAATGCTGCCGCGCCGATTCAAGGCGCACGGCAATGACCTTTTCATCCCCTTCATCGGTCGTGTCCGACATTGTAATAACAGATGAGTCCTGGCCGATTTTGGTAACTTTTGAATCCGTGCCGACAAGAGGCAATCGGCTGGATACGGTGTCCTTTGGGTCTGAATTAGATGGGGGTAAGACTGATTCTGAATATGGTGAGCCTAGAAAAACAGCATCAAAGGCGGAGACTAGGCCGGACAATCGAGCTTCTGCAGCCCAACTTGAGTCCCAGGCGGAAAGCATGAGGAAGAAAGAAAATAGAAAACCCCTAAACTGTCTCGACATTACTCCTCAAAGTTATGACAAAGCAATCATATGTATATTTAAATATACTAATCAATGAAATAAAGTCAAGGGAAAATTTGAAGAGATTCCTGGAAGTGATTGATATATCAGGAAAAGACCCCTTAAACAAGATCGAAGGCAGTCTATATTGCTCACCCCAGTTCCGTAAGAACTACACCAAAGAGGGTCAGACCCGCTCCAACGACAAAATGGCTACTTATTAGTTGGTGAAGAAAGATGTATGATAGAACGCTCGTTACGATTGGCTGGGCGTTGGCAAATATTGCCACCTTGGTCGTCTCCATTTTTCCTATCGCGTAATACCACAAAAAATAAGAGACAACAGAAGTGCCAAGACCTAAGTAGAGAATTGCTTCCCAATGGGTGATTGTCAACGTGGAGAGGTCGAATCGGCTTACTCCGTAAATTCCCAACGGCAGGAAGAGCACCATTCCTCCGATCATCGAAAGCGATGCAATGTGAAAAGCTCCGTATTTGACCACCAATGGTTTCCCCTGGATCGTGTACAATGACCATGCAATAACCGCAAAAAACATGACAACGTTCCCATAGGTATAGTCCGAAGAAAAGCTCACGCCGTGTTCAAAAATTATCATCGCTACACCGCAGAACGCGATCAGCACGCCCGTTATCTTCCGCCTTGTCAACTTCTCGCCAAGCATCAGGTGCGAGAACACAAGAACGAGCACAGGAGTTGTTGCGTACAGCAAAGATGCATTTGCTGCGGTTGTGAATTTTATCGCGTACAGAAAGAGAAATTGGTTCAGCGGAATAACAATGAATGAAAGCCACAACATTTTTCCGTAATCTGCCTTTAGGATTTTTATCCTCTTTTCTTTGATGATAAAGAGAATGGCCAGGGCAGCACTCGATACACAGGTTCGCAGAAACGTCAATGTCACCGGATCGACGTCCGCCACGACTGCCTTTGCCACGAGATGCGTTCCGCTTGCCAGCAGAACCTGGATGAAGATCAGGAAATAAATCATGATGGATGTGCTTTTAACATTAGAATATACTGAAGGAGGCCGGCTTTTCCAATAGTTTTGAACTGCTGAATAATTCCAAAAGGATGGCTTTGCCAGCGGCTTGTTGAGAAACGATTCTTCAAAGGTCTCTTTTTGCAATTGGAGTTCCGTTTGGGTATATTTTCCACGACCAAATTCCTTAATTCATACGCGCAATGAAACAGAAGCCGACACTTTATCTTCTCGACGGAATGGCTCTTGCTTACCGTTCGTACTTTGCATTTATCAGGAACCCCTTGATGAACTCGAAGGGGGAAAATACAAGCGCTATTTTCGGTTTTGTGAATTACCTGAATAAAATCCTGGACGAGAAGAAACCGGATTACATCGCGGTCGTCTTCGATACCATCGAGCCGACGTTCCGCCACAAAGCGTACCCCGAATACAAAGCAACACGGCAAAAGATGCCGGAAGATATGTCCGCGATGATGGATACATTGAAAGAGGTCATTCGCGCATTTAACGTCCCCGTCGTTGAACTCCCAGGCTTCGAAGCAGACGATGTCATCGGCACGCTTGCCAAACGAGCCGAAAAGGAAAATGTCGAGACCTTCCTTGTCACCAGCGACAAAGATTTCATGCAGCTTGTTTCCCCTTCTGTAAGATTGCATCGGCCGGGCAAAGGCGGAAATGATGATGAGATTGTAGATGAAACGGGAGTTATGGAAAAATTCGGCGTACCTCCGGAACAGGTCATCGAAATACTCGGCCTTACCGGCGACCAGTCGGATAACGTCCCTGGCGTTGCCGGGGTCGGTCCAAAAACCGCCGAGCCGTTGATAAAAAAATACGGAACGATCGAAAACCTTCTTGCGCACATTGACGAAATACCTCAAAAAGGATTGCAGGAAAAGCTGAGGTCGAACAAGGAAATGGCCCTGCTGTCCAAAAGGCTGGTGACGATCGAAATTAATGCGCCCGTCTCAATTGATTTCCACATGCTCAAATCAACGGAGAAAAATGTCCCGGCGCTTCATGCATTATACACCGCTTTGGAATTCCGCAGCCTTGCCCAGCGCTTAAAAGAAGACGAGCCCGAGCCCGCCGGCGATGTCAGCTTCGACCCGCAGACTCTCACGCTGCGCGATATAACATCGTCCAATCACGAATATATTATTGTCGATTCCGACGTCAAATATTTACGCGTAATTTCCGAGTTGAAAAAAGCCAGCGAATTTGTCTTCGACACTGAAACGACGTCTACCGACGCACTGCAAGCACACATAGTCGGAATTTCATTCTGTTTCGAGCCGAACAAAGCCTATTATGTACCGGTGGAAGTTGAGAGAGAAGAGCCTTCCGGCGAAGGTATGTTGTTTGAGCCGGCACCGAAGCTCGCAAAACATCCGAACGGCAAATTATTTCCACTGAAAAAAATCATCGACGATATCAAGCCGATTTTCGAAAATGAAAAAGTTAGGAAATATGGGCAGAATATAAAGTATGACATGCTTGTCCTCTCGCGAAAAGGTATTTGGACAAAGGGCATAAGTTTCGATACGATGGTCGCAAGTTACGTGCTGCGGTCCGAGGGACAGCACAACCTCGACGTTCTCGCAAAGGAATACCTGAATTATAGGATGGTTTCGTTCGATGAACTAACCGGAACAGGAAAGGAGAGAAAAGATATCCGGGACATCCCCGCTGCCGACGTCGGAAATTACTCGGCAGAAGACGCGGACATCACTTTCCAGCTGTCGAATATTCTGCATGACAAGCTGGCGGCACAAGGAATGAAATCGCTCTGCACCGAAGTAGAATTCCCTCTTATTGCTGTGCTCGCCGACATGGAATTCACCGGAATAAAAATCGACGTGGACTTCCTTTCCGGAATGTCGAAAGACCTCGAACGGCAGCTCGACAACTTGGTGGCAAAGATATATTCAGATGCGGGCGAGAAATTCAACATTAACTCCACGCAGCAACTTTCAGTCATACTTTTTGATAAATTGAAATTGGCGCCCGTTCGAAAAACAAAAACCGGATTTTCGACTGATGTGTCTGTGCTAGAATCCTTACGGAAGGAGCATCCGATTGTGGAGAGGATGCTCGATTATCGCCAGCTCTCGAAGCTGAAGTCGACCTATGTCGATGCGCTGCCAAAGCTTATTCATCCGGCAACGGGGCGCGTCCATACATCGTTCAATCAAACGGTGGCCGCAACCGGGAGGCTTTCAAGCAGCGACCCAAATTTGCAGAACATACCGATCCGGTCCGACATCGGCAGGGAGATACGCCGTGCGTTCATTCCGGGGGGAAAAGAAATGGAGATCATGTCGGCGGATTACTCACAGATCGAACTGCGCATCATGGCGCATATTTCCGGCGACAAAGGATTGCTCGATGCGTTTGCGGCGGGCGAAGACATTCACTCGACCACGGCCGCTAAAGTTTTCGGCGTCGCCCAAACCGAGGTCACGCGGGATATGCGCCGGAAAGCAAAAGAAGTGAATTTCGGAATTATGTACGGCATCGGTGCGTTCGGATTAGCATCGCGTCTGGAAATCAGTCAGACGGAAGCGAAAGAAATTATTTCGAAGTACTTCGAACGGTTCCCCAACGTCAATCGCTATATTGCCGAAACCATCGCGAAAGTACGCCGCGACGGCTTTGTGACAACGCTTCTTGAACGGCGGCGTTATCTGCCGGACATCCACAGCAAAAATGCAAACCTGCGGTCTAATGCCGAGCGCCAGGCGATCAATATGCCGATCCAGGGAACGGCCGCCGATATGATCAAGATTGCAATGATCAGGATCCACGACGAACTGAAAAATAAAAACCTGCAGAGTAAAATGCTTCTGCAGGTTCATGATGAATTAGTGTTCGAGGTGGTCAAAAAAGAAGAAGCCGCTGTAAAGGAATTGGTCGAAGAAAACATGAAGACCGCAATGACGCTTGATGTTCCTGTCGGGGTTGAGATCGGCCTCGGTAAAAATTGGCTGGAGGCACACTAAGAGCTTAGTTATCCATGAAGGACACGAAAAAACACGAAGGTTTACATACGCTCTCTTGACATGCGACACCTTCTTCAATAATTTTTTTTAATCTAAAATTCTAAGAAATAACTCCTCTTCGTGTGTCTTCGTGTCCTTCGTGTCCTTCGTGTCCTTCGTGTCCTTCGTGGATACCATACAAATGCCTTACGCGAGTACGGGATTCTCTTTCGCCTCCATCACCCTGCCGGCTATTCCTTCGCCTTCCATCGCCGCAATAACATCGTCGCACCGATAAGGATAAGAATCAAAGGCCAATAGGATGCGATCGATCTCCAAACGTCTCTGCTGTACCAATATCCGAGATGCGTCAGCATCAGCGCAGCGCCAAGCCCGAGAAAAATAATTGAGGGGATCAGCAGATGCCAGTCTTTTACGTTGAATACAAACAACATGAAAAACGCAATTCCCACGATGATAATGAACGCCGGGAAGTAAATTGAGAACGAGCCGTGAATGAAGCCCCCCTTTCGTAAGAAGAACAGAATGCCGGTCAGGAAGCATAACGTCCCGAAGAAAACTTTGCTCCGATCGTTGCTGACGATCGATCGCAGAACGACCGCGGCACCGTAGACAAGAAGGCCGAGCCACACAAGCGCCATTCCGCCAATATGAATAACGCTCATTTGATTCAACAAAAGTGCAACTCCCAAAAGAACGAGAACAAAACCGATAATCGGAAACCGATTGAAATTATGCTGGTCCATAAGTTTTCCTTGTTGATAGGTACTTTATAAGTGAGGCTGACTTTCGTACGGTACAATGAGCACAAGCGTTATATACAGCACCACCCCCGCTCCGAAGGAAGCCAGACACAAAATAATATACAGCAATCTCAACAATGTGGAGTCAATCGAAAAATATTTTGCCAGGCCGCCGCAAACCCCGCCCAGTTTTTTATCGGACCGGGAACGCCTGAATGTGCGGTATGGCGTCACGGGAGGCGGAGGCTGATCAGCCTGGAAATCTGCAGGTTGCTCAGCAGCCGGCGCTCGTTCCGCTTGCCGATAATAAATGATCGCCATCCCGAGTAAAATAAGCATGATCGGAAATACTAGACTCCACGAGATGTCCCATATATGGAGAAAAGAAAACAACCCCAAGTTGGAGAACAATACTATTGCACCTCCAAAAATGAGGGCGACCCCAAACAATTTTCGCGCGTTTGTCGTGCGAGATTCTGCGGGCGCTTCCATCCCTCCCGCGTCGATCATTCGCTTCGGCATAATAATCGCACAGGCGATGTAAAGAACAAATCCTGAACCGCCAAAAAATGCCAGGAGCACAAAAAGCACACGCATGATCACAGAATCGACGTCAAAATACTCCGCCAGGCCGCCGCATACCCCCGCGATGACCTTGTTCGTTCTTGACTTGAATAATCGTTTCGGTTCCATAAGCACCTCAGTCGTCTAAATGAAGGACTTTGAAGATTCCGGCCTCCAAATAGTATTACGAATGTTCCGCTATAATGTTACAGGAATTAACGAACCTGTTTTCTCGATAAACCACTCGGAAGGATACTATTTGGAGGGTAAATTGTCAAGTGGATAAAAAAAAAGCCCCACCGAAATTCGTGAGGCTTTGACACAATACGCTCTTCCTTATTTACACCTCCATAATTTCCTTTTCTTTCGCCACGAGGAGGTTCTCGATATCCTTGATATGCTGGTCGGTGGATTTTTGAACTTCCTGCTCCCCCCGCTTCCGTTCGTCTTCAGAAAAGTGTTCGTCCTTTTCGGCTTTTTTTAAATGCTCGTTCGTGTCACGTCGAATGTTGCGGATGGCAACCTTCCCTTCTTCGCCGAATTTCTTGACAAGTTTGACGATCTCCTTGCGGCGTTCTTCATTGAGGGGGGGAATGGGAACGCGCACAACAGTTCCGTCGCTGCCGGGATTGAGTCCGAGATTGGCAGCAAGGATTGCTTTCTCAATATGCGCAAGCATTCCTTTGTCCCACGGCGTTATTGTGATAAGATGGACATCCGGCACGCTCACGCTTCCGACTTGATTCAACGGCGTCATTGTGCCGTAGTAATCGACTTTCACCGCATCAAGAAGCGCTGTCGTTGCTTTACCGGTTCTTACTTTTGTCAATTCCGTGCGCACAACATCGACGGCTTTGTGCATTCGTGTTTCGCCGTCTTTCAAGATTTGTTTTAACATAGCCTCACCCAATGATGTTATTGGATTAGTTTATAGCAGCCACGCTGTCGTCCACCGCTGTCCCTACTTTTTCTCCGAGAACCAACCTGCGGAGGTTGGACGGAATGTTCATGTTGAAAATTGCAATCGGCAGATGATTTTCCTTGCAGAGGGTTATCGCCGTCATGTCCATAACGCGCAAATCTTTTCGCAGCACATCCTGGTAAGAAATATGCGGGATATGCTTTGCTGAAGGATTTTTCTCCGGGTCGGAATCGTACACGCCATCAACGCGGGTTCCTTTAATGATAACGTCCGCCCCGATTTCAATCGCACGAAGCACAGCAGCCGTGTCGGTGGTAAAATACGGATTGCCCGTACCAGCGGCAAAGATCACCAAGCGCCCTTTTTCCAGGTGACGGATTGCACGGCGCCGAATGAACGGTTCGGCGATCCGTTCCATGTTGATCGCTGTCTGGCAACGCGTAAAGACACCATGACGTTCGAGAGCGCTTTGGAGTGCGAGCGCGTTGATCACGGTTGCGAGCATACCCATGTGGTCGCCCGTCACTTTGTCGATGCCGTCGGACGAGTTCTCAATGCCGCGATATATATTGCCCCCTCCGATCACAATACCGATCTGCACGCCGAGTTCGTGCACGCTTTTGATCTCTTCGGCATACTTCCCGATAACATCCGAGTCGATCCCATATTCTTTCTCGCCCATCAGCGACTCGCCGCTGAGTTTCAGCATTATTCTCTTGTACGCTGGCTTCGGCATAGTGATCCTCTTGGATAAAAAGAAAGGTCTCGCAAGAGACCTTTCTTTCAACGATTATTTTTCTTCGCCGAGTTGATACCGCTTGAACTGACGAACCGCAAGTTTGTCATTGTGTTTTGTCGACGCTTCCTGCAAAACCTCTTTGATGATTTTGCTCGCGTCTTTGATGAAGCTTTGCTCGAGAAGAACTACTTCCTGAAAATACTTTTCGAGCCTGCCCGTCGCGATGCGCTCGACAACCTGATCCGGCTTCCCTTCGTTCTTCGCTTGCTGCCGGTAGATGTCGAGCTCCTGTTCGATAACCTTCTTGCTGACTTCCTCCCGGGAAACAACGCTCGGATTCATGGCAGCCGCCTGCATAGCGACATCGCGCGCTATTGTCTTTGCTGCGTCGGACGCCGCGCCGGTCGCGAGCTCAACAAGGACGCCGATCTTGCTTCCCATGTGAGTATACGCTTCAATGACGCTGTTGTCGGCAGCAATAACGTCGAACCGTTTGATCTCAATCTTCTCGCCGATCTTCCCGACGAGGTCCGACAAGGCGTCAGCCACTGTTCTCTTGTCGTTGTACGAAAGAGCAAGCAATTCGGCGATCGATTTCGGCACTTTCCGTTCGACGATCGAAGCCACATCGTTTGCGAATTGAATGAAGTCCTGGCTCCGCGCAACGAAATCGGTCTCGCTGTTGATTTCAACGATGACGCCGAGTTTTCCGCCGTTCGAAACCCTCGTCACGATCATACCCTGGTTCGCAACGCGGTCGGCGCGCTTTTCTGCCGTCGCCGCCCCTTTCTTCCGAAGAAATTCAATAGCTTTTTCCATATCGCCGCCGGTTGCTTCAAGAGCATGCTTGCAATCCATCATCCCGGCCCCGGTTTTTTCCCGTAATTTTTTTACTGTCTCGCTTGTAATAGCCATACGACGTTTTCTTCTCTCATCTATGAATATTATAAATTCAGTTACTCTTTTTCTTCGATCTTAGCGGTTTCTTCCTTGCTAACAACGTGTTCTTTGCTTGCAGCCTCTTCCTGCTTCTCATGTTCCTCAGGAACTTCCTGCTGACGAGCCTTTGCCCGTTCCGTACCTTCAAGGATCGCGTCCGCAATTGCGCGCGTGATCACCTGCACGGTTTTCAACGCATCGTCGTTTCCTGGGATAATGTAATTAATTTCATCAGGGTCGCAATTCGTATCGACGATTGCAAACACGGGAATACCAAGCCGTTTCGCTTCCTTCACGGCGATCGATTCTTTTTTGACGTCGACGACAAACAGAGCGCCGGGAAGCCTTGTCATTTCGACAACACCCGAAAGAGTTTTACTGAGCTTGTCTTTTTCCCGCGTAAGAAAAAGCCCTTCCTTCTTTGTGATCTTCTCGAACGTGCCGTCGGATTCCATCTTCTCAATATTCGTCAGCCTCTTGACGCTCTTCCTGATCGTAGTGAAATTTGTCAATGCGCCGCCAAGCCAGCGTTCGCTGATGTAATACTGGTTGCAGCGTTTCGCTTCTTCAAGAATAACGTCTTTCGCCTGCTTCTTCGTCCCGACGAAAAGAATCTTCTTCCCTTCGGCGGCAATATTCGCAATAGCGGTGCATGCTACTTCGATCAATTCTTGCGATTTTTTAAGGTCGATAATATGAATCCCGTTGCGTTCCATAAAAATATATGGCTTCATCTTGGGATTCCATCGGCGGGTGAGGTGCCCGAAATGGGCGCCTGCACCGAGGAGGTCGGCGAGTTCTACACGTGGCATGGTATTCCTTCTATGGTTAGTTTAGTCTTCTACTTTCGTCATCCTCGTCCGGGATGGCGCCGAAGGCGCCACACTTCCGCACAAGTCGGAAAGTATGCTTGATGGTACGTAACAGAAGAGCGCGAACAAACTGCAGTCCGCGCATTGTCTGTCATCGTTTTGAAAATTGAAATCGTTTACGTGCTTTTTTCTGCCCGTACTTCTTCCGCTCAACCATGCGCGGATCGCGGGTCAAGAGAGCATGACTGCGCAGTGAAGTGCGGAATTCATCGCTCGCTTCGAGAAGTGCCCGTGCAATACCAAGTCGCATTGCGCCGGCTTGTCCCGCAGCTCCGCCTCCCTCAACGGTCACTGCAACATCGTATTTACCCGCAGTGTCGGTGACGCTGAACGGTTTTACGATATCCGCGCGGTAGATTTCCTGAGGGAAATATTTTTCGAACGGTTGTTTGTTCACAACAATTGCACCGGAACCCGCTTTGAGGATCACACGAGCTACCGAAGTTTTGCGTCGTCCGACTGCGGTGATATTGTGTTGAGGCATTCTAATCCTTCACTGTCATAATGGCGTTGATGATTTAACTTTTGAGCGCGAGTGCTTCCGGTTTTTGAGCCGCGTGCGGATGTTCAGCTCCGGTATACACTTTCAGTTTCTTTAAGATGCGCTTGCCCAAACGATTGTGCGGAAGCATTCCTTTCACGGCATGTTCAAGCACTCGTTCAGGATTGTTCTTGATCACGTCCTTGAAGCTTTCAAACACCGCACCGCCGGGGTATCCGGTGTAATGGAAATACTCTTTCTTGTCGGTCCGCTTGCCCGTCACTTTGATCTTCTCTGCGTTGACGACAACGACGAAATCGCCGGTGTCAACGTTGGGTGTAAAGATCGGTTTGTGCTTTCCCCGAAGAATTTTTGCAACCTGCGTTGCAACCCTTCCTAGAGTTTGCCCTTGAGCGTCCACGAGATACCACTTTTGCTCGATTTCGCTCTCTTTAAAAAAATATGTGCTTTTATCTCCGAAAGCCAATGAAACCTCCACGATTCAATATTCAAAATTATACAGCTTTTAAATTTACGCTAAAACCCGTGAAAAAGCAAGAATTTTTTATGATAAAATTACATCGCGAGCTTCCAAGGGTTTTCTAGAATTAACTTCACTTCCTGCATAAATTGGGCGCCGACTGCACCGTCGACGACGCGATGGTCGCACGAAAGAGTCAGCTTTAGCCTGTGTCCGGGAACAATCTGCCCATTTTCGACAACCGGCTTTTCCACAATAGCACCTACTGCCAGAATCGCCGCCTCGGGCGGATTAATGATTGCCGCGAATTCCTCCACGCCGAGCATTCCCAGATTGCTCACCGTAAAAGTTCCTCCGCTGAATTCATCCGGCTTGAGCTTCTTATCCCTAGCTTTAGCCGCCAATTCTTTCGACTCGGTCGCAATCTCAAATAGGCTCCTCATATCTGTATTACGGATGACCGGCGTAATCAAGCCATCGTCAATGGCCACCGCAACACCCACATTGATTGCGCCATGCTGAATAATCTTATCGCCTGCGAATGAGGAATTCACTATTGGATGATTGCGAAGGGCAAGCGCACACGCTCTGACGATGATATCGTTGAAACTTACTTTCACGTCGCCGCTTGTATTTAACGATGAACGAAGGTCGATGGCACGTTTCATGTCGATTTCGTATGTAAGGTAAAAGTGAGGTGCCGTCGTCTTGCTCTCCACCAGTCTCTTGGCGATAGTCTTGCGCATCAACGATAATGGAATTTCCTGCGATGTACCGGCGACATACGGCTGTGCTCTGCGGCCTGCACTTTTTGAAAGAGAAAGCTCGAGATCCTTCTTGACAATCCGCCCCAACGGCCCGGAGCCGCTGATAGAATGTAAATCTATTTTGTTCTGGGCGGCAATTACCTTTGCGAGTGGAGATGCTTTCACATGTTCGTCGCCCCCTCTGACTGATGGTGCGGCGGTCGCTGCCGAAGGGGGAAGTTTTTCTGCCGATTTTGATGAAGGGGCTGCACCAGCCGGCGCACCATGTCCAGCGCTTGGAGTACCTGTGTCGACAAGCAGCGAGGAGATGTCTTCCGTTGCCCCACCGATGATTGCAATCGGCTTTCCTACTGCCGCACCTTTTCCTTCGGCTACAAATATTTTTCGTAAAACACCGGTGTCGTATGCCTCAAGTTCCATGTCGGCTTTGTCTGTTTGCACTTCGGCAATAATCTCTCCCTGCTTCACCGATTCGCCTTCCTTTTTCAACCACTTCAGGATAATTCCTTCTTCCATTGTATCGCTGAGTTTCGGCATTGCTATTTTTGTTGCCATCTGTTAGTCGCTTTCCCGTTGTGAAATAACTTTTTAGCTAACGCTACGCAGTGTTAGGATTTACAAAGGACACAAAAAAACACGAAGATGGTTATGGAACAATCTCCATAGATGTGTTCTGTTCGTGTTCTTCGTGATCTTAGTGGATCATTCAACATCAACGATAGAGAACTTTCTTGACTGCCGCGATTACCTTAGGAGCGCTTGGCAGCGCTTGCTTCTCGAGATTTGTCGCATACGGCATCGGAATATCGGCACCGTTCAGCCGTTCTATTGGCGCGTCAAGAAAATCGAACGCTTTCGAATATATGCGGCTCGCAATTTCAGCGCCGACCGATGCAAACGGCCACGCCTCCTCCACAATGACGCACCGGTTTGTTTTTTTGACAGAATTAACAATCAGGTCTTCGTCCAACGGACGAATCGTGCGCGGATCGATCACCTCGGCTTCAATTCCTTCTTTCATTAATTCGTCGGCAGCCGCGAGTGCAACATGAAGCATCTTTGACCATGCAACGATTGTCACGTGCTCGCCTTTGCGCTTAATGTCCCCGACGCCGATCGGAATCGTGTATTCTTCTTCCGGCACTTCCCCTTTATGCCCGTACATCATCTCGCTCTCCATAAACATCACCGGATTGTCATCCCGGATTGCGGACTTCAGCAATCCTTTTCCGTCGGCCGGAGTTGACGGCACAATCACGATTAACCCCGGAACGTGGGATAGCATTGATTCGAGCGATTGGGAGTGCTGCGAAGCGAGGGCATGAGCTGCACCGGAGGGGCCACGGATCACAATCGGCACTTTGAATTGCCCGCCGGACATATACCGTATTTTTGCCGCATTGTTGAACAACTGGTCGAAAGCAAGGATGGCAAAATTCCAAGTCATCATTTCTACAATGGGCCGGAGGCCCACCATCGCGGCGCCTATTCCTAATCCCGCAAACCCGGCTTCAGTAATCGGCGTGTCAATCACTCTTTTCTCGCCGAATTTCTGCAGCATGCCCTGGCTCACCTTGTATGCCCCTTGATACTGTCCAACTTCTTCACCCATCAAAAATACATTCGGGTCCCTCTCCATCTCTTCACACATTGCTTGATTTAATGCTTCGCGAAATGCAATCACTGCCATACTTCATTTTCCCTTTTTAATATTAGGAGTAAACGTTTTCATATAGAAAATCAGCCGGCGGCTCGGGGCTGTGCTCGGCAAACTCAACAGATTCGTCGACTATTTTTTTAATTTCTAATTCCATCTCATCAATGACTGGTTGACTGAGAATACCGGCCTCGAGCATTTCGTGTCCGAAAGCGGGGATCGGGTCGCTCTTTTTTTGTTCTTCCACTTCTTCTTTCGTCCTGTAATGGCCGTGAATCGGGTCGGACATCGAATGACCCCGGAAACGGTACGTCCGGGCTTCGAGCATCGTCGGTGCGCCCGTTTTGCGCGCGCGATCGACGGATTCTTTCACGACGCGGTACATTTCCAACACATCCATACCATCGACCCATTGGCGTGTGATATCGTATGCCGAAGCCTTCTGGTAAATATCCCACACGGCGGTCGAGCGTTCAACAGCAGTTCCCATCCCGAAACGATTGTTTTCACAAATAAAGACAACAGGCAATTTCCACAAGGCCGCAAGATTCAGCGTCTCATGAAAGACACCCTGATTCGCTGCTGCCTCGCCAAAAAAGCAAATCGTTACAGAATCTTTGCCGAGATATTTCGACGCGAACGCCGTGCCCGAGGCGAGAGGTACGTGGCCACCGACAATGCCATATCCTCCCATGAATCCTTTCGATGCATCAAACATGTGCATCGAACCGCCGATACCCTTCGAGCACCCGGTGAACTTGCCGAATAATTCCGCCATGATTACCTTTGGTTCCATCCCCCGAGCGATGGCGTGGCCGTGGTCGCGATAAGCGGAAAAAATATAATCGTCGTCGCGTAAAGCGGCTATTGCGCCGACGCCAACAGCTTCCTGCCCGATATACAAATGACAGAATCCGCCGATTTTACTCTTGCCGTATTCCTGCGCAGAGCGTTCTTCGAACCGGCGGATGAGGAGCATCTGACGGTACAAGTCGATAAGTTTCGCGTTGGACAATCCCAAATCCTTCCAACGAAATGCCTTTGCATCTTTTGATTCTTTCTTGAGTGTCGCTGTTGCCATTCGTTCTCCTTATGTTGAAAAAAAATTACACTTGTTCGGCGGCGTGGTACGAGCTGCGCACGAGCGGACCCGACTCAATGTACCGGAATCCCATCTGAAGACCGCGCCGCTTCAGCAGCAAGAATTCTTCGGGATGAACATACCGCTGAACGGGCAAATGAGATTGCGTCGGCTGCAAGTATTGACCGAGCGTAAGGATATCGCATTCCACTTCGCGAAGGTCGCTCATCGTATCTAAAACCTCTTCCGTCGTTTCGCCAAGCCCGAGCATCAAGCCGGATTTTGTCAGAAAGCCTTTCTGCTTTGCGCGAAACAGCAATTCGAGCGATCGATTGTAATGCGCCTGCGGACGGACAGTCTTATACAACCGAGGCACTGTTTCTGTATTATGGTTGAGAATATCCGGCTGGGCATCGAGAACGATATTCAATGCCGCTTCACTGCCTACAAAGTCCGGAATAAGCACTTCAATGCGGCACGAAGGAACCCGGCTCCGAATTTCATGAATGGTCTGGGCAAAAATTTGCGCGCCCCCGTCAAACAGCTCATCGCGATTAACGGAGGTAATGACCGCATGCCGAAGATTCATCGCTTCGACCGCTTCGCCGACACGCCGTGGCTCATCCTTATCCAAAAATTCAGCACGGCCGGTCTTCACGGCGCAAAAACCGCAGCTTCGTGTGCACGTATCGCCAAGAATCATGAAGGTAGCCGTGCCGGAATTCCAACACTCCCCCATATTCGGGCATCGGGCTTCTTCGCACACCGTATGAAGCCGGCTCTTGTCAATCAGAGTCTTCAGCCGTGAGTAATTTTCTCCTCCCGGAACACGAGCTTTCAACCATTCCGGTTTGCGCGGCCGTTCGACTGGTATTTCTTGTATGATTGTTTCCATTTTTTTGATTTCGAATTAGGGATTATGAATTGAAACATCTGAAAAAAAGTACCACGCAAAGATGCAAATACGCGTAAGCTTCATTTTTTGTATGTTTTGCGCGAGGCAAGCTTTCCTTATTTTTCAGAAGTCTCAATTCTTAAAAAATAAATCTGGGAGCTTCGTACCATGCCCGTTCCAATTCCTAATTCATAATTTCCAAATCATAATTCTCCAAATAGTGCACTATTTGCTGCAAAAACTTTCCGCCGAGCGCTCCGTCGATTATGCGATGGTCGTACGACATCGAGATGTAGACCATCGAACGGATGGCGATCGCGTCATCGATCACCACCGGGCGCTTTTTGATGGCGCCAACGCCTAAAATTGCAACTTGAGGTTGGTTGATAATCGGGAAGCCGAAGAGATTGCCGAAAATACCCGGGTTGGTTATCGTAAACGTTCCACCTTGGACTTCATCAGGCATAAGCTTTTTCGTCCTCGCGCGATTCGAAAGGTCGTTTACTGCTCGCGCGAGTCCGGCAAAATCCTTGCCGGCAGCGTGTTTTACCACAGGAACAATTAAGCCATTTTCGAGCGCAACAGCAACTCCAACATTGATGTCCTTCCGGAGAATTATCGAATCGCCGTCAACGGAAGCATTGATCAACGGAAAATCTTTTATTGCTTTGACGACCACGTCGACAAAGAAGGGGGTAAATGTGAGCTTGAATCCTTCCTTCTTCTCAAAATCTGCTTTGTGCTTTTCCCGATACGCTACGATTTTCGAAACATCGGCCTCGGTCACAGAGCCGACATGGGCCGACGTGTGGACGCTCCGTACCATGTGCTCGGCAATGGCTTTTCGCATCGTATCCATTTTTATAACTTCAACGCCGCCGGTCGGAGCTGCCGCGGTTGAAGTTTTAACGTGAGCGGATTCGGGTCTCGATTTCTTGTGTTCGATATACTCCATAATATCTTTTTTCGAGACGCGATTGTTCGCACCGCTCCCCGGAACTTCTTCCAGCTCCCCCATCGAAATGCCTTCCGCGCGGGCGATGTTCATGACAAGGGGAGAAAAGAATCTATTCGTTTCTGCTGAAACGCTGTGTTTGATATTCGCCGGTTCGGGAGAAGAATGAAGGACTGAAGCAGCTTCGGGATTTAGGCTTTGGGTGTTAGCTTGGACGAGTTCCGGTTCAGGATTCAATGGAGCATGCACATCTGTCTGTATTCTTGCGATCACAGTGTGGACGTCGACAGTTTTCTGTTCCGGAAAAAGTAATTCGGCAACAAGTCCGGCGGAAGGCGACGGAATTTCCGAATCAACTTTGTCCGTACTGATTTCCAATAGGGTTTCGTCCTTCGCTATCTTATCCCCCACCTTTTTATACCACTTCGTAATGGTCCCCTCCGCTATGCTTTCGCCCATCTGGGGCATGATCACATCTACGATAGCCATAGGTTCTTCAATTGATGGTTCGTTAAGTTTCTCGACTTGTTCCGGCACGGCTTCTTAGAATGCCGCCAATCCTCGCAACGCTGTCACGATTTTTTCCTTCGTTGGAAGAAAAAATTCTTCCAGCGTCGGCGCAAAAGGAGTCGGAGTGTCGATCGCGCCAACCCGTTTGATCGGTGCGTCAAGACTTTGAAACGCAAACTCTGCAATGAGAGCGGCAATCTCGCCTCCGATTCCGCCCGTGATCGTATCTTCGTGCGCGATCAAAACTTTTCCCGTTTTCCTCACCGAAGTCAGAATCAATTCTTTATCAAACGGCATCAAACTTCGCAGATCAAGAACTTCAACACTGACGCCGTCCTGTTTTTCAAGAATATCTGCGGCTTCAAGAGCCGCATGAACGACAGACCCATACGTGACAACGGAAATATCTCTTCCATTCCTCTTGATATCTCCCTTCCCAATTTCGACGACAAAATCGTCGTTCGGTACCTCACCTTTGATGTGGCGGTACAACCGCTTGTGCTCAAAATAGAGCACAGGGTTTGGGTCGCGGATGGCCGCTTTGATCAATCCCTTTGCATCATAAGGTGTCGACGGTGCAACAAGTTTTAATCCCGGCTGATGGAAAAACCACGCTTCAGGATTACGCGAGTGAAACGGCCCGCCGTGAATGCCTGCACCGGACGGAAGGCGAACAACCATCGGCACAGGAAGATTCCACCGATAATGCATAGTGGCGGAATTGCTCACAAGCTGGTTGAATCCGCAGGTTACAAAATCTGCGAACTGCATCTCCGCAACAGGTTTCATCCCGACCAGCGCAGCCCCGGTCGCGGCTCCGAGAATTGCAGACTCCGCCAGCACCGAATCGATAACGCGATCGCTTCCAAAGTGATTGAGAAATCCCTTGGTGACTTTAAAAGCACCGCCATACTCGCCAATGTCTTCCCCGAGAAGAAAGACCGATGAATCGCGCTCCATCTCTTCCCACAATCCCATGCTGATAGCGTCAATATAAGAGACTACGGCCATAAGGTAAATTATGAATTAAGAATTAAGAATTAAGAATTGAAACATGGATTAAGTTCTCACAAATTCTTAATTCTTAATTCTTAATTCTTAATTATTCTGCAAATACTCCAACGGCTGCATCTCCAGCCGGCGGATACGGACTTTCCAGGGCAAACTGTATCGCTTCCTGAATTTCTTCAGATATTTTCCTTTCATAATCGGATTTGATTACTCGTGAAAGGATCTTCTTATCTTCCAACTGTTTCTCAATCTTCAAGAGCGGGTCTTTCTTTTTCCACTTGTCTAATAGTTTTTTTGGGACGTACTCCGCGCCATCGTTTACCGAGTGACCATGCATTCTCATCGTGACAGATTCGATAAGCGTCGGCCCATCTCCTCTTCGTGCCCGGTCGACCGCTTGCTTGCTGACTGCATAGACTTCATCGACGTCAGTACCGTCAATCGTGAAACCTGGAATGCCATACCCTATTGCGCGGTCGGATATTTTCTCAACGATGAACTGCTTTGCAATCGGCGTCGAGTACGCGTACTGATTGTTCTCGACGATCAATACGAGAGGGAGTTTCATCACGGAACACATCGCGAGCGATTCGTGGAAATCTCCGACGTTGCTCCCTCCGTCGCCGATATACGTCATGACGACAGACTTTTCTTTTCTAAGCTTACTCGCCAGCGCAACTCCCGTGGCAACCGGAATCATCGCGGCAAGATGGCTGATGTTTCCGTAAATCCTCAGAGAGGAATCTGCATAATGCCCTGTCCCATCGCGGCCTCGCGCCGGGCTGTTTCCACGCCCGAGATGCTGCAGCATGAGATTGCGAACCGTCTGACCTTTGACGAAATGCGCACCAAGGTCGCGATGCATCGGGAAGAGATAATCTTCTATCTTCAGACAAAACGCGCTCCCCACCGCCGTTGCCTCGTTTCCGTTTCCACTGAACGCTCCGCCGATAATTTTTCCCTGGCGGTACAACGTAATGATCGACTCCTCGAACTCACGGGTTAAACGCATGAAATAATAAATCTGAAGCAATTCATCATGAGAAAGATGCTGCTTTCCGGCGTTGGGACGATGAGCCGCCACGACCCGTGCACTTTTCAATTTTATGGATGCAGGCATAGGTTTGCGGGTTAATATTCCGCCATTTTGTTCAACGCAGAAACGATATCGCTTTCCTGGGGCAGAACTGCATTCTCCAAAGCCGGCGCAAAAGGAATCGGTGCATCCTTCGCTGCCACTCTCATGATCGGGGCGTCAAGCCATTGAAAGCATTCTTCCGCTATGACCGACCCGATCTCGGCGCCGAATCCGCCGGTTCGGGTATCTTCATGGACGATCAGCACCTTCCCGGTCTTTTTTACTGATGACAACACTGTTTCCTTATCCCACGGACAAATCGTACGAAGGTCAATCACTTCCACACTCATACCTTGCCCCTCAAGTTTTTTCGCCGCTTCGAGAGAACGCTGGACCATCATACCCCAGGCAACGATTGTCACATCATTCCCTTCCTTCTTTACACTTGCAAGCCCAAACGGTATGAGATAATTCTCATCAGGCTCCGGACTGGAGGCAAACCCTTGCCGGTAAAGTCCTTTATGCTCGCAAAACAGAACGGGATTTTCTTCCCTGCACGCTGTCTTCAACAATCCTTTTGCATCCGCTGCGTTGGACGGCATCGCTATCCACAGACCGGGCATATGCGCAAAAAATCCCTCGATGCTTTGGCTGTGATACAACCCGCCGCGAATATAACCACCGACGGCAACACGCACAACAACGGGACAGGAAAAAATTCCATCCGACCGATAGCGAAGCTTCACAAGCTCGTCTTTGAACTGCATGAACGATGGCCAGATGTAATCGCCGAACTGAATCTCGACGACGGGCTTAAATCCGCGGATTGCCAATCCGATCGCGGTCCCGACAATGCTTGCTTCTGCCAATTGAGAATTGAACGCGCGCGCTTCGCCAAACGCGGCAGTCAATCCCTTCGTCGCAGTGAACACGCCCCCTTTGCTGCCGGCAATATCCTCTCCGTATACCAGCATCTTCGGATTGTATTTCATCTCTTCATGCAAAGCATGATTGATCGCATCGACCATCACGATGGTTTTGCCTTCGTGATTCGGTTTTGCAAAATTCTCTTTTGGAACGATGATGTTGGGGGAAAACACATTTCGCTCTGCAGTATCGGCGGCGGGACTCGGCTGCGTCTCTGCCCGGTCTGCAGCGTCTTCCACTTCTTTTTTTACTTCAGCTTTTAATCCCTCCAGTTCTTCGGCAGAGAGAACTTCGGAATCGAGAATTATTTTCTCAAGCTTCGGCAGCGGATCGCTGAGTCGAATTCGCTCGATCTCCGCCGGAGTCAAATATTTCTTGGGATCATCGGACGAGGAATGCGGGAATAACCGAACAACGTCGGCCTCGATCAAGCTCGGACCTTTTCCTGCGCGGGCATGCTGCACTGCTTCCTGTGCCGCCCGATACGAGGCGGCAAAATCAGTCCCATCAATACGAAAACGGCAAAGATCCGGGTAGCCCTTTGAAAGTTCATAAATGGAACTGCCCGCAATTTGGTCTTTCACCGGAACGGAAATCGCGTACCCGTTATTCTGAATTAAGAAGATCACGGGAAGTTTTTCACGGGTCGCCCAATTCAACGCTTCGCTGAACTCGCCTTCACTCGTCGCTCCTTCTCCGGAAGAAACGTACACCACTTCATCGGTTCCTTCTATCACAGCACCTAATGCCGTGCCGACCGCCTGAAGAAACTGCGTGCCGGTCGGACTTGACTGTGAAGGGATGCGAAGCGCTTTGTTGCCGTAGTGTGAAGGCATCTGCCGCCCGTTGGAACTCGGTCCTCCGAGGCGATGCATCGATTCGAGAAAAATTTCGTACGCTGTCGAGCCGAATTGCAACGCGAATGCGAGGTCGCGGTAGTACGGGTACGCCCAATCGGACCCAGGTTTCAACGCCATCGCGACGGCAATCTGGCAGGCTTCGTGTCCGGGCCCGCTGATATGAAACAGAATCTTTCCCTGCTTCAACAGAATCATCGATTTCTCGTCAATGCTCCGTGAAAGGTACATTGACCGGAACGCCTGGATGAACTGCGCGTTGGTCAATTGACCATTCGAAGAATGTGAACTCTTTACATGCTTCGTGTTCCAGTGGGGTGAAGGCTCTAGCTTATGGACTGTCATAACATGTTTTTTCGCTGTCATGAAATCTTCTCCTCAATGGAAACAGCATCTTCACGATGTTTGTTCGAGAGAAGCTCATCAAGAATCATCGGTTGTGCCGCGACCGAGAAAACCGATTCAAAATTTCCAACGACCGCATTTTCAACGTCCGTCATGATAACTTCGTGACCCCTCAGAACACGAAGCGACGTTACACCTTTGTGAAAAATTCCGCACGGAATAATCCTGTCGAAATAAGACAAGTCGGTGTTAGCGTTGAAAGCAAATCCATGCATCGTAATCCAACGGCTCACCTTCACACCGATCGCCGCAATTTTATCGTTCTTAACCCAAACGCCGGTATAACCTTCAGAGCGTTCAGCCTCGATGCCGAAGTCTTTTGTCGTACGAATCAGCACCTCTTCGATGTCGCGAAGGTAGCGATGGATGTCGAGGTAGTAAGTGTTCAAATTGAGAATCGGATAACCGACCAATTGACCGGGACCGTGGTACGTCACGTCGCCCCCCCTGTCAATATTAAACAGGTCAATTTTCCTTTCATGCAATTCAACTTCGCCGGCAAGAAGATGGTTTGCGTCTGCGCCCTTGCCGAGCGTATAGACTGGTTCATGTTCAGTCAGAAGCAAAACATCGGGGATACGATTGGCAAGCCGAGCGGAGAATATTTTTCTCTGCAGATTCCACGCCTCGGCGTAACGCGTCCGGCCAAGATTAATCACGAGAAGTTGATTCATGTTCAGGTCTACGAATTGTGAACCGCCGGTCCGGCGGCTCACCCATGTGTTAGATATTCAACGCCTCGCCGTACGCGTCCAGCGCGGCTTCGCCGACTCCTTCACTCAGCGTCGGATGAGCATGAATTGTTTGGATAATCTGTTCGCGAGTCGTTTCCAGAGTCCGGGCTATGACAAGTTCGGCGATCATTTCCGTCGCTTCCGACCCAATGATATGCGCGCCGAGAAGTTCGCCGTACTTCGCATCGAAAATCAGCTTGACAAATCCTTCAGGCTCGTTAATGGCAAGAGCTTTGCCGTGAGAACGAAACGGGTAGCGCCCGATTTTCAATTCGTACCCTTTCTCCCGGGCCTTCTCTTCCGTCAAACCAACGCTTGCGACTTGCGGCTGGCAATACGTGCAGCCCGGGATATTGTCGTAGTTGATCAGGTGCGGATTCTTCCCAGCAATCTTTTCTACGCACACGATTCCTTCCGCCGAGGCGACATGTGCAAGCCACGGAGGGCCGTTGACATCCCCGATGGCATAAATGCCGTCGACATTGGTTTTGTAGAATTGGTCGACAGTAATGAACGAGCGGTCGGTCTTAACCCCGAGCGTCTCGAGTCCGAGATTCTCGATGTTTCCCTGCACACCGATGGCGACGAGGGCAATTTCCGCCTTTAGATCTTTTTTCCCCTCTTTATTGCTGACGCTCACGGTCACTTCTTTTCCTGTCGAGACGCCTTCAACTTTGGTTTCGGTCAGAACTTCAATACCATTTTTTGAAAAAACGCGGCCGAGGGTCTTCGTCACTTCTCTATCTTCAATTGGAAGCAGACTCGGCATCATTTCAACGACAGTTACTTTCGTTCCGTAGGCATTATAAAAATATGCAAACTCAACGCCGATGGCCCCTGCACCGATAATGACCATGGTCTTCGGAACAGCGCTGAGGACCATCGCTTCGGAACTGGTAATAACCTGTTTACCGTCAATCTTTATAGATGGAAAGGTCTTCGGCCGCGCACCAGTCGCAATGATAATGTGCTTGGCATTGATCCTGTCGGTCTTGCCGGCCTGCGCAACTTCGACAATTCCCTTCGCGATAATTTTCGCCGTCCCAGCCAGGTAATCAACTTTGTTTTTTTTGAAGAGGAATTCAATTCCTTTCGATGAGCGCCCCGCAATATCCCGGCTTCGTTTCACGGCGACGGAGAAATCGGCCTTCAGATTGTCAAACGAAAATCCGAATTCCCCGGCGTGCCGGAGAAGGTTGTAGACTTCGGCGTTTTTCAAGAGCGCTTTGGTCGGAATGCAGCCCCAATTAAGGCATATGCCGCCGAGCTTGTCTTTTTCGACGACGAGGGTTTTCAAACCAAGTTGACCTGCACGAATGGCTGCAATGTACCCGCCTGGGCCGCCGCCAATAATAACGACATCATATTGCTTGTCTGCCATGAATTCCTCTCACGAAGTTCGCGAAGCGATCCCTTTGGGAGATCCCTTCGGGATTAAAAAAAGAAAAGAGGGAATAACAATTCCCTCTTTCAAATGAAAGATTCAACACCACTACCCATAGAATTTCATCGTTCATGGGATAACAACTTCTCTTTTATAACGGCAATAAGGGAAAGTGCAGCTAAAATATACTTAAAGTCGCAAGAAAAGTCAATTGAAGAGAAGATGTTTGGAAAGATGTCGGACACCTTGCTTAATTACTGCATCAAACATTTTAATTCGATTCCATTCTTCGGACAAGATGCCGATATCTATTAATCGGAGGTCTTTTTCTATGGCACTTTTACTTAAAACTTAATACTTTGATCCCTGATTGTCGATTCACTGAGAAACCTGGTTATCACTTTTATCTCTAAGGCTGCTGCATGGAAATATTCTCTATTGTTCGCGGGCTGATCGGTCTTATCGTCGTAACCGGAATTGCGTTTCTCTTCTCGCCCGACAAACGCTCTATCAACTGGCGGCTCGTTATCATCGGCATAGTGATGCAATTTGCGTTTGCCCTTTTCATCCTCAAGGTCTCGGCGGGACAGATCATCTTTGAAACGATCAGCAAATGTTTTGTGCGCCTTTTTAGTTTTACCGCGAACGGGGCTCAATTCGTTTTCGGTCCGCTTGCAGCTTCAGTCGGATCCCCGGGCAGCTTTGGATTCTTCTTCGCTTTCCAGGTGCTCCCGACAATTATCTTCTTCGCGTCGTTCATGGGAATCCTCTATCATCTCGGCATCATGCAGCGTGTTGTCCAAGCGATGGCATGGGTGATGGCAAGATTCATGCGTGCGAGCGGGAGTGAATCGTTGTGCGTCGCTGCCAATACTTTCATGGGACAAACCGAAGCGCCGCTCGTCATTCGCCCGTATCTCGCAACCCTCACTCAATCTGAACTCATGACGATCATGACGAGCGGGATGGCGCACATTTCCGGCGGAGTCATGATCGCCTACTACACCATGCTTGGTGCGGCGTATGCGGCATTGCACGGAACGGCGTTGGATGCATCGCAAGTTTATTTCGCGGGACATCTTCTTGCGGCGTGCATCATGGCAGGTCCGGCGACGATTGTTGTGGCAAAAATATTGTTCCCCGAGAAGGCGGAACCGTTGACAATGGGAACCGTGAAACTCAACATCGAAAAAACTCACTCGAATGTTATCGAAGCGGCAGCGGCGGGCGCTTCGACCGGCGTCCAACTCGCGTTGAACGTCGCGGGCATGCTTATTGCGTTTATCGCATTAATTGCGCTCCTCAACTACGTCCTCGGGTGGATCGGAAATGTAACAGGATGGAGCGCCATGACACAGGCGCGGTTCGGTATGCCGATATCGTTCGAACTTATTACCGGACTTGTCTTCCAATTCGTCGCGTTCGCTATCGGCGTGCCGTGGAGTGATGCCTTGAGCGTCGGAAGTCTAATGGGGATTAAAGTGGTGCTCAACGAGTTTGTGGCGTACTCAAAAATGACGGATGCCATGACAGCCCATCAGCTTTCACAAAAAGCAATCGTCATAGCGACGTATGCCCTGTGCGGGTTCGCCAATTTCTCTTCTATTGCAATCCAGATCGGCGGAATCAGCCCGCTTGCCGAGAACCGGCGAAGCGACATTGCGAAACTTGGACTCAGGTCGCTGCTTGGCGGAACTATCGCAACCTGGATGACCGCTTCAATCGCAGGGATGTTCGTCAACTGAGCTGACGATCATCAACTGATGTTGGTAAGGTTTGGAAAACCTCGACACTCCCAACGGGATGCCGTTCGCAGAAGGCACTGAGACAAAAAAGTTGTTCTTCTTTGTGACTTCGTGGCAATGGTATTAAATTATCGTTATAGGCGTGGATCATGGAGAATGAAAAAAAATACAAATGGTTTGCCGTTGGCGATATCAACGGATTTTTCGGATTGATGTTCGATAACCTGACCGTCCTTTCTTTTCTTGCCGGAATACTGATCTTCGCATTCAAATTCCCGGCCGATATTGTCTACACACGAATGTTTCCCGGCACCGCATTCGGCGTCCTCTTCGGCGACATTGTTTACACGTGGATGGCATTTCGCCTTGCAAGAAAAACCGGCAATACGAAAGTTACTGCCATGCCGTTAGGACTGGACACACCGTCAACTATCGGCATCGCACTCGTCGTGCTTGGCCCGGCGTTCATTGGGCTAAAAGCCGAAGGTTTGGGAGAGCATGATGCGGCGATGATGACGTGGTACATCGGCATGGCAACGATGGTGGTCATCGGGATCATCAAAGTGCTCTTTTCCTTCATCGGGCAGTGGGTTCAGCGGGTCGTCCCTCAGGCGGGTCTTCTCGGATCGCTGGCCGGCATCGGACTGGCTCTCATCGGCTTGGTTCCGCTGGTGGACATCTTCAGTATGCCGTTGGTTGGATTGATCTCGCTCGGGCTTATTTTTTACTCACTTGTCGCTCGGATCAAACTGCCGAAAAATTTTCCCGGTGTATTTGCTGCAATACTCGTCGGGACTAGTCTCTATTATATCTTCGGGCCGACTGGGTGGATTGGCGGAACATTTTCTGGCGTACCGGCCATGGAGCTACACTTCGGACTTCCAATTCCGACCCTTGGCTTTATAGAGGGATTAAGTCACGCTTGGAAATACATGCCGATTGCGATTCCGTTCGGCCTGCTGACCGTGGTCGGAGGCATCAACGTTACTGAAAGCGCGCGCGTTGCCGGAGATGATTTCAACACACGGTCGATTCTTCTGACCGAAGCAATTGCGACATTGGCAGCCGGATTCTGCGGCGGCGTTGCGCAGTCGACCCCTTACATTGGCCAGCCTGCCTACAAACGGATGGGCTCAAGGGCGGGCTACACGTTACTGACGGGAATCTTTATCGGCCTCGGTGGAGTACTCGGGTATGTCTCTTTCTTTGTCGAACTCATCCCGCGCGCCGTGCTTGCTCCGATTTTAATTTTTGTTGCAATGGATATCGTGGTGCAGTCTTTCCATGCATGTCCCGTTCGCCATTCGCCTGCTGTCGCGTTTGCATTCTTCCCGACTATAGCGAGACTGTTGTCAATAAAATTTGCCAACCCGGATATCGTCCCGGCAGAAAATTTCCAACACCTGCTCGAAGCCCCGGGTAAATCTCTTCCCGAAATGCTCGTAACAATCGCATTAGGAAACGGGTTTATTCTGACCGCGATGTTGTGGGGAGGTTTTTTAGCTGAACTTATCGACCGGCATTTGAAAAAATCTTCGGTCTATTTATTGATTTTAGGAGTTCTGTCATTTTTTGGCGTGGTGCATTCTGCTTCGCCGGACGGGATGATGTATCTGCCGTGGAATCTCCAGGGCATGGCCCAGCAAATTCCATATCAGTTCACTTCAGCGTATATTGCTTTTGCAATAATGCTGCTGTTATTCTCCTTCACAAAAGAATCCCGTGAGTCGATGCCGGAAGAAATGAAATGAGTGGGGGAGTTTCTGGAGAAGTAGCCCCACCCACCCCGTCCCGATTTCGTCGGGACAGGGTGAGGGAACGAAAGGTTCAGGATTGAAAGCTGGACTGAATTCCGTCCATTGTCTGTGAGCGGGCCTTGATCTCATTCAGTTTTTGCATAATACGAATAACCGATGCACTCCGTTCTTCAACGACAGAGCGGACAAAATTATGGACATCCGGTTCATCGCATTGCGTAAGGACCTGCTGATAGAAACGAACGGTCATCGTTTCTTGTGCAAGTGCAGCCGTCAACATAGCACAGGTATTCCTGCACTGATGATCGCAGCGAAGATTGTCAAGATTCATTGGTAGCCTGCTTTCCGGTTTCTTTTCAATTCCCAAAAAACTTACTTAACGGTTTCGTGGACCATTTCAATGGCAATCTGTTTCCCTCGCTTCAACGCTTCTTCGTTCAGGGACAACAGATGATGATGACGTTCGGGCAAAACTTCCCTCAAAGCCTTTAACACATTGTCCGGCGAAACAATCGGGCGGCGCTCGAGAAAAGCTCCAAGCATAATCATATTCGCAACCTGCTTCTTATTGAGCGCCCGCGCTTCCTCCTGTGCGTCAATGCCGAGCGATTCAATATCGGCGCGCGATGACGGCGCGATGACACTGGAGGACTCAAATAAAATCAGCCCGCCCGGTTTCACATCGTCCGCAAATTTATCGAGCGACGGCTGGTTAAGAATAATGGCCGAATCGAACTTCGACACGATCGGCGAACTGATTTTTTCCGAGGAAACGATGACAATGCAGTTTGCAGTCCCGCCCCGCATCTCGGGGCCGTACGACGGCATCCAGCTTACTTCCTTTCCCTCTTCCATCGCAGCATAAGCGATAATCTGTCCCATTGAAAGGACGCCCTGCCCTCCAAAACCCGCGATAATAATTTCATGAGCAGTCTTCATCTTCCTGCCTCGTTCAAATTAATTCTGTGACGGAACCTTCAAATCGCCGACCGGATATAAAGGAAGCAAATTCTTCTCCATCCAAACATTAGCCTCAATAGGAGTCATCTTCCAGCCTGACGGGCAATTAGACACGACCTCAATGAAACAGGTTCCTTTCCGCAGCGACTGATATTTAAAGGACGCCTCAATAGCTTTTTTCAATTTCCTGACTGCAGCGGCCGAATGAACCGACTGTCTCGTTACGTAGTAAGCGCCCGGCAATTGCGCAACGAGTTCCGTCATCTTCAACGGATAACCCATAAGATCGGAGTTCCGTCCGTACGGCGATGTCGACGTTATCTGACCGAGGATCGACGTCGGCGCCATTTGCCCTCCCGTCATTCCGTAGATGGCGTTGTTGATGAAGAGCATCAATATATTTTCTCCGCGGTTCACTGTGTGAATCGACTCGCTCGTTCCGATTGCCGCAAGATCGCCGTCACCCTGGTATGAGAAAATATATTTGTCGGGCAGAACGCGTTTGATTCCCGTTGCGACTGCACTCGCGCGACCGTGAGGTGCTTCCTGCATATCGATGTTCATGTAATTATAGGCAAAGACAGAACACCCGACCGGCGCAACACCAATAGTCTCGCTCTGGATTCCCATTTGCTCCACCACTTCCATCAATACTCTATGCACAACGCCATGGCCGCAGCCGGGGCAATAGTGCATCGGAGTGTCGGTCAATGTCGCCGGCTTATTATAGACAAGCTGCATGAGGCTTGCTCCAGTTTCCATGTTTCACCTTCTCACACTTTTGTCGTTTGATGCTTCTCTGCGATCGCTTCGATCTCAAAGAGAATTTCTTCCGGAGTTGGTATCATCCCGCCCATGCGGCCTTTGAAGTACACCGGGCGTTCGCCGTTCACCGCCAGCTTCACGTCTTCTACCATTTGGCCCGCGTTCATTTCAACGGTTAAAAATGCGTCCGTTGTCGCCGCCAAAGAATGAATGACTTCGCTCGGGAACGGATAGAGGGTTATCGGTCTCAATAATGCTACGCTGATTCCCCGCTCTTTTGCAAGCTCGATGACTTTCTGACAAATACGGGCGATGAGGCCGAAAGCGACGAGGACTATTTCCGGTTTTGCTTCTCCCACCAATTCATAGCGAACGTCTTGTTTCATCCTTCTGTACTTGTCCTGAAGCTTAAGGTTGATCTCTTCCATTTTCTCCGGCTCCAAATGAAGCGAAGTAAGAATTCTTCGATCGCCTTTTGCCGGCTTGCCCGTCGTTGCCCACGGTTTCTCCGTGTAAGGAAGCGAACCCTCAGGAGGAAGCAGAACTTTCTCCATCATCTGGCCGAGAGCGCCATCAGCTAGGATCATAGTTGGGTTACGGTATTTGTCTGCGAGGCGAAATCCCTCGAATACAAAATCGGCCATTTCCTGCACTGAGGACGGAGCCAGCACAAAAAGATGATAATCTCCGTGCCCTCCCCCTTTCGTCGCTTGAAAATAATCTCCTTGCGATGGCTGAATCGTGCCGAGTCCGGGTCCGCCCCGCTGGACGTTAACGATGAGGCACGGAATTTCAGCCGACGACATGTACGAAATTCCTTCCTGCATCAAACTAATTCCGGGACTCGACGACGACGTCATGACACGCGCACCGGCACCGCCCGCTCCATAGATCATATTGATCGCCGCTAATTCGCTTTCGGCCTGGACGACGACAAAATTACGCTTCGGTGATTCGACGGTAAGATATTCTAGAATTTCAGACTGGGGCGTGATGGGATAGCCGAAGTACGCATGCATCCCCGCGCGTATTGCTGCTTCGGCGAGCGCTTCGTTTCCTTTCATGAGACGGGCTTCTGACCTTGATTCAGTTTCCATGAACAGACTCCCTAAACAGTCGGTAATGAGACGAACATTACAACACGGAAATTGCTTGGGCGGGCGTTTTCACTTTGGCTTTCGGTTGTTGATAAACGGTTATCGCGCCGTCGGGACAGACGAGAGCACAGTTGATACAACCGGTGCAATTGTCCTGTACTAATTGAGCGTAACGATACCCGTACCGATTAATTTGGTCTGACAGTCCTAGGCTCTCTTGCGGACACGCTGCGATACAAAGTTCACATCCCTTGCACACATCTCGATTGATGAGAACCGTTCCATGTATCATGAGCAACTCCTGAGGTGATGTTGTCTGCTATTCTTATGTCCCGATGTTGTTCAACTTTTATGCCATCGGGAAAGAAGTCAAAGCCTTTGAATGACGCGACTTTTCAAGAAACAATGAAAGATGTTTGGCAAGATTAGGAAGCTAAGAGTAGTAGCTTCTTAATTCCAATAAGCGCAGCGTTGAGTATTTCAACGTCCAAGGACTCGAAATAAGGGTCAACAAATCCTTGGCAATTGCTCTCCGGAGAGCATGTCGACAACACGGCTTCCGCCGATACGGCTTTTCATGAAAACTGTCTTCGGATGTTCATCAGTGACTTCTCCGATGATCGCGGAGTCTTTTCCTAGTGGATGTGAACGCATCGCAGCCAAGACTTTTTCAGCATCCTCTGAAGATACCAATGCAAGAAGTTTCCCTTCGTTTGCAACATAAAGAGGATCGAATCCGAGAATCTCGCACGCTCCGGAAACAGATTCATCGATTGGAATTCTATCCTCGTGAATCATCATTCCGACATTTGCGCTTTCGGCTATCTCGTTCAGGGCGCTCGCAATTCCTCCGCGCGTAGGATCGCGGAGAACATGGATTTGCCGGCTCGCCTTGAACATGGTTTGCACAAGGTCATTCAGCGGAGCGCAATCGCTTTCAATTTTTGTTTCGAACTCTAATCCTTCTCTTACCGACATGATCGCGATGCCGTGCACGCCGATGTTTCCGCTGACGAGAATTTTGTCTCCGAACCGTGCGTTCTTCGGATTAATATCAATTCCATCTTCGATTGCCCCAATTCCGGCTGTCGTGATAAAAATTTTGTCTCCCTTTCCTTTATCCACCACTTTCGTATCGCCGGTGACGAGCATAACACCGGCGCGCTTGGCGGCTTCCTGCATAGAAAGAACCACACGCCACAGATCGTCCATCGGAAGCCCTTCTTCTATAATAAATGCGGCTGAAAGATAGAGCGGGGTTGCACCGCACATGGCAAGGTCGTTCACAGTTCCGTTCACGGCAAGCATGCCGATATCACCGCCGGGGAAAAAGATTGGATTGACGACGTACGAATCGGTTGTAAAGGCAAGCCGCGACCGGTTGGCCGGGAGAATTGCGCCGTCGTGGGTCTGATCGAGGAATTCGTTGTGAAACTGAGAGACAAATATCTTTTGAATTATCTGATGGGACAATCTTCCCCCGCCGCCGTGAGCAAGCAGCACATTCTTATAATCGCTGATCGGAACCGGACACGACAATTCTATTTTTACACCCGCTTTTGTGTGACTCTCCATCCGTCTCTCCTCTTTCGGTTACACTTTTCGATAATGATAATAGGCTGCACACGCTCCTTCGGATGAGACCATCGGTGCGCCGACCGGATGTTCGGGAGTGCACTCTGTGCCAAACACCGAACACTCATGCGGCTTCTTAAGTCCCCGAAGAATAATCCCGGCAATACACAATGACGATTCCTGCGCATGAACTGCTCCGACATCGAAAATATTTTCTGCATCGAACTCTGCGTACTCTGCCCGCAATTTATAGCCGCTTAATGGTATTTCTCCTATGCCCCGCCAGGCACGGTCGGTCGTTTCAAAAACTTCCAGGAGAAGCTTCTGTGCCGCTTGATTTCCTTCCCGCTGAACGGAACGCGAATACTGATTTTCGACTTCTACTCTCCCATCTTCGAGCTGCTTAACGGCCATGGAGATGCCCTGAAGAATGTCAACAGGTTCAAATCCGGTTACGACGATCGGGACTTTATATTTCTTCGCAATCGGAATATATTCTTCGAACCCCATAACCGTACACACGTGCCCCGCCGCAAGAAATGCTTGGACTTGATTTTCCGGAGACGACAGGATCGCCTCCATTGCCGGAGGAACCAGTACGTGCGAACAAAGAATTGAAAAGTTCTTCAACCCGAGCTTCTTCGCCTGCCAGACCGCCATTGCATTTGCGGGCGCTGTCGTTTCAAACCCTACGGCAAAGAACACTACTTTCTTTTCCGGATTTTGCTGCGCTATCTTTACTGCATCGAGCGGAGAGTAGACCATGCGAACGCTCCCGCCATCAGCTTTGACGCTCAGAAGGTCGATGTGAGAACCGGGCACCCTCATCATGTCGCCAAACGATGTGAAGATGACTTCGGGCTGCGATGCTATCGCGATCGCTTTGTCAATCATCTCCAACGGGGTGACACAAACTGGGCAACCGGGGCCATGAACAAGCGAGATTTCTTTCGGCAGAAGAGATTCGAGTCCGGACTTAACGATAGTGTGGGTTTGTCCGCCGCAGATTTCCATCAGCGTCCAAGAACGAGTTATCGTTTTATGGATGATATCCGCATATCGGCGGGCGGCAGATTCACTTCTGTATTCGTCGACGTACTTCATCGGAGGCCGCTCTTTTCGGAGCCGTCGTATTTCAACTCGTCCAATGAACCGCTGATCTGTTCGAACAGCTTCAGCGTTTCCTGCGCCTCTTCTTCATCCACTTTGCTGATGGCAAACCCTACATGGACAATCACATACTCGCCAATTTTAACATCGGGAACCCAGTCCAGACAAACAGACTTCCGAATCCCGCTGAAATCAACTGTTCCCATAAGCGGCACAGTATCTTGTTTGCCGGAAGTGTTTTCAATTTTTACAACTTGTCCTGGAATTGCGAGACACATATTTTCCTTTCATTCAAATAGAATAACCGGCGATTACATCATCCCGCAGTTATTCGGCGAGGGCGTTCTCTTCTTTAATTTTAGAAATCGCGATGCCTGAATTAATAACAACACGGTCATGGACTTTCGCATTCATCAGCAGCATCAGGGCAACGTTCGTTATCGCCCCGCCGACTCGAACTTTTCCCATCGTTCTCCCGTCTTCAAGATAAATTTCCACGATCTTTCCCGTCAGCACGTTCATGGCATCCGCTCCTTTATAGTTAGGTGAGTGATTCAGTGAGCATTGATTCAGCGACCTTATGTAATTTTGCATTCATTCTGCATTGTGCTGCATAAATCTGTCCGAGCGCGATGCCGCCGTCATTCGGCGGAACACGCTGATGCCAGTATGGACGGAATCCTTCTTCCGACAACCGGCGCACTGTCCGTTCCAACAAATATTTATTTTGGAAGCAACCGCCCGTCAGCACGACACGTTCTTCGCCAATTCTGCCAGCCACCCAAGCAATTATTTCTGCCATTGCATTATGGAACTTGGCGGAAATCACCGACGTCGAAACTGCTCCTTTCACATCTTCGAGGATTGCAAACACCATCGGCGTCCAGTCGACCGTCAACGGCGATGCTGAATCGGATGATGTGAACACATACGCCTCATCGGTCAGCGTGTTGCCGATTGCCCATTCCAGTTCCATTGCTGCCTGCCCTTCAAACTTTGCGATATCGCGTACACCCGCCAATGAAGCGACAGCGTCGAATAATCTTCCAGCGCTTGACGTTAATGGAGCGTTTATTTCTTTTGTCAACATTTGCTCGAGGAGGAGGGACTCACTCGCCGAAAATGTATCCAACGGATGAAGATTGAGCCGTTGAAACAACGAGTCGTGGAAAATTTCAAACAAGAGGCCGATTGCCGCTCTACGGGGTTCTCGTATCGCCTTGTCCCCGCCGGGCATTCTGAATTGACGCAAATGGGCAACACGTGAGAACGATAATTCATCGGTCAGCAAAAACTCACCTCCCCAGATTGTTCCGTCGTTGCCGTAACCGGTTCCATCCCAGGAAACACCAAGCACTCTCCCATCCAACTGGTTTTCGGCCATGCAAGATGCTACATGCGCATAATGATGTTGCACTTGAACCAGTCTTGCGTCTTGGCTCTTCGCGAACTGAGTTGAGCGATAATCAGGATGCATATCGCAAACCACCGTCGAAGGCCGGGAGGTATACAGCATCTTGAAACTTTCGTTCACGTGCAGAAACGCCTCCATAGCCTCTTTCGTCTCAAGATCGCCGATATGCTGGCTGATGAATACATTTTTTCCCGACGCAAGAGCGATTGAATTCTTGAGATGAGCGCCAACAGCGATAATCGGAGCGCCGAACGACATTGTCGTTGCCACCGGCAGCGGCGCATAGCCCCGACTGCGCCGGAGCACAAGCTCGCGGCCCATCATGACACGCACAACGGAATCATCGACATGCCGCATAATCGGCCTGTTATGAACAAGAAAAAGATCCGCCACGCCATGTAGCCTGATCAGCGCTTCTTGCTCATCAGTGCACATCGGTTCGTCCGAAATATTTCCGCTCGTCGCCACAACAGGAAATCCGAGTTCTCTCATCAGCAAATGATGAAGCGGGGTGTACGGCAGCATGACGCCAAAATTTGGATTGCGCGGAGCGACAGAAGAAGCAACAATAGATTGTCGATTGCCGATTGCGGAATGACGATTGAGAAGAACGATCGGAGATTCAGCGGATAGCAGAAGCCGCTCTTCTAATTCTGATACTTCACATTCACATTTCACATCATCGAGCGACGGAAACATTACGGCAAACGGCTTCTCTTCCCGATGTTTTCTCCGGCGGAGCGCTTCGACAGCCTGCTCGTTTCGTGCATCGGCCATTAAATGAAACCCGCCGATTCCTTTGACCGCAACAATTTTACCCGCGCGGATTGCCGCCGCAGTTTCGGACAATGCGTCATTATGCGACGAAAGAATCATTCCATCCGCATCCCACAATTCCAGATGCGGTCCGCATGTCGGGCACGCGTTCGGTTGCGCATGAAATCTGCGGTCGCTGGGTTCCTCATATTCCCTCCGGCACTCCGCGCACATGGCAAAACTTTTCATGGTTGTGTTAGGACGGTCATACGGCACCGATTCAATGATTGAGAATCGCGGGCCGCAGTTCGTGCAGTTGGTAAACGGATAGCGATACCGACGGTTGAACGGGTCTGCAATATCATGGAGACAATCGGGGCACGTTGCCGCATCCGGCAGAACGATTGCAGACGATTCCCCGGAATGATCGCTCTCTCGAATTTCAAACTTCTCATATCCTACGGCATCCAGAAGACAAGGATCGAGACTCTGAATGGATGAGAGGGGCGGTTTTTCCTTTTCAATGCGAATCAAAAAATTTTCCACAACAGATTTCTCCCCTTCCACCTCCAGAAACACTCCTTGGGGAGAATTTGCTACCCATCCGGTCAGCCTCAGCCCTGTTGCGAGCCTGTAGATGAACGGGCGAAACCCGACTCCTTGAACAGCTCCCCGGATCGCGATATGTAATCTGACATTCATCATTCTTTTGACGCATTCTTTTGTAGCCAATCGCACCATTCGGCGATACCTGCATTTGTCACGCAGGAGGTTTCAAACACTTTGAGCGACGGGTTAACGCTGAGCGCATTCCGTTTCAAAACGTCGATCTTGCAAGTCACGTACGGAAGCAAATCAACCTTATTGATGACCATCACTGAAGCATTGCGAAACATCGTCGGATACTTGAGCGGTTTATCGTCTCCTTCTGTTACGCTTGCAACAACCACTTTCACAGCCTCGCCAAGGTCGTAATTCGCCGGGCACACTAAATTGCCGACGTTTTCTATAATCAGAAGTTGAACGCCTGACAGGTCAACAGAAGCAAGCGCTTCCTTAACCAAAGACGCTTCGAGGTGGCATCCCCCTTTAGTAACTATTTGAACTGCGGGGACCCCAAGTGCCGAAATCCGTTGTGCGTCCAGGTCAGTTTGAACATCTCCCTCAATCACGGCAACCTCAAGCTTTTTCTTGAGGTGTGTAAGCGTGCGTTCAAGGAGACTCGTTTTGCCGGAACCCGGCGAGCTGACAATATTGATGGCAAAAATTCCATGACGCAAAAAAATATCGCGATTCTGGCCGGCAACCTCATCATTCTTTTCAAGAATTTTTCGTTCGATTGTTATAACGCTCATACCATCAGTTCCTTCTCATCGAAAAGTTCGATTGCGGTCACGTGCAGCTCGTTACCTGAAACCATGATGACATCGTTCCCGCCGCAAAAAAGGCAGAGAAAAACTCCGCTTTCATTCGCAGAGGTCTTGCCGCAGGAATTACATTTCACAACAAAGGGCACCGGTTCGATCTCTAAAACCGCTCCCTGCATCGGCGTTTCTGAAATGACGGCGTTGAAACAAAACTCGAGCGAGTCTTTTACTACCCCGGCGCCGTCGCCAACTCTGATCCTGACACTCTTCAGATGGCGTGATGCTTCTGATGGGAGATGCTCTCTCACCATCTCAAGAATATTTTGTACGATTGAAAGCTCGTGCATTGTTAACACTTCATGGGAGAACTTTTGAAGTGTATCATTCAACTACTATGCCGTTGAAAATGAGGAATTTCTCTACACTTTTCGCGTGAATTGTTCCAAGAAGTGAGAATTAGAAGGTGGGTTTCGCAACGATGGAAAAGGATGGGGCGGAAAAAAGTCAATTCAGCATGAAGGGAACATTCATGCTCTTTTGCTGGATCTGCTGAAGAAGCGAAGCTATCGAGGCGACCGTTTGGGTTGCACGCTCTTTCACATGCGGCGACAATTCCGAGCCAAACTCGAATGATTCACCCCGCACGGTGTAGACATGCATAGTAACAGCCGCGCCGTATATTTCGCGAGCAAGCTGCTGGAGCATTTCCGGACTAACGTTGTGGTTTGTGGATGGCGAAGCCGCAGAGATCGGGGCAAATTTACGGACAGCCATCGCCTCCCCGCTTGCAGAAGCATCAACGATGATTACTGTGTCGTACTGAACGATTTCTGCCGCCATCTCCGGGTATAACTGGTGACAAGTTCTCACATCGACATGTGGAAGATGAAGTGCCGCGATCCGGCCTGCAATAGCGACGCCGACCCCATCGTCCGAACGCAGCGTATTGCCGTACCCGATAACAAGAGCTTTCTTCATCGGCGAATTTCATCTATAATATCGTTACTCGAGTTGATGAGCTGAACATGCAAAGGCATTTGCCCGATGGCATGCGTCGAGCAGGACAAACACGGATCATAACATCGAATGCCTGCTTCGATACGATTCAAAATTCCTTCCGTAATTTTTTTCCCGTCAACATACCGCATCGCGAGCTGACGAACTGTTCGATTCATCGCCAGATTATTTTGGGCGGTGGCAATAACGAGATTTACCTTCTGCAGCACGCCGTCGTCATTCACCCAGTAATGATGGAAGAGCGTTCCGCGAGGAGCTTCGCTTGCGCCGACACCTTCATTCCGGTTAATCTCTGCTTTGGAACGGATATGCGTTCCAAGAATCGCCGGATCGTTGAGCAGCATTTCGGCTTTTTCAACGGTGAAGAGAAGTTCAATTAAGCGGGCATAATGGAAATAGAATGAGTTATTGACGACGCCCCTATCGGCGGCAATCGCCTTGAACATCACCCGTTCGGCTTCTGCCAGCGGAGTATCGATGTAGTCACAAATGTTTACGCGAGCCAGCGGTCCGACACGGTACATTCCCTCGGGATATCCGAGCGGTTTGTAGTACGGAAATTTCAAATAAGACCACTGCTCCGTCGCTTCGCCGAAATGGTCACGGTATCGCCGGGGGTCAATTTTGTCGGCAATGGTGTTGCCGGCGGCATCCATGACCCGCAACAGCCCGTCATAATACTCAAGAGCCCCGTCTTTTGCCACAAGTCCGACGAAGAGCGAACGGAAATTTCCAAAGTTCGGGATGTCCTTATTGAATTTAGTATGGATTTTCTTGAGTTCGCTGAGAGCAAGGAGCGCCGTCTCTTTTGCTTCCGGAATCCAGTTGAGCAAGTAATCTTTTTTTGATGCTTCAAACGGTTCGCGCACTCCGCCTGCTACCGCCCATGGAGTATGTATTTTTCTCCCGCCGAGCACTTCGATAATCTCTTGCCCGAATTTTCGCAAACGGATCCCTCGTTTTGCAATCTCTTTATGTTTGTCCAATAATCCAAAGACGTTGCGCTTTGCAGGATCGGAATCGAAGCCCAGCAAAAAGTCCGGTGATGAGAGGTGGAAGAAACTCAGCGCGTGCGATTGCATCCATTGAGCGAGCGTAATAAGCCTGCGAAGCTTTTCGGCGGTCTCGGGAATTTCGATGGCAAGGATGTCATCGCCGGCCTTCGCCGATGTAATAAGATGGCTCGTCGGACATATCCCGCATATTCTCGAGGTAATCCCGGCCATTTCCGACATCAATCGACCTTCACAAAATTTTTCAAACCCTCGAAATTCGTTCACATGAAAACGCGCATCCTGTACGATCCCCTGATCGTCGAGATGGATCGTGATTTTTGCGTGTCCTTCGATTCGCGTTACCGGCGATATTGTAATAGTCTGTGACATACGATATGTTAACCCTTTACCATCATTCCTAGCTAAACCAATTCATTAAAAATCATTTTGTCCATGACGCTCTCTCAACCGTACCGCAAATAGACGGGAGAGAAAGCGGGCATTCTTCCTTGGAGCAATTCGTTCACGGCAAACCAGATTTGATCCGCCGTCGGCGGGCATCCGTGAAGAAACGCATCAACTTTGATCAGCTCGTGAAGAGGATGCGCCTTTGGCATCAGTTCCGCAATCGTCGGATAGTCACGCGGAATCTGGGGGGTGATGTCGGCCAATTCCACATACGCACGATGCAGCACCTTCTCAACATCGAATGGATTGCGCATCGCAGTCACGTTGCCGGTGACCGCGCAATCGCCGAACGACACAACGCATCGGGAGTTCTGACGGATAATTTTGGCAAACTCCTCATGCTCTGCATTTGCAACCGCTCCTTCAACCAGAGTAACGTCTACGTCACGCGGGAATTCCTTGACGTCGGCAATGGGAGAATAGACCAGCTCAATCTTATCCGCCAACTCGATGAGCCTCTCATCCAGGTCGAGAAACGACATATGGCATCCTGAACATCCGCCGAGCCACACTGTTGCTACTTTTGGTTTCATAAATATTTTTCCGCTTTTAATTTTCTTTTATCGTAGGGAACGCGCCCTTACTCGTCGTCGCTCTCAAGATTAATCCATTCTTTTTTCTGGCGAGCGGTGACAATATATTTAAGGAAATTTCTCTCTTTTTTCATTTCAGAAACAGAAGAACCTTTTTCAAACAGGGAGCCGGTCGGGCATACCAGAACACACTTTCCGCATGAAGTGCAGGCGTCAACCTCACCCCACGGCTGATTCAAGCCGGCAACGATTTCACAGCTTATACCGCGATACGCAATGTCCCAGACATGCGCCCCTTCGACTTCGTGGCAAACCCGGACACACCGGGTGCACAGAATGCAGCGATTACGGTCGATGACAAAATCCTTATGCGAAGCGTCGAGCGTCTTTTGCGGGTAGAGGTACGGAAACCGAACGTATGTTAACCCAGTTTCGTAAGCGAGATTCTGCAGCTCGCAATTGCCGTTCACAACACACACGGCACATTGATGGTTACCTTCCGAGGCGAGGAGCTCGATGATCGTGCGGCGATACTTTTTTAGTTGTTCGGTGCTTGTACGGACGATCATTCCTTCTTGCGGGCGGGTTGTGCACGCTGGGAAAAGCTTTGAAGAGCCTTCTATTTCGACTAAACATAACCGGCAAGCGCCGACGTCCGATAATCCGTCAAGGTGGCAGAGGGTCGGGATATGAATCTTATGCTGCCGAGCGATTGTGAGAATCGTGTCGCCGTCGTTAGCGCTCAGTTGTTCGCCGTCGATCGTTAATGTAATAATTGCCATGAAAAATTCCTGTTACGAGTGAGTGCTTTCGCCTTTGCCATTCGCAGATGAAACGAATATTACCGGCTCGGTGAGCACTTGTTCATATTCTTTGTGAAAGTATCGAAGAGTGGAAATTACCGGATTCGGCGCATTTTGTCCTAATCCGCACAGGCTCGTTTTCATAACCATAGCACAGAGTTCTTCGAGCAATGCGAGATCGTCTTTTGTTGCTTTCCCCTTGGAAATCTTATCAAGCAATCCGTGAATGTGGACAGTCCCCACACGGCATGGAATACATTTGCCGCATGACTCATCCTTGCAAAACTCCATAAAATATTTTGCAACTTCGACCATGTTCGATGTTGAATCCATCACAATCATTCCGCCGCTTCCCATAATCGAGCCGACGGTAGCAAGTGATTCGTAGTCAACCGGCAAATCCAAATATTCCTTCGGAATACATCCGCCCGAGGGGCCGCCGGTTTGAGCCGCTTTGAACTCGGTTCCATCCAGCGTCCCACCGCCGATATCAAAGATAACTTTGCGAAGCGGAATCCCCATCGGAACTTCAATGAGTCCCGTGTTTTTGATATTCCCCGCAAGCGCAAAGACTTTTGTCCCTGCACTTTTCGGCGTACCGATGGAAGCAAACCACGCGCTCCCGCGAACGATAATCGGGGCAATGTTTGCGTAGGTCTCGACGTTGTTGATCAGAGTGGGCATTCCCCATAAGCCTTTCTCCGACGGATACGGAGGCCGAGGTCTCGGCCTTCCGCGCCGGCCTTCTATCGAGCGAAGCAATGCTGTCTCTTCACCGCAGACAAACGCTCCAGCGCCGATCCGCAAATCAATTCTGAAATTAAACTGTGATTCAAAAATCCTGTTTCCCAGCAAGCCAAGACGCTCGGCTTGCTTGATAGCGAGCTTTAGCCGCTCGATCGCAAGCGGGTACTCGGCGCGGATGTAAATAAACCCTTGGTTCGCACCGATGGCATAGCCGGCAATCGCCATCCCTTCAAGAATTCTGTGCGGGTCTCCTTCGAGAACGCTGCGATCCATGAATGCTCCCGGATCTCCTTCATCCGCATTGCAGATGACATATTTCTGCTCGCTCTTCGCTTTATGGACGATGCCCCATTTCAATCCTGTAGGATACCCTGCCCCTCCTCTGCCGCGCAACCCGCTTTTCCGGATCTCCTCAATAACTTCGATCGGCTGGAGTTCGGTAAGCGCCTTTGCAAGGGCATCGTAGCCGCCCACGGCAACGTATTCTTCGATGCTTTCAGCGTTGATCTTGCCGCAATTTTCAAGGACGATCTTTTGCTGGGATGCAAAAAAAGGAGCCGAAGTATCGACGAGGTTTTCTTTGACTTTCGTTCCCCGTCCAATATGTTCGTCCACAATTCTTTTAGCGGCCGCTTCATCAACTCGTTGATACAACGTTTCGTCCGATTGAAGTTTTACCAGCGGACCTTCTCCGCACAACCCCATGCATCCTGTCCCGAGAACTTCACAATTTCCCTCGAGGCCATTTTCTTTTAACGATTTCGCAAGCGCCGCCTTCGTCGCATCTGCGCCGCATGAATTACATCCGGCGGCCGAACAATACATTATTCGATTCTTGCGCTCTTGCTGGCGCGCCTTTTCTTTTTCCGCCATTTCCCGGAGATCTTCTAAAGTCATGCTGCCACCTCCTCGGTTGCCAACTGCCATTGCTTGATCCGCTGTACCGCATTCTCCGGCGTCAGCTTGCCTGCGACGTTATCGTCAAGAACGGCAACCGGAGCCAAGCCGCACGAACCAACGCACCGCGCTTGAATAAGGGAGATCTTGTTGTCGGAAGTCGTCTCCCCAAGCTTGCATTTGCAATGTTCTTCGACCGATTTCTGAATTCCCGCTGCGCCTTTCACGTAACATGCAGTCCCCATGCACAGAACAAACGTGTGCTCACCTTTCGGCTTCAATCTGAAAAAATGATAGAATGTTGCAACGCCGAAGACCGTGCTCAGCGGCAGTTTCAACGAACGGGAGATATACACCATGAGGTCGTTTTCAAGGAACCCAAATATTCCCTGTGCCGCGTGCAGCACTTCGATGAGCGCATCTCCGCGTGAATGATTTTTTGTGATGGCGCGGTCGAGCAGCTTGAAGCGATTATCGCCGCTTGGGTGCCCGGCTTTTACCGTTGTTGGTTGTTGAGACATGATATTCAAGAAAGTTTAAATCGTGTTGTAAAATCTTCCGCGGGAGTAGAATTCAACGTAGACAAAAGCATTGAGGAAGTAAGTCATCTGGCCCTCAAACCCGTGCCACAGAAAGCCGCATCAGAAACAAATTCTTAACAGCTTAACATAACGCAAGCATCATACCAAAAAAACTTGACCAAAGCGCAATTTCTGATGGACGGAAAATTTCGTTTCTCACTTCTGGGAGTCGAGTGCTCCATTTTCTGCGAAAAATCGCTTTCTACTGACAGCAAAAAATTCAACGTTGAAATAGCATACAATAGGCTCAACTGTTCGACGAATAGCAAAGAACTGGCTACCATCAGTCAAACCAATCCTCAATAGCACTTGCCCTGTGAGTTACGGTAATTCTTCCAAAAGTATTTGTGTTACTTTTCGCATTGAATCCAAGACTTCGGATGACAAGTCCTTCCCGGCTTCAAAACTTTTCCCCTCAATTCCGAAAATGATCAACGTTGCCGGAAGAGTGTTCAATCGTCGCCCCAACTCAACAGCTTGAGTTACACCGAACGCATGAGTTGAAAATGCATGTAGATCTTTCGGCAACGGCTCGGTCCGAGTATCAATACGGTAAACGGTTCCTGCTGGAGCACCGGGCGCCATTGCGTCGACCAAATAGACAAAACCGAATTCCCTCCAAACGTCCATCAAGGCGACCCCTTCGCCGGGTTATTCAATCACAGTAACGCCCGGAAGTGCTCTTGCTTCGATTACTCGTGCAACGAATAGACCGAACCATCGTCGAGCGAAATTCATTTCCGGTACCCATGACCAGTATGGACGCAAGAGAATCTCTCATTCGATTTCAACATCTTCGGCTGCGAAAGGCGGCTCTGCAATCGTACCTGCCATAAATACTTCTAATCGGAATTGAGAATTGAAAACAATGTTGGCGTCCTTGACAGGCGAGGCATCGACATTTCTCGCACATCGTAGAGATTTTTTCCAACGGCGGTATAACGAATACCCGACAGCTGGAAAGTCATTCTTCGAACTCCATCTTCAGAAAATGCGTCGCGCAAGAAATACATGGATCGCAATTACGCACGGTTTGTTCGCAGAGCCATGTCAGTTGTTCCTTCAGCATTGAAATATTCTTGACAACGACATTCAGGAGGTCGAGTTCAATTGAGTGCTGGTTTTTGCGACGTCGGCGGAACAATCCTGGCTTCCGCAACAAGGGTGTTCTCATCGATTCGGTAACGGTGGTACAATATCCCGCGAGGTGCTTCTGTGCGGCCAAAACCGAGTCCCGGCCGCGGCTGAACCTCGACCGCCGGTTTATCGGCCGGCTCGTATTGATCGATATTGCGCAATGCTTCTTCGGATGCATAGAGAGTTTCAATGGACCTTGCAATGATGCTTTTGAATGGATTTCGTACAACGGGAAGAAAATGAATTTCGCGGGCGAGTTCTTTCGCCATCGGCGTAATCTTTTCGAAGTTTAGATTGAACCGCGCCAACGGACCGACGTGATATGCGCCCCGCTCTTTCAACACCGACTGCAAAGCATTTGAGTACGGAACATGCTCTTCTCGGAAATAGAATTCGTATTCTTTGACATTGATGTCGGGTCCCTTGTTGGAAACAAGACGACCTTCGTTGAACGGATATTCGTTAGGATGGGACAACGCAACGAACTCATACTCTCATTCAAACTCCGGGAACGAGAGCGTTGAACTCCAACGGACCATTTCGACTTCCCAGAGGTGGAAAAAGAAATTTCTTCCATGATTGAGGTCCGACCGTATAACCAAACAGAGACGTATCCGCACGGCGCTTTAACCGATATCGTGGTTTTCCTGTTCGTCCGTCCAACCTACAGGAAAGTCGGAGGCGGACGGAATCTCGTCAAGCACGATTGCACCGTCGCGTACAGTCGTCCCTACGATTACATAGTCACGTTTTTGCGAGGCACTAACAAGAACATCGAAGTCTTTGCCCTGTATAATGATCATAGCATTGCACTTTCGGTGGGAAAAGAAGAAAAGGCTCCATCCAGTTCAGAATGCAGCATGGTGTTGTGAATGAATATCGCCAACCCCTCTTGCGGTCGGAAATCGTTTGTTCCCCGGCACGTCTTAAATTTTTTCGAACTTCTCTTTCTTTTCATGGCATTCCGGACATTCTTGCGCCGCGTCCGAAGTCATGATGTATCCGCAGCACGGACAAACGTAATATTGCATCTTCGTGATGTACCCACTCTTGTCAACGGCATCCCTGAATAATCCCGCATTACATTTGCCCGCATTGAGCGAGTGCCCGAATGATTCCACCGCCTCTATGAACTTCTCGCCTTTAGCTGTCCGCGCTATATTAGGATACATCGATTCAGTTTCCAGCAATTCATCGCTCAGCGCCATGCGGAGTGTTTGCATGACAGTGCCAACAATGATAGGATCGGTAACATACGGATGTACTTCGACACCTTTGCTTCGGAGCAGAGCCGCAGCCATTTCCGCGTGAATTTCTTCGGAACGTGAAACGGCTTTGAACAAACTGGCAATTGCGCTAAACCGGTTCTTCTCGGCGTTCTCTGAAAAAAGAGCATACTCCCTACTTATCCTCATTTCCCGGCTGTACGCAGTTTGTAAATTCTGAAGTGTAATTTCTGGCTTCACTCCCTTTGCTGCATTGTTTTTGCAGCCAAGCAATAAAAGAATAGGAATGGTGAGGACGATGGCGAAAATGTTTACAAAGAGGCTGTGAGATTTCGCAAAAAGGAATAACTTGTTTGGACTCATTTTGAACCCTCCTTTGGTGAAGAGCTTCCGGTGACTCCATGAGGAGTCTGAAGAAGCATGCCGGGGAGGCATGCTTTCAAAAAGACGATCTGAGAAAAAACATGTGTTCGTTAATCATCGATTTCGAGGATCGGTTCCTCGCATCAACCTAAAAAACACCTTTCTTTATTGTACTCAAGGTTCATTCCATAAAAATACCGCGGTAAATCAATGGTAACAGAGCATTCGTCTGTTCCTTTTTCTCAATAATTGAAAAAGAGAATTCTCGGATTATTAGTTCTAAAAAAAAAGCTCTGACTGCATTTGCCAGTCAGAGCGCACTTCAGCCGAAAGAAGAATATCCTGGCTACAGCATATCTTTCTTGTGCTTCAGTATCTGTTTTGCGCGCCATCCTTGCAGTTCAAACCATTGAGGGGAAGTGGAAGTTTGCGCCAAATATTTGTCCTTCGCTTCCGAAAAACGAATTTGAACATCTCCCACGGAAACCGTTGCAGAAATTTTTGGTGCCGGCGTAAGGATTGAATCGACAAAATCGTCAGCTTCAATGTTTGACAGCGAGGTAAGCAGCGAAGCAACGTCCCCGGCTTTAAGATTGCGATCCCCAATCATCCAAACGGTGTCGTGTAACGAAAGAGAAAAGGATTCTCCGGCATACTGATACGATATTGCTTTGATGGATTCTTTGGGAAGGTTCAATATGGTTTTGTCCCGCCAATCTTTGACCGCTTTGTTAAATGCAAATGTAAGAGATCCGTTCACGATAACAACATCGTTCGATTGATCTTTCCGTACGTACGTTTCGGAGTAATTCTGTCCGGGTTTTCCAACGATGAACGCGGCATGTTCCTGGCCGTTTTGAAATATCTTGACAAGCGTCCCCGCCGAATCAACCCGGAATATTGATCGCTTCTCCGGGTTACACGAAACGACTTCCTTAACCGCAAGGTTTTTCGATTGGTGAATCAGCGATGTTACGTTTGACTGATTGGCACGATATTCAACCGGCTCGGCAAGAAACCACTCCGCTCCTTTTTTCTCAAATGTCACCGTACTTGCCGGCGATTTGATTTCGATTTTATCGACAGCGACGGAATCGAAGTTCACGAGGTACTGTGAATTGTCGACCGCAATATCCTTCTCCCCAGGCTGATTCATCAAGAAATATGCAGTCACAATCAAGACTGCAAAAACTCCAAGAAGTACGTAAGTGTTTTTTTTCATACAGATTGACAGAAATGTTATAATGAAGCTTCCATTGCTCTTTTCCGCGCCAAACGTGTTCGCCATCGGATGAGGCCATAGCCGATAACCGCTATCGGCGGCAAAAGCAGGTCGCCATACTTCAGCAGTTTTTTCGTTCCATCCGAAACCTGATCAAGCGGAGGCATCGCAACGTTTTTCGAGCGTATGGTAATTAGTCCCGCGTCGTCAGCGAGATAGTCGACAATGTTGACAAAGAACGTCATGTTGCCCGGGCTCCGAGCGAAATCATCTTTCATAAAATCACCGTCTCCGACAACGACGATTCGTGTTTCAGGGCTCGACGTCATCGGCGAAGATGACGTAACAAGTCCCGGCACTTCTTTGCCCGCAAAGAAACTCTTAAACGAGCCCTGCACGACAACAGCTAACGGAATACTTGATTCAGCAAGTTCATCGGCGGTATATCGATGGAACGCGTCGATCATGATAAAACCAGATTGGCGTCCGCTCCGTTTTGATGAACTCATCAGCACCTGTTCCTTCAACCCTTTGGCAGATGCGAGACTGGTATCGACCGAACTCGCGAAGTAGAGAATCACGTTCTGTAAGTCTTTAACAATCATGTTCTCTTTGTTGAAGCCGGACGCCATCGGCATATACGGAAACGGAACCTGGCTCTGCATCGTGAAACCCGCCTGTTGTTGAACGACGCTAACGCTGGCGCATTGTGCGTCTCGAACGAGGTCGGCATTAACGCGAGTGCCGTATTGTGCAAGCTGGTCATCGAGATTCAAATCCAGCGGTTGAGCATACTGAGCTTGCAAGCTCGCATTTTCTTTATTCAGCAGGAATGCAATTTTTCCACCCCGCATCAAATATTGGTCGATCAAAAATTTCGACGAATCGCTGAACTTTTTCTGCGGTGCTATTACCAGCAATGCAGCAAGGTCGGCAGGAACAGTCCCGCCGCTCGTCAGGTTGACCGGCGTAACTTCGTACTGTGATGTGAGAGTTTGGTACGCTTGTTTCATCGTCGACAAATCCGTTTCATCGTGGCCAAGCGTATAGCCAATGCGTTTCTTTTGACGCGTGGTCAACCGTTTCAACGCACTGCTGATGTCGTATTCAAGAGATCCAAGATTTTGGATAACCGGCAGCGTTTCCTTTTTGTCCTCGTACATCATAACAAGACCGAGATATGCCCGCTTCACTTCGAACTTATCTTCCTTTACAACCTGCACATCCACGGGCGGAATTCCCTGCTGTTGTGCTTCTTGTTCCCCTTTTTCTCCTTCGGGATTTATGAATTCGTACTGGAGATTTCCGCCGGCATACGCCTTGTATTCGTTCAAGATGTCCAGGACTTCGCGCCGATTGTTGTTGTACGGCGATGGAAGGTCTTCGGTAAAATATGCGCGCACCGTCACTCTGTCGTCGAAAGAGCGAACAAGCTTTTTACTGGCTTCAGAAAGCGTATAGACTTTCTGTCTTGTGAGGTCAAGCCGGTTGAACAGTCGAACCGAGATGACGTTCACGACAATGAGAATACCGAGCACCAGCAATGCCCGGATAACTGCCTGATTTCTTTTTGTATTCATTAGCGTTATGTACCGTTTTCAGTATTCAAATTTCAATGTATTACCAGTTTCTTCTTTGCAGCGAGCCGACGGAGAGCAACAGGGTGAACCCCAGCATCGAGAAGAAATATATGACATCCCTCGAATCGATCACTCCCCGGGCAATGTTCGACAAATGAAAATCAATGCCGAGGAATTCTACCGTTGTCGTCATCCATTCCGGCACGTAAAACAAGACCTTGTCGAGCATATAAAGCGCAAAAACGAAAACGAATCCGAGAATAAATGCAACAACCTGATTGTCCGTTAAACTCGATGCGAACAAGCCGATTGCGACATACACTCCCGCCATGAGCATTAAACCGAAGTATCCGCCGATAACCGGGCCATTATCGATGCTGCCAAGAAATGCAATCGTGATATAGTAGAGAAGGGTTGGGAGCAGCGCGATCCCGACTAATGCCCACGCCGCGAAAAATTTTCCAAGAACAATCTCGGAATCGGAAAGGGGCTTTGTCGTCAGCAGTTCAATGGTTCCGTTTTTTTTCTCTTCGGACAACAACCGCATCGTAATCGCCGGAATGATGAAGAGAAATACGGCTGGAACGACTTCGAACATTGTCCGCATCGACGCAACGTTCATTAAAAAGAGATTGCTCGTAAAAAACCATCCGACAATTGCGAGAAAGACCACGATAACGACATACGCTACTGCGGAATTAAAATATGAACGCAGTTCCTTCCTGAAAATCGGTCCGACATTCGAATATTCGCTTAACAGCTTTTTGAAATTGAATTGCATGGTTAAAGTAGGTGTTAGGTTTTAGCGTTTAGTTGTTAGTGAAGGGGAATGCTTGCTCTTCATTGCCTACTGCTTACTATTTACTGCCTCTTGCTCACCGGTATCACGAACTTCAAGGCAGTGTGAGTCTCTGAAAAACCGACGACTTTTGTATCAACAAAGCCTGCCTTCTTTCCCGCCGCAATGACGTCCGTGTCCTTGATCTTCGCTTGCTTCCCTTTCAACGACACGATCCACAGCGCTCCGTCCGTTTTAAGAAATTGTTTCATGGCCCGTAGCTTAAGAAGTTCTTTTTTGCTGTCTGCCGCGTAGAAAATAATGTCGGATTCTTTCAGCAGTTCTTTCACTGAAACGGTATGTGACTTCTCCCGCAGCCGATTCAGGAAGGCATTGTCCGCAACGCCGCTCACACTCACCCTTGAGTTTTGCTTAACGCCGAGTTTGTCGAGCACGCTTTTCGGGTGAAGGATTTTTTCTTCCCATTTCCCGGCTTTCCCTTCGATGACAAACGATGCCGTTCCGCCATGAAAGACGACCGTCAATTCCCCATCACTTGCTTCAACAGATTTCATTCTGTTGAACGGAATCGTCAGCCGATTTTCGCCTCGAAAGATCAACTCGCTGGTTTCAAGGAGCGCCTTCCCATTGAAAACCTTACCGCCAAATTTCATCGAACAGATAATTTCTGAACCCATACTCAAGTCTCAGCAACGGAGAAATTTGATCAATGGACAGTCGTCAGCGTATGAAATACCTCTTCCAAGCTTGTTGCTTCTCGGTGTATTTCAAGCAACACCCATTTCTCGCTCACCGCCTGACGGAACAGTTCTTCCCGGATATCAGATCCCTTCACCGCTGTAATAATCAGCCGGTGAACCCCCGGTGAAGGGTTTTGATATTGAACATTCTCAACATAAGCAAGGGCCTTGACCTTTGGAAAGATCTCGGTCATGCCGTTCTCGACGTTGGCTTTCAGTTCCAACGAAATAATATCGGAGCCCCGAAATTCATGCTGCAGTTGATCGGGTGTTCCATCGGCGACAATCTTACCAGTATTGACGATAACCACTCTGTCGCATGTTGCCTGGACTTCGGAGAGGATATGGGTAGAAAGGATCACTGTCTTTGCGCTTCCAAGCTTGCGAATGAGATTCCGTATTTCGACAATCTGATTAGGGTCGAGACCGCTTGTCGGCTCGTCCAGAATCAAGACATCGGGATCATGGATCATTGCCTGGGCAAGACCGACGCGTTGTCGGTATCCTTTGGACAACTCGCCGATGTCTTTGTGTCGGACTCCGGCCAATCCGCAAACTTCTACCATTTCGCGCATTCGTTGCCGGATCTGGGGCTTCGTCATTTTATGGAGCTGTGCGGAGTATTCGAGATATTCAAAAACATTCATGTCGAGGTAGAGAGGATTTAACTCGGGCAAATAGCCGATCTTGCGGCGTACTTCAAGCGAGTGAGTGGCAATGTCACAGCCATCGACCGTCACCGTTCCTGCACTTGGCGGCATATAACAGGTGATGATTTTCATAGTGGTCGTCTTGCCAGCGCCGTTCGGCCCGAGGAAACCGAGAATTTCTCCCGTTTTCACGTCAAAAGAAATATCGTCTATGGCTTTTTCCTCGCCGTACAACTTCGTCAAATTACGGACTGTTATGGACATTGTTTCTCTATTGAATATTTTTCAGATAAGGTCACACTTGTAGTGAACAGGAAAGAAAATCCAACACTTCGGATTGGAGTATTTTCGTTCCAACCCATTTGGACGAAAGAGGTCGCCGCAATGTTCCCGATGAACAAAAGTTTCTGCTTTCCAAATTGACGGGAACAAAAATAGTAAAAAATCCTTCTCGTGTCAATATTTTTGGGGCAAAAACGAGAAACGGCATTTTATATAGTTGATTCGGACATAATCGGAAATCTCTTATTGGAAAAAAAATGAAATATTTTTGCAAAAAAATCTCCAAAATTGCCATCTCTAGGATATATATGTGCATAAGAAGACAACCCAATCGACGGCAGTGCGTTCCTTGCAAGGAGACAGAGGCGCTCGGGACTAACTAAGGAGCCACTGTGACGAAAAAATTGTGCAAGTTGTCTGCCACTGGGGGAGAGCGGCTGCGGCTTGCACAATTTGATTGGGAAGTTGAATAACTGATATTGCGTTTGTTACCACAAGCCTGTGATTTGTACCTATACTTGATTAGTTTATCAAGGCAGATCGAGAAAGCCATTTATGGCGAGGCAATTCAAGGCTTCAAAAGGCTATAGGCTTCCCTGAGCAAAATTAATGGACTCGATTTCCTCAAGCCAGTATTTACCGCAGTGATGAAGACGACCCGCGGAGGTTTTGTTTTTTACTGAGTAATTTCGTACAATGGATGCAATTCTGGCGACATCGCTCAGCATTAAAGGGCCAAAAAGTAATTGTGCGTCAGCCATCCAAGAATAACCCGTCGAAAAAGCAGGCAACAACCGATTCACTACTCCCCCTTCAACGTAAAGTGTCTAATATAAGAGCACCAATAAAGTAAAATGAGAAGTATTTTGACCGTATATTCTCTTCGAGGTGCATTCATTGTTGGCATACTCTTCCCTGTACAAAATTGCCATGGGCAATTGATGGTGAAGGATGACACTGCTCAAGCAGAAATTCTCTTTAAACAAGCGAAGGAGTACGACTTTCAAGTAAAATATGACAGTTCTATTGCATTTCTTCAAAAAGCCGCTTCTATTTTTCTAAATGCACAAAGTTGGGAACGATATGTACATTGTTTAAATATTATTGCTGATTGCCTATCAAGAAAAACCGCTCTTGATTCGATGGAAACAGTCTTGTTGAAGACAAGAGAAATAGAGGAGGAAAAGTTAGAACCTGATAATCTCGAGTGTGCACTAACTTACAGTCTTCTTGGCCTGCTAAATATAGATCGTGCAGAATATGACATGGCAATCAAGAATATTTCAAATGGAAAAGACATTAGAGAAAGAAAATTAGGAAAAGATCACAATTACGTCGCAGCTAGCAACTATTTGCTCGGTGTTGCAAATATGAAAAAAGGAAATTATGATCAGGCGCTTGAGCCATTCAACAATGCGTTGCGAATTTACGACGTCCAAACCGAGCGTGATCAATTTGATCGAGCGATTACACTCGCAGGAATTGGACATGTATTTCTAATGAGAAGCGATTTTGATATTGCTTTGAGCTACTTCAAGCGAGCAGATTCAAGCATCGACATTGGAGAGAAACAATACGCGCCTATTCACGCAGATTGTGAGAATTACATGGGCTGGGCCTATTTAGAGAAAGGTGAGAGCGATCAGGCAATCCTTCATCTTACGAAAGCCATAGACCTTTATCATAACCTCTTTGGAGACACTTACTTTTCACTCATGAGTTGTTATTCTGAACTAGGATCGGCGTACAGAGCAGAAGGTGATTTTGACAAAGCGATTGAGCTCTATGAAAAAGCAATAACTTTGGACAAGAAATCGGCGAATGTCAATCAACTTCTTTCAGCATACCTGACCAGACAGTTGGGATCGGCTTACGCAGACAAAAACGATCTTAACAATGCGCTTCAATACTCAGAAAAAGCCTTGGCCCTTCATCAGAAGGCAGTCGGATACAATCATCCGGAACTTGCTTACACATATGAAATCCGCGGAAATGTCTATAAAAAAAGAGGTGAGTATTCTCTCTGTTTGGAAGATTTTCAAAAAGCGCTCGAACTACGTTCTCAATTAAGAAAATCAAACGATCGGAACGACATCGCCAATCTCTATTCGGAAATCGGCTCCGTCTATCTAGAAATGAAGAACCCTGATCGAGCACTCGAGTATTACAATAAAGCCCTTCACATCCACAACAGTCTGCCCGAACCAAATCGGCCCCAGCGAGCTGCGACATTAAAAGGAATCGGAGATGTTTACGCGAAATTACACGAACCGAACATCTCTTTGCAATATTATCAGCAATCAATCAATACCCTCTCACCAGAATTTGGGGATACATCAATTTACGCTAACCCCACAGAGGGAAGCATCACAAATAGCAAAGAACTAGTAGAGATACTTTCGGCCAAAGCGAATGCGTTCGAAAAATACTATTCATCCACGTCCCATGACCTACAAGATCTTCGAGCCGCCCTCGCAACGTACGAATGCGCCGCAAATCTTCTCAATATGCTACGAAAAAAAATTACCACTGAAAGCTCTAAGCTCTTTCTTGAAGAACAAAGCTATTCCTTGCATCAAAATGCAATTCGCATGAGCATGAATTTGTTTAAAGCTACAAAAGAACGGCGTTATGAAGAATCGGCATTCTATTTTGCCGAGAACAGCAAGGCAAATGTGTTGCTCGACGGCCTCCAAGATTCGGAGGCAAAACAATTTTCAGGCATTCCGGACTCTATCATTGAAAAAGAGAGAATTCTAAAAATCGACCTCGCCTATAACGAAATTCAACTTGAGAGAGAAAATGACAAAAAGAAAGGGGGAGACGGCGAAAAGATTATAGCCCTGCAGGACAAATGTTTTGCCCTTAAGAATAGCATGCAGAGGCTTTCGACTCTCCTTGAAAATGAATATCCACAATATTATGAATTAAAATACAAAAACCATTCTGCAACGATTAGCGAAATCCAGACTGCGATCGACGAGACAACCGGGGTAATCGAATATTGCATCGGCTCGCACTCACTCACGGTTTTTACGATTACGAAAACATCGTTTAATGTCCTTTCGGTGCCGACTCCGAAAAATTTTTACGGCCTGATATCGACTTTTTACAAATCAATAAAAACAGTAGAAGAATTCGATTATGTCCGGACAGGGGGAGCCCTCTACGGGCTTCTCTTCCGTCCTTTAGAAAAACAATTGGCCGGCAAGAAAAGGCTCGTCATTATTCCGGACGGAGCTTTATACTATGTTCCCTTTGAGGCGCTCATCGCCGGCACCTCTCATAAGGACAAACGAACAATCGACTTCACAAAGTTGGAGTATTTGGTCAAATCATACGAGATTTCATATTCTTATTCTTCTTCTTTCTACCTAAATCGTCTTAAACAAATAGACACGACGTCAGGCCATGGCCAAAGCTTTGTTGGTTTTGCGCCTGTATTTCGAGATACCGACAGTAACGGAATTGTTCTTTCAACCAACGCTTCGTCGATTGAGAAAGACACAACTGCATTTCGGTCAATTATTGTAGATGGCAAAAGATTTAGCGAGTTGAAATATTCTGAGCAAGAAGTCTCTTCGGTCGCTGAGGATTTTCAGAAAAGAGGGAAACCGGGAACGAGTTTTTTGTATGACGGTGCCAGCGAGGAAAATTTTAAGATGAATGTCGGAAAGTATTCGTGCATACACATTGCAACGCACGGGTATATTAATGAGTCACATCCTCAACTCTCAATGCTCCTCTTTTCTCAACCCCATAATTCATCGGCGACAGAGGACGGGGTACTGTACGCAAGTGAGATGTATAATTTAAGTTTGAACGCAGACTTGCTTGTGCTAAGCAGTTGCGAGAGCGGCTTGGGAAAGCTCATCAAAGGAGAAGGAGTGATAGCAATGACCCGCGGATTCTTTTATTCCGGAGCACATAATATCATTTTCTCTTTGTGGAAGGTGTACGACAAACAAGCGAATGAACTCATGAAGGAATTCTACCGCCATGTGTTGGAAGGAGAAGCTTTTTCTTCCGCATTACGCAAATCAAAGTTATTATTGATCGCCGACCGATCGACAGCATTTCCCTCAAAATGGAGTGAGTTTATTCTCGTCGGTAAATAAGTTACCCTCATTTAACCAAAAATTTCCCTACGTATAACAATTCGTCTTTGTTTTCAACCTTCCAGTAGTATAAACCAGGGTCCAGTGTTCCAGTGAAGAGAAATTGTGATTTTTTTAGCCTGATACTTTTCAAGAGTTTTTCTTTGTTCGAAAGAATGTTTACAGTAACGGATTCAACCTCTGGCGTCTTCCATTCAAACAGAATTTGTTGATTCACTATTGCACCATTTTTTGGCGATGCCCTAAAGGTCGAAACGGACCTTGAGGCAGAACTCACAAGGTTTTCCAGATTCGGCGACTCGGAAAAATTATCCGCGAAAACTCTTTGCCGGCTTTCTTCCACTTCCTTTTTTGCCGCCCTTCCTTTTTCCGTTTCTGGATGAACAGCCTCTGTCACCTTTGATGAACTAATGAAGACGTTTCGGTCATCTCTCATAGATCGGAAAAGATAAAAGAATACACTAAGGCTTATTCCAACAAGAATAACCGCCGCAATACGATACATTACTGAAAATCTCGATGCTGTTAACTTGGCCTTCTTTCCTAAGTATGGATGCGGATCTATGGCATGGCATGCCCGGTCTTCAACAAGTGATAACACTTCAACAATTTCTAATTTGCATTCTTCACAATCGCTGACATGTTCGAGCACGGCTGCTGGTAACAAGTATATCTTGTTCAGAGAGAGAGCATCGACGTAAAGTGCAAGAGTTTCTTCACTCACATGGGCATCGTCACTGAAATAATTGTCTGGCTGTTTCATACTCAAACTATCGTCTGAAATGTCTGTCCGGCTTGTTATTCGACATATATATATATATCAGTTTTCAAGTAAAAATGGAGAAAAAAAATCATCAACCAATGTCTTGAGAGTATCCTCAGTATAGTTCAACTTTTTGGGCCGTCCGTTCAACACTTGAACGATTTCGCTAATTTTAGAGTCCGTCCATTTTCTCACAGCATCGACCGAGTTGGATTTGTTTTCATTTTTATTCATAAATGGAGTAACAATTTTATAGATTTCAACATCATCTGTCTCGTCAAACTTTGAGCCAAAATGTTCCATTAAAACATTTTGGTCTGCAGAACTGCATTTTGGATACCATAAATAGATATCTTCAGGAGTCAAGGGAATTCTGTAATGAAGCTTCAGGCAAAACAAAAGTTTTGGCCGTTGCCGGTGGTAAAAGCTAAGAATTGTCTTGAATCTTTGTCTCTCATGTTCAAAGATGAATTTTTCCTCAACGTGAGGGTGATCCATAGATCCGGTAATACCCCTTTGGTCAACTGAAATCTCCCGTTTATTTCTGGCATGTTCTTTCAAACAAATATTTCGGACAATAACGGAGAAATAAGTTTTGAAAAGAGACATCCCATTATACTGGGATTGCATTGCCGGGATTTTTGTTAGCAGCGCTGTATTGACATCTTGCACAACATCGTCGAACTCTGACGCCTTAAACACCCCCGCTGCAATACTCTTCTTCACAATAATTTTGACAATTTCCTGGTATTTTATAATCAGGGCCTGCGGATTGGAACGGAGCAGTTCGATATCCTTGTCGTTTTCCGTCATAAAATTGTCATGATGTCTGCGCCATCAATGGCGAGAAAAAGCGGATCGAAACAAAAAAACCGTGCCTCTGTTTCGTAAAAAACATTGATACATCACCTGGTTTCTTTTATAGACGCCCGGCCAGCATTTGTTCTACCCCCACTTTTATCATATGTAAAACAAAAACCTTAGGATGGTCGAAAATGGACCGTAAGGGGAGAAGAAGAAGAAATATCCAAAAGTGGGCCCTGCAGGACTTGAACCTGCGACCCGCTGATTATGAGTCAGCTGCTCTAACCAACTGAGCTAAGGGCCCCTACCTTTAATGCAAAGAATTTACCATAAAATGACTCGAATATCAAGAATGATTGCCATTGATAAACCCAAAAATTGAGTTTTTTGCACCTGAAGATGTGCAAATAGAAGAGCCTCCCCTAAGAATAAGCTTGACTTAGAAACATTGTTTGATTAATTTTAAATACGAATTGCAGACGACCGGAACACTTCAAGGTTGTTTTTACCTGCCAATTTTTCATCGAGACGTTTTTCATTTGATTCAGAAGCTTTTCGAAGGTGAAGGGAGTTTTACTCATGAGTAAAACAAAATATGTAGTGCATTTTTGTGTTTCATGCAACAAGGAAGCCAAAATGGCTGTTGTGGGTTCGATGGAAGGCGAGGGAAACAAGGTTTGGTACCGTTGCACCCGATGCCACCATAGCACAATGATAGATATCTCGAAAAACCCGACGGAAAATAATGTCATCAAATTCAGCAAAGATGAGTGCATCAGCTATTCGCCCGAAAGAAGTTATACGGTCGGGGAATTGATCTACCATTCCGATTGGGACGACATGGGAAAGGTCACTGGAAAGGAAAAAACGTCGAGCGGCGGACGGGCAATTCTTGTTACGTTTGAGAAGCTTGGGTCGCGTCGTTTGATCGAAAATCTGCCGGCGGAATAATTTGGAACAGTTAAGCGTATTGCAACTTTGAGGAGGTGATTGTTTTTGGTCGGCATCGTTGTTAATGAAAATGAACCGATTGACCGTGCTTTAAAACGTTTTAAAAAGAAATACGAACGGTCAGGCGTATTGAAGGAATTCAAAAAACGTACGTTTTTTACAAAGCCTTCGGTAAAAAAACGCATGAAGAAGGTCAAAGCTATTCGGCGCTCCCAACGCGCTGATGCTGAAGAAAAGATGTAATCAAAAACCCATCATGATGATCTCATGATGGGTTTTTGATTTTTGCTAATTCCAACACTCTATCATTCCCTCCCACAGCAACTCACATCCTCTCGGATAAACCCACTCGGCTTCAAGATCTTACAGCTCAAATGGATTTTCGTATTTTTTCTTGTTTTGATCCGAGGGCGGCCGGATTTTTCTGTCCCTCGGCGCGCTGATCACCGAATCAAGGTCTATCATTCGACTTTGTGTCGGATTTTGCTTCCAATCTCCCCGCGAAGGAGGAGAGTTCTGGAAGGGATGATCCGGCAGCTCGGTATCTTCGTCGAAGATTTTTGGAACGTCCGGCATTTGGTGCATCTCATACTGAAACTGCACTGCTTTGGGAGCGCGCGCGATCACTTCGAACGGCATCGCGTTTGGCTGGCGTTCTAACGCGTTGTCCTCCACCTTGATGCTGAAGTAATCCGAACCGGAAAAAACCCGAAGCGACGAATTCGATCTCTTCTGTCCGCGTGTGTGTTCTGCAAAATCCCTGATCAGTGAGCGCGTCCGTTCGTTCATTATGCGAATTTCCTGCATCGTCATCGCTTCGTTGCGAAGAATTTGCTGAAGGTCAATATTAACGCGGGCGATCGAACAGCTGTCCGGAGTGATCACGACGAATTGTTCCATGCGCGGAAGCCGGGGTATTCGCGGCATCTGCGCCGGTGCGGGCGCCTGCGGCGACGGAGCAATAATGAATGTATACGGCGACCCCGACACGGCAAGATATCTCTTGAATTTTCTCCGCTGCGGCAATTCCAAACTCGCAGCAATGTTCGACATCATCGTTCGATTGAATGTCGCAAGGTCGGCATGCACTGCAAGCGACTTGTTCTCTCCTAAGAAAACTGATTCCTGGATCTTATCTCTCGCTGAGGATAGAATCGAGTCAACGCACCTGTACTGAGCGGGAGTGGCATCGATCTCTCTGCAAAACTGCTCCACGGTCACCGGCGGATTTTGTAAAGCCTCGTTCTTCGCGAATTCAATGCGCGTACCGTCTTCTTTGTTTTCATCGACTCGCAGAGCAGTTTTCGCCTGAGGATCGAGCGGCAATGTCCCGAACAATGCAAAATGCAAAACCTGATCTTTGTTAAGATCGGTAAACAACGGCATAAGCTTCCCCTGCAGGATGTTCGCCTCGTAGATCTGCTGAACCTGCTCTTTCTTCTCAGAAAAAAATTTTGTCAACAACGTCCGCTGCTGAAACACGACAATCCCTACGAAAGCACTAATGATCACGGCCAATGATACGGCTATCTGCGCATACTTCCGGGAGAACGGATAGACAGTATCGGAGCTGCTTTTTTGTTGTTCCAAACGAAGAGACAGCTTCTGCCAAAACCATTCGTTCGGCTGAACGCCCGGCTTCGAATTCAAAAGTTGCTGCTGTCTTTTCCATCGCTGCAACTCCGATGCCGCCCCGGGATTGGCGGCGACGTATTCCTCAAACCGAGCCTTGGCTTCTTCATCAAGCGCGCCGTCAAGATAAAGAGACAGTGTCCTCTGTAATTCTTTGGTAGAAATTGATCTCATGGATCTGTTCCTTCCTTAACAATCACTACGTATCAAGCAATGGTGCTAAGATTTTGCGAAGCATCGCACGGGCTCGAGAAAGCCGTGACTTTACCGTACCGATTTCACACTGCATGATTTCTGCCATTTCTTCGTATGATAACCCGTCGATATCTTTGAGGATGATTGGAATCCGGAATTTTTCTGGAAGCTGCTGCAGTCCTTTATTCACGAGTTCCTTTGCCGAATTATCGTCGGGGAACACGCGGATTTTTGATTGAAGCTCAACATTGGAAGCGTCGAGCATCGAATGAAGCGAAAAAAATTTTCGGGTCTTCCTTTTCCGCAACTCGTCCCGGCTTTTATTGATGGTGATGCGGTACAACCACGTGTAAAACGACGATTCAAACCTGAACCTCGGCAACGCTTCGTACACCCGGATAAAAACTTCTTGTGCTATGTCGTCAACAACTGCAGTCTCGTTAAATATCGAATAAATTAAATTCCGTACTCGTTGACTGTATCGTTCAACGAGAAATCGGAACACTTCTTCTTCCCCGCTCTGAAAAAGCGTGATAAGAACATCGTCGCTCTTTTGGTCAAGCGAAGAATCGGTAACACGAACGACTGCTTGGTTTACCATCCGCGGCGGTATGTTATTAGATTCACTCATTTAGACGAGCGGTCTCTTAGTATGTTCCACAGAAATATACCGAAGGATAGCCCTAACGGCAAAAGGAGAAAAGGGAACAAAAAAAAACAACGGAGGGTGGTCTCCGTTGTTCCTTGAAAATGAAGAGTTTAGAATTACACGACTGGCGTTGAGGGAACGTCATCCTTCGCTTGTGCCTTTACTTCCTGCACTTCCTTCCGGATTTCCTGCGCCTTCCTCTTCAATTCATTCATTGATTTTCGTACGCGCGTACCGGCAGATTTATTGCCTTTGTCGTAGAATTTTATGAAATCCTTCTCAAAACTATGAACAAGATCCACAAGTTCACTGAAGCGGCTCATTGATACCTCCTTTGAAAGTTAGAGTTATGCCAGACCGAAGCTGACAAGTTCTTTGTTTATGTTGCGTATTTGCGTTTGTCCTTCACCCTGAAATATTCGTTCTTCAACCTTTCCAAATTCTCATCCCTGTGATCGACCAGACGTTTCAATTTTCGCGGTTTGTGCTTTGCCAACGCGTATGACGTAAGGATCGGCATAGCAACGGTTGAATCCAGGTAAGCTACGACAGTATCCGAAAGTTTATCGGGGTCAATTTTTCCCCAGCTGACCGCCTCCGATGGCGTCGCACCTGAAAGCCCGCCTGTATCAGGGCGTGCGTCCGTGACCTGAATAAAATAATCATGGCCCTTTGCTATAATACCGAGCACTTCTTGGATTTGCGGTTCAGTCTGCAGGATAAAGTTTTTTGGCGACCCACCGCCAAATACCAATACGGCACTTTTTCCACCGCTTCTTTTTGCGTTAAAAACAATAGAAGCAGTCTCATTAACGTCTGCGAGGGTATCAAAATTAAGCCTATTTCCCACAATCTGCTGCTCTGCTACATTCATTCCAATGGAACTATCAGCAGGAGATGAAGTGTAAATTGGAACACCATGCTTGTAGGCAGACGCCAAAACGCTGCTTCTCTTGATTCCCAAAGTCTTTTCCCGCTCATAAACAAATTTACCAACCTTGAAATGGAATTCAGCGGTGCTCATAGACTTCTGAAATTCCGGCGACCTTATTACTTTTCTATAAAAAGCATCCGTAGAGAGAAGAACATCGTAATCGAAAAGGACGTCGTAAATTCGTATGATACCTTCGCGGCGCAAAATTCTATCATCGAGAAAAGGGCTTCCCCGGTGGAGTGTTTTCCCTATGGCGAAATGAGTGTCGTGGTACAGATTTGCGCCCGTGCTTACAATCCAATCGACAAAGCCTGCTTTCATGAGAGGCACGATGCACGAACCGCCCAAACCCGCCGGCGTTAATGCCCCAGTAATAGCCATCCCAACCGTAACGTCAAAATCGAGGTATTTCTTTGTAAAGAGTTGGCACGCTTCCCTCAATCGGCCAGCGTTGTAGGCTTGAAAGTAAGTATCAACTAACTCAATGACTCCAATCCCTTTTGTAATCGGCTCAGGAGCTATTGGCCTTCCTTTTAAATACCTTAACTTAGAAGCCATCCTTTAGTTTTTCCTTTTAAGAGTTCACTTAACTCTTTCTGGATATAAGAAAAGGTTTTTTTTTCACAGAGTCAAGAAAAAACTTGCGAAAACAGTCTGTTTTTGAGGTTATGCTGATGGGACCCGATTTACTTGATAATATCAGGATTTTGAGGTCTTTTCCGAAGTTTTAGCACTAACGAAGCGAAAATGAAATTGAATAGGGTAATCAACAATCCGTTGCTGGAAAACAAGAACGTATTCGCGCTAAAGAAAGAATTAGCTTCGGCCGGACTTTCAGATAAAAGCGCTGTAGAGAAGACAATGAGGCCTATCCTAAACGAGTAGCTTGACCAAATTGAACCGGAGGAGAGATACAAGGATGAACAAACAAATCCGATAGAAACCAAATTAACGAATCCGAAAAGAATTGACCTGAAATTCGCACCAGCATCTTGAAAGACACCGCCAATGCACATTAATGCCCACAAACCAGAGGCAAGGAGGGATGGCAGAAAAATGTTCTTCCCCTTCATGACAGCGCTAAACACAAACCCTCTGAAAACTATCTCTTCAAGAAGTACCGTTGTAACGGAAAAAAAATATGTAGCTGGAATATCAAATACCGTCGCTAACAAAAAAGTTGCAGAATTTTCGACTCCTTGATAGTCAATCGTCTTGAATAACAAACCGCCAAGGATGAGCAGAACAAAAAGACCAAACGGAAAGAAAAAAGCGAGGATATTGGACCGCAAATTCCACTTCCACATTCCAATTTTGGTAAACTCAAACCCTGCATGTCTCCATTTGCTGAAGGATACGCAGAGAATAGCAAAAACAGCTGACCTTAGATCTATTCGGAATTCCCAGACATAAATCTGCGTTTTGAGCCCCAAATGGACAAAAGCAGCTGAACCCAACAAAACAACGAGAACCAATCCAAGAAAAAGAAAAAATGGATCGGTTCTCTCAATCAACTTAAGAATATTTTTATCTTTGCTCAGAAGTTTTTCAGCCGACTAAAACACTGCCGCCATTTATGTTCAATATCTCACCGGTAATGTGCCGGGCAAGGTCCGACGCCAAGAACAAAATTGGACCTGCTATATCTTCTCCGGTCGGAATCCTCCCGAGTGGAATTCCTTTCACAACTTCTTCCATGAATCTCGGACTGCGGAGCGCTTCGATGCTCATGTCTGTCTTGACCCAGCCCGGCGCAACAGCGTTGACATTAATGTTATAAATGCCAAGCTCGGTAGAAAGCGATTTCGTGAGCGAAATGATAGCTCCTTTAGTCGCTGCGTAGTGAGAGTGAAAAGCCTCTCCACGCTGGCCTGCGGTGCTTGAAAGACTAATGATCTTCCCAAAGTGTCGTTTCTTCATATACGGGACAACCGCATTAATCATAAAAAAAACGCCATCGAGATTGACTTCCATTGTCTCTTTCCACACCTCCTCAGATATCTTCCCTATTTCGCCATATGTCCAAATGCCGGCGTTGTTTACAAGGATATCAATCTGTCCAAATTTTTGAATCGCTTTCTCAGCCACTTTTTTGGCATTTTTTGGTTTCGCCACATTAGCCTTCATCGCAATGCACTTCCGTCCCAGCGAGATTATTTCGTCCTGAACTTCTTTCGCAGCTTTTTCATTGCTGATAAAAGTTATAACTACATTCGCGCCTGCTTTAGCTAAGAGGATGGCTGTTGCGGCACCGATTCCCCTCGAACCTCCTGTAACTATTGCAACCTGATTTTCGATGTCTATCATCATTTTTCTTTCTTTTTCCTTTATTGATTGAAGGGTGTGAAGTTTCCGAAATTTGGGATAGTTTTTCCGAGTAAATATACGAATTAGATAATGAGTCCGCAATTAAATTATTTGGACTAAACAAGACTAATTTAGTCCAATTTGCGAATTTTGAACATTTTCAAAGATTTTCGTTGACTCAAGTTGTTAACATCCTTATATTTATTTAGATTAAGTCTAAATAAAATTACTGGTACGGGATTTGCCGGATATTCAAGAGCGCTTGAACCGAAGAGAACAGGAACTCTATGGATATAGAAGCAGCAAAAGATAGCTTTACGAAGTACTTGAAAGCCGGTAGTTACAGAATAACGCTGGAGAGGTTCCAGGTGCTTGAATCGATAATGAACAATGACGGGCACTTTGATGCGGACGGGCTTTTCCTTCAGATGAAGTCGGGCGGTTCAAAAGTTTCACGAGCAACGGTATACAACACTCTCGAACTTCTTCAAGACTGCGGATTGATTTCAAAGTATCGGTTTGGAGAAAATCACTCGAGATACGAAAAAGCATTCGGGCGGCCTCACCATGATCATTTGATTTGCCTGGAGTGCGGCGACATCATTGAGTTTGTCAGCGACAAGCTCTCAAAAATTCAGTCGGATGTGTGCAAAGGAAATTCGTTTAAACCTCAAAGTTCGACGCTTCAGATTTTCGGAACATGCAAAAAATGCCAAGAAAAGGAATAGGATCGTATGAATGATTCAAGAACATCGCTTTCTGAAATTCCCGCCGGACGATACGTTCGGATTCAACAGCTTCAATCGCAGCCGGACGTTTCTTTCCGATTGCGCGAGATGGGATTTTGTGAAAATGCGATAGTGAGGCTGGTCGTCAACGGAGAAGGCAATCTTATCTGCGAAGTATGCAACACACGAATCGGATTAAACCATGCGCTCGCCGATGACATTATTGTTGCAGCGTTCGAGTAGCGCATGGCTGCGATAACTTTGAATACTCTTTTACCCGGCGAACGCGGGATTATCGAGCGAGTAGACTCGGCGGCTTCCTCGATCAGGCAGAGGCTGCTTGAGATGGGATTGACAAAAGGGACGGATATCGAAATAATTCGATTTGCGCCGATGGGAGACCCTATTGAGATTTCCGTCCGCGGATACCGCCTCTCTCTCCGCCGCGTCGAGGCCGAATCCGTCATAGTCAAGAAACACTCCCAATGATCAATTCTATACATACTGAAACCCGGCTTCGTCACATTGCGATCATCGGAAATCCGAATGCAGGAAAAACAACTCTGTTCAATGCACTGACCGGTTTGCGGCAGAAGGTCGGAAATTATCCCGGAGTGACCGTTGAAAAGAAAGAAGGAAGAATTGTATTCGGCGACGGGAGCGAAGCAGTTCTGCTCGACCTTCCCGGAACGTACAGCCTGACTGCAAATTCTCCCGACGAAAAAGTTGCAACGGACATTCTTCTCGGCCGCGTTGACTACACTCCTCTGCCCGAACTTGTCGTGTGTGTTGTTGATGCAAGCAACCTGGAGCGGAATCTCTACCTCATCAGCCAAATTATCGACAACCGTCTTCCCGTTGTCATTGCCCTGAACATGTTCGATGTTGCCAAACACGAAGGGCTTCTCATTGACGTGGAAAAATTGTCTGCAGAGCTTGGAGTGAAGATCATTCCTACTATCGGGAGCAAGTCTATTGGGATAGAAGAACTAAAGGCTGCGATCGCAATTAACGTTGAGCCGTCCCGCAAATCGCGTCAATGGACTCTTCCTGAGCCTGTTCAGCGTGAGTGCGACGAGCTAAAAAAAATGCTGCAAACGATGCACCACTTGGCGGAACCCCTCGCCTTCCACGAGGCAATCGTCCTGCTGACGTCGACCGCCGCACTATCCGAACATGATGACCGGTATGCTCCCGAGTTACTCGACCAGGTAAAAAAAGACCGCCTGGTATTGGAGAAGCTCGGCATCGACCGGAATTCTGTCGTAGTTGAATCGCGCTATGAATGGATCAAACGTGTTTGCAGTTCTTCTGTCGTTGCTCAACGGCGAAATACGAATACGACGAGCGATAAGATAGATCAAGTGCTTACGCACAAAGTATGGGGATTCGTCATCTTCATTGGATTGATGACCGTTATGTTCCAGGCAATCTTTTCGTGGGCTAACGTTCCGATGCTCATGATCGGCGAAGGGATCAACTGGATAGACACGCAAATACTGCAATCGATGCCGGCTGGCGACCTTCGTGACCTTCTTGTCAATGGAGCGATTGCGGGCGTCGGGGCCGTGGTCACGTTTCTCCCTCAGATACTTTTCCTTTTTCTCTTTATCGGATTTCTTGAAGACACCGGCTATATGGCACGGGCCGCATTCATCATGGACAGAATAATGAGCAAAGTCGGGCTGCACGGAAAATCATTCATCCCTCTCCTAAGTTCGTTCGCATGTGCGATCCCCGGAATTATGGCAACGCGGACAATTGAAAACCGTAAAGACCGGCTCGTAACAATGCTTGTCGCTCCTCTTGTCAGTTGCAGCGCCAGGCTTCCGGTTTACGCCCTTATGATTGCAGCATTCATTCCGCAGAAGCGCGTCCTCGGATTTTTTTCACTTCCCGGACTCACACTCGTTTCTATGTACCTTTTAGGGCTGATCGCAGCCCTGACGATGGCATGGTTGTTTAAAAAGACTCTATTAAAGAGTGAAACTCCGGCTTTCATCATGGAACTTCCTCCCTATAAAATGCCGTCGCTGAAATCTGTCTTCATGCATATGTGGGAACGCTCGGCATTATTCCTGAAGCGTGCTGGCACAATCATCCTCGGCGTGTCAATCGTGCTGTGGTTTCTCGCAACGTATCCAAAAACAGAAAATGCTTCAGCATCCCAAAGTTTGGACCGAAGCTTTGCCGGCCGTGCGGGACATTTTATTGAACCCGTCATTAAACCACTTGGCTTCGATTGGAAAGTTGGTATCGGACTAATCGGATCAATCTTGCAGCGCGAGGTATTTGTCAGCACTTTAGGGACAATTTACAACATCAGAGATGCAAAACAGGAAAGCGGAATCATGTCATTGCAGGATCATCTTCACAAGGATACCAATCCGGCGACTGGGTTACCAGCCTTTACAGCACTTA
>CAZXQG010000003.1:112945-117835 GCA_964642725.1 uncultured Chitinophagaceae bacterium
CATCTTCACAAGGATACCAATCCGGCGACTGGGTTACCAGCCTTTACAGCACTTACTGCAATTTGTCTAATGGTGTATTATGTGCTGGCCATGCAGTGCATGTCTACCGTTGCCGTGATGCGCCGCGAAACAAACGGATGGAAGTGGCCGATATTTCAAATCGGCTACATGACGGCTCTCGCATATGCGGGGACATTTATCGTGTACCGGGTGGGCATTTTATTATCGGTGTAAACCTATGGGCGATTGGCAACAAGTAGTTTCGCTGGGCATTGTTGCGTTGAGTCTGGCGTTTTTGGTGCGGAATCAATTCCAAAAACGGAAGCGAGCTCAAATGAAAGCGTGCGATTCCGAATGCGGCTGCAGCGGTTCTGCTTCGCCGGTAAAAAATTCTTTGCCGCAAAAAACAGAAAAGATCTGATACAACTGTCATAATAAAAAAATGCATCGCCGCTTCCTCGCCAAAGGTGAACGGCGATGCATCAAATTAAAAGGAGCGCGTTGTGCACACCCCTTTCGCTTTCAATGTACGGAAGAAGCGATGGTTTATCAAAATGGATACGCTCCGAAACATTTTACCGGAGCACACTATGAATTCTTCCCGCTGCATTTTTTTTCTGCTCTTTGGCCTCCAATTCGCACCCTACTCGTTTTCCCAAGTGGTTTCAATGCAGCCAGTGGAGGATACGCTCAATTCCTCAATATCATCGATAAACGCAACCTTCATTGGCAGCTGCGGCGACGCAGTCTATCAGAATGATCGTAATGCAAAAACTTCGACCGTTGATCTCGAACGAAGTGAATGTTTGGAATCCCTAAAAAAATAGTTCCATCTGTGCGCGAAATTACGTATCTTAATAAGGATCGATTGAATCGAGGAGACCATGGAAAATCATAGCGAACAAACTGCGGCAATCACCAAAGAGCTTGTGTACGAAGCATTGAAGGATGTGCACGATCCGGAGATTCCGGTCAGCATCGTGGATCTTGGATTGGTATACGATGTCAAGATCATAGACGGATGGGTCGGCGTAAAGATGACGCTGACGTCCCCCGGCTGCGGAATGTCGGCAATGATCGCCAACAACGTGCGCGACCGTGTAAAGAAAATTTCCGGCGTTAGTGACGCCGATGTCCGAATCGTATGGCAGCCTCAGTGGAATCCCGCGATGATTGCCCCGGAAGCACGGAAGAAACTTGGGTGGATGTAAAAGAGTGGTTACGTTTATCAAAAAAAGGCATCTCATATTGATTGAGATGCCTTTTGCATTTCTAGCGGACGGTTTTTGAGCAAGAGTATTACACGTTGAACCGAAAGTGCACAATATCTCCATCCTCAATGAGGTAATCTCTTCCTTCGATGTGAAGTAGGCCATTGTCTTTTACCTTCTGCTCATTTCCCAATCGAAAAAGGTCTTCGTATTTCATGATCTCTGCTCGTATAAATCCCTTTTCAAAATCGGAATGAATAACGCCTGCTGCCTCCGGAGCAGTCGCGCCTTTCCGCACCGTCCAGGCATGGACTTCTTTTGGCCCCGCGGTGAAGAACGTAAGCAAATGGAGCAAATCATATCCTTCCTGAATCACCTGCTGAAGTCCTGATTCTTTCAATCCCAGCCCCGAGAGAAAGCCGGCTCGCTCATCAACTGGAAGTTCCGCCACTTCAGCTTCGACCGCTGCACTCACAACAACCACTTTCGCGTTTTCTTTCAGGGCGACTTCTTTCACTCGCATAACATACTCGTTCGAACCCGCTACATCTTGTTCGTGGACATTGCACACGTACATGACCGGCTTGTTTGTCAATAAGTGCATATCCCTTATCCACAAGCGTTCGTCGTCATTGCCGAGGGGAAAATAACGGGCGAGACGCCCTTCAAAAAGATGATTCTTAAGCCGAAGACAGAAATCATGTTCCGCCTTGACTTTTCCCTCGCCCGTCTTTGCCCGTTTTTCGGCATCCGCTGTTTTCTTTTCAACCGTTTCGAGGTCTTTAAAGATCAGCTCGGCTTCGATAACTTCAATATCTCGTTTTGGATTGATGCTGCCGTCAACATGGATAATGTTTGTATCGTCAAAACACCGGACAACATGTGCGATCGCATCAACTTCTCGGATATGCGAGAGAAATTGATTCCCAAGCCCCTCCCCTTTGCTGGCGCCTTTGACCAAGCCGGCAATGTCGACAAATTCAATTGCAGAAGGAATAACTTTTGCAGGACGGTATATACCGACCAAGCCGTCAATACGGGAATCGGGAACGGTGACGATTCCCACATTCGGGTCGATGGTGCAGAACGGATAATTTGCAGCTTCCGCACCGGCTGCAGTGATGGCGTTGAAAAGCGTCGACTTGCCGACATTCGGCAGGCCAACGATACCGCAATTAAAACCCATTGTTTCAGCGAAAAGTTAAAAGTGAATGGCAAGAAACATCGACGACGTATGTCAAGATACGGAAAACATTGCGAGTTTCAAAGGAACGGGTTCCGGCGGGCCGGCACGACAAAAGGCTTGCATAATTATACACTATGCTGTATATTTATACCATCGTAATTTGAAGGAAATTCTTGTATGAACATATCAATTATCGGCGCGTCCGGATATTCCGGCGCCGAGCTGATCAGAATACTATTGAAACATCGCTACGTCACGATCAAGAGTGTCTTTGCGCACGCCAGCGCAGGAAAACGAGTCGACGAAATCTACGGGATATTCCGCGGGCAATCTGACCTCGTTTTTGAAAGATATTCCGCCGGGCAGGTCGCTGACTCAGACCTTGTCTTCATCGCGCTTCCATCAGGAGAAGCAATGCATGTTGTCCCGGAATTGTTGAAAGCGAAAAAAAGGATTATTGACCTTGGGGGCGATTACAGACTCAAGGATGTCCAAGCGTATCAGAAGTACTATCAACGTGAGCATGTCTCGTCAGAGAGTTTATGTGAGTCGACGTACGGCTTACCGGAATGGAACCATGCGCAGATAAAAGATGCACGGCTTGTCGCCAATCCCGGGTGCTACGCCACGGGCGCAATTCTTCCTATCATTCCAATGGTAAAGGAAAATCTGGTCGAAGAAACGGGAATAATCATCAGTTCTGATTCGGGGGTTTCGGGCGCGGGAAGAAGCGCTTCCTTCGACTATTCATTTTCCGAAGTGAACGAAAGCGTCAGGGCCTACAAAGTGGGCGTCCATCAACACACACCTGAAATCGAATCAGCCGTTGCGGAAAGTGCATCCCGTGCGGTCAAAGTGACGTTCGTTCCCCATCTCATTCCCATCACGCGGGGAATTTATTCTTCCGTTTATCTCCGTCTGAAAAAGAGCGTTGAACATGAAGAAGTCTTTTCACTCTATAAGAAGTATTATTCATCTGTTCCCTTTGTCCGCGTCGACAGTACGGCAATCCCGGAAATCAAGAATGTTAACTACACGAATTTCTGCGACATCGGTTTTCGCATTGACGAAAGAAACAATACACTCGTTCTTCTCAGCGTGATCGACAATCTCATAAAAGGAGCAGCAGGCCAAGCCGTGCAAAACATGAATCTCATGCTAGGGTTTAAAGAAACGGAAGGACTTCTGTAAGAGTGAAAAGTGAAAAGTTTCCGCCAAAGGCGGATCAGCCTCCGGCTGAAAAAATTAAAAAGATTGATGGCGGGGTGTGTGCGCCGAATGGATTTATTGCCGCAGGTGTTCATGCGGGCATTAAAGAGAAAACGAGAGACCTTACGCTTATCGTTTCAGATGTGCCGGCATACTCCGCGGGAGTATTTACGACGAGCATAACGAAAGCGGCATGCGTTACCATCGATCAAAAGCAGTTGAAGAAATCGAAGGTTGCCTCGGCGATTGTCATAAACAGCGGAAATGCAAACGCATGCACGGGAAAACGGGGAATGGACGACGCTCTCGAATCGGTCGAGACAACATCGCGGGCGTTGCGCATATCTCATTCGAAGGTTCTCGTTTCCTCTACCGGCATTATCGGTCAGTTTCTTCCGATGAAAAGAGTGAACGCCGGAATTGTCGCCGCGGCCAAGCGCTTACGAAAAGAAGGTCACCTTGATGCCGCCGAAGGAATTTGCACCACCGACACGTTCGTCAAAGAATACGCCGTTGAAGTGAACATAGGGCGCGTTCCTGTACGGATCGGCGGTGTCGCGAAGGGTTCGGGAATGATAGCCCCGAATATGGCAACGATGCTTGCTTTCGTTACCACTGACGCGAATCTCTCTCACTCACTTCTCAATAAAACACTGCAGCGCGCAACGGAGATGTCGTTCAACCGAATCACTGTTGACGGCGATACGAGCACAAACGATATGGTGCTTGTGCTCGCGAACGGAAAAGCGGGCAACGTGTCATTGAAGGAGAATTCTCCGGCATATACGCATTTCTATAAAGCGTTTGAGCATGTTCTCACGGTCCTCTCAAAATTGATTGTGAAGGACGGCGAAGGAGCTACGAAACTCATTGAAGTCACGGTCAAAGGTTCCCAATCGAAAAAGGAGGCGGAACAAGCGGGGCGAACGATATGCAATTCGTTGTTGGTCAAGACTGCAATTCACGGCGAAGATGCGAACTGGGGAAGAATTCTTGCTGCCGTCGGCCGTTCGGGAATAAATTTCAAACCTAACAAAACAGAGATTTTTTTCGGCGGCCTGCGCATCCTCGGCAAGAATTACAATATTTCTTTCTCGGAAGAAAAGGCAAAGAAGATCCTTCAACAGAAAGAGATTACGATTACAGTCGACCTGCACGGCGGCAATCACTCCGCAACATTGTGGACATGCGATCTGTCGAAAGGCTACATCGATATTAATGCGAGTTACAGGAGTTAGGCAATGGACGAAGGAAGGGTTGATGATGGGGTAATACGTATTACGT
>CAZXQG010000003.1:117935-125752 GCA_964642725.1 uncultured Chitinophagaceae bacterium
TACGTATTACGTTTTACGTATTACGTTTTACGTATTACGTTTCAGGTTTAATCTGTGGCTTGTTAACGTCACTTCTATACGAGAAATGAAAAAAGAAGAAGTTTTAATTGAAGCTCTTCCCTACATCCAGAAATACGAAGGGAAAACGTTTGTGATCAAATACGGCGGGGCGGCGATGACCGATCCGCTGCTGAAGGAAACGTTCGGCAAGGACGTAACGATACTTCGAAAGATCGGGATCAACATTATCATCGTACACGGCGGGGGAAAAGAGATCACGGAAATTGCGAAGAAGCTGGGAATCGAAACAAAATTCGTCAACGGGCAGCGCTATACCGACGAAGCGATGGTGGAGGTCGTCCAAATGGTGCTGGCAGGAAAGATCAATAAAGAGATCGTCAATCTTATCAACTGCAACGACGGCGACGCAATCGGCCTCAGCGGTGTCGACAACATGCTCCTTCGCGCCGAAAAAATTGTCGACGGGGGAAATGACTTAGGACTGGTAGGAAGGGTCACCTCGGTCAACGTTCCGTTTATCGAACTGCTTTTGAAAAATGGCATGATGCCGGTCATCGCGCCGCTTGGTGTTGGAAAAGGGGGAACAATTTTCAACATCAACGCCGATCTCGCTGCCGGCACAATTGCCGATGCCCTCAAAGCGGAGAAGCTTGTCTACCTGAGCGATATCGAAGGCATCGTTATTAATAACCAACGCATTTCTTCGATGACCGAAAAGGAAGCCGAGCGTCTTATCGAACAGGGAGCAATCTTCGGCGGAATGATCCCGAAAGTACGGTCCGCGTTCAAAACACTCAATGCCGGTGTTAAGAAGGTCCATATTGTCGACGGACGGATCAAGCATTCCCTCCTCCTTGAAATTTTCACCGACGAGGGAATTGGAACACAAATGGTACGCGAAAGCATCTCGAAAAAGAGCGGCAATCGAACGTGAATAAAGCGAAGCGGCATTTTGCGATTAAAGAAATTATCCTATCGAAAGCAATTCCGAGCCAGGAAGAGCTTTGCGTGGATTTGAAAAAACGAGGCTTCGATGTAACGCAGGCAACGCTCTCCCGCGACCTCAAAGAACTCGGCGTGGATCGCATTCACTCCGATGACGGCATGCGGTACGTCCTCGGCACGGAAGGCGAAGAGCGGAAAATGAAATCGCTCATCGGTTTCGAGATCACGGGCATCAATGCGAACGAAGCAATGATCGTCATCCGAACGCTGCCGGGAAGGGCGCCGGGGGTCGCGTCGTTTCTCGACTCGCTGCATCATCCGCTCTTGCTCGGAACCGTTGCGGGAGACGATACCGTCATGGTGTTACCATCAAGCATCAAGAAAATTCATGCCGCGTTGAGAGACGTGAAGGATGCTCTTGTAGAACGAGCAGGACAACGCTGACTGCACAAACAATTTCATATTTACTGTCCCACATATTAACTATAAGGAAGAATAATTTTGAAGAAAGAAAAAATTGCCGTCGCGTATTCGGGCGGCCTGGACACATCCGTTATCGTAAAATGGCTTCAGGAAAAATATGATGCGGATGTCATCACTGTCACGGGAAACCTTGGACAGCAGAAAGAGCTTGAAGGCGTTGCCGAAAAGGCATACAAAACGGGGGCAAAAAAAGTCTACATTCAGGATCTGAAGAAAGAATTTGTCGAGGACTATATTTTCCCTGCCCTAAGAGCCGGGGCTTTGTATGAACATGTCTATCCGATGGCAACATCGCTCGGCCGACCGCTCCTCGCAAAAGCATTAGTCGACGTCGCGAGACGGGAAAAATGCACGGCCGTCGCCCACGGATGCACGGGCAAAGGAAACGATCAAGTTCGGTTTGAAGTTTCGGTGATGGCGCTGGCGCCGGAGTTGAAGGTCCTTGCCCCGCTTCGTGATTGGGAATTCAAATCCCGTGAAGAAGAGATTGCATATTGCGAACGGCATGGAATTCCCATTTCAGCAACAAAGAAAAATCCGTACTCCATCGACGAGAACATTTGGGGAACGGCAATCGAATGCGGAATCCTTGAGGATCCGATGGTCGAGCCGCCGGACGATGCATACCAGCGAACGGTTGCACCGGAAGATGCGCCGAATAAGGCGACGTATATTTCAATAGAATTCAAGGCGGGCGTACCGACCGGCCTTGACGGGAAAAAAATGGACGGCGTGGCGATTATTGAAGAGTTGAACACAATCGCCGGAGCGAACGGCATCGGCAGAATTGATCTCGTCGAGAACCGGCTTGTCGGCATCAAATCGCGCGAGGTGTACGAGGCGCCGGCTGCTGTCACGCTCCATTTTGCCCATCGTGAGTTAGAACGGCTGACACTTGACAAAGAGGTTTTTCACTATAAATCAAAGCTCGCGGACGATTATGCGACCATCATTTACAACGGCCTTTGGTTCTCCCCTTTAAAAAAGGCAATGGATGGATTTATCAACGAAACGCAGAAGAACGTTACTGGATTGGTAAAAGTCCGAATGTATAAAGGCAATCTTACCGTCGGCGGCCGGACATCTCCCTACTCACTCTATGACACGCAGCTCGCTACATATACCATCGATGATACGTTCGACCATTCGGCAGCGGAAGGTTTTATCAAGATTTACGGTTTGCCGTTGAAAACGTTCCACAAGGTCAACAGGTCAAATGAAGGAAGAACGAAAAAACTGCTGAAGCGGAGAAAGTGATCAGAATTCAGTGAACAGTAAGCAGTAAAGAGTAAGCAGCAATGTATAAAGCCATTCCGGAGAAGAACGGGGTGGCTTTTTTATTTGTTCAGGATCACAATATCGATTCTGCAGAACAGAAATTTTTGCATAAGTATTGCTTCTTAATATCCGTTTATTAACTTTTCGTTCGCCAGTCACCAATCCCATATTTGCCAATTCAAGGAGGAATATATGTTCCGCAACCTTCGTTTGTCCACGAAGCTACTCATCACCTTTGTTCCGATCTTCATCATCGCGATCGCTGTGAGCGGTGATGTGAACATTGCGTTCCAGGAAGATTTGATCCAAAAGCAAGCGCTCCAATCGGCGGGGCAAAAAGCGCAGATTGTGCGGGAAGCATTGGTGAATCAGATGGTCGAGAACCAGCAGGTGAAGGACGAGTTCCTCGACCGCATTCAACATGTTGCGGGACTTACCAATCTCTATATCCGAATGACACCTGCTGATCTTCATTTGCGGGAGTTCCTCGAAGACACGACCCGGACCACCCGGTTGATGAAACGAGAGCAATTTGCAAACTCGAAAGATGAGATCGATCTCCAATACGGGAAAGAAGTTCTTGCAACAGGCGAGCAAAAATGGCTGCGCACCGGCGACAATTTCCGGGCGATGATTCCCTTCAAGGCGGAAAAGAAATGCCTTGCGTGCCATGAAGTACCGATGAACCAGACGCTCGGCGTTGCACATATAGAATTCCCGCTCACCGACGTCCTCTCATCAATAAAAGAGAGTTCCATCCGGTCGGGAATGATCTCGATCGGATTCTCATTCTTTTCAATTCTCCTCGGTTTCATTTTTTACCGAACGCTCATCCAGAAACCGATTCGAAAACTGGAAACGGCAGCCGATGAGATCGGGAAAGGAAATTTGAACTACGAGATGGAAATTTCGGGTGCGAAAGATGAGCTTGGAAATCTGTCGCGCACTTTTAACCAGATGAAGAATGCGCTCAAGCAGAGCCAGGAGACCGTCCGCATGTCGACCGTCGGACAAGTTGCCTCATCGCTCATCCACGATTTCCGTTCGCCGATGAAGGACATTCTTTCGGCGATAGACCAGATTCAGCGCGGCCAACTCGACGAAGAAAAGAAAATGCACGCCTGCGAATCTGCGCGCAGCGCCGTTCAACTTGTCAATAAAATGACGCAAGACCTGTTCGATTACACCACGGGGGAATTAAAGGTGGATAAAAGGCTGACGAATGTCCCGCAGCTTCTGCGGGCCATCTCTTCGGAAGTTAAACCCGACCTCGACAGAGAGAACATCATCTTCGAGGTCGCGGCTGGGTATGACGGAACAATTATTCTCGACCCCGACCGGACAAAAAGAGCACTTGTGAACATTATCGCCTATGCGCAGAATTACGTGGCAAAGGGCGGCATGATCAGGCTTTCAGACGAAATCACCGGCAATGAACTCATCATTAAAATTACGGACAACGGAAGCGGGATCCCCGGTGCTTTTACAGAGAAAATTTTTGAGCCGTTTGTGAAGATCGTTAAAGGAAAAGGCGTCGGCATCGAGATGGCTTTGGCAAAACGGATGATCGAAAAACAAGGTGGAAAAATTCAGGTCGCTTCGCAAGAGGGGAAAGGATCAACGTATTCCATTGTGATGCCGATGGTGGGATGAACGCAACGTGAGACCTTTGAAGAATATAAAAAGCGAAGTTCACGTAAATCCAACGGGGATGGCTTCGCCGGAAGCAAAGCCGCAAATTGATTCTAGAAGTTATCTCAAAAACTCCGGGATTATGTCCTTCTGAAGGAACACAGCCAGAGCATTGTCATGGATGCTTCTCCCGCCACAAAGCGGCGGGATCAGCATGACATTTACAACTGCTTTCTGCATAAAAACCATTTTTGAGATGGCTTCTAAAAAGATTTTCGCTCCTTGGCGGCTTGGCGGGAGACCATTTTCCGACCTTGATATTCTTGAGAAAATGAATTACATTATTGCAGGAAGATGAGGTTTTGATTGCAGAATGTAGGAATTCTAACGGCTTTTGTCTTTGGATTGCTCTCCTTTGTGTCTCCTTGCGTGCTCCCGATAGTGCCAGGGTACATTTCCTTTATTTCTGGCGTTTCGCTCGATGAAATGAAGGATATGGAACAGAACAAGTCCGCCCTGCGTTCAATTATTCTGAACTCGTTGTTTTTCATTGGCGGCTTTACGATGGTGTTTATCCTGCTCGGGGCGACCGCGACGACGCTGGGAAAGACGTTCAACGATTACTATTCGACGATCAGCAAAATTGCCGGGGTGCTCATCATCGTGTTCGGTTTGCACATGATGGGACTGTTCAAGATCAATTTCTTGAACTACGAGCAGAGGTTTCACGTCCAACAGAAGAAGCTGGGAATGTTCGGGTCATTTCTGGTCGGCACAGCGTTCGCCTTCGGGTGGACGCCGTGTATCGGACCGGTGCTTGCCGCGATCCTTGTGATCGCAAGTCAGCAGGACACTGTCTACAAAGGGATTGCACTCCTGGCGAGTTATTCGTTGGGACTTGGCATTCCGTTCTTCCTGACCGGTATCAGCATTAATATCTTCTTCACAATGTTCAACAGGGTAAAAAAATATTTTCATGCAATTGAAATTGTTGGTGGAGCGATGCTGGTGGTTTTGGGGGTCCTCATCATCACCAACTACCTGACAATTCTTTCATCGTATTTTTCACGGTGGCTTCCATTTCTCAATGAACTGTCGTAAGGACAAAAGTAAAGGACAAGCATTCAATGGTTAAAAAAACAAAATCCCTTGACGAAGTGACGATTCGTTTTGCGGGCGATTCAGGGGACGGCATGCAGTTGACCGGGACACAATTCACGAACACTTCCGCGATCATGGGAAACGACCTGAGCACGCTGCCGGATTACCCGGCCGAGATCCGTGCACCGCAGGGAACTCTTTTCGGCGTCAGCGGCTTTCAAATTCATTTCGGAAGCACGGAAATCAACACACCGGGCGACCAATGCGATGTTCTTGTTGCAATGAATGCGGCGGCGTTGAAAGTAAACGTACGGAGCCTTGTCGACGGCGGCGCCATCATCGTGAACACCGACGGGTTCAACGACAAAAATCTGAAACTTGCCGGCTACGCGTCCAACCCGTTAACGGACAATTCGCTCGCCAAATATCCGGTCTACCAGGCCGACATCACAAAGTTGACGAGCCTCGCCCTTGCCGATATGAACCTGCCGACAAAAATCGTCGACAGGACAAAGAACTTTTTCGCTCTGGGAATGATGTACTGGATGTACAACCGTTCCGTAGACAATACGGTCGCGTGGATCAAGACAAAATTTAAGAACAAACCGGACATTGTCGAAGCGAATACCAGGGTATTGAAGGCGGGATGGAACTATGCCGAGACCACGGAAATCTTCAACGTGCGGTATGATGTAAAGGCCGCCTCGCTGCCGAGCGGGAAGTACCGCAACATCACCGGCAACACTGCCGTCGCGTTAGGGTTGGTTGTCGCAGCGAGCAAAGCGAAGCTCGACCTTTTTCTCGGCAGTTATCCGATTACCCCGGCGAGCGATATTCTTCACGAGCTTTCCATTTACAAAGAGTACGGCGTAAAAACATTCCAGGCTGAAGATGAAATTGCCGCGATCACAAGCGCGATTGGCGCGTCGTTCGGCGGCGCGTTAGCGGTGACCACGACGAGCGGTCCCGGCATCGCGTTGAAAACGGAGGCAATCGGTTTGGCGGTGATGGTCGAACTTCCGCTGCTTATTATTAATATCCAGCGCGGCGGCCCGAGCACCGGCCTTCCGACAAAAACAGAACAAGCGGACTTACTTCAAGCGTTGTATGGACGGAACGGTGAAGCGCCGGTTCCGGTTATTGCGGCGGCAACACCGAGCGATTGCTTCAACACAATCTTCGAAGCAGCACGCATCGCTTTGAAATTCATGACGCCCGTGATAATGTTGTCCGACGGATATCTGGGCAACGGGTCCGAACCGTGGAAGCTCCCAAACGTTGCCGACATTCCCGACATCTCCCAAAAGTTCAGGACCGACCCGAATAATTATCTCCCCTACTTGCGCAACGAAGCGACGCTTGCCCGCGAATGGGCAATCCCGGGAACGCCGGGGCTCGAACATCGGATCGGCGGATTGGAAAAACAGGACAAGACGGGAAACGTGAATTACGAACCGGAGAATCACGAAAAGATGGTCCGCCTGCGCGCGGAAAAAGTGGAACGTATCGCAGACGACATTCCTTCAGCAGCCGTTGAAGGAGATGAAAAAGGCGACCTGCTTGTCGTCGGCTGGGGTGGAACGTACGGAGCTATCCGTTCAGCGGTGGAAGCAAAACGGGCGCAGGGAAAATCCGTCTCGCACCTCCACCTCCGGTATGTGAATCCTCTGCAAAAAAACATCGGAGAGATCCTCTACAATTTTAAACATGTCCTTGTCCCGGAAATAAATTTAGGACAGCTGATCAAGGTGCTGCGGGCAAAATATCTTGTTCCGGCAGTCGGGCTGAACAAAGTCCAGGGCCTGCCTTTCAAATCCTCAGAGATTGAAGCAAAAATCGACGAAATATTAGAAGGTAAAAAAGCATGAGCACACTTGTTGAAGAAGTCGTTTCAAAGAACGAGCCTCCGGCCGCGAAGTACACGACTAAGGATTTCCAATCCGACCAGGATGTACGATGGTGCCCGGGCTGCGGAGATTATTCGATCCTCGCTCAAGTGCAACGCATCATGCCCGAGCTGAACGTCAAACGGGAAAATACCGTTTTTGTTTCCGGCATCGGATGTTCGAGCCGTTTTCCGTACTACATGGACACGTACGGATTTCACAGCATTCACGGAAGAGCCACCGCGATCGCGTCCGGCCTGAAGATGGCCCGGCCCGATTTATCGGTATGGGTCGTGACGGGCGACGGCGACGGCTTGAGCATCGGCGGGAATCATATGATTCACCTGATCCGCCGCAACATCGACGTGAACGTGATGCTGTTCAACAACCAAATTTACGGATTGACAAAGGGACAGTATTCACCGACATCCGAGTTCGGAAAGGTAACGAAGTCGACCCCGTACGGCTCGA
>CAZXQG010000004.1:0-122891 GCA_964642725.1 uncultured Chitinophagaceae bacterium
CGCGCTTTGCCAGCGGCATCTATTTCGCACGGCTGCAATTCGGCGGACAAACACTCGTAAAGAAATTGCTGATGACCAAGTGATCGGGTTTGCTTTGATTGGATGAACGTCAACCTAACTGTCAAGGCCGTCATTAACGCTCGCAAATGAAAGCAAATGTATTCAACTTCAATGGTTGTTCTAAATAAAGAAAGGAAATAAACTATGCATAAATTTCATATGTTTTTATGCTTATCCTTCTTCTGCGGTGTTGCCAACGCTCAATGGGGGAGCGCTCTTAGCTTCAATGGCTCGCCTCAATATGCTCATCTCGGAACACCGGTTGATACAATTACCAATAACCTGACAATGGAAGCTTGGGTGAAATGGACGGGCAGTACGGCTCAACTCCAGCCTGTAGTTTTCAACGGCGGCGCTGACGCTGACGGATATGGATTAATACTCGATTCCAACGATCATATTTCAATATTACTTGGCAATATGGCCTGGGGTACATCAGATTCAATGCTTCACGCCGGCGTTTGGACTCATCTCGCCATGGTAAGGAACAGCGGCAATTGGTCGCTCTATCTTAACGGATCAAGTATTGCGATCTCAGGCCTCACCAACCAAGCCCCATTAACGCCAAGCACTGATTCTTACGTTGGTGCAGCTAACCATGCAAACTCTTACTTCAACGGAGCGATTGATGAAGTGCGCATTTCAAAAGTCGCAAGATACATTTCGAACTTCACGCCGCCGTCCACACCCTTCACAACCGATCCTAATACCGTCGCTTTGTATCATTTCGATGATGGCTCCGGTTTAACAACTTCAGACGCTTCAGGAAATGGCAATACTCTTACGCTCGTCAGCGCTCCAGGCTGGGTTGCGGGCAACAATACCAGAATGGCCGGATCTGCGTTGAAGTTCAGCGGAAGCAGCGACTATGTCTCTATTCCACCGACGTGTCTTTCTTCTGTATCAAGCCAGATAACTCTTGAAGCGTGGGTCAATCTTTCCGGTTCCGGAGAGACCGCAAGAATCATTGACCACATTACAGTGGCAACCGGTGATGGGTTCTTGCTCGATCTGTATAACGGACAGCCGAGAATCATCGTCGGTTCTGGTGTTGCCCAAGCACTAAGCGCTCTTCCGGCAAACGCCTGGTACCATATTGCGGGAACATACAATGGTGACTCAGTGCGGATCTATGTCAACGGAGTATGTGCAGATTCAGCAGAGGTCAGCGCCAGCGTTCCCAGTAATTCGCATGACGTGTATATCGGTATTGATCAGAACTACGCGAGTCATTTTACCGGAGTGATCGATGAAGTGCGGATATGGAATATTGCGCGAAATGCATCGGAGATCGCCGCAGACATGAATAATTTCTACACCGGGATCCCCACAGGGCTTATCGGATACTGGCAATTCAATGAAGAAGTGGGGCCAGCAACGTACGACGCGATAAGCAGTTCTACTGCAACGCTGAAGAATTTCAGCTTTGATGGTTCCGATGGATGGGTGACATCAACTATATCGGTTACTACCTCATTACTGCCGGTTGAACTTACTTCGTTTGCTGTATCCGTTTCCAACCTGACAACAGTGCTTGCTTGGAAGACCGCCACTGAAGTGAACAATGCGGGATTTGAAATTGAGAGGCAAGGCCCACACCCAACCCTTCCCCTTTCAGGGAGACGGCAAGGGTGGGAGTGGGGCCGTGTCGGCTCAGTAGCTGGCGCGGGCACAAGCAACACACCGCATCATTATTCCTTTACTGACAACGTCGAAACTGCGGGGAATTATTCATATCGCCTAAAGCAGATCGATCATAACGGTGCCTTCACATATTCACAGGAAGTGCAAGTACAAGTCGGTGCCGCGCCGAAAGTATTCGCTCTTGCGCAGAATTATCCTAATCCATTCAATCCGACAACGACAATGCAGTTCACAGTACCGAATGACGGACGAGCGACGCTAAAGGTCTATAACACGCTCGGACAGAAAGTCGCAACGCTTTTTGACGGAGTCGCATCGGCGGGAGAATATTATCAGGCAACATTCGACGGTTCGCGCTTTGCCAGCGGCATCTATTTCGCACGGCTGCAATTCGGCGGACAAACACTTGTCAAGAAGTTGTTGATGACGAAGTGATCCCTGCTCCTTGCGGGATGAATGATAAAGAAGAAGGTGATGATAAAATAAATACAGGCTATCGTAACAACGCTCTGATCGTCTGTATGCAATAGCTATAGCCGTGAAGGATGTGGCGACAAACATCGAGGTGCCCATGACTAATTCATCAGGACTACGATATCATTGCATTAAAATTTTTATCACTCTTTTTCTTCTCGGATTTGCAGGGTGTACAAGATACTACTTGTTACTCGACGAGGAGGATGTCAAGAAAATAAATTTTACCCGGGAGAGTGAACATCACATTATTTTCTTCGATAAAGCGTTCACGTACACCGCCGACGGCAAATTGATGGAAAAGACGCACCAGATCTTCCGGGTAGGTGAAAACCCCTCCTCCTTCATTCCGGCCCTTTCAGTGCTCGACGTTTCGTATAGGAAACTCTCATCCGTTGAAGGGCGCGTGATGCACAGCGACGGATCGACGGAAAAGTTTTCACAAAGCGATTTCTTGAGCTTCAACTTGAGCAATCAGCGGGTCATTTCAGATGAAAATTTGAGGCAGGCGTTCGTTGAAAGGAAGCTCAAAACGGGGGATTTGGTCGAAATCGTTTCGATTCACGAGCTGGTCTATCCGGACCTTGGAATCGAGTTTTCTCTTGGAGAGCTCGATTATTCAGCAGAGAACATCACGTGCAGCATCGAAACGAACCGCCCGGATAATATCCGGTACAGGGTCGTTAATTGTAATGTCACCCCCTCCATTGTCGATTCAATAACCCGGAAAATTTCTTTCCATTGGGATTCGTACCGTCAGCCAAAGCAGCGACGGGACATCATGGAAAAGAAAAACCAAAGTCCTACGCTCCTCGCAATTCGATCATCCCGAACTTGGCAATCGTTTGGCGATTGGTATTTGCAATTAATTGCTCCAAAGTTACAGCCGAATCGTGCATTCATGGATTCCGCAGCCAGGATTACGCAAGGCAAATCCACGCCGAAGGAAAAGATGGACGCGATATTCGACTACTGTCAGCGGAATGTCCGTTACGAACAGGTTTATTTTAAACTGGGAGGGCAGATCCCCCATGACGTCAACGAAATTCTCGACCACAAATACGGTGATTGTAAAGACTACGCATGTCTGATGTATGCGATGGCGGGAAGTGTGGGCATAAAAACGAATCTTGTTCTTTGCTACCGTGGCCGAGGAGAAGAGTTCTTTGAGGATATGCCCGTTTCGCAATTCAATCATGCCATCCTTTATTTCAAGGACGGCGGGCGGGATTACTGGTATGACGGAACCAACAGAGCGGGTCTTCCGGGCATTACTACATTCGACCTGGTAAACGCGCGGGCGCTGATTTTAGAGGAAAATAATTCGCGATTATCAGTGATTGAGGATTCTCCCGACAACCGCCTTACGATTACCGGAACCTTTTCGAAGAAAGGGAAAAACGGCCTAAAGGGGGAATTGAATGCTGTTTTCTCAAATCAGTTCGCGATTGATTGGTTTTGGCTTGAACACCAAACCAATGAAGAACAATTAGCCAAAGCATTGAAACAGCTACTGACGGAAACGATAAATGAAAATATCGTGGTCGATTCCTTGCGCTGGAAATCAAAAGAAGGATCGTTTACTGTATCGGCATCGTGCGAACTTCCTAATTGTATAACGGACCTTCATGAGAAGTCCTATACCAGCATCGGGAAGATTTTCCCTGAACTGTTGCCGCACGATATGGAGAAAGAAGAAGAAAGCAAAATCTTCTATTTCCCTTTCTATAACAGAGTATGGGTGAATGTCAACATATCCGCCGCTGACCGTCCGGTGACACTGCAGTATCAGTTTCAACTTCCAGCAGGACCGTTTACCGACTCTACACGGGCGGGATTCCTCAACCAGCTCGATTCCGTCATCACTGATATGAACAAGTTTTATACACTTCCCGGGGTTTCACAACAATGAAAACAACAATCATAGCACTTTCTTTAGCCTTCGCATCGGCTAGCTATTGCGGAGAATATACATTCCGAGCGGATCTCCCCTCTGTCAGCGCGACGAACAAATTGACGGCCGACATGTTTAAAAATTCTGATGCCGTGATTTTGCTGAAAGAACAAAGTTTCACCGAAGGGCCTCACTCCAAGCTCGATGTCACTCCCGGCGGCGGCTTCACGGTCTACGTTTCGCATGAAATCACCATAACATCGGAAGTGATCGTGGCAAAAGTCTTTAACAATGCAGGGGTCGAGCATTTTGGTTCCTTCGAGTACGAGTACCCGTACTTTCGGGATAGAGAAGAACGACACACTTTCAATGTCCACGCCAGGGTAATGAAACCGGACAGCACCGTTTGGGTCATGCCCGACAGCGCCGTCTCCACTATCGAAGGTGCCGCGACCGGAAGCGGAAAGACGCTGACGCAAAAGACATTTTTTAAAATGAATAATCTTGCACCTGGAGATATTATTCAAATTGAGTATCTCCATGCTGCCCCCTATTCGTCTTTGCGCCGCGTTCTCTTCTTCTACCACAGTAGATACCCCGTTCTTCACTCGAACGTGATCATTAATATGGATAAGGATGTGAAGGTTGACTATCTGAGTTTCCCTCCGGATAAAGTCGGTGAACCAGTTGTGAAGCAGATAGGCTCTACGGTCTCGCACGTTTGGTCAGTGAGCAATCTTAGCGGAATTCCGGAGGAACCATTTTGCCGTCCATTCGACGATGTTTCGTATATGACAACAGTGATCAATCATCCTGACGAGTCCGACGGAAACGGATGGCGCCCGCTTGCGAAGGATTATTTGCGATGGTACGTTGACAAAGGTTCTATTCCGAAGTCGTTTATGAAACAGATCGGATTGGACCCGTCACTTCAAAATCCGGGCTGGGAGGACATCAACCGGGTCTACACCTTGCTGCGAAAATATTTTAAGCTTTCAAGAAATAACAGCCTGCATCCTGGCGTCGGTGCCCTCGATGATATTATCGAAGAAAAGGAAGGAGATGCGTCCGACCTTGCATACATGATGCTGAAGGTTTTGGAACGCTGGGGAGTAGCCACCACGCCGCTGCTTATTCGGGATAAGCGCGATGGGATCTATGAAACCTCCGTATCTTCTCTTGTGTGGTTCGACCGCCTGGCTCTGTTAGTTTCGCTTCAGGGAGCTGACAGAGTCTTCGATTTCGATCGAAGCATTCCATCCCGGTTCGAATTGCCATGGTTCCTGAATGGGATAAACGTGCTGGCGCTTCACGATACCGGCGTTGCTCACCTCTACATCAATGCGATTTCGAGTTTAAAGGAACATACATCAAAAGAAATCCATACGGTAACATTATCATCGAAAAAAACAGCGCTTGATTCGATCTGTTTTCGCCTGAGAGGAGCACTGGCAGAGCGGCTTCGGAAAAACCTTTATCCGTTGAAAGGGGAAGAACTCATAACCGAGGAACGCGAATTGATCGGGAAATATGCTTTGCGCGATGTTGATACTTCGTCGATGAATAGTTTCTTAGATGAATCTGAAATCTCTTTGTACGGAAAAGGGACTTCTCAAGGTGCTTTCTCGGCCGTCGATTCATTCGTCACATTTCAACCCAGGAATCACTTGTTGCGGGAATTTCGTGAAAAATTTTCGGCCAGTGAACGGTATGACGACATTTTTCTTGACGAGCCTTTTGAGTATTCTCTCCAATGGATCGTCAAGGCGCCTCCTGGATGTATCATATCGCAATTACCTGCACCGGCGTCTTTTGAAAACCCTGCGATAGCGAGCTCTCAGATATTCTATTTGAAGTTGAATGATACGACCTGCTTCGTCAAATCGGAGGTCGTTTTTAATTCGGCGAGAATACACCAGGAACAATACAAGGAATTTGTCGGAATTATAGATAACATAATTCAAGCGACGGAACGAGACCTCCTGTTCAAAAAGAGATAAAGGATGTGCCGCTTCCTAAAACGATGCGCCTATTGCACGCTCAAGTTCGTACTTGCTGATAACGAAACGATAGAGAGCCTGGAGATTCATCAGCCTGGCCGCCGATTCGGCTGTTTCCGCATCGAGAAGATCAAGATTGGTAATGGAGCCTGTCTCGTACTGTGCTCGTGCAATAGTCACGGCATCGTGTGCCTGCCGCAGCTGTAATTCTGAAATCTGCACCTTCGACGCCGACGCTTGAACATCTGCCGCGACTTGTGCTACATCGGACCGTATTTGCGCTTCAACATCACGGCCGTGAGCCCGCTCCGACTGCACGGTTGCTTCTGCTTCCTCTTCCTGATGACCTACCCTTCCGCCGTCAAAAATTGGAACCTGCGCCTGGGCACCCCAAACCCAATTGCCCCGAAGCGGATAAATATTTGGTTCGTACCCGTTGTTGAGGCCGTATACTGCGCTCACCTTGAGCGTCGGCATGTTGCCGCGTGAACTCACTGCTTTCTGCCGCTCGGCAGACTGTTCGGAATCATGCGCTATTTTCAGTTCAGTCCGCTGCTGCAAGGCAAGCTGACTGAGAGAATCGATGTTGAGAGATGTTGCCGTCTGTTGAAACGATCCGTAGATCAACGGGAGGCTTTGCGCCGGAAGATTCAGAAGTTGTGCCAGCATCGCCTCTTGCTTTTGAAGCGAATTCTGAATGTCGACTTTCTGATTCTGCGCTCCTGCGACACGCACTTGCGTTGTCAGCACATCGAAACTCGTAGCGGTTCCCGCCGCCACCCGCTTCTGCGTCACGGAAAGATGCTGGTTCAACGCCTCGATTTGTTCATCCTGAACCTTCATGCTTTTCTGAAGCAAGATAATAGCGTAGAATACGCGAATTGTTTGCAGCGATAAATTAATCTTCGTCAACTCCATCGCATCGCGCAGCGTCTGCTCACGCGACCTGCTCAAATCGACAGCGGTGCTCATTCTCCCAAAATCATACAACGTGTATTCTCCGGCCACATGCGCGCTGTAAGCATCTGCAGGGGCGAGCACGATACTTCCTAAATTAGGAAAGCTGAATTCCGGCACAGGGCCGATATGGGCATATGAAGCCTCTGTTCTTACATCCGGGAGTTTGGCACTTGAAGCCTGCGAGGTGCGCGCTTCCGCAGCGCGGATATTTGCAAGCGCTTGGTCGATTGCCGGATGAGTTTGAAGAACTCGTTGAACCGCCTGTTCGACCGTCATTGAATCTTGTCCTGCGGCTGTACCGGTGAAAAGAATGCCTGTCAATAGAACTACTCTCAATCTATTCATACCAATGAACCCTGTCTGTGCAGTAAGTAAATTTCAAGACTTCTGAATACTCTCGATAATGCGGCTCGCGCGAAGACGCAAATAGACCCCAAAACAAAATCTTCGCGCCTCTGCGGCTTGGAATAAGGCAATTTTTCGGAGACTTCATTTGCTTAGTCCATTGCCACGACATGTTCGGTCTTTTCCCGTTTTCGGATACGAAGGAATACAATAGGAACAAACGCGGCAATCGTGATCATCGATGCCACCAAAAAATCATCGCAGACGGCACGGATAAACGCCTGGGTGGAAATATGGGAGGCGATGAGGGCGTTGGCGCGCATCGCGGCAAGCGATTGATTTCCCCCGATCGCATCCATGCTGAACCGCGTCAAATGCCCTGCCACCTGACGAAACGCATCCGATTGCGGGTTCACAGCCTGGCCGAACGTCGACATATGGTAGATGGTTCGACGCAGCAGCATCGTGCTCATAAATGCAATGCCGAAACTCCCGCCTAATTGCCGTATGACATTGAATAATCCGGACGCTTGGCCGATTTTGTGCCGCGGAATATTCGACATTGCCGTCATATTGAGAGGGGTAAACATCAACCCCATGGCAAACCCGCGGATGTAAAGGGCGAGCATGATCTGATGGCGTTCGGAATACAGCGACAATGAACTATTGATAAAGAGGCTGGTCGCCAATAATGTAATGCCGATCAGAGCCGGAACCTTCGGATTAATCTTGTCCGACAAATATCCGGAAATCGGAGCTGTGACTGCCTGCAGCATCCCGACGGGCAAAAACAGCGAACCTGCCTGAAATGCCGTGTATCCGAGAGACGTCTGGAGATACAGCGGAAGCAAAAAAGTGCTCCCGAACATTCCAAACCCAAAAATAAAAAGGACGCCGTTCGCCACGCTGAAATTAAAATCCTTGAACAACTGCAAGTCGATGAGCGGATGTTCAACAGTAAACTCTGTCACCAAAAACACAACAAGAGCAAATGCTGAAATAATAAAACACGAGATGATGAACGGCGACGACCACCCGCCGGTATTCCATGAAGCATTGCCGTCGGTCAACGCCAGGAGCAACGCACAAACAAACGTTGCCATCGATACGAACCCGATCACATCAAACGACCGCGCACGCTCGGTCTTGTATTCTCGCTGGATGACAGCCGTTGCAAATAACCCGATGATTCCCACCGGCACGTTCACGTTGAAAATCGCGTTCCAATTAATGTTGTCGATCAGATACCCGCCGATCATTGGACCGAGTGAGACGGAAGCCGCGGCCGCAATCGACCAAAACCCGAGCGCAATTCCGCGCTGTTGCGGGGGAAATTCACGCGTGACAATTGCCATGCCGGTTGGCATAAGCAATCCCGCGCCGCTCGCCTGGACGATACGGAAAACGATAAGCGCGTTCTCATTCCAGGCCATGCCGCAAAGAAATGAACCGAGCGTAAACAATGACAGCGCCAGAAAATATGTTCGCTTGTAACCGAAGTGATCTGCAATCCACCCGGATGTTGGAAGCATGACGGCGAACACGAGCATGTACGCGGTGATGACCCATTCCGCTTTGTCGATGGTAATTCCGAACGACGACATAATTTTCGACATCGAAACGTCCACGATCGTGGCGTCGAGAACAGCCATGAACGTTCCAATCATCACGTTCGCAAGCACCCACCAGCGATACGTCTTATGCTCGTGGTGAAGCGATGGAACGCGCCGGACGAAACCCTGCCTCAACTGTTGTCGCAACGAAATTGCCACGGTCAGTGCACCCTCACTTTTATTTCAACCGACATGCCTGGGAGCAGATCGACTTGCCGGCGAGGGTCAACACCCGCGCTCCGTTCGATCGAGATCTTTACGGGAACGCGCTGGGTGACCTTCGTGAAATTGCCCGAAGCATTGTTCGGAGGGATCAACGAGAATTGCGATGCAGTGTTCGCGCCGATCTGAAACACCGTGCCGGAAAACTTTATGTCGGGATATGAATCGACGATAATCTCCACTTTGTCGCTGGAACGCAGCGCCTCAAGGCTTGTTTCCTCGAGGTTTGCCGTTACCCAGATGTTCTTCAACTCATATACTGAAAAAATAGATTGACCCGCCTGCACAACATCTCCGACGAGCGCCCAGCGTTTGGAGACAACGCCGTTCATAGGAGACGCGATGACGGTATTCTTCAGTTGAGTTTCGATGATGCCGAGCTGGGCCTTCGCCGCAAACGTCTGCGCCCTCGCAATACTGCTCCGCGCCTTTGCAGCCTCAAACTCGCTCTTGGCGTGATCGAACTGTTCTTTAGGAATGATATTTTCCTTGAATTGAGCCGACGCTCGTTCGAAATCTGTCTGCGCTTTGTCGAGGCTGACTTCTGCGAGAGTAATATTCTCCTGTGCCAGGGCAAGGGATGCCTTTGCCTGATCCTCCTGCGCACGCAAATCGCTGTCGTCGAGTTTCACGAGTAATTCCCCTTCTTGTACCGTGTCACCTTCATCAACTTGCAGTTGATCGATGCGTCCAAGAATTTTTGCACTTATCGACACCCTGTTGCCGTCGATATAGGCATCGTCCGTTGTGATAAAATCGCGCGCGTTGATGTAGTACTGCCATGTCACAAAGGCAAGGCCGAAGAGAACAATGAATACGGGAATAACAACTTTGAAATTTCGATACAAAGGAAGGGACTCAATTGATTCCTCTTCACCGTTTCCGTTTTTGGGCTGCAATTCTCGCTGCCCGGACGCAGGCGGCTTTTGTGCGAGGGTTTGGTCGTCTTGCTGTGGCATTAACTATATCCTTTCGTCAAATAAAATTATTTGCTTTTAAGAATACCATGAAGCACGGCATTCACAAAGCAAAGTGCTTCTTGTTCAAAAACCGCACGGTCAGACTCGTTTACTGTATGCTGATCGTACTCACGGAAGAAGCGCAAATGAAGTCCCTGCAGCACATGAAGAATCATCAGCGCAGTCCTTTGAGGGTGTTCAATGCGAAACTCGCCGGTTTTTTTACCCTCTTGAAGAATCTGGGTCACGCATCGAGTCTCATGCTCGAGAAAGGCTGCAAACAAACCCGCAAAGATCGGCTTAACATCGTGCCACCCTTGTTGAGGAAAATGGCTGAGATTATTGAGACGTTCGGTTAGCTTCAGCCGCAGTTGAACGTACTCCAGCAGTTTTATCTCTGCCGAGTTTTTTTGCTGAAGTGTGCTATGTGCCTGCCCAAGGAATTCTTCCTGTTCATGCTGAACAACTGACCGGAAGATCGCCTCCTTTGTGGGAAAGTAATAGTAGAGAGACGCTTTTGCCATACCGATGTCTTCGGCAATCTCGTCCATCGTCACCTTGGAATAACCAAATGAGGCAAACCTGCGCTGCGCTGAACGCAAAATAACTTCCTCTTTGTCCCTTGTCAGCTTTTCGTTCAAAATCGTCCTTTCGACTATATTAGTAAAATAGTCGAAAAAAATTAAAGAAGCAAGTGGGGACAATATTTGGGGGTGATCAATTTTGCGTTTGCTGCGAGAGGTGACGGACACCTCACTCCAAAAATCGCAATATGCCAAAAGTTTTGGTAGGGTAAATCGGTACGGTGTCCGTCACCTTACCACACTTGAGCACTACCCAATATTTGGTGGTGGGTTATTTTGATTAACGGGAGAGAACTTTTATCTGGTTTTTTTCTGAGCCAAAAGATGATGCGCCCCCGGCGCAAATGCGCTCCTCTCGCTTCGACGGCCGAGGATTCGCATACTCAGGATGAACATGACCTGTTCACCCTGTCTCAAAGGGACCCCTTCCTGAAGCAAAGGTCGAAACTTTTTGTCGGGACTCACTTGGGAAGAAATGTTCTCAAACACCATCCAGAACAGAGCGAGTGAAAGGCATGCTCACTCAACATCCCAATCACTTCAATGAGGCATAGTACGCACATGCCGTATTCATGACGCACTCTTCACAGTTCGGATTTGTCGGCCGGCAAATTTCCCGGCCAAGAAAAGAAAGCGCCATGCCGATGTTATTCCAATTTTCTCGAGCGACCCTGGCCATAAGTTGGCTCTCGATTTTCTTCGGGTCTGTTCCGGCTGCAACGCCGAGCCTCGGCGCAACACGAACAACGTGCAAGTCCACGATAATTCCTTCCGCTTCCCCTCCCGATTCACGAATGATGACGTTGGCGGACTTTCTTCCGATGCCTGGCAGCGCAGTCAATCCTTCCATCGTAGCAGGAATTTTGTCGTCGCTGCCGACGGTTCGTGCGAGGGTCATGAGCCACTTCGTTTTGTTGGCGAAATTCCGGACCTTGCCGATGAATTTGCGCAGTTCCCTGGCATTAGCTTTCGCCAGTTTTTTCATTGACGGAAACGCTTTCAACAACGCCGGCGCTACGTCATTAATGTGCTTGTCCGAATCCTGCGCAGAGAGAATAACCATCACGAGCAATTGATAACGATTTTTGTAATCGAGTGGATGTTTTTTCCCTTTGTATTTCTTAATCAGCGGTTGGAGTGCTTTGTTCCAGTCGATCTTGTGCGGCGGCGATTTTGCCATGAAGAGTGCTCCTTTAAGGAATTGACGAGTTGTGTTAAAGCTTTTAAACCGTCTGCTCCCGCAGGCCGACCTCACCCTTCCCTCTCCTACAGGGAAGGGCTTCTAGCCCACCCATTGCGTTCCGCAAATATACGTGAAGGCGCAAGCTCGGCATTCGCGTTCGAGGTTTTTGGTCGGTTCAAACGGCTGGCCGATATTCATAATCTCGTCCAACAATCCGACGATAATTCTTTCCAGCATCTCGAACTTTTCTGCGGGAGAATCTGATTCGCTAAAAAGCGGTTCCTCAATTCTCTCGTTAATGTTTTGCCTGCCGAGAAAAATGTACGCAGGAACAATCTCATCTACTCGAATTCCCGCCGCTTTGGCGTACATCATCGCGTACAACGGCAGCTGGAGAGAACCAATAGACTCGCCCCACGAATCCCGGTTTTCCAGGCTAAGCTTCTTGAAATTTATTCTCGTATGCTTTTCACTGCTTCCGGTCTTATAATCGAGAATGTAAACTTTTCCTTCCCGCCGTTCCACCCTGTCCAACTTTCCCTTGAAATGATAGCGACCAATCGTTGACTCCAGCTTTAATTCGAGATCAACCAACGTTATATTTTTTTCCAATAAAGGGAGTTGATAAATAGTAAGAAAGTCCGTTAAATGCGATGTGATTTGCTTTTTTAACAGATATGCCGCCCCTATAAGATTGCTGCCGTATTCTTTTGCGAAGATCGTTTCGATGGTGTGTTCAAGCGAGTCAACAGTCAGCGCATCTTTCTCCAACACCGTATCTCTGAATTTCCGAAAATATTCCGCGAGCGCGGTATGGACGAGGATTCCGACGTCGGCATGTTCTAATTCTCCCGACACTTCTTCCCGTTCCTGCAACTCCAGCACGTACGCATAGTAAAATCTCAATTGACATTTCAGATACGTATCCAGGGCAGTTGCGTTGAATGAAAAATCCTTCATAGAAGCAGTTACTGTTTCGGTTTTCGGTATTGCCGCGGGCGTCACATTTTCAAGATGAATCCGGTATCGAAGTGTTTGAAGATACTTGTTTGCATCAACTGTCGTCTCCTGCTGCTCCTTTTCCCACAACAATTTCTCAATGTACCTGCTTTTCTCTTTTTTCCCGTCCTGGATGAAAAAAAGATGCACTTCCTTTGCACCGTGTACTAAGCAGCTGAAATAGTACTCAGCCATGCGTTCCCTGTCCCGGAATGTGGAAAGCCCGAGCGATTCCCGCAGTTTCATCGGCAGCAAAACGTCGTGCCCTTTATTGCCGGGGAGAATATGATCATTGGCATCGAGGATAAAGACCTTGTCGAATTGCAGGTTCCGTGTTTCCAGAAAACCAAGCACTTGCAGCCCATGGAGCGGCGTTCCGGTAAACGGAACTTCTGCTGCGGCAACATAATTCCTAAAAAACGAGACATATTCGATAAATTCGTTGAATTGGCGGCCCGACAAGAGCGAAGTTGCTACGGCATCAAGAGTGTCGACCATCGCTTTTGCGAACGGATGAAAATATGGATGCAGATGTGCCGTGCTGTGATCGTTGACATAACTGAGAAGACCGATCGTTTTCGACGCGAACGCACCGATGTTCTCAACAATCTCAAATTTTCGAAGTGTATTCGAATGGATATCAATCAAGTGGTTTTTCAGCTCCTCTGCCGACACGTTTTCACCAATTCCCGCAACCCGTTTTGCGGCCCGTTCGAACAACGCCCGGTTGCCCTCCAACTCTTCGAGCGAAAACAATCCCGCTGAATGTTCCTTGAGAAACAATTCTTCAATCGTGTTGAAGAGAATGCGTGTGACATCCGACCGGGTTCCGAAGCGAATGTTTTTAGTATACGGATGAAGAACAAATTTGATGTAATCCGAAACTGCATACCGGTTTTCGTATTTCGAGATGATCAATTCCATCAATGTCTCGAGGAAGCCGTACACGGGTGTGCGCGTCAGCGGATATCCGAGGGAAATATTGTATTCGTCCTCTGGAAGAAGCGCGAGGGTTTGGTGAATGACGGGAAAAAGCGTCTCCGCCGCCGGCAACACAACTGCCGTCCTGTCAAACACAAATCCATCGACCTGCTTCAACTCATCCACCTTCTTCGTGAGTGCAAACACCTGGCCATGGGTGTCAGCACTCCGATAGAAATAGAATGATGGCTTTGCCGCTTCGTACGCCGGCACCTCCGGCGAGAAGCCGAGTTCCTTCATCAGATTGCCGATGCCAGGACCGTTCTGAAAAACCAGCGCGACATTGCTGAGCGTATTGAAATGCTTGACAATGACCTGTTCGGAATTCGTAAGAGCGAAGAATCCGCTAAAAATAATTTTGGAGCAGCCATCGAATTTTATTTCCGCAACCCGCTCAGCCACTGTCCGGTATTTCATCGAACGCGTAGTGAAGTGTCTCTTTTCGGCGAGAGCGTAGAATTGTTCATAAAAAACAAGCAGTGAAGTCAACCCGCTAAAGGCGATTCCGGAAAGAGCCTCCCTGACTCTATGGAGGGGGATATTTGCCATCCATACCTCTTCCAGCTCGGCGAAAATTTTCATCCCGAGAGGCAAAAACGAATCGAACGATGTAAAATGATCCCCGCCAATCCGCCCGGTATCGGCTAAGTAGATCTCGTGCAGTAGCGCCGTAGCGTCCAGCGACTCCAGTGTTCTTTCCGGCAATTGCAACTTTTCCCGCCAGATATAGTCGATAAAATTGTCGATTGAAAAAATCCTTGGCGGGAGAAAGCTTCCGCCTGCCCTTTCTGTCAGCGCCCTGCGCAATGCGTGGGCCGGACGCTTTCCAGGGAACACGACAATGTTGTTCGAAAAGTCCCGGCCGTTCTGAGCGAGCAAAGGAACAATCTCATTGATCAAATTATTGCCCGCTGGAATGAGGACGACGGTGCTCATGAAACATTCTTGATTGTTTTCAAATCAACGTACGCAATGCACCCACCGACTTCTTTGTTCGGGTAAATTTCTTTCAGCATCCCCATATAATTTCTCACTTGAACGATGTACTCGGCTTCATTTTCGTTTCCGCCGGTTTTAAAGTCGATAACGATGATATTCTTCGGGTCAATAACGATCCTGTCTGCCCGATACAATGCGCCGTCGCGGCGTGTAAGCTCTTGCTCACGCAGCACAGTTCTCCCCTCTTTTTGTCGAAACCATTCATGGATGCCGCCCTCGGCCAAATATTGAAGAATGGTCGATCGTACTTGGTCCGGCGAATCAGGGACGGGCATTTCACGGCCCACGCGCGCGATTGCGGCATCGACCTGCATACCGGGATCGTCTATGAGAAACTCGATATTCGAAAAGACGCTGTGGACAAAATCCCCCCTTTTCGCTTCCTGTGCCCCAACGCTCTCGTACGTCTGAACGGCAAGCGGTTTTCTTATCGTATGGTGAAACGGCGTGAAAATATTTTCCTGTTGAACCTTGCTTGCTGTGACGAGAGGCTTCGGAGCGGGTTCATATCCTTTTTGAGGAAGAAATCTTGTAGGTTCCTTCCGCTCTTTTTTGAATACGCCGACGATATACATTTCTTCTTCGGCCCTCGTGAAGGCAACGTACAGTTTGTTGAAGGCATCCACTGTATCACGGAATTGTTCCTTTTCCAGCAGTACGCGAACGGTGTCAACGTTTTCCGCGATCTTTTTATTAACCTTGATGATCGATACAGAATGGCCGGCTTCGTCCAGCAGAAAACTTTTTCCCCGCGGATGCTGGTCATACAACAAGACAATGACTACGGGAAATTCGATTCCTTTTGCCTTGTGGATTGTCATTACCTGTAAAGCGTCGATATCTTTGGGAACATCGATCCTCCATATGTCGTCGGTTGTTTCATCGTCGGAAAATTCGAGAAAGTTCTTCATCGTATTCACCCCCTGCTCCTCGAAGGTCTTTATCACTTCAAGCAGCTTCACCAAAGAGGCTTCTTCATCCGCAGATGTAGTAAACACATCGAAAATTTTGTATGCCTCCGATACTAAATCGTAGAGAGGCAGATATCCGACAACATTAAAAAGATGCTCGAAATATTCGTCCCACGTATTTTTGAAATGCTCCCGGAAGGCCGCATACAGCGGGCCGCGGCCGCTAGCCCTTGCGTCAACGATAAATCGGCTTATGTCCTGTCGCACCAAGCCGCTTTTTCTCTTTTCAAGAGCGTTGCTGAAAACATTGCCGAGAACAAACGTTGCAAAAGAGAGGTCGTCAACGGGCGAATCAAGGAACCGGAGAAGCGCAATGAACTCGCCGGCGCTCTTTCGGCGCCTCACGTCGAGCGTGCTGTGCGAAATAATCGGAATTCCTTCTTCGTTAAGCCAGCCGCTGACTTCAATGACAGTACTGTTGTTCGGTGTAAGAATTGCGATTTCACTGCTGCGGTACCCGCGGGAACGGCACTCGCGAACAATTCCGAGAAGGCCGTGTCGTTCGGGAGAACCGCCATCCTGTTCTTCGACAACATCGACCTCGACATATCCCTTGCCCGCATGGTCCGGCGTCACATGCTGTTCATACGTCGACAGTCCGCTCGCTGCGGCTTCATTGGCGAACCCTTCGCCCGGAATAACAGAGTGAAATACTTCTTTGTTGAACAAAACAATTTTTTCGAAACTCCTATAATTCATGTCGAGCGTTTTCACCTCATGATGAGCAGACGGAAACGGGTTTGCTTCCGTTAACTGCTTCATGATACGCCAATCGGCGTCGCGGAAGCCGTAGATCGATTGTTTTGTGTCCCCGACGACAAAAAGACTGCCCCCTTTTGACAGCGATTCTTCAATCAGGGGGAATAAGTTCTTCCATTGGATTTGCGACGTATCCTGAAACTCATCGATAAGATAATGATAGATCGTCTCGCCGATCTTGAAATAGATCTCCGGCACGGCATCGTTGGTGAGGTGTTCGGCGAGCGACCGAGTGACGTCGTCGATAAAAATCTGTCCATATTGTCTTTTCAGTTTTTCTACCGTTTGCTGCAGCAGCAAGTACGCCTCAGCGTACGGCTGATAGTATTGTTCAACGTAACGATTGAAGAATTGACGGAGGAGTTTATTCAGTTGTTGATGTTCACGGTTAATCTCCCCAACCCGCTTCTCGTTCGCTGCCGTTTCACTCTTCCCTTTAGGTTTGTTGACAGGGCTGGCCCGCAGTTTCCTCTCAATCAACGCGTGAATATTCCCCGTCATAATCAATTCAAGGTCATCGGCGAAAAGGCTGTTGACAGCCAGCCCCGATTTTCTTATCAGCGCGTCAACCTTCAACGCCTGCGTTGTGATTTCCTCTCGCAGAAGGACGAGAGCTGCGGATGAATCGCTTGAGTTGAGAGGTTTCGTCTGCGCGGCAACGGCTTTATATATTTCTTTCACATGTTTGGCAAGGTCTCCGTAGGGATTCCACAGAAAATTGCTTTCTCCTTTCCGGTTCTCCGACAGCAATTCAACAATGTTTTCAACGACATGCGCTTGCGGCGAATTTTCTTTTATCTCTTTCGCAAACACATCAAATGCACGGTCAAAGATGCGGTCTGCGTTGAGAAGAATTTCGAAATCGGGATGATAGCCGTAATCAAGCGATGAAGACTTAAAAACTGTGGACATAAAACTGTCGACGGTTTTCACCTGGAAATCAGAGTAGTTATCGAGGATTTCATCGATCAGCCGGTCCGCTTTCGATTGGATGTCCGGCAGTTCCATTGAAATCCGACCGCCCAACTCACGCAGTGTCTCTCCATTCCCGAACGCCGCAAGCTTTAACAAAGTTAGAATCCGCTGCTTCATCTCCGCAGCAGCGTTGTTGGTGAACGTTATCGCAAGAACGTTTTGAAGAGCATTGTGAGGAATTTTATTCGATAATAAGATTTGGACGTACCGATGCGTGAGTGCATACGTTTTCCCGGCGCCGGCAGAGGCGGTCAAAACTGTCGCTGACGGCAGACGAATGTCGGTTTCCTGCTGGCGGCCGGACGGCATAATGCGTTGTCTCGAAATTGAAATGAAAGATGAAGTTTCTAAAACAAAATATCCAAACCTATGAAAGTTTGGACATTCAACAAGAATAATGGAAACACCGCTGCTGCGTTCGCGTTCTTGCAGGTCGTTTGTACGCCTGGGTTGGCGGGAGCCATTACCTCAGACCGAATATTTTGCGACGATCCATTCGGGAATGATTTCCGCCCTCCCCGTTTTCTGATTCACCATTGTGTAATGAACGAAGCCTTCGCATGAAAGCTTCTTGTTTTCTTTCTTGAGGATTTCAAATCGAACTTTCACGCCGTCCTTCAGCACTTCCTCGATCCATGTGCGGACTACGATTCTTTCCCCTAAACCCAGCGGGCGCTTGTGTTCGACATGGGTGGTATTGACGACCCAGCCGTAACCGAGCGCAATGAACTCTTCCATCTTCATTTTATAGCAGCGCTCCATCTGGTCGTACCGGGCGGCAAGAACGTAGTCCAGATACCTCGTGTTGTGAACGTGGTTGTTCATGTCGATATCGTCGGGGCGAACCTGGAGTTCGGTTTCAAACTTGGAGTGTTGCGGAGCCATAAAATTCCTCTTGCACACACAATACAAACATTTCCGGGAAAAATCAATTCGTCGGGTAGATCCACGAAGGGCATGAAGAAACGCGAAGAGAATATGATTGCCCTAATCTGTAGACGACGAATCCTTTTCGGAGAAAATCATAACCCATCGTCGCTCAAAATTTAATCTTCGTATTCTTCGTGGATATTAAACAAAAAAGCTCCAGGTTTTTATATCGCCCTGGAGCTTTAATTTGCACATAGATATTTTACTTATGTTTGTCCGGATACGGCGGAGGCGGCGGAAGTTTAGCCGGATGAGTTTTCATCTGGTCGAGTATCACGTCGATTGCCTTATTAAGCTGCTCATCGATCCCGGCATACTCCTTCGCCGGATCGTTATCGACAACGATGTCGGGGTCAACGCCATGCCCTTCCATAATCCATTCTTTCCCTTCGATATCGTAACGGGAGAATTCCGGCTTATTCAGGAAACCGCCGTCAAGAAACGGGAGAGATCCGCGAATACCGACCACGCCGCCCCACGAACGCTTCCCGACCACCGTGCCGATCTTGTATTGCTTAAATCGATACGCCACAATATCACCGTCGGACGCTGAGAACTCGTCGAGAAGAAGCACTTTCGGACCGACCATCGTTCCGCTCGGGTCCGGGCTGAACGAAGTATTCCGCGCGATGTCGATCATCGCCATCTCCCGATGCAGCCGTTCGATGATCATCGGGGAAACGAAACCGCCGCCGTTGCCTCGCACGTCTACGACGAGCGCTTCCTTTGTCAACTGCGGATAATAGTATTTGACGAACTCGTTCAGCCCATTAAGACCCATATCGGGAATATGAACATAGCCCACTTTTCCGTTCGTCGCTTTTGAAACTTTCTCGATGTTCGACTGGACCCAATTAAAATAGTAGAGTTCGCGTTCGTTTCCGGTCGGCACTACAACGGTCGTATGGCTCCCTTCTCCATTCGGTTCAGCGTTCAGCGTAAGGGTGACTTGCTGGCCTACGGTCCCGACTAGGGACTCATAAATATCGTTCATCTCATTCGCCCGCTTGCCGTTCACCGCGAGAATATATTCCCCTTCTTTTGCGTTGACTCCGATTTCGGTAAGCGGCGAGCGAAGCGTATTGTCCCAATTTTGCCCGCGAAGAATTTTCACTATTCGATAATATTTCGATACGGGGTCTCGTTCAATCTTTGCCCCGAGCAATCCGGTCTTGATCCGTTCCGCATGCGGCATCTCACCGCCGCCGACATAAGTGTGCCCGGTGCTAAGCTCGCCGATCATTTCCCCGAGAATGTACGTCAAATCCGCGCGGTGGTTCACGTACGTCACCAGAGGCTCATAGTTCTTGCGAACTTTTTCCCAATCAACACCGCTCATATTTGGAGCGAAATAAAAATCCCGCATTTGACGCCACGCTTCGTTGAAGATCTGGCTCCATTCGGCATGATGGTCGACTTTCACTTTCATATCCGAGAGGTTCAACTTGTCTTTAATTTCAATTTTGGACGTCGGCAAATCAATGATTGCATACGATCCCTCCTGCCCGACAATCGCTTTTTTACCGTCGGCCGAAATCTCAAATCCGTTGAAATCGCCAAGCTCGGTTTCTTTCAGCTTTTCAAAATCATAGAAGAAGAATTTTGCCTTCTCATCCTTGCTCCCGTTACGGATATAATACAACTTATCTCCCGCCGAGTTTAAGTCCCGGTAGCCGGCGGCCGAGATAGGCAGGCCGGCGATTCGCTGCTGCAAACCATCAAGATCCACTTTTATGGGCGGCTTTGATTCGTCTTTCTCATCTTTCTTCTTTTCCGGTTTATCGGATTCCTTGTTCGCTTCCTTAATCTTGACCTCATCGCTCTTCGGCTCGAACGGTGATTTGGTATCTTTTGAAAGCGTGACGAAATAAATCTTTGCCATATCGTTATAGACATGGTCCAGCTCGGTTTGACTCAATGTCGGATTGAAACTTCTAGCCGAAACAAAGAAAAGAAACTTTCCGTCCGAACTGAACGCAGGTGAATACGACGAATACCACCCATCGGTAACGGCATACGATTCCTTCTTATCGAGTGAATAAAGATAAATATTTGTCATCGATGAGTCTTCATCTTTGGCATAAGCAATCCACTTGCTGTCCGGAGACCATGCATAATCCGTAAATTCCCATGCGGTAGCTTGCGCTACCGGAGTGATTTTCTTCGATTCAATGTCGACGTACTGCAGCCGCAGTTTTTTATCCGCCCACACAATTTTCTTGCTGTCCGGGGACCAATACCCCTGGTATTTGTACGTATCGCCGTTCTTTGTCAATTGCGTTCCAGGTGCGCTCCCGTCCTGAGGCATAACATAGATTTCATCTTCGCCGGAAGCGTCTGAAATATACGTGATCCACTTGCCGTCGGGGGACCATTTTGAATTGCGCTCGTGAACCCCGGACGTGTTCGTCAAATTGCGTGTGTTTCCGTACTTTGCCGGCACGGTGAAAATATCTCCCCGCGCGCCGAAGAGAGCCCTGTTGCCGTCCGGAGAGATTTCGTAGTTCGTTATACTCTTGCTCACGTCGACAACGTTAGTACGCCCGATGGCAAAATCCTCGTCAATGAAAATTGTTACTTTTTCGGCCTTTTCCGTCGCGAGGTCGAGTCGATAAATATATCCTCCGTTCTCAAACACGATTGCGTTATCGCCGATGGAAGGGAATTTCACGTCGTAGTCGACGAAATTGGTCAACTGCTTTGTTTCTTTGGATGTCAGATCATACGAATAAATGTTTAAGCGGTTGTGCTCATCGCGGTCGGAAGCAAAATAGATTTTGTTCCCGCCCCACATCGGGAAAATATCTTGCGCAGGGTTGTTCGTCAGGTTGGTTGTCTGCTTTGCGGCAAAATCATACATCCACACATCGTCCGCCTGACCGCCGCGGTAACGTTTCCATGTGCGGAATTCTCTGAACACTCTATTGTAAACCATTTTTTTCCCATCCAGTGAGAAGGAACAAAAACCCCCGCGAGGCAGCGGGAGCTGCTCGGGAATTCCGCCGTCGACGGAAGCGATGAAAAGTTGGCCTTTAAAATCATCCCACTCATTCATTCGTGAACGAAACACAATGTGCGAATTATCTTTCCACGTCATCACGATGTTGTTCGGGCCCATGCGGTCAGAGACATCGTCACGGTCAAGAGTGGCGGTAAATGTGAGCCGCTTCGGAACGCCCCCTTCTGAAGGCATCACGTAGACTTCCGTGTTGCCATCGTACTGCCCTGTGAATGCGATCAATTTGCCGTCGGGTGAAAAACGGGCGAACATCTCGTACCCTACATCGTTCGTTAATTTCCGAGCGACACCCCCCGCGGATGAAACGGTGTAAAGATCGCCGGCATAGCTAAAGACTATTTTATCGCCGTGAATTGCAGGAAACCGCAACAGTCGCGCTTCCTGCTGGCCGAGAGCCAGAACGGTCGCTGTGGATATGAGCGCAAGCAGAAGGAAAATCTTCTTCATCGACGGCACCTTAGTAGATATGATATGAACGATGTTTGAGTGGCTAATTGTTTACGGAACGAGTGCTGGAAAGTTGCATCAATTGCTGCCAGCTGGTTCGCAACAAGCATTTTGTATGGAAAACTTTTTCAATATACCGCTCAAAATAGTGTAGTGCAAATCTCGCTTTGCTCTATTATATTGTAGCATCCGAAAGATCACCTCGCGCGGAGGCGCTAAACCGCCAAGGTTTAATTCTTAATGCATTCGCGACTTTGCGTGAGACATCTCCCTTGAATTTTTCAGAAGACCCACAGATTAACTCTTGGCACGTTCATTCTTGTCATTTATTGAAAAAATATTATGATTTTCCGCGGCAGCCTTTCTCTTTTCATCCTCCTGTCCGATCTTCTTATTGTTGACATTGGATATTCCGGTTTCATGAAGCCGGCCGATTCCTTGTTTCTCCGCGTTGTCGTTCCCGAAAGCGATACGATAGTGACGACAGCGCTGCGGCAGCGGGTTTCTGCTTCAACGCTTCCCGATGCTAAAGCATTCATTAACGGAAAAGAAACAAAAGTGTACGCCAGCGGAGCATTCTGCGGCATTGTCAATGTCGCGGTTGGCACTTCAGCTCTTCGGCTTGTGGTTCGGTCCGCAAACGGCGATTCCATTGCGAAGAACATTCTCCTGCAGAAGCCGGAGCCTCCGAAAACTTCGCCCCATGAGCCCGTGTCCATCGACACTATTATGATGGAACCGTCGCAGGATATTTGGCTGGGCAAGGATGACATTCTCGAGGTCAAATTTAAAGGAAGCCCGGGACACAAGGCATACTTTGATATTAAAGGCGTTGAGTCCGGCATTCCGATGACCGAACTTCCGCCTGCGAAAGTGGGCGGGCTGGCTGGGATTTACACCGGGACCTATAAAGTAAAGGATGACGACGAAGCAAAAGACGCCCAAGTGAGGTTTCGTATCCCAAAAAACTTTTTCTCAAGTGAAAAAGCGTACTCAAAAGGAAAGGTTTCAATCATGCCGAAAGAACTTCCCCGTATTGCCGAGGTGACGGGAAAACGGCCATTCCTCAATGCCGGCATGGGAAGCGACCGGCTGGGCGGAGCGAAGTTAGGATTTGTCAAAGCCGGCGTTCGTGTTGTCGTTACGGGTAAGGTTGGAGACCAATATCGAGTCAGGCTTGGGGATGAAATGGAAGCATGGCTGCCCGAAGATTTCGCGCAGATTCTTCCCCTCGAAACTCCGCGTCCCCGTTCGCTCATCGGCGCTCTAACGGTGTCGGGCAACGACAAGGAAGATGTGATCACTGTAGCGTTGGATCAGCGGCTTCCTTACCTGAGCCAACAACTCGTCGACCCAACAGCCATCGTTGTGGATATTTTCGGCGCAACGTCTAATACAAATTGGATCACCCATCAATTGTCCGGAAGCGGAATAAAGAATGTGACATGGAGCCAGGTTGCGGCCGGCCAATACCGCCTTACAATCACATTGACATATCGACAACACTGGGGGTACGATATCAGTTATGACAACGGTTCAATCATGCGCATCATTGTGCGGCGGCCGCCGGTCATTTCATCGCCCGATTCTGCGCTCACGGGATTGACCATCGCGGTCGACGCCGGCCATGGCGGAGAAAACGACGGCGCGCTTGGTTCAACAGGAAAGAAAGAAAAAGATATAACACTCTCCATCGCTCAACATCTTGATTCGCTTCTACGAGTGAAGGGGGCCAAAGTGATCATGACGCGAACAAGCGATGAGACCGTTTCGATGATCGATCGAACGGATAAGATTCTCAACTCCGGTGCACAACTGCTTGTCAGCATTCATGCCAACTCGACCAGCAGCTCGGCAGACCCGGAGCTATCGAAAGGAACCAGCGCATATTATCGGCACGTTGGTTTCCAGCCGCTGGCAAACATCCTCTATAGTAAGATGCTCGAGTTGGGACTCGATCAGTTTGGTGTGGTAGGAAGTTTTAATTTCACGCTCAACGCACCGACACAGCTCCCCAACGCGCTTGTTGAAACAGCATTCATGTCCAATCCCGAGGACGAAATGATGCTGCTTGACGACAATTTTAGATCCCGCATTGCCGCTCAAATTACAAAGGGACTCGAAGAGTTCGTCGCAACCTACGCCGAACGAAGCAGGTAGAAACCTACGCACAGAGTTGTTTGGAGTGCAACGCTAATTGCAGCAAAGAATTTCATCCAACAATCTGAATTGAGGGAATGGATGGAAGTCCATCTTAAGAATTCCCATTACCCCCCCCTTGACTTTTAAAGAAATAGTTTTCATCTTTGCAGAAGAAATGAAGTTGTGACGTACAACTAACGAACGCTTCTGCTGGTCGTTTACACGATTCCACCTCAAAAGGGGTGTTATGGGATCAGCAAGGACAGAAAAAGAAAAACCTCAGGATTCCGTTACGACGGAGGAATGAGGTTTTTTATTTTTTCGGAGGTGTCTATGAAATCAACTTGTATTTTTTTTATAGCCTGTATTATAGCCTGCGGGTGCGCATCAACACAACCGACGGAAATGCCGGAAAAGATGCCGCGCCTTATTGAGCAAGAACCCTTTCCGCCGATGTCTGAAGCACTTCTGACCAATCATTCCGAAGTAGACCTCAGAATCCTGGTTGCGGAGGATGGTTCGGTATTAAAAGCCGAATTGTTGAATCCAAGCGGGGACGCTGCTTGGGATGCGCTTGCGAATGCCCGAATGAAACAATGGAAATTCACGCCTGCGATGCAAAACGGAAAGCCGCTATCAATGTGGATCAATTTCCGCGGCCATATAAGATGCGAAACACCCGTGTACATAGGGCTTGCGGAGATTGTCTGCGGAAACGTTTCAGTGGCAGATTCGGTATACACATTCCTTCGAGCAGGAGAGGATTTCCGGGCACTTGTGTCCCGCTATTCGATTTCAAGTTCCAAAGGAAATTACGGCGAATTGGGCCAAGTAGACATTTCGCGATACGGGATGGATGTGAAACCAATCCTCGCCCAATTGAAGGAAAACGACTTTACCCAGCCCGTTGCATTGGGTGAGCACTTCGTCATTTTCAAGCGGTTGGCAACGGATGAACGTTTCCAATGAACGATTGACTCTTATTCTATAATTTCGTTAGTTACTCTTGATAAGCAACTCAGAAATCAAGGCAAGTGGATACTATGGCAAAAAACGACGTTCCCATCCAGAAATCATCGCTGAAAGAAAAAGAAGTTTTCTGCACAGAGTGCAATACCTCCCTGGAAAATTATTGCCTTTCAAATGGTGTAAACGACCCCGAAGCAATCAAGAAAACACTTGCGCAGTGTAAGAAGAGCGGAAAATTTGTTGGCGAATTTTGCGCAAAACTGTTTATCAGCGACCCAGACCTGCTTGACTCCTTATGGGAAAAAGAGCCCCAATAGTAGACCAACAATGTTGAATTTTTAAACGTACAGTGTATTGTTTTTCTACATCTATATTTCCTATTTGTTGCAAAGACTTACACAGTTTACTTCGCAAAAATATCATTTGTGTTGATTTTTTCAACGTTAATACCCTCATAGTTTTTGTGCATACTTCTTCTCAGACAGCGTTAAGTGCAAGCCTGATATAGTCTAACAGAAAATCTAATCCCTTCCTCTCTTCTTGGCATGATTGTTTCAACTACTTTCGGCAGAACAAATCCGAAAGAGGCAATGAAATGGTCATCGTACTTTTCATATTGATGGTGGTAATACTCATTACCGCTGAATATTTTTCCCTTTCAAGAAAGATTGCTGCCAGTACCGACGCCAACTCCAATGACCATTCACCTGCGTCCGCTGAAGTTATCGAGCGCTACTTTCATCGCGGCCACAGCTGGGCACTTGTTCAATCGTCAAACGAGGTCATTGCAGGAGTAGACGATTTTTCACAACGATTCATCGGGAAGCTTGGCGACATTAAGTTGCCACAAGCCGGTTCAGTCATCCGACAGGGCGAGATCATGGCCACGATGAAACACGGCGACAAGACCTTATCTTCGGCGGCACCGGTATCGGGCACCATTCTTGAAGTTAATACACGCCTCAAAGACATTCCCTCAATGATTAACGATTCGCCGTTGGAAAAAGGCTGGATTGTAAAAATTGCTCCAAATGATCTAACGCTTGAATTACACAACCTCTTTAAAGGCGTCACAGCTGATCGGTGGCAGGAAGCGGTCCGTGCTCACCTCGTTCACTGGTTCTCCCCTCGTTTGGGAACTGTTATGCAGGACGGAGGAGAAATCGTTAACAATGTAAGCGACCTGACCAATGCCGAAGAATGGCGCATTCTGGTCGGTGAATTTTTTCCAAAGGATTCGAGCACTACACACAACAACAATACTTGAAAAAGGGTTATTACCATGACAGTCCTATTCTTTTTGACAATGATTATCATTTTCCTCGGAATCGACTTTATCGTCCAACGCAAGAAAAAAACTGCCCCGGCTGCGTATCAAGCGGAGCGCACTCCGCTTCCCTTGCGCACGCCATCCGGGATCTTTTTTGCTCCATCGCACACGTGGCTCAGCCTGTTTCCATCCGGCAATGTCCGCATCGGAGCGGACGACTTTGTCCTCCGTATGATGAAAAACCCCGGTATTTCTTTTCTGAAAGTTCCGGGATCGCCCGCTAAAAAAGGCGAGCCTCTCTTCCAGTTAAAGGAAGGGGCAAGAACTCTCACGGTCCATTCGCCGATTGACGGAGATGTTGTCACCGTGAATGAAGAATTAGCGCAGCAGCCCGGAATGTTGAAAGAAGAACTCTTCAGCAACGGTTGGGCGTATACGATGAAACCGCACCGGGCATCAGACCTTACACAACTTTTGCTCGGCGAACGAAGCCGGGCGTGGATCCAGCATGAGCTCGGACGGCTGCGTGATTTCATCGCAGATTCAACTCAAACAGGAACACTCTCCCCCGTCCTGCTTCAAGACGGCGGCACACCGGTTGAAGGACTCCTCAAAGATTTTAGCACTGAACAGTGCGAACGGTTCGAACAACAATTTCTTAATGTCCAATAACGCGAGCGGAGACGACAATGATGAGCAGGAAAGCGCTATTGATCGATGTTTCAAAGTGTGTCGGATGCCGCGAGTGCGCACGGGCGTGTGCAGAAGCGAACCACCTTCCTCAAGAAGAAGCAACCGAGCTCTCCGCAACACACTATACCGTCGTTCAGAGCTTGAACAATGACCAGAATTTTGTCCGGCGATTGTGCATGCACTGCAATGAACCAACATGCGTATCCGTCTGCCTTGTGGGCGCCTTCAAAAAAACCGACACCGGCGCTGTCATTTATGACGAAACAAAGTGCATCGGCTGCCGCTATTGTATGCAGGCCTGTCCTTTTGAAGCGCCCCGGTACGAGTGGAGCAGCGTGTCGCCAAGGATCCAAAAATGTAAAATGTGCTATGAACGGATCGCGGCAGGCGGAAAGACGGCCTGTTCCGAGGCATGTCAATTCGACGCCACAGTCTTCGGCGACCGGGATGACTTGATCAAGGAAGCGCGAAAACGCATCGACGCAAACCCGGCGACATACGTAAACTATATTTACGGCCTGACGGAAGCGGGCGGAACATCGGTATTGTACATTTCGAGCATTCCATTCGAGAAGCTCGGCCTCCCGATGAACCTTCCGAATAATCCGATCCCCCAGCTTTCGTGGAGAGTCCTTTCGCAAGTTCCAAAGTATTCAGTCGCAGCAGGCGTTGTGTTGTTCGGTATCCACTGGATAACCGCCCGCCGTTCGGAGGTGGCGAAGTTCGAAGCGGAAGAAAAACAAAAGAAACTGGAATCTACGCGAAACTGAGAGAGAGAATCGTATGAACATTCTTCATTCGTATAAACTGACATTTTGGAAAATTACGGCAACTATTCTCATGGCTGTCGGCGCGGTTGCCGCCTTTCAACGATTTACCATGGGGCTTGGTGCAACGACCCATCTGAGCGATCAATTCCCTTGGGGCTTCTGGATTGGATTCGATTTCATCGGAGTCGGCCTCGCGGCCGCCGGGTTCACTATTGCCGCTACCGTTCATATTTTGAACGCCGAACGGTTTGAACCAATCGTACGGCCGGCAATCCTGACCGCATACATCGGGTACATGCTGGTTGTTATGGTTCTTGTGGTCGACCTCGGCCGGCCTCAGAACTTCTGGCATCCGCTCGTCATGTGGAACCCTCACTCGGTGATGTTCGAAATTACCTGGTGCATCATTCTCTATACAACCGTGCTAACACTGGAATTTGCCCCGGTCGTTTTGGAAAAATTTCATCTGCATGCGCCGATCAAAATTCTACGCACTATTTCTTTGCCGGTCGTCGTCGCCGGCGTAATTCTCTCGACATTGCACCAGTCGTCGTTCGGTTCATTGTATCTCGTCGTACCGGAACGGATGCATCCGCTGTGGTTCTCCGACATCGTTCCGTTTCTTTTTTTTATCTCTTGTGTCGCGGCAGGAATCTCAATGGTCATGTTCTCATCATTCATGGCAGCCCGGGCATTTGGACGTGAGATCGAGCTGCCGCTGTTTTCCGAGCTGGCCAGAGTGTTGGCAGTAGTTCTTGCTTTGTTCTTTACCGTGCGGATACAGGATTTGATAAACCGGGACGCCCTCCAATACGTATTCCAACCGACCTATCAAAGCGGATTGTTTCTTCTTGAGATCATGGTCGGAGTAGTGATTCCTTTTTCTCTTCTTCTTTTCCGCAAAATCAGGACGAGCCAAAAAGGACTCTTCTACACTTCCATTCTGGTCATTCTCGGTTTTGTAGCGAACAGAATGAATACCGCGGTCACAAGCATGGAACATTGGCCGCAGCGAACATATTTTCCGTCGTGGCAGGAATTGTCCATCACGGTAGCGCTTGCCACCGCCGGGTTCGTCGCGTTCTATTACGTTGCTAAATATTTCCCGGTGTTCGGACATCACAATAACCACGTGCCGGCACAGCTTGTCGATCGCGAATTGTTGAAAGAATTGGAATTCGTTTCAAAGAACAACGAAGATTTGCGCCAAAAAAGGAATCTCTAATCGCTAGAACAAGGCGAACTTGTTTTTGAGAGAAAGCTATTCATCATCCTATAACGGGCATACCCATGGAAAATATCAATACTCCGCAAAAATACTTCGAGCAAAGCCTGGAAGCGTTCTTTCATCCTCTTCTGTCAACACCGCTTCCAAACGACCGACTGTACAGCAAAGGCCACATGTGGATAAAAAACGATTCTGCGTCTACTGCGACAATCGGCATCGACCATGTCGGTGCATACTTTCTTCAGCCCGTTGTCAGCGTGGTATTGCCGCACACTCCTTCTCGTGTCGAACAAAATTCGCCGTGTGCATGGCTCGTTCTCAGGGAAGGAACGATTGCACTTCGATCTGCCGTGTCCGGAATCGGAATCGAGTCCAACACACAACTTCTTGATCGCCCGTATTTCCTCCTCGACGATCCATATGCTTCCGGATGGATTCTTCGCATCGCAGATACCTCAAAATCCGGAAATGATCTTCTGAGCTCCGACGATTTCACTCCCCTCTTTCATAAAGAGATGGCAGGAATACGGGAGAAATTTGATGCCGCATTTCACAAATTACAGCCCGTCGTCGGGCCGACTCTCTACGACGGCGGCGAACTGGTGAAAAGCATCTACGAAATTTTAGGTCAAAAAAAATATTTCGAGATTATGAGCAGGCTGTTTTCGAAGGCATGAAGCAGCACAAAACAAAGCCGACATCTCGAAAAACAAGAATTCGGGATTTTGTTTCGCATTTTTGCACAATTGGCCACTAGTCCCCCCTATTTTTCCACCCTTTCCGCCGACTTTCCCATTATCTGGAAATGGCACGGTACTTGTCTTTCTTTGCCGTGGAGAAAACCATGAAATTCCTGAACCTGCTCGCTTTCCGCGTCTTTTTGATCATCCTCTTTGTTATGCTGGTCGGGACGGCTGTTCTCACAAAGCTCAGCGTCGATCATCAGGCGGAACAGTATTTGCGCGATGCAATCCTCGGGGCAAATCGGATCGGCGATGTCATCAAACGGTCGACGAACTACAGCATGATGCTGAATCGTCAAGAAGACATCCATCAAATTATCAACACCATAGGCAATGAGCCCGGTATAGAAGCCATCCGGATCTACAACAAAAAGGGAGAGATCAGGCTTTCAACCGTTGCCGGAGAAGTCGGAACGTACGTGAACATGAATGCAGAAGCGTGCAACGCATGCCATTCTCCCGGCAAACCGCCTCTTTCCCCTAACCCGCGTGAGCTAAGCCGAATCTTTTCATCCTCCAAGGGATACAGAGTGTTAGGAATGATCGTGCCGATCAAAAACGACTCTACATGTTCGACGGCGGAGTGTCATGCTCATGCCCAATCGCAGACCATTCTCGGAGTCCTCGATGTGATGATGCCGCTGAAAGAGATCGATTCACACCTGGCAAGTTTAAACCGGTCTCAATACTTGAACGCGCTTTTCATGTTTTTCGTGATGACAACATTCGTCGGCATTTTTATTTGGATTGTCGTAAACATTCCTGTGCATAAATTGACTCTCGGCACTCAGGAAATTACGAAGGGAAACTTGGACTATCGGATATCCGCGCGGTCGAACGACGAGATCGGGAGACTCGCAACTTCGTTCAACCAGATGGCCGATGAATTGAAGCGGGCGAGAAACGAGCTAACGCAGTGGGGCCAATCATTGGAAGAGCGTGTCGCGCAGAAGACGGAAGAACTGCGGCGCGCCCATGCCAACATGGTCCAAATGGAAAAAATGGTTTCACTCGGGAAACTTGCTTCCACAGTAGCGCACGAGCTCAACAACCCGCTCGAAGGAGTGCTGACGTATGCCAAACTCCTGAAAAAAATGGTGAAAGAAGGCGTGCAAACACCGGACACGGTGGAAGAAATTCAAAACGAACTTTCGATCATTGCCGATGAGACCGCCCGATGCGGAAACATCGTAAAGAATCTCCTGCTCTTCTCCAAACAGAAGGTCGGTGAATTTGTTGAAACGGATATCCGGACAACGATTGAGCGGTCTTTGAACCTCATCGACCATCATTTGAAAATACACAATATCACGCTGGAAACGGATTTTCAACGAGAGCCGCTCATGCTGTTCTGCGCTTCACAACAAATTGAGCAGGCGCTGCTTGCGATTGAAATCAATGCGATCGAAGCAATGCCCGAAGGGGGAACGCTCAAAGTTGAGGCTCACCATTCCGCTACCCCGGATGCAATTCATATCACCCTCACCGACACGGGTATCGGAATTTCAGACGATGCACTGCCCCACATTTTTGAGCCTTTCTTTACAACAAAGGAGAACGGAAAAGGAACGGGACTCGGTCTCGCCGTCGTGTACGGAATCATCGAACGGCACGGCGGAACCATTAATGTTCAATCGGAGCTTCACGGGGGAACAACGTTTACGATACTGCTGCCCCGTCCAATAACTCAAGCATCGAACAACGCTTCATCCACTTCACTTACCTGACCATGACCATGAACGACAAATCAACGAAACAACACAGCCTCCTTATCGTGGACGATGAACTTGTCGTACGCGATTCACTCTCTAAGTGGTTCAAGCAGGACGGCTACCGCGTCGATGCTGCCGAAGACGCTGCCCATGCGATCAAGAAAATGAGCGACGGCCCATGGAACGTGATACTCCTCGACATTAAAATGCCTGGGATGAGCGGGCTTGAACTTCAGAAACGATTGAGAGAAATCGACCCTGCGATCAGCACGATCATGATCACCGCCTTCGCTTCGGTAGAAAGCGCGGTTCAGGCGTTAAAGGAAGGAGCGTTCGATTACGTCACAAAGCCGGTCGACCCCGACCATCTCTCTCATCTTGTTACCAATGCACTGCGTCAGAAGAAACTCGCAGAAGAGAACGCCCAATTGCATGAACATATTTCCGAAATGGCGCAGGGAGACGAGATCGTCGGCAACAGCCCGCAAATGAAAAAAGTGATCGAACTTGCAAAGACCGTTGCGCAAACCGATACAACAGTAATGATCCGTGGAGAAAGCGGGTCCGGTAAAGAGTTGATCGCCCGCGCGATCCACGTCAACAGCCCGAGGCGCTATTTTCCGATCATCGCGGTGAACTGCGGCGCTGTTCCGGAAACTCTTCTCGAAAGTGAACTTTTTGGGCATGAGAAAGGCGCTTTCACAGGCGCGCAATACCGGCGCAAAGGGAAATTTGAAATGGCCGATGGCGGAACGATTTTTCTCGACGAGATCGGCACCATTTCCCAAAAAATGCAAGTGCAGCTTCTTCGCGTCATCGAGTCCAAACAATTCACGCGTGTCGGCGGAAACGAAGTCATTCACAGCGATTTCAGAATTATCTGCGCAACGAACCGCGACCTTGAAGAAGCGGTGAAAGAAGGAACATTTCGTGAAGATCTCTATTACAGACTTAATGTTTTCGCAGTATTCATTCCGCCGATTCGTGAACGACGGACGGACATCCCGCTCCTTGTTCAGCATTTCCTCAAGAAGTATTCTTCTGTAATGAACAAGCAAATCAGCGAGGTCACGCCCGACACAATGGATTTGCTCGTGCGCTACGATTGGCCGGGCAACGTGCGGGAGCTGGAAAACGTAATCGAGCGTGCGATGGTGCTTGCCAAGCCTCCTACGATTCGACCGGATGACTTACCGTTTCAGCTTGGACTTAATCACCGCGCGCCGGCGGATGATACGATAGCGTCGGTCGAGAAGGCACATATCGAAGCGATGCTTGCGAAGACGGGCTGGAACATCACTCGGGCAGCTGAAATTCTTTCCATTGACCGGGTGACGCTGTATAATAAAATCGCAAAATATGGCCTTATTAAACCGTGACCCATGTCTTCTATCCTCGTTGTTCCGGTACCGCCTTGCGATAACGATTCCGTTAACGCCATCATTTCACCGCTCGAAGCTATTTTCCGGTTCCCGACATCGATCCATGTCGCGGAACCAATAGACCCTTCATTTGCGTTCGATGTGTACCGCAATCAATATAATTCCACCGCATTGATTTCCGCGTTTGTCAAACAATTCAGGGACTTCAAGGGAAAAATTATCGGAGTTACATCTGTAGATCTATTCGTCCCCGTCTTGACATACGTTTTTGGAGAGGCACAGCTCGACGGACCGTTTGCCGTCGTCTCTGCTCACCGCCTCGACGACACACTGTACGGCCTTCCTGCCAATCGCACGCTTGCCACGGAACGCCTTGTGAAAGAAGCGGTCCATGAACTTGGCCATACTTTTGGGCTTCTTCACTGCCGCGATTATCGGTGTGTCATGCACAGTTCAACGGCAGTAGAAGATATCGATGTTAAGGCGGAACACTTTTGCAGTTCCTGCGAAGCATTGCTGAAAATCGGGACCTGAAATAGCGAACAGCCATTTTTCCCAAGCTTCGTTGACTTTCGGACGATTTTTCGATATTATTTGCGACACGCCAATTTCTTTTTTTTGCCGAATTCTCATTGAGAAGTTAAGCCATGAACATATTCTTCAGCGTACTAAAGGAATTCCAGACTCTTCTCCAACGGGGGCGGGGCTGATCAATGGCATGCATTTTCTGTCGAATCATCGCAAAAGAAATTCCGGCTGAATTCCTGTTTGAAAACGACTGCGCAATTGCAATCCTCGATGTCAACCCCATTCACTATGGGCACGCGCTCGTCATCCCGAAAAATCATCATAAAGATTTTCTGGAGGTCCCTGAAAAAGAACTGGCGGGCATCATGCATGCCGTCCACGTCGTTTCGCGCGCTTTGGTGAAGAGCTTTGAACTTAAGGGATTCAACTTTTTTTCGAATAACGGAGCGATTGCAGGACAATCGGTCTTCCATTTTCACATCCATATCACTCCGCGGTACGAAGGCGACAATATCCGGTTTGTGCTGCAATTGAAGCGGTATGAAGGCGATGACATGAAAGATGTCGCCTCAAAAATCCGCGCTGCTATTCTCGAATAATTACTTTTCCCGAAGGAAGCGTGTATGTCTAACTATGTAAAGCTCGTTCCCCCGTTAACCGGACATAAAATTACCGTCAAAGACGGAAAGCTCTCCGTGCCGGACGATCCGGTAATTTGCTTTATCGAAGGGGACGGAACAGGACCCGACATTTGGCGGGCTTCTCAAAAAGTGTTTGATGCTGCAATCGCGAAAGCGTACGGAGGGAAAAAGAAGATCAGTTGGTTTGAGGTATACGCAGGCGAGAAAGCTAACGGGGTATACGGTGAAAATACGTGGCTTCACGACGATACGCTCGAGGCTATCAAAGAATACACAATCGCAATCAAGGGGCCGCTCACGACACCCGTGGGAAAGGGGATTCGATCCATCAATGTTACACTGCGGCAGATGCTCGATTTATATGTATGCCTGCGCCCCGTCCAATATTTCACCGGCGTCCCGTCGCCCGTCAAGCATCCCGAGCTTGTGGACATGGTTATCTTTCGGGAAAACACGGAGGATATCTACGCCGGCATCGAATGGAAAGCCGGAACGCCTGAAGCGCAAAAGGTCATCGCATGGCTTCAAACAGAAATGGGCGTCAAAAAAATACGATTCCCCAAAACTTCGAGCATCGGCATAAAGCCGGTATCGCTGGAAGGGACCGAGCGGCTCGTGCGTGCCGCAATAACATACGCAATCGCGAACAAGAGAAAATCGGTTACGCTTGTCCATAAAGGAAATATCATGAAATTCACCGAGGGTGGATTTCGCGACTGGGGCTACGAACTTGCGAAACGCGAATTCCCGGAGGATGTCGTGTCATGGGAAGATTGCGGCGGAAATCCGCCAGCGGGAAAAATTTTGATTAAGGATGTCATCGCCGATGCATTCCTGCAGCAGATTCTTACTCGTCCCGCCGAGTATGAAGTGATCGCCACGCTGAACTTGAACGGCGATTACATTTCCGACGCACTCGCTGCCCAGGTGGGCGGCATCGGAATTGCCCCCGGCGCAAATATCAATTATCAAAACGGGTTCGCAGTCTTCGAAGCAACCCACGGCACTGCACCGAAATATGCAGGGATGGACAAGGTCAATCCCGGATCTCTTATTCTCAGCGGAGAGATGATGCTTCGGTATTTGGGATGGACCGAGGCCGCGGATCTGATCTTAAAGGGGCTGAACAAGGCGATACAAGCGAAGACGGTAACCTACGACTTTGCGCGGCTCATGGAAGGTGCAAAAGAAGTGAAGTGTTCTGAATTCGGCGAAGCAATCGTGAAGAATATGTAGAAGCCTTCTCAAAAACTCTGAGTAACTTCATTCTGAACAAACAATGCATCATCATTGTCATTCTGAACCCCGCCGTTTTTAAGACGGGGTGAAGAATCCATGACAATGACACACCTTGAATCTCCAAAGCTTTCCTGTCATGGATGCTTCGCTCCGCTCAGCATGACAATTACGGCTGCTTTCTCCATGGAAACCATTTTTGAGATGGCTTCTAATACAGCATGGCAGGTTCGCGTCCTCTTCCAGGATTGAATTGACCTTCACGTCATTTCTTTGTTTCGGGCGGCCGTATCAATTGTGCGCCGTCGATCTCTTTCAGGGACTTAAAAATTTCCTGATGTCTCTTTAGAAATTGCACCGTTTCTTCTCCGTTCAACGACGCGTCCTTCATGCGAAGCTGGTTCTCTGCAAGCTCATGTTCCAGGACTTTCTTCTTCATCCTTTTGATCGCCCCCTCCGCCCGCTCCGACGTCCTCGTTTCGCTCAGCCGCGCCCCGACTTTATCCCAGCGTGAGCCAAGCTGGTATGGAGTGAATGACAATTCCGAAATAAGTTTTCTGACGGCATCGCTAGAAGCCTTCGGCATAAGCTGGTGAACGTCCACCGTGCCTTTGCTGTCGAACTCATCGATGAGGATCTCGGCCACTTCTTTCGCCTGAGGATGGGAAAATTCCTCCGCACGGATATACGAAAAAATAAACGGGATCATTTCTTCCGGCTCCTCGAATGCAACAAGGAGTAATTCTTTTTCCTCAACCGGTATTTCCTGCTGCGCCGTGACCGCCGTGGCGCTCTTCGTATCTTTGGCGGCTGCCCTTTCACCTCCAACGCGCGGAACCGCAAGGAATCGTTCCGGCACTTTGCGCGTGAATTTTTCCAATTCTGTGATCAAGGCCGATTCATAGAGCTTGTATTTTTCGGCGACGTCTTTAATGAAGAAGCTCTGCTTCAACGGGTCCTTGATCTTTGAGATTGTCTGGACAAGGGCCCGCACTGCTTCCGCCTTCCCTTCCGGCGAATCAAGTTTTCCTTCGCGGCGCAATGTGTTGGCTTTGAAATCAACAAAAGTGACAGCCTTGGAAAGTATCTCCTGAAAACCGTCGGCACCGTTCTTTCTCACGAATGAGTCCGGATCGTCGCCCTGGGGAAGTTCTGCAATCCGAACGTCCAAATTATTCTCGAGAATGAGATCGACGCCTCGAATCATGGCCGAGACACCTGCAGAATCTGCGTCATAAACGAATGTGACGGTCTTCGTGTACCGCGAAATCAACTGAATCTGTTCGACGGTAAGGGCGGTACCGCTCGACGCAACGACATTGCAAATTCCGGATTGAAAAACGGAAATGAGGTCGGCATACCCTTCTACTAAAACGACAGAATCTTTCTCCCGAATCGCTTCTTTCGATTGAGACAATCCATAAAGCACTTTGCTTTTGTGGTAGATGGGTGTTTCAGACGAGTTAATATACTTTCCCATCGTGTCATCATCGTATAATTTTCTCGCTCCGAAGGCAATAACTCTTCCCGTCGTCGAAGAAATTGGGAACATTGCCCGTCCTCGAAAAGCGTCGTAATATCCCCCGTCATCTCGTTTGCGGGCCAATCCCACTTTTTCCAGATACTCCGGCTTTATCCCTTCTTCCCCAGCCTGCTTCACCAGCGCATCCCACGCGCGAAGAGAATATCCAAGACCGAAGGCAACGATCGTCTTATCAGAAAATCCTCTCGATTGAAAATACTTCAGCGCGAACGACCCTTCCTCTGTTTTCATCATATTCCGGTGAAACATTTTCGCGGCGAAAGAACATGCGGAATAGAGCTTTTCGGTCTCACTGGCAGATTGGATCGACTCCTCCGTTCGAACGATGGCTATTCCGGCCCGCTCCGCAAGAATTTCGATCGCTTCAACGTACGTCGCCTTCTCCCATTCCATTACAAATTTGATGACATCCCCGCCGCGGCTGCAGCCGAAACAATAGTACATCCCTTTGTCGGGGCTGACATTAAACGACGGAGTTTTTTCCGAATGGAAAGGGCACAATCCTAGATAACTTTTTCCGCGTTTCTTCAACTTCACGAACGTGCCGATGTATTCGACGATGTCGGTCGCGGCGCGGATTTCCTGAATTTTGTCGTCGGGGATTCTCACACGAAAAATTTAGCCAAAAGAGAGGTGAGAAACAAGGCAGAGGTGAAAGCTCAAAACCGCAATGCGTGAAGAAAGGTCAAAGCTTCTTTTGACTCGGCGTTTTATCCTGCAGTGATGAGCTTTTCTGCTCCCCATTTGTTAAATCGCTCTCCGGTCCGGGAGATTTTGACTCTTCCAAACGGTCTTGCTGGTACAATTTAATTGAAAGGTTCACTCCCCACACGATGGCCCCCAGTGCCGCAAATAATCCAAGGAAGAAAAACAGATTTCCCAGCGGAACTCCCCAATCGAGCATGTCATGGTCGCCGAGAAACGTCGCCCAATCGTGCTTTACATGGTGCCCGCCAAGAAGGGGTAAAATTCTCGTTTCGGCGTCTCTCATATAAATGCTCACATCGACCATGCTCACGCCGGTGAAAAACACCGCGACCGGTGCATTGGCGGATTCTTCATGCCACGCAACCAGAAACCATACAAACGGAACGAGCACCTGCATAATCGAACCGCCGAGAATGTACATAGTTTCTCCGAATATCCTGAAAAAGAAGTGTCCCGCTTCATGGATGTAGAGAATAATGAGATGGGTAAACCACAGAATTGCCGGAAGATGAAATGTCGGTGTCGGTTCGTACAGGTTGAACGGAAGAAGGAACCAGACGTAGAGAAGGATCGCGTAACCACAGAGCCGCAGAACGAGTGTTTGTCGTGCCATCGGAGATTCGGAATGATTGATGTGCCGGCAGAGCTTTAAACATTTCCCTCGGTATTGCGGTTTAGACATCTCGAGGGAAGATCAAAAACGAAAAGTCCCGCTCGGGGCGGGACTTTCGGATCTATTTTGATGAAACCTCGGCGCGCGTCGGCTGAGTTTCGTACACCTTTTTTCGCATCGGCTTCGTTCGCTTGCGCATATACCGTTTTTCGAGCTGTGCCTCGGGCTTTTTCTCGTCTTCTTCGACATCGGGATACTGGTAGATGTCGTACTTGTAGTTTCGGAGAATAATGTTGTTGCCGCTCCTGCCCAGCACATATTGCGGAAGCAGCGGGATCTTCCCGCCTCCGCCCGGCGCGTCAATAACGAAATGCGGAATCGCAAGTCCGGATGTGTGGCCGCGCAGTTTGTCCATGATATTCAGGCCGACACTGACGGGCGTCCGGAAATGGTTCGCGCCCTTCGTGATATCCGCCTGGTACAGGTAGTAGGGACGCACTCTCATCATCAACAGCTTGCGCATTAATTCCAGCATCACATCCGGGTCGTCGTTGACTCCCTTCATCAGAACCGCTTGGTTCCCGACGGGGATGCCGGCATCGGCGAGCATTTCGCATGCACGTTTCGCCTCCGTCGTGCATTCCCACGGATGGTTAAAATGCGTGTTCACATAAATCGGGTGATACTTCTTGAGCATCTTACAGAGCTTCGGCGTGATGCGCTGGGGAAGAACGCACGGCATTTTCGTGCCGAGGCGGATAATCTCGACATGCGGAATCGCCCGGAGCCCGGAAATAATTTTCTCGAGCATCACGTCCGTCAGCATCAGCGGGTCGCCGCCGGAAAGAATGATGTCGCGTACTTCCGGATGCGCGGCAACATAATCGAGACCGGACTGAATAAACTTCATGCTGATTTTACCCGAGTCGCCGACTTTTCTTTTTCGCGTACAAAACCGGCAGTACATCGAACACTGGCTTGTCGTCAAAAACAACACGCGGTCGGGATAACGGTGAGTAATGCTTGGAACCGGGCTGTCTGCTTCTTCGTTGAGCGGGTCCAGCGGAAAATCGTCGGGCACCAACTCCTGGGCATCGGGAATACATTGCAGCCAGATAGGATCGCCCGGATACCGAATAAGGCTGAGATAGTACGGGTTAATGCGGATATGAAAGAGGGTGTTGAGCTTGTCCGCAAGATCCTTGTCAAAATTAAACCGTTCCACCAAATCTTTGCCGCTGTCAACACTCGCCCGCAACATTTCCTGCCAGAGTTCCATATAGAGATTTACCTGATGTGGTTATAGATATTTTCCGTAGATGATGAGATCATCGCCGGGCTTATAATAATCTTTGATGCATGCCCTTCGCTCAAAGCCTTTGCGTTCATAAAACATGCATGTCTTTTCATACTTTGGCGTCGATGAAGTTTCGGCGATCAACAACCGGCCGCCTTGCGCGCGAAGATGTCCCTCGACAAACTGGAGAAGTTCAGAACCGACTCCTGTTCCGTGAACTGCCGGCGAAACTGCAATCCAGTACAAATCGTACGTTCCCTGCGTTGACGGTGTCGGACCGATACACACATAGCCGGCCACTCTCTGTTCACTGTCGACGTAAGAGAATATTTCATAGTCTTTCTGATGTTCGTCTTCGAGATAAATCTGGATCAGCTCAATCGCGACATCGATTTCTTCTTCGCTGAAAACATCCGTCGCTCGTAAAAGATTTTCTATCGGCTCTTGATCCTCTCGCTGGAGGGAACGGATGCTCATTGCTGTACTGAAAAATGTAATACGGCGCGTCTACGGGTTTCGCTTCAGCGCATATTCGACGATCTTCCCGATCACTTCGTTAAATGAATACCCGTACGTCGTCGTTGAACGGATAAATCCGGCATCGTCCGAAATATCGGGGTTGGGATTGACTTCAAGGACGTACGGCTTGTTGTTTTTCGTCAGCCGAAAATCAATGCGGGCATAATCCCTGCATCCCATAATGTTGAACGACTGCAGCGCAAGATCTTTGATGCGGGCTTCGACAGTCGGCGGCAGGTCGGCCGGACACACGCCTTTTGTTCCCTCGAACTCTATTGACCCATTGAGCCACTTTGCATCATAGGTAACGATTTTTGGGTAGCCGGAGGGAAGCCCGGAAAAGTCTATTTCAGAAATCGGAAGAACCGTCGGCTTCCCGTTCCCGAGAACGGCGACATTCAATTCACGCCCTTCAATATATTCTTCAACAATTGCCGGCTGGTCGTACTGCTGAAAAATGTACCGGACTCGTTTCTTCAACGCGGTCAGAGAATCGACAACCGAATCGTTGTCGATCCCAACGCTGGCGTCTTCTTTAGCGGGTTTCACGATGAGCGGGAATGCCAGGTCGAAATCATCGGCGATGATTTCGTTCATTTGCTTGCAGACAATAAACTTTGCCGTCGGGATGCCGTGGAATGAAAGTATCTCTTTCGTCCGGGCTTTATTCAAACACGTTCCCAACGTAACAGTCGGAGAACCTGTGTAGGGGATCTCCAGAATTTCATAAATGCCCGCGACATGCATCTCATGAATCGACTGATCGCCCAAAGACTCGACCAGATTGAAAATAAGGTCCGGCTTTTCGGTTTTCAAAAATTCCAGCAGTTTTTCAATATTGTTGGACATGTTGAAAATCGATGTCTGGTACCCAAGCTCGGTAAGGGCAGCTTGAATTTGCTCTCTTTCTTCAACGACGCCTACTTCGGACATGTCCAGCAACCCGTTCGCACGTGCGGTGGCAAGCGCAGCCCCTTCCTGAATCATTCCTGACTCAGAAATAAACTTTCTCCCCTTCGACGTCTGGATTGTCGGTTGGTTGAAAATAACCGAAACATGTAGCTTCTTTCTCATACTAGAGCTCCGTATTTGTGAAATAAGCTTGCCTGCATCTTATTCATTTTCAACGAGTTGGGGAACATCAGAGCAGCCTGTACCGTTTACAAGCTTCGTCCAACACACGATTTAACATTTTGTCGTACGACATACCCGCGGCGCGGGCAGCCTTCGGATAACATGAATTATCTTCCGGCTTCGGGAGAATACCGGGAAGAGGATTGATTTCAATGATGTTAGGAACTCCGTCTTTATCGAGACGTACATCGATGCGCGACCAGTCACGACATCTCAAAACTTTATAGGCCTCTTTGCAAAGTTTTACGATGGAAGCGTTGAGGGATGGAGTCGCTTGGGCAGGGCATTCGAAGATATTAAGCGGATTTGACGATTGATCCCAAATCCATTTGGCCTCGAATGAATAGATCGGATTAACACCTTCGGGCAAAGAATCGAATTTGATCTCGACAATCGGCAGTACCTGAACGTCATCTCCGTTGCCGAGCATCGCTACCGTGAATTCACGCCCGGACAGGAACTCTTCAACGATAACCGGCTCGTTGTACGTCGACAGCACGTTTTCAACCTGAGCTTGCAATTCACTGAGTGTCCGAACGAGCGAAGCGTCGAAGATCCCTTTGCTCGACCCTTCGTTCAGCGGCTTTACCATACAAGGAAATTCTGTCCGCAGTGTTGAAAGGTCGGTAAGGGAATATATAACGGAAAATTTTGCGGTAGGAATCTTATAGTAGGAAAGAATTTCTTTCGCCCGGGACTTGTCCAGACAAACCGCGAGGGTGAGTGCGTCGGAGCCGGAGTAAGGAATGTTCAGCATCTCAAGCATCGCCGGAATTTGTGCCTCGCGCGAGACACCGTACTGCCCCTCGGCAATATTGAAGACAATCTCCGGACGTCGGCTGCGAAGTTTTGCGAAAGCATCTTCATCAGCTTCGATCATCGTGACGGAGTGGCGGAGAGCAAGTGCATCGCGGACAGCTGTCACAGTTTCAACCGTGTCCCACTCCGCGTACATATCAGCGCTTGTTGTCTTCTCTAGTATTTGCGTGCTGACATCAGTGATGTGCTGACTCGAAGGGTCGACGCCGCCGTCGGCGACATCTGATTCTTCCTTCTTCATGTTGTAGACGAGAGCTACTTCCATTCAGGGGAGTACCAAAAAATTCTTTCGATACCTTTCATGCTAGTGGCTGATGCGTTAGCTTTGTTCTTCGTCCAACTCCTGATACAAATATAATGTTTTTAGACACGTTGTCAAGAAGAAAGTGGCTTTTTCCTTAGGAATCGCAGTCGTGGTTGTCAGAGTGGCAGAGTCTTTGCCGGAAGGTTCCATCGTCGGAAATAGAAACGCTGTACGGATTTTTTTTTAGATACTCTGGAAAAATATTTCGAAGAAATTATTTCTGATGGAAGATATTTGGGTCGGGCCGCTAACCGATGCGAACATACGAAAGCAATTCCTTATAAACGAGTTCGAATCGTCTCCGTACTCCCGCATGATGAGCCAATCGTAAATGAGGATCGCGAGCAACAAGGTCAAACGCTTCCTGCCGTGCCTGAATAAGAATTTCTTTGTCATGAACAATATCGGCAACCTGGAACGACGGCAAGCCGCTTTGACGCGTTCCAAAATAATCCCCCGCACCGCGCAACTCTAAATCGACTTCGGCAATTTCGAATCCGTTGTTCGTTTGCACCATAGTCTCAAGCCGTTTCGAGAAATCTAAGATTTGTTTTTGTGCTTCAGCGCGATTCGCGGCAAGCTGGGTTTTTCGCTTTATCATAAGGTCGTCGGTGAGCAGGATACAATACGACTGCTCCGCTCCGCGGCCGACTCTTCCACGCAACTGATGAAGCTGAGAAAGTCCAAAACGCTCCGAATTTTCAACGATCATGATTGTCGCATTGGGAATATCAATACCGACTTCTATAACGGTCGTTGCAACCAGAATATCGATCTCTTTCGATTTGAACTTGCTCATTAGAGCGTCCTTCTCTTCCGATGCCAATCTTCCGTGAAGCAAACCAAGCCTGAATTCGGAGAATTCACCTTCGCTCAATTTCTTAAACTCGACCATTGCGGCCTTGAGGTCGATCTTTTCCGACTCCTCAATGAGAGGATAGACGATGTATGCCTGCCGCCCGCGGAGTATTTCGTCCTTCACAAAGCTGTACACTTTCTTCTTTTCTTTTTCCGTTCGGCGTGCTGTTTTTACAGGCCTGCGATTCTTTGGAAGTTCATCGATCACTGAAATATCGAGGTCGCCGTACAACGTCAGTGACAGCGTCCGTGGAATCGGGGTTGCTGTCATGACAAGAACGTCGGGATTTTCTTTTCCTTTCCCGCGAAGAAGCGCGCGCTGCGCGACGCCAAAGCGATGCTGTTCGTCTATGACAACGAGACCTAGATCAGCAAAATCAACTTTTTCTTGAATGAGCGCGTGCGTACCGATCACAATATTCGCCGAGCCGCGGCGAATGTCTTCCAGAATATCTTCGCGCAGCTTTTTCTTTTGCCCGCCGATGAGAAGACGGACCCGAACCGGCAAATCTCCCAAAAAGCTTTTCAAAGTAAAAAAATGCTGCTCTGCCAAAATCTCAGTAGGCGCCATCAATGCGCATTGGAATCTATTTTCTACGGCAATGAGCATGGCAAACAAAGCCACGATAGTTTTGCCGCTGCCGACGTCCCCCTGTAACAGCCGGTTCATCGGCACCGATTGGCTCATGTCTCCTGTGATCTCATTAATGACACGTCGCTGGGCGCCCGTTAAATCAAACGACAGGGTTGAAAGAAGGCGTCGTGCTAATTCGCTCTTCACGTTGAATGAGATGCCTTTCAACTCTCCTTTGATTTCCCGCCGGCGGTACGCCATGAGGAGCTGGAAGAAGAACAGCTCATCGAACTTCAGCCGGTTGAGCGCCGCGTCCCTTTCTACGTACGTTTTCGGAAAATGGATCCTTTTTAACGCCGAATGAATCTCAAGAAGATGATGGCGCAGAAGTGTCTCTTCTGGCAAATGTTCAACGAGGGTTTCAAGATTGCTCTCGAGGGCATTCTTGATGATTCTTCTGAAACCCCGATTATCCAACCCAACCTGGCGTAACTCTTCGCTTGACCGGTACACTGGAATGATCGCGCCGGTGTGGAGAAGTGAATTCCAGTCTGTCGCATCGTCGTCGTCGTTCGTCTTTAACCTGTCGAACTCCGGGTGGATAAACTGCGGCCGGTTTAATTTATCGAGTTCCGGCACCGAGGAAACAGCGAGCACTTCGCCGACCCGAAACGCTTTTTCGTACCACTGAACACCTGCAAAAAAGATACACGTGAGATATCCCGTTTCATCGTTCAATGTAAGAAGAAACATCCGTTTCCCGCGTCTCGTCCTTCTTGTCTCCTGACGGAAAACAGTGCCGATCACCGTAACTTCATTCCCGGCTTCAACGAATTTCGGAAGAGCTTTGATTGAAATAATTCGCGAGCGGTCGAGGTAGTCGCGGGGAATATAATAGAGAAGTTTCGAAACCGAATCGATGCCGACTTCGCGCAATGCAGCGGCTCGTTTCGGACCGATTCCTTTGACGTATTGAAGTGTGTCGTTTGTATGAAGGTTCAAAGAAATACAGAAGTGGTAAACACTAATTCAGAATTGAGACATCTGAAAAATCGTCTCTCGCTAGGCCGCCAAGGCGCAAGGATTCTATTTTTAAATCATTTTGCGACTCTGCGTCTGGCAAAGCCATCTTCCAAAGGAATCCCTTTGGAACCCTCGGGATTTGCGTGAGTCACACTTTTGGAATTATTCATCCCGAGGCAATTAACGCTATAGTGAAGCGGGTTCTTTGCGCATGCCGTAATGAGTAGAGGTCCTGTTTCCGTCCGGGTGACGATCCCACTCAGTTCACATTGCACAACAGTCAATGATCCAGAATGAAGCGAAGAGTCTCCAGCGCGCGGGAAAAAATCAAAAATGCCGAAGAGGGATTTCATGGCAGATCATGACGATTCGCCCTTCACCTCCCGCGTCATGAGGTCTTCGGTGGCAAGATGAGGGTTCTTCCCTTCAAAGAGAATTTTGTGAACCTCGGAAAAAATCGCCATCTCGACGGAATTTTGTTTTGCAAGGTCAACCGACGACCGGCACGTTGCAACGCCTTCAGCAACCATGACCATTTCTTTCAACACGTCGTCCAATCGTCTTCCCTTCCCCACTTGTTCTCCAACATAGCGATTGCGGCTATGCTTGCTCATACACGTAACAATTAAGTCGCCGACGCCGGTCAATCCTGCGAACGTTCGCGGCAGCGCTCCCATCTTCACGCCAAGCCGTGTCATCTCGGCAATTCCGCGGGTCATGATTGCGGCTTTCGTGTTGTCGCCGAACCCGGCGCCATCGACCACTCCTGCACCAACAGCGATGACATTTTTGAGAGCGCCGCCAAGCTCAACGCCGCGAATATCGTCGTTCACGTACACGCGAAAATAAGGGGTGCTGAATGCAGCCGCAACGATCTTCGCTGTTCTCATATTGAACGACGCCGATACGACCGCCGTCGGCATTCGCTGGCTCACCTCTTCGGCGTGGCTGGGACCGGAAAGAATGGCAAGGTTCCCTTTTTTCTCATGCTCAAATACGTCCAACATGACTTCCGACATCGTCATGAGAGAATGATTTTCAATCCCCTTTGCGACGTTGACGATAATTGTTTGCGATAGCTCGTGATGTGCAATTTGCTGGATAACGGAGCGAAGAAACTGAGAAGGTACTGCAGACACGATGATATCTTTCTTGTACGCAGCTTCCTGAATATCCGTGAGAATAGATATCCGTTTCGGAATTTTTATTCCCGGAAGAAATGCAGGGTTTTCCCGCGCCTCCTCCATGAGAGCCGCTTGTTCGGAGCGGTACGTCCACAACGAAACATCGTGATTCTTTTCGGAAAGTAGAATTGCAAGAGTCGTTCCCCAGCTTCCGGCTCCTAGGACGGCAACGCGCATGGCGGACCTGCTTGATTGAGGAATACTACAATAACAAACCTGTTACTTGCGGGGTGATCCCCGAAAGTTCGTCAGCTTATTCTCAGTCCCTCTCATGAGCCGCTTGATGTTTTCTCGATGGGTGTAGATGAGGAGAAGGGATGTTCCGATCGCAAAAAAGATCAACGTGTGATATCCTTGGATGTTGACTTTGAAAAGATTTTCGCGAAAAAACATTGTCAATGGGAAAGCAACTGCCCCTGCAATCGAGCCGAGAGAAACATAACGAGAGCTGGAAAAAACAGCGGCAAAAATCACCACGGCCACGGCGAACTCTACCGGAGCCAATGCCAACAGCATCCCCGCTCCCGTGGCCACGCCTTTGCCCCCTCTGAAACCGGCAAAGAGCGTCCAGACATGACCAAGAATTGCCGCTATGCCGCATATGATCTGAACAACGGTAAAGTCTTCAAACGGAGTCCTGTTTTGAAACGGCAGCGACGGGTCCCAGAACAGACGTGCTACAAACATCGTTGCAATCACCCCTTTGAAAAGGTCAAACAGGATGACGGCCAAGCCAATCTTCCATCCAAGCACACGCATAACGTTGGTGCCGCCCGCATTTCCGCTGCCATGCTGGCGTATATCCAATCCGCGCGAAATTTTCGACGCTATAATGCTCGTCGGAATTGAACCAACGATATAACTCAACAGAATAACGATGGCGAGATTAACCATTGTTCATCCTATGAATGAGTGGGGGTAATGGCTTCCTTCCCTACTAAAGTAAAAAATCACATGATGAAAATCAAGGCGAGGGTCAACGTTGGCTGCGGAGGATGATCTTTTTCGTGCTGATTGCGCGGTCTATGGCCAATATACCGTTAATATGGTCAATTTCGTGCTGCAGCAATCCGGAGAGCCCATTTGCCGGCCTTAACTTTCTTGTAGTACGCGTTTCTCGTCCCTGTAGGAAATTTCCCACCTATGTCCTCTCGCGGTTCGCGACGTTTCTGAAAACCGGTCACAAATTGTGACCGGTTCGTCTCTCCATTCGAGGTCGCGACTTATGACTTCAGAGAGGTCCATTCTGGTTTTGTAACTCGAAAGAGAAAATCGGGCGGAAAGCGATGTACGTTGCGTTTCACGGCCTGGTTCAACACTTTCGATGATACACCTTGTAGGCTGGCGAGATCAGTATCGAGAATGACCTTCTCGCCGCGGAAAGTGAAGATGATCGAATCAGTGAATTGACGGTAATAGTTGCTTGCGTCTTTTCTCCATAAGTTCCCCCATGTTCATTGACAATGTCAATCTAGAATGATTGACATTGTCTACAATAAACTTTGGTAGGACAAACATTCCTGTTTGTCATTCATAACATTCAATAATGATTTTCCCTTTGTCAACCAGAATGGTTGACCTACACAACAAATTTATTGTTGCAGTACCACCCGACATAATTCTCCGGTTCTTCCGTTAATCCTTTTTTCACAGGATTACTATACATATACATTAATTTCGCGTCGAATTCGTTGCCGTCCCGGATAATTCTGTCGTACGATTCATGCTGCCAAATCTTGCCTTCGGTTTTCCGATACGAATTAATCTTATGAGCCGATACTCCTTTAATGGCGCGCATAATGCGGGTCAAACTTATCCCTTCTTTTGGTCGAATAAGAAGATGGACGTGATCCGGCATCACGACAGCAGCATAACAATGGTAAAATTTTCCATCTCCCTCTTTGATATGTTCAAGAACAATGCGTTGCTCATCGGTGTTCAGAGTTTCTGCATTGAGACAGAAGGTCACAAAATAGATGGAACCCTCGAGTGCCCAATGAGGCAGATGACGTCGCGTGATTTTGAGTTCATCGTTCATCCTACCCCCGTTTTGAATGAATAAATTTGTTGTAGGATAGGCATTCTGCCTGTCCATCAAGAAATTACCCGCTCCTCTCCGTTAATGATACATCCCTTCCTGCCGATAAGAAAGATATTCTTGCCTGTCATTAACAATGACCATCAGGATGACTGACCTACCCAATCATGCAAGGAACAGTGGGACACACATTTCTGACTGTCCATGTAGACTTTCCTCAGTCGACCTTGACCTTGAAGGCAATAGAGAATAGAGCGATTCTTGAAACTGTTTTTTGGGGGGGATGTTTCCGGAGTCAGCGTAAAACATTGAATATTCTTCCCTGAATGACTTCTCAGTCTTACGTGTTCAATATAGCAATATGCTGCATAGATTTACAAAGAATTCTCCCTCGTTCAAAATTTAAAAGGTGTATGGTGAGGGGAGGCAATTTGGCAAATGTTGTCAGTGGGACAGTCCACCATTACTGTTGGCGAACCGCCTGTCAAATAGGACAGACAAGTTCGAAAGGAATGGTTTCGCCAATTGTCTGACCTACCAATACACTGAAATTGGCCCCGAATGAAAATCCGTCGCTTACTTTAATCCTTGAATCGCTTAACCAGCACATTTGCAAAATCCAAGTCGTCCGGTGTCGTAATCTTAATATTGTCAAAGCTTCCTTCCACGATTGCCGGACGGATACCCAGCCGCTCGATGAGAGAGGCGTCGTCCGTTGCCTCGACGTGTTCGCGTCCGGCTTTTTCGTATGCGTCGAGAAGCAATTGCCTGGTGAACGTCTGAGGGGTCTGTGCCGACCACAGCACAGAACGGTCAAGGGTTCGTTCAAACCGCCCTTCGTCATTCCCGACCTTCACCGTGTCTTTGACACGCACTGCAACGACCGCGGCTGAGTGCACCTTTGCCTTTTCGATCGACTCAAGAATTACTTTCTGTTGGATGAACGGCCTCACGGCGTCATGAACGATGACAATCTCTGTCCGCGGGTCGATACGGCTCAACGCATTGCTGACGGAGTCCTGCCTCCGCTTGCCGCCTTCAACAATTTTCGCCGCTTTGGAAAGATTGAACTCGCCGACAAGGAATTCGACCTGCTGTCTGGTCGTTGGCTGGACGGCAATTATTATTTCGTTGACGGCTCCGCACATCTGAAACCGTTCGAGCGTATGGATAATGATCGGTTTCCCTTGCAGCAATAAGAACTGCTTGCTAACTGCTGTTCCCATACGTTCTCCGGCTCCGGCAGCCGGAATAATAACACTAGTAAACATACACACTCACTTTCCGACAGCGGGAATGACCGACCTGCCAAAATATTCTATCACGAAATTAAACCGTGGAAAAACTTTAGGGAGACGCATAATGCTGAACACCATCACGCCGATGGCCATGCGGTCTATCCACGACGAAAGAGGCCAGCCAAAATGGATGGTGAAGCTTTTATTGGGCAGCTCATAATCCAGCGCATATAAAATCTCGACCATGCTGTCGTATAACGTCTGCCCCCGGTTTGCAAACCGGTAATGATTCGGCGCAAGTTTTTCAGGAATTCCCTGACGCGGTGAATAGAAGCTGACGTAAACGGACGTTGCCAATTTTTCTTCGACGCTCGTTTCCTGCGGCCGGCGGAAATATACGTCAACGTGATCCGCTTCACTCTCCGCAATGGAAAAAATCATACTCATCGGAACGTCTGTTTGCTTGATCTGTTTGATCTCGGGAGCTCGTTTCTTCGCCACCCGCAAGCCGATGAATAGGAAGGTCGCCGTCACGGTCCCCCATGTCAACGTCCCGTACGGTTTTTCATACGCAAGATAAAGGAAACAACTCAACAGTATGATGAACAAAACGAGCGTGCCCAACCGCGATGTGTTATAGCCGCCCACAGCCTTTGTCCCTTGAAAATACCTGTAGATGAGCAGGCTCCCCATATTGATCGTGAAGCTTGCAAGGAGGCCGACGGCATACATCTCTGCAAGAGTTTTCTGGCTGCCATTAGTGATAAAAACAATGAACGTAAAAAATAATCCGCTGCAGATGTGAATCCGGTACAGCGACTGCCGACGGTTTGTTTTAATGATCCACGAGAATCCATACCTGTGGGCGACACGCTCCATCAATTCGCTCGACGCAACGTACGCCGTGTTGACGGCCATCATCAGCAAGACACTCGCAAGGATGCCGACGATGTAACCGAACGGAATGCCGCCGACCATTTTTGCAAAATGTGCTATCAGATCGGTTTCGTGCGCTGAAACATCAATGTTGGAAGAAAGAACGATCATCGAAAGAAGCGGCGTAAAAATACCGATCGTCACGCCGAGAAAGATATACGCTTTCCGGATATCATGCCACGACTTTACAAGCCCTGCCGTCTGTACAACGGATTCGATTCCGGAATAGGCCAGAATACAGCTTGAGATGCTGACGATGATTATAAAGTAGGTGGCAAACCAGCTCCCTTCGTCGAACCGCTGTGCGGCGCTGGCGAAGGTCTGCCCGATCCGTTCCATGTTGTGGGCATCGGCATGAAGAGCACCGGCAGACAGAAGATTGATAAGTATGATAGCCGCTACGACAAAAATACCGAAAGTGAATTTTGCATTTTCCTTAATGCCGATAATATTCAATCCGGCAACAAACCAGATGAGGACAAGTTCAAGCAAGAACTTTCCTGCGGCCGAAATCGGGAAAAAGGCCATGCCGTTTTCTATCGCGCTGACAGTCGAAATGCTCGCGGTCAAAACATAATCGACAAGGATCGATGCGACGGCAACAAAGGAAACCGTAGGGCCGAGCACAAGATATGAGAACGAATAGACGCCGCCGCCCCGCACTCCGTGCAATTCAAGGATTTCCGCAATCTCCACCATGCGAGTCGAGAGTATTCGCATGAGAATCGATGTGACTGCCAGATAGACAATAGCGTGGTAAGCAATAACGCGGAAGGCTTCGCTCGGTGCATAGAAAATCGACGTCAACTCGTCCATCAACGTAATAATTGCGATGGAGAGCCATGTCAGCCACCAGCGCCCGTTGGAAAAATAAGCAAGAAGATCCTTTCTGGTGAAAAGGTATGCGAACACACCAACGAGAACAATGTTGATGGCCGCAGAAACGATGAACCGCTCCGTAAACATACGACGATGAATTGTAAATTAGAATTGTCTCAAAGAATCAACATGGCATCGCCGTAACTGTAAAATCTATACCCTTTCTTGATCGCAAGCTTGTAGGCTCGCATCACGAAGTCGTGGTCGGCGAACGCCGCCGTCAGCATCAGCAGCGTAGATTCCGGCATATGAAAATTGGTGATGAGCTTGTCGGCAATTTTAAAATCGTACGGAGGGAAAATGAATTTATCCGTCCAGCCCCTGCTGGCTTTAAGGTGGCCGTCGGTTGTTACGCTCGACTCAAGCGCCCTGCACGTGCTTGTACCGCACACGAACACGTTGCCCCGGTTATCGATGACCCGGTTGACAACGTTTGCGGCCTGGTCATTGACCTCGAAATATTCCGAGTCCATTTTATGTTTCGTCAGATCCTCGACCTCGACAGTCCGAAACGTCCCCAATCCGATATGGAGAAGAACAGAAACTACTTTTACGCCCTTTCGTTCCAATTTTTTAAGAAGCGGTTTCGTAAAATGAAGTCCCGCGGTCGGAGCTGCTACCGCACCGATAGTCTTCGCATAGACCGTTTGGTATGCATCCTTGTCCTTTTCAGTCGGATCCCGTTTAATGTACGCCGGCAGCGGCGTCTTTCCGATTTTCTCTATGAGCTTGAAAAAATCGCCTTCGTAGTTGAAGCGCACTGTCCGTCCGCGCGAGGTTGTATTGTCGATCACCTCACACGAGAGATTGCCGTTGTCGAAATAGATTTTGTTCCCGATACGTACTTTTCGCGCAGGGTCCACTATGACATCCCAGATGTTATCCGTTGCGTTCAATTGGCGAAGAAGAAAAACTTCGATCTTAGCGTTGGTTTTTTCTTTGCGGCCGTACAGGCGCGCTTGGAAAACCTTCGTCTCGTTGACCACAAGGCAGTCCCCCTTTTTGAAATAATCGACAATATCGCGAAAATGTTCTTCGCTGATATTTTCATCGTTGCGGTTCAATACCATGAGCCTCGAACGGTCGCGTGGCGAAACAGGATGTTTTGCAATAAGGTTTCGCGGTAAAGGGTATTTGAAATCCGAGAGTTTCATCGCGCTGCTGTTTCTTTCTGGGGAAACATTCCCTTTGGTGGAACATACGCTCTTACGGGAGCGAGTGGATTATTGTTCAGTGATCAGTATTCAGTAAACAGTAATCAGGATCAGAGAATATTCGTGGTATCTCCATACTGACTACTGCTTACTGTTTACTGTTCACTGCCTACCGATTACTTCTTCTTCGACTTCGTTGCCGTTTTCTTGGCGCTTGATGCCGGTGCGTCTTTCAATGCGGCACGCGCAGCAGCGAGCCGGGCAATGGGCACGCGGAACGGCGAGCAGCTCACGTAATTCTGGTTGATCTCATGACAGAATTCTACGCTCGACGGTTCGCCGCCGTGTTCACCGCAAATCCCGACTTTCAGGTCGGAACGTACTGAACGGCCTTTTTCGATGGCCATTTTCATCAACGCTCCAACGCCGACACGGTCTAATACTTCAAACGGGTCTTTCGGAAGAATTTCCATTTCCACGTAAGGAATAAGGAACTTGGCTGCATCGTCACGGCTGACGCCGAGCGTTGTTTGCGTTAGGTCGTTCGTTCCAAAGCTGAAGAACTCTGCAACCGTCGCAATTTCGTCCGCTGTGATAGCGCCCCGCGGGATCTCGATCATCGTCCCGACAAGGTACTTGAACTTCACTCCTTTTTCCTTCATCACTTCGCCCGCAACCCGGCGAACAATTTTCTCCTGGTTCTCTAGCTCTTTCACGTTGCCGACAAGCGGAATCATTACCTCCGGCTCAACCTTGATCCCTTTCGCCTGAATGTTCGCCGCGGCTTCGAAAATTGCCCGCGACTGCATTTCAGTGATTTCCGGATAGATAATGCCCAAACGGCATCCGCGTAAACCCAGCATCGGGTTGAATTCGTGCAGGCCTTCAACGCGCTGATGCACTTTATCATAACTGATGCCGATCTCGGCGGCTAATTGACGCTGAGCAGCTTCATCGTGCGGAACGAATTCGTGGAGCGGCGGATCGATCGTCCTGATAGTAACCGGCAGGCCGTTCATCGCTTCGAAAATTCCTTCGAAGTCCGTCCGTTGCAGCGGAAGAAGCTTCGCGAGCGCGGCTTTGCGCGCTTCCACCGTATCCGCCAGAATCATTTCGCGCATCGGACCAATCTTGCCTTCGCCGAAAAACATGTGTTCGGTCCTGCACAATCCGATTCCTTCAGCGCCAAATGCAACGGCGTTGAGCGCCTGGTCGGGTTGATCTGCATTCGTCCGGATTTTAAGGCGGCGGTATTTATCCGCCCATGACATGATTTTTGCATACTGCTGGTACACCGGAGCTTCCTTAGGTGCAAGCGTTTTGCTGACCAGCACCTGCAGCACTTCGGACGGCTTCGTCGCCACCTTTCCTTCGATGACTTCACCCGTTGTCCCGTCCAATGAAATCCAATCGCCTTCTTTAATCACCTTGCCCTTAACCTTCATTGTATGGGTCGAGTAATCAATATCGAGCGACGCACAACCCGCAACGCAGACTTTTCCCATCTGACGTGCAACGAGTGCGGCGTGCGATGTCATGCCTCCGCGCGCGGTAAGAATTCCTTCCGCCGCATCCATGCCTTTGATGTCTTCGGGGGAAGTCTCAATGCGCGTAAGAATCACAAGCTCGCCCTTCTTCTTCCATGCCTCGGCATCGGGTGCATTGAACACCACGCGGCCTGTCGCAGCACCCGGTCCTGCATTCAATCCCTTCGCAAGAAGCCGGCCGCTCTTCACCGCAGCCTCTTTTTCTTTCAGGTCGAAAACGGGGCGAAGCAGCTGATTCAACTGATCGGGCTCGATTCTCTTCAGCGCTTCTTTGTCCGAGATCAATTTCTCGTCGACCATGTCGACGGCGATCTTGATGGCGGCAAAGGCTGTCCGCTTTCCTATGCGGCACTGAAGCATGAACAATTTGCCCTGCTGGATTGTGAACTCGATGTCGTTCATATCCCGATAATGTTTCTCAAGCGTTTTGCGAATTTTATCGAGCTGATTGTAAATTTTCGGGTTGTCTTTTGCGAGTTGAGAGATAGGAAGCGGCGTGCGTGTGCCGGCCACAACATCCTCACCCTGCGCATTCATCAGGTATTCGCCGTAGAAGACATTCTCGCCGGTTGCCGCGTCGCGTGTGAACGCTACACCGGTTCCGGAATCGTCCCCCATATTGCCGAACACCATGGACTGAACGTTGACCGCCGTTCCCCACGATTCTGGGATGTCGTACATTTTCCGGTAGGCATTCGCACGGTCGTTGTTCCACGAACCGAATACTGCCCCGATCGCGCCCCACAGCTGCGCCATCGGTTCTTGCGGAAAATCATTTCCCGTTTTTTCTTTGATCGCCTGCTTGAATTGTGCGACAAGGTCTTTTAAATCGTCCGCCGTGAGCTCCGTATCGAGATGAACTCCCTTCAACTTCTTTTTTCCTTCGATAATTGCTTCGAACGGATCGATTTCGTCTTTGTGGACCGGCTTCAAGCCAAGCACAACATCGCCGTACATCTGAACAAAACGACGGTAGGAATCGTACACAAAGCGCGGGTTATTCGTCTTCTTTACCAACCCTTCGGCAACCTTGTCGTTGAGCCCCAGGTTGAGGATCGTGTCCATCATTCCAGGCATCGATGCACGGGCGCCCGATCGAACCGAAACCAGCAGTGGATTCTTCAGATCGCCGAATTTCGCACCCATTGCCTTCTCCACCTTGCCGATCGACTTTTTCACGTCAGCCGCGAGAGATTTCGGGTATGTCTTTTTATTCGCGTAGTAGTAGGTACAGACTTCTGTTGAAATTGAAAAACCCGCCGGCACCGGCAAACCGATGTTGGTCATCTCCGCAAGGTTTGCACCTTTGCCGCCGAGAAGGTTTTTCATTTCTGCTTTTCCTTCGGCTTTTCCGTTTCCGAAGTAATATACAAATTTAGCCATCGTTGTAATTTTTCCTTCTTATTTTATTGTGTGTTGTATGTCTTAGTGATTGGTTGATATACCATGTGAATTAAGAGTGTCCTTCATGCTTGTTGATTTCTTCTAAAAAAGCTCGTCCGATTTTTTCCGATAACGGGTTGGACGTGTCTTTCATTCGCTCCGGATGCCATTGCACCGCCAAAAGGAATGGAGCCTCATTTCTATCGGCCCATTCCATCCCCTCAATCACGCCGTCATCGGACCGGGCGCTCACAGCCAACCCCTTGCCTACGCGCTCGACCCCTTGATGGTGGAACGAATTGACTTCGCCCGATTTTTTCCCGATGATTGCGGCGAGCATCGTTTGCTCTTGAACAGTAATTGTATGGCGGTTTTCTTTTCCACCTTCGTCATGGTGACGCGAATAGCCGCTGGATGCTAGATCAAGATACAACGTACCTCCACAGCACACGTTGAGCACTTGCATTCCGCGGCAGATACCGAGCACCGGCATCTTGCGAGCTAAAGCCTTTTCGATGACAATAAATTCAAAATTATCGCGACGTTCGTCAACATCATTTGTTTGTGCTGCGCCATCAATTTTTCCGAAAGCCTTCGGGTGAATATCACCTCCTCCTGTTAGCAGCAAACCATCGCATTGTTCAACTTCGTCCGGTTGATTCATCTCGCATCCTAATTCGTGAAACTCAATCGCAGGATTGAACCGCAACAGCCAGCCTTTATAGCTATGAAATTTCTCTTCCTTCGAGGTATTCTTTGTGATTCCGATCTTCATCAATTAATTCTCTTGCCGAGCACGGAGTTAATAAGTTCTGTCCATTCAACTTCTTGATGAATAACGACGTCGAGTTCAAGATAGAAAAGCGGATACTTTTCGGAAAAATCAAAAGCAGACAACCGCGCCAAATCTTTCTCCGTTGTAATTATATACTCGGCCTCTAATTTCTCCTGCTCCGCAACGACCCGCCGGATATCAGAATCGGAATACGGATGATGATCTTCGAATGAAATCATCGAACTTACGTTAACGCCGAGATCCTTTAAACTCTCTTTAAAACTTTCCGGCTGTCCGATTCCGCAAAAAGCAACAGCGCGCTTTCCCTTGATGCTGTTCAAATCTACGCTGAACCTTGTCCTCGCCCGTCGAAACGCTGCCACGGCATAAGAACTGGAAAAAATTTGCGCCGCAGAGTGCAGTCGGATTTGCGCCTTAATGTTTTCAACGTCCGTATCCCGCTTTACCTTGGTAATAAGGATTGCATCTGCCCGCTTCAAAGAACTCAATGCATCCCTCCGGTAGCCTGCCGGAAGCATTGCCATCGTAAACGGGGAACGAGCCGCATCGATCAACACAATATCCAAATCTCGGTAAAGTGCTCGATGTTGAAAACCGTCATCGAGAACCACCGCGCGGGCGTTTAATTTGCTGACGGCATACTGTGCACCCCGCACCCTCTGCTCATCAACAACAACAATCGTCTTCGGCAATTGCACGGCTACCTGGAACGCCTCATCTCCTGCATCGCGTGCCGTCGTTTTCAACGAAGATCCGTCCGAGACTTCTACCAGCCCTCGTGTTTTGCGTTTATATCCGCGGCTGACGATCGCGCAACGGATATTTTGGCCCTGCAGCATCTTCGCAATCAATCCGACAACCGGGGTCTTGCCGGTTCCCCCCGTTGTGATATTGCCGACGGAAATAACCGGAACGCCGACATGCTCGGAACGGAATATTTTCCAGTCATAAAATAAATTTCGAAGAACAACCCCGCATCCATACAGCCACGAAAACGGTAACAATGCCGGAACTGGTTTCATCATTCGGTAATTCTATAACACCTGTTCTGCCTTTACGTTCAGCTCAGCCAACTGCAATTGCGTTTTGGTCAAAAATAAATCCAGCGCTTCATCCTTCAGGTCTGCGGGCACAACGAGCGGTTCGCTGTACCACACGCTCACCTTCGAGAACGGCAACGGAATTTCAAACTGATCCCAGCTCTTCAACACCCTTTTCCGGTCACCGGCAATGCCGACAAGAAAGAGCGGAACGTGAGCCTGTTGTGCAGCACGAACAGCTCCCATTTTCATCTGATGGCGCGGTCCTGTCGGTCCGTCGGGCGTAATGCACAATGAATTTCCGTTCGTAATCGCATCGACCATTAACTGCATCGCTTCTTTTCCGCCGATATGGCTCGAGCCGCGGATCAGCGTGTAGCCCCAATGCGCCAGAGTTGACGAGAGAATCTCTCCATCTTCACTTCGGCTGACAAGAGCTGCAACGGAGCCGCCGTTTCGGGGACGATGGAGAAACCATCCGGCGAGCATTGAGCCGTGCCAGAAGGCAATGACGGACTGTTTGTTGGTTTGCCGGTAGTTTTCAAAGAGCGATGAATTATTTTTTTCCACTCGAAGCGTGCTGCACAATAGCCATGCTGCCAACCATAAGACCCTTTTCGCGACCGCTTTGAGAATATTCTTTACCATCGGCCAGAACGATTATCCATCACGCCGGATTCATTGCAAGGATTACATCCGCAACATTTGCCGACGCTCCTTTTGAGCCGAGCAAACCTTTGACGGCAGAGAGGTTTTTTTTCATCGCAGTCCGCTGCTCACTATTTGTAAGAAGCCTGGAGGCGAGCTCGACGATCTTTTGCACCGTAACGTTGTATTGTATAAGCTCCGGGACGATGGTTTTTCCCGCAACAATGTTCACAAGTCCGATATTCTTGACTCGAACCAGCGCGCGCGCTATAAGATATGTGAGCCATGACGTCCTGTACACAACTATCATAGGTGTCTCAAAACAAGCCGTTTCAAGCGTCGCGGTTCCGGAAGTAACAATGGCAAGTTCGGCATATTTCATCGTCTCATGTGTAGCATTTTCTACAAAATGCAGCGAAACATTCGGTGGCAAATTCACTGTAAACAATTCTCTACGAAGGTTCGGTGCGACACCGACGACGATTTCGCAATTTTCTTTGCTACGAAGAACGTCGGCAGAGCGGGCCATCACCGAAAACAGATTCTGGACCTCCTGCGGTCTGCTTCCCGGGATCAACGCTACAATTTTTTTTGCCTGGTCGATGCCGAAACGTTTGCAGAACTGATCGCGGGTAAACTCGACGTTCAATTCTTCGAGCAATGGATGTCCGACAAAGCGTACGTCGATTCCTTCTTTTCTGTAAATTTCTTCTTCAAACGGAAATACGACAAGCATTGTATCAACGATGCCCCGCATTTTCTTTACCCTCCCCTTCTTCCACGCCCAGACCTGCGGGCTGATGTAATAGATAACTTTCACTCCGTGTTTCTTCGCTTTCCGGGCGAACCGCAAATTAAAGCCGGGATAGTCTATCAACACGACAACGTCCGGCTTTTTCAACACAAGCAACTTCTCCAACGTACGCTCGACGGACCGGATAAGCGGGAGATGTTTTAGAACCTCCATGAATCCCATGAACGACAGCTCGCTGACATGATACGTAAGCGCCATTCCCTCACGCTTCATCTTCTCGCCGCCAATGCCGTAAATCTCGATCGACGGCTGACGTCGCTTCAATTCCCTTACGACTCCCGCGCCGTGGGCATCTCCCGAAACTTCACCGGCTATCATCAGCACCCGATGGACCATGGTCAACTCTGTTTTACGAAATAAATAACAACGATTGCGATCACGAGCAGAGCAAACGCCTGCAACGTCCGCCGTTCCGATCCCAACCCGCGCGATAAATCTGCTGCGCGATGAAATGAGTGTTCGCTGGAGTAGGGTGTGAACCGCGGTAAGAACCGGGGGACATGCCGAACATAGCGCTCGTATTCGTCGCCGAACGTCGTGTGCAGATATTCTTCTTCTTTTGTTACGATCATTGTGTACTGAAGTAAGAAGAAACCAAATGCCAGAATACCCAAATACGGCATCAGGGCGTTCGCCATCACTCCAACACCAACGTACATCATCAAATTGCCGACATAGAGCGGGTTGCGGACATACCCGAATGGCCCGTCGATAAATAAATGTGTTCCCCCCACACGACCCGTTGTCCTTGTCTCAGTTCCTGCTACGGAAACCCCCCACAGACGAATCAATTCGCCGCAGAGCGCTACGCAGAATCCTGCAACAAGAGAGAGCGGCGTCGGCCGAGCGTAGGCTAGCATTAAAAGAATGAACGGAATCGGCGTGTAACTGCGCAGTTCAAATATTTTTTCCCGGATGTCCAACTGTTATCCTCGCATGAAAATTTCTTTGCGCGCCAGCTCAGCGGTTCGTCGCTTGCGCGGACGCGCCCCATCAACAATCAACTTGAATTTTGAGAGCACATCGTCAAACGTTTCAAATCGATGGTACGTGATATTTTCCCGTTCGCAATACGTAAGCAACGAACCCTTTGCAAACACAATGTCGGCATACCTTGAAGAGCATTGGTCTGAATGACCGTTGCCAATATAGACGATAACGTTTTCTTCGCCGGCCTTCGTCACTACGTGATTGCGCTTACAGTTTGCACACAGAATACACTCCGAATCCGTGTACGGAAATTGCGGAGTGATCGTCCCGTCGGTCTGAATAACCAACTGATTGGAGTAAAACGGGAGATGGTTCAGGTGCTCGCGATCAAGCACGTGGCGTATGTAGAGGTCGAATCCATCGCTGACAATATGAATAGGAATTGATTTCTCCGAACAATACCGCTCGAAGCGGTGGAAACTGCCGTCAATCTCCTGACAGTGCACGAAAGAATCAAACGTCGCACGCGAAAGCGATTCGACCGTTGCACACGAGCGCCGCCAGCTTTCTGACATTCCGATCTTCCCTTCGAGAGTCTCACGAAATGCTTCCGAAGATTTTTCCGGATTCCCGAAAACCTTGAACATGGCATCGCCGATGTCAGTCCGGGTGATGGTTCCGTCAAAATCCGTAAACACGATATAGGAGAGTTCGTCTGTCATCAATTTTGAACGATAGCATTTTCGTTGAATCGCACCGATACAAGCTTCGAAACACCTTCTTCTTCCATCGTCACGCCGTACATTGCGTTCGCCGCTTCCATCGTCCGTTTGTTGTGAGTGACAACGATAAACTGCGTGTTGTCGCTGAATTTTCGGAGGATGCGCGAGAAGCGGTCGATATTCGAATCGTCCAGCGGCGCATCGACTTCGTCAAGAATACAAAACGGGCTCGGTTTCACAAGATAAATCGCAAAGAGGAGCGCAATGGCCGTCAGCGTTTTTTCCCCTCCGGAGAGCAGGTCAATCGAGGTGGGCCGTTTGCCCCGCGGCTTCGCGATAATCTCAATCCGGGCTTCTAGAGGATCGACTCCGTCTTCCAATCGCAGGTCGCATTCATCCCCCTCATCGAACAAGCTTTTAAATGTTGCGATGAAATTATCCCTGATCTTGTTGAACGTATCACCGAATGTTCGCTGGGCGGTAGTGTTGATTTCTTCGATCGTGGAGAGGAGCGTCTGCTCTGCTTCGACTAAATCGCCGCGCTGCGTCGTAATGAATTCAAGCCTTTCACTCTCGCTTTTGAATTCATCGAACGCAGCAAAATTCACCGGGCCGAGCGAGGCAATTTTTTCCTTCAGGGCGCGCCCGGCTTCGTGCGCGGCATCGATGTCGAACTCTTGGGCATCGGCGTACACTTTTAATTCAAGAATGAATCCATACTCCTCACGCGCACGGACAACAAGATTTTCCGACTTCATCATCAGCTCCGAAAGCTTGATCTCCAGCTCATGGGTCACTCCGAGAGAATCGTCGTGCAGCCTTCTCTCGTCCTTAATTTTCAGTTCGATGTCGTGCATCTGGTTTCGTTTTGCGTTGTATTCCGTGTCAACGCTTTTGCCCCGGTCGACCATCACCTGGAGTCCTGAATTCAAGCGGTGGAGTTCGACTTCAGTTTCCAAGAGTTCCTTTGCCAGGCGTTCAATTTCAGCTTTTGATTCGGCGATATCGCGGTCTCGCTGCGAAAGAGTGACAATGATATTATCAATGGTCTCGCGGATGTACTCGAGCTCCCTCGCGATATTTTTTTCCTCATTCTGAAGAGTGAGAAGAGTAACATGCGCTTTGTTCGTTACGTCGGAATATTCGCTCCATAACACTTCCATCGTTTCCAATTCACTCGCCGCAGCGCCGGAATTCTGCTCGTTTGTCGATCGTTCTTTTTCAAGACGCTCGATCTCCGGCACGAGAACGTTGAGTTCCTTTTGCAGCTCTTCAGCTTCAGCCGCAAGCTTCACGTTCTCCGAAGAATTCCGCTCCATATTCTCATTGATCCGTTTCTTCTCAAACTCGATTTGCGCGATGCGCATTTCAACACCGGTCATCTGCTGTTCGATGCGTTTTGCAGTGCTTGCCAGCGTCTTGAGTTCTATCGACGCAAGCGCATTCTCTTTTTCCGAGACATCATGACGAAGTGCTCCGAGCGATTCTTCGAGCGCAGCGGTCTCGGTCTCGAGCTCGGCGATCTGGCTCTTCTTGCCGATCATGCCGCCGTCATCGGCACGAATGCTCCCCCCCTTCAAAACTCCCTGGCCTGTAACGATCTCACCGTCGAGGGTAACACATTTAAGGAGCGAACCGCTGCCTATAACAGCCGTTGCGGCATTCACATCGTTCACCAGCAGCGTATTATCAAAAATGTAGTCGCACAGGGTGTTGAACGCGGGGTCGCATGTGATCACATCCCGTGCCCACCCTACAATTCCGCCGCCGGCAACCGGCTGGCGCGGGCTTTTCAACTCCGGAATACGGTCGAGGCAGATAAACGTCGCCTTCCCTTTTTGATTTTTCTTGAGGACGTCGATGCCTCGGTATGCTTCTTCAATATTTTTTACGACGATGAAGCTCGCGGTTTCACCGAGCGCCGATTCGATGGCGATGCGGTACCGCGAATCCGCCGAGACGGCGTCGGCGACGGTCGTTTGAACATTCGCTTTCCACTCGTCATTCGTGATGAGAAATCTTGCACCCTCGGAAAATCCGTCATAACTTTCTACAAGACCTCTGAGAAACTCCAACCTGGCGTGCCGGCGGTCAAGCACGCTGCGGACTTCAAATTCCTTATTGCGAAGGGATTCAATTTCCTTTTCCAGCGATGTCTTATACGCCTCGGTTTGATGTACACGAACCTCTGCCTCCGCGAATTGCTTTCGAAACTCCCGGTCTTCGGCGCTCAGTTGATTCACCAACTCGGTGTTTGTTTCAACTTCGCTCCTATAGATTCCGTTTTCCTCGTTCGAAAAATCTATGCGTCCATGGATGTTTTCAATCCTCGCCTTCGTCCGCTCATGCTCCTGACGCTTCAGAGATATATTATTTAACAATCCCATGATAAGATCCTGAAGCTTTTTGACGTCGGCTTTCTTCGCGTCGAGCTGTATCGTGAACGCGTCGAGTTCCTCTTTCTTTTCGGCGTAATGACGTTCAGCGTTGTCCACCTTCACGTGCATCTGCTCGATCGAGGTGCGGAGTTCCTTCGAGCGTTCCTGCAGCTCTTCCTGCTGCCGGTGCAGTTCAATTTTGTCCTTTTCGTACCGTTCGATCGCGGCGACAAGGGATTTCTTCCGCTCGCTCGATGAAATGCGCATCTGTTGGGCGCCGTTGATCCGCTGCTGCTGTTCTGCAACATCGCTTTGCGCAGCAGTCAGTTTCGACTCAAGTTCCTCCAATTCTTTTCGAAGAAGGTCAAGAAGTGTTTCCTTGTTTGAGAGTTCCGAATCGATCCGCTCTTTTTCGCTGCGAGCTCCTTCAAGCTCCCGTTTCAATGGTTCAATCTTGCCCGAAAATGCTGCGTATTCACGCTCCAGTAGATCCACATCCAACGCGCGAAGATCCTTCGAGAAAGCATTATATTTCTCGGCTTTTTGCGCTTGACGCTCGAGAGAATTGACCGCTTTCTGCACTTCTTTGACCACATCGTTGACGCGAACGAGGTCTTGCTGGACCGTCTCGAGTTTTCGGTACGCCTCTTTTCGGCGATGTTTATATTTCGTCACACCCGCCGCTTCCTCGAACAAGCGTCGGCGCTCATCCGTCCGGTCGCTAAGAATGGTTTCGACCATTTTCAGTTCGATCACCGAATACGCATCCGAGCCCATTCCGGTGTCCATGAACAGATCTTTAATATCTTTCAGCCTGCAGAGAGTTTTATTGAGATAATACTCGCTCTCCCCGGAACGATAGACACGGCGGGTAACGGTAACTTCGGAATACTCGGTCGGAAGAATCCCCTTTGTGTTTTCGATCGTCAGCGAGACATCAGCCATGCCGATCGGCTTGCGGTTCTTCGTCCCGTTAAAAATCACATCTTCCATCTTGTCGCTGCGCAATGTGCTGGGCCGCTGTTCTCCAAGCGCCCAGCGAATGGCATCGACAACGTTCGTTTTGCCGCAACCGTTCGGCCCGACAATCGCGGTAATCCCCGAATCGAACTTCAGGTGCACTTTGTTCGCAAATGACTTAAATCCAACAACTTCTAACTTCGATAGATACATAATTCTCTTACACGGTTCAGTTCGCTGCCGGTCCCACTGTGCTCATTATGAAGTGCGTGTACGCCGTCACAGAATGGGCATAATCGAAGTATCCATACCACAAAATTCCTAAGGCCGCAAGAACAACAATTCCTATCGCATAAATCTTAACGGAAGAGCTGTCGTAAATAATTGAGACCCCCTTCAGGGTTCTGAATAAAATCCATACAATGACAGTCCCGAATATCACGAGAACAGGAATAACGTACATGTCGCTTTCCATGACACGATACAAAATCATTCCCAGCGGAATAAAAATTACCATCGGCAGCGTCGACCATACAGCGACCGAGTACGAATGGAATAGGTAAACTTTTGTGCGGACAAATACGGAAACAAGCTGCACAAGGGCCGTTACGATAAACATCCACGCGAAACAGGCGACCCCGCCGTATGCAATACACTCGATCGGATGCCAGATGAGTTCGATGACGGCCGTTTTCAGCGCGTCCGAAGTAATCACCATGGTCAAAATATAATCGAGGACGGTACTCGAACGGAAATGGTACAGCACGCTCGATACGACAATTGCGAACGTTACTGCAACGATCGCCGAAAGGATTGCCGTATGAAGGTTTGATAAGATGCGCTGATCGCGGATATCAGCATAAAAATTATATGGGCGCCGAAGAGCGCGGAAAACGCTTTCACGGAAGCGGCGGTCGGTGTTCAGCAGCCAGAAGAAAAGGATCAGCAGCAGCAATCCGAGGAGAACGTAGGAAACCGGCGACGGCGCGGAATGCGTACCCACAGGCAGCGCCGCGATCTTTTCTCCCAGGAACATTGAGCGGACAACATCGTAAGCAACTTTTTTCTCGCGGTTGAACTCGACGATCCCCTGAGTATACAGATCAGGAGTATTCGATTGAACAGTTAATATCGGACGGTCGCCTCGCCAATCTTCAAAGCCCCATACGAAACTGCCGGCGATATCAGCACTTTTGATTGCATCATACCGCTGAAAGAGGTAACGCGCCTGCGCCTCTTGCGACATCGGATCGCTGTAGCCGTTGCGATTCCCCGTCTCAACGGCTTTACCATAACGTCCGACAATCACAGGCTGGTCCGGGTGGGATAGCTTCCATTTTTGAAGGGAAGCTGTAAACGCCTTAATGTCCGAATTTCCCAAACGCACACCGGCAATATCAACAATACCGGAGTTTTGAACGTCGTCAAGCGAGAGAGAAATGTAGAAAGTCAACCGGGAGTCCATTGACCTCTCAGAACTCTGTAATTCGTCGAGCAGGAGTTTCGCCCGCGGGTCAATCGACTCAAAACCGTCCCCGAAACCCCAGGCGATGAGCGACGGATGATTCCTGTCCCGGCGGATCATTTCCTTCGCGTAATTTTCTGCAAGGGTCCGGTAGTTCTCGGTTGAAAAGATGTCGGAAGGTGTTTCATAAAGGGGAATTTCTTCAAATGCTAAAAGACCGTATTGGTCGCAAAGGTCAAGGAGATATGGATGGGGCGGGTGAAAGGCAAATTGAACGGCATTTGCACCGAGGTTCTTAATCAATGCAATATCTTTTTCCATCTGCTCATAACTCAGTGCACTCCCGTGATCCGGCGAATCTTCTCCCCACGCAATTCCATGCATTGTAACGACAGCGCCATTAAGAAAAATATTCTGCTTCTGTTTCCCAATCGTCCGAATTCCCGTGTGGATACTGCACTCATCCAGAGTAACAATGTTTTTTCCATCGCCCGTTGTTATGACGGCATGCAACGTGTAAAGATTCGGCTGGTCCGGACTCCACATCTTTGCTCCCGGAATCGTGACGGTTGTTTGTACCGTAACATCCCTATTAGGTTCCGCCGAAAAAGAAACCGGAAGGCTTTTTCCTGCTGCAACACCTGTCGCCTTATCTGAAGCATCAACCGAAAAATTCAAAAGAACGGACACCGGATGGTCCCCAAGCGAGAGCTTTGAAAGATCCCGTCCGGAAATAACCGCATGGACGGACAGCTTTGCCATTTTGGGGTCAAGGCTCTCGGTTTGGGCAACAAGGTCGTCGATCCAAACAAGTGGCGTCGCCACCAAGAATATATCCCTGAAAATGCCGCCGTAGTTCTTCCATCCGCCAATTTGCTGTCGGAGGGGAAGTGTACTTTTGGAATTCAAAGTATTGTCTACAACAATACGGATTACATTTTCATTGCCGAGTTGAAGTGTATTCTCCGGAACGAGAAAAGAAAAAGAAGTGTAGCCTCCTTCATGCTTTCCGACAAACACCTCGTTCAGAAACACTTCGGCCTGATAATTGATCCCATAAGCGACGAATTTAAAGCTGTGAGAGGTGAGAAGACTGCTGGGCAGGTCGAATTTCCGTTTGTAAACAACTTTGCCCTCGAATTCGGAAGCCGATGGAACAAGAACATCTTTCCATGTTGCCCCCTCATCAGTCGAGCAACTCCATTTTCCGGAGAGATCGACTATCGATCGGGTTGCAGAAGAATAATTGAGGACTTCCGGCCGGGATTTTCCCCCATTTTCAAAAAATTTGTTCTTTGATAGCGCGTCAGATGAAACCGTGAGAAGAAAAGCCAGTGCCAGGAGATAGCGATGGGATGAGGTTTGCAATAATGGACTCAAAATTTTTGAAGAAAAACGTGTGTTTTCGAGGATTTAAGGAAACACAAGTCCTTTATTCGAATTAATATAATACATGCGAGCCCGAAAAGCAATGAAAATAAAAAAGCCCTAAGCCACTGTAATTTAGTAACTTAGGGCATCTTAAGAATGTAGAACTCAAGAATTTAGGCCAAAATGTGCCACATAATTGAGAAAATGCTATACTGCGCCAACGATGGCAGAAAAGGAATCAGCCTTGAGGCATGCTCCACCAACGAGAGCCCCGTCGATATCAGCCTGATTTAATAACTCCTTCGCATTTTCGGGCTTGACACTCCCGCCGTATTGAATGATTAATTTTTCAGCAATAGGCCAAGAATATAGCTGTGACACCAGCTTTCTTATTAGTTGGTGGACATCCTCAGCTTGCTGTGTTGTAGCAGTCTTACCTGTACCGATTGCCCAAACAGGCTCGTAGGCGATAATTACCCGGTCCAAGTCGGATTGAGTAAGACCGGCGAGAACACCTTTCACTTGTGCAGTTATAACCTTATCCGTGATCCCCTTTTCGCGTTCATCGAGAGTTTCACCGACGCAAATAATTGATTTCATTCCCGAAGCAAGGACTTTTTTTGCTTTCCGATTGATAAGCTCATTTGATTCCAGAAAATACTGACGGCGCTCTGAGTGCCCGACGATAACATATTCGCATCCCACCGACTTCAGCATTTTGACAGAGATTTCGCCCGTGTATGCTCCGTCGTCATTCACCGATACGTCTTGCGCTCCGAGTTTGATTGCAGTCCCTTTCAGCAACTGCTGCGCGACAACGAGCGAAGTATACGGCGGGCAGACAATGACTTCTGCCTTCGCCTTGTCGAGTAACTTCTTTAATCCGTTGATAAGGTCGGCCGTCTCAAAAACATCTTTGTTCATTTTCCAGTTGCCGGCAATAACTTTATTTCTCATACTTTTTCTTCTTTCGTTTTTAGGGTTAAATAATGAGGTTAAGTGTAATGGATTATTTATCGTTAAGTTTATTCTTTAGAATTTCGTTCACTATTTTTGGATTTGCTTTTCCTTTTGTCGCTTTCATCGTTTCACCTACAAAAAAACCGAAAACTTGCGTTTTTCCGCTGCGATATTGCTCGCGCTGTGCGGAATTTCTCGAAAGGATCTCATCGATAATTTTTTCGAGCGCTCCGGCATCGGAAACCTGGACAAGTCCTTTTCGTTCGACAATTGTTTTCGGATGTTCTTTTGTTTTCAACATTTCATCGAACACTTCCTTCGCGATTTTTCCGCTGATTACTCCGTCTGCGATGAGGTTCACCATCGCGGCTAAATGCTCCGGTGAAACGGGAAAATCGGAAACCGTCAAGTGTTCATCGTTTATGACGCGCAGGACGTCCGTCATAACCCAATTGCTGATTATTTTGTAGCCTTCAGAATTTGATTGTGATATTCTTGAGGCGGCTTCTTCGTAATAATCCGCCAATGCTCTTTCAAGCGTTAAAATATCTGCATCGTACCTCGGCAATCCGTATCGATCAACAAATCTGTCGCGGCGTTCCTTGGGCAATTCGGGAAGGGATGATTTCACACCGGAGATCCACCGTTCATCGACCAGCACGGGCACCAAGTCCGGGTCCGGAAAATACCGGTAGTCATGCGCTTCTTCCTTGCTCCGCATGGAGACTGCAACATTCTTATCAGCGTCCCACAGCAGGGTTTCCTGAACAACCGTTCCACCGTCTTCGATCAAAACAACTTGGCGGTTGATTTCGTAATCTAGTGCCCGCTCGACGTTGCGAAAGGAGTTCATGTTTTTCACTTCGGTCTTCGTGCCGAATTTGTTTTCGCCTTTCAACCGTACAGAGACGTTGGCGTCGCAGCGGAGGCTCCCTTCTTCCATGTTGCCGTCGCAAATCCCGAGATACGTCACGATCTGTTTTATCATCGAAAGATACTGATATGCTTCTTGGGAAGTACGAATATCCGGTTCGCTGACAATTTCGATCAACGGAACACCGCACCGGTTGACGTCAACAAGCGTATCGACATCCATATCATGAATCAATTTGCCCGCATCTTCTTCCATATGGATGCGCGTGATGCCTATTCGCTTCGTCGAGCCGTCTTTCAATTCAACATCAAGAAAGCCATTGCTGCAAATTGGTTCTTCGTATTGCGATATCTGGTATCCCTTCGGCAAATCCGGATAGAAGTAATTCTTTCTGGCAAAAATGGATTTTCGTGCTATTGTACAATTCGTGGAGAGCCCCATTTTCAAGATGAACTCAACAACGTCCTTATTCAGCACGGGAAGCACTCCCGGCATGCCAAGACAGACCGGGCAGGAGTTCGAATTCGCTTCGTTGCCGAATTTTGTCGTGCAGCCGCAAAACGCTTTGGAATTCGTCAAGAGTTGAGCGTGAACCTCGAGTCCGATCACTGCTTCATATCTATCATTCATTGTCATGCTGTCATTCCTAGTGCACTACTATGCGGCTAAAGCGTTCGTTACTTTTTCGGCAGCGTCCTTCAAATTCTCCGCAACAAGAAAGCTCAGTCCCGATTTTTTCAAAATATCTGCTGCAAGGTCGGCGTTCGTCCCGGCAAGACGAATGACAATCGGGATCTTGACTTCGACTTTTTTGGCCGCTTCAACAACGCCAGTCGCAACCCGGTCACATCGCACGATGCCGCCGAAGATGTTAATAAGAATTGCCTTCACGTTTTTATCGGCAAGGATGATCTTGAACCCATTCTCAACCGTTTGCGCATTGGCCCCGCCGCCGACGTCGAGAAAATTTGCCGGTTCGCCTCCCGCCAGCTTGATTATATCCATTGTCGCCATCGCGAGCCCGGCCCCGTTGACCATACACCCGACGTTGCCGTCAAGCTTAATATAATTCAGGCTGGATTTTGACGCCTCAATTTCCAGAGGTTCTTCTTCATCAAGGTCGCGAAGCTCAGCAAATTCGGGATGACGGTAAAGAGCATTATCATCGAAATTGATTTTCGCATCGAGTGCAAGAACGTCCCCTGCTTTTGTGATCACCAGCGGATTAATTTCAGCAAGCGAGGCATCCGTCGCGTCGTAGGCCTTATAGAACGCCAGTAAGAACTTTACGCCGTTCTTAAAAGCATCGCCTGTCAACCCCAGGGCAAATGCGAGTTTTCGAGCCTGAAATTGCTGTAAACCGACTGCGGAGTCGACATGTTCTTTTACTATCTTTTCCGGCGATTCAGCAGCGACCTTTTCAATTTCAACTCCCCCTTCTCTGGAAACCATAAGGACATTCATTCCGGTCGTTCGATCGAGGGTAATGCCGACATACATTTCTTTCGCAATATCGACGCCTTGCTCGATGAGAAGCCGCTTCACAATTCTTCCTTCCGGCCCAGTCTGATGCGTAACAAGCCTCATCCCGAGAATTTGCGACGCAAGCGTTTTCACCTCATTGATACTCTTTGCTATCTTGACGCCTCCGCCCTTGCCCCTTCCTCCTGCATGGATTTGAGCCTTGACAACCCAGACGCTTCCCCCGAGACGCTGGGCAACGGCCGCAGCCTCATCAGCAGAAAAAGCAACAGTGCCCTGAGGGATAGCGACGTTGTATTTTCGAAGAATTTCTTTGCCCTGATATTCGTGAATTTTCATTTCAAATCCTTTTAAGTTTCTGATTCAACATTCTCGATCAATTCATCAATTTCCGCTTTGCGATTGCTAATTGACGAATACAAAAACTCCGTTGCATGCGGCATCGTTGTTCTTAAAAAGTGCAGCCGGATTATTTCTTCCGGGTCTCAACTTTAGCCTATCTATTTAATTTTTTCTGAGATCGCTTTCGCCTGCATGAACAGAAGCAAATAGTCGCGACCGCCCGCTTTTGAATCCGTCCCGGACATATTGAACCCGCCGAATGGATGGACGCCGACAAGCGCACCGGTAATTTTTCTGTTCACATAAAAATTACCGACGTTAAAGTTGTTCTTCGCTTTCTCGATTCTCTTCCGATTCTTTGTCCAGACGCCGCCGGTGAGGCCATACTCCGTGTTGTTTGCGATTTCGAGAGCATGGTCAAAATCTCTTGCTTTAATAACCGCGAGCACCGGTCCGAAAATCTCTTCTTGGGCAATTGTGGCATGAGGGTCGACGTCGGCTATGACCGTCGGTTGAATAAAAAAGCCGTCGCCCGGAGCTTTGTTGCCGCCGGCAATGAGTCTTCCTCCTTCTTGCAATCCTTTTGCAATATATTCCAGGATTTTTTCCTGCGCTCCCCGATTGATGACCGGCCCCAAGTAGTTCGTTGTTTCATCTACTGAGCCCGCACTAAGCTTCTCTGTCTTTTCCTTCAAGAGAGCAACGAAACTATCGTAAACTTTTTCAACAACAATAACGCGCGAAGCAGCGGAGCATTTCTGCCCCTGAAATCCGAAGGCGGAGACGACGGCCGCCTGTGCCGCTGCGTTTATATCCGTCGAATCATCCACCACAATCGAATCCTTTCCTCCCATTTCGGCGACAACACGTTTCAGCCACTTCTGACCCGGCTGAACCTTTGCTGCAAGCTCGTTAATATGAATTCCAACTTCTTTTGAACCGGTGAACGAAATGAATCTTGTCTTGGGATGAGCTACCAGCGTATCTCCAACAGTGCCGCCCGAACCCGTGACAAAATTTATGACGCCGGGAGGCACGCCGACTTCACACATCAAAGAAAAAAATCTCCAGCCGGTAAGCGGCGAATCGCTTGACGGTTTCAGCACTACAGTATTACCGGCGACAATAGCGGCGGAAGACATGCCGGTGAGAATCGCAAGCGCGAAGTTCCACGGAGGCACGACAACGCCGACGCCGAGCGGGATGTAGCGCAGCTCGCTTTTTTCCTCCGGAATTTTCGTAACAGGTTGAGGCCCAGCAAGACGCAGCATTTCCCTTGCGTAAAATTCCAAGAAGTCGATGGCTTCTGCCGTGTCGGCATCGGCTTCGGGCCACGTTTTGCCTACTTCGTACACCATTGTCGCGCTGAATTCGTGCTTTCGTTTGCGCATCAACGCGGCAGCTTTGAGAAGATATTCCGCACGTTTTTTAGGGTCGACCGATTTCCATTTTTCAAATTGTGCAGCGGCGGTATCTACGGCTCTGGCCGCTAAGTCTGTACCTGCCTTTTGGAAAATGCCGACGATTTCTTTTGGTGCAGACGGATTGTAAGAATTGAATTTCTCTTCAGTCCGAATTTCTTCGCCTGCGATAACTATGGGATATTCACGGGAGAACGACGACCGGACTTTCGCCAGCGCTTTCTCCATCGCCTTCCGTTGCGCGGGCTTTGAAAAATCAGTTAACGGTTCATTCTTAAATTTTCCGGTAGGCATTGTAAATCCTCGATTTCATGATAAAAGTTGAACAAATGGGTGAAAAGAAATTTCAGTTAAACACAACTATTATGCAAGAGCCATCAACACCGCCCCATACACCGGCGGCGCCATCGGCTCGACAATATCGATATTAGGAAATGAATTTGAAATTTGCCGGCGCAGAGCGCGAGTCAGCGACGTTTCCTCTGCAATCAATCCTCCGATAAATGAAAGAGGAATCTTGCGCCGCACAGTTTCCGTTTTCCCACCCTGAATTTTCATCACGAGTGCGCGAACATGCTCCGTTAGTTCAACCGACGAAAGCTGGATAATTTCAGACGCAGCCGCATCCCCTTTTTTTGCCGCTTCAAAAACCAGCGGCGCAATTGCGGCAATATTCATGTTATCTTTATAGACTGCAGAAATTATATCGGTTGAAGACTTTAGCCCGAATTTCTTCGCAACCATGGCTGTAAGGAGCGTTGGGGCTGACCGTCCATCGAGATGACGGCACACAACCGTCATTGCGTGTTTTCCGATAAAAAAACCGCTTCCTTCATCCCCTAATATTCTCCCCCATCCTCCGGTTCTGTAAATATTCCCCTTCTCATCTTTCCCGAATGCAATCGACCCGGTCCCTGCGATCAAGATAATTCCCGCGCCCCCCTTGAAAGCTCCTTCGAGTGCAATGAGCGCGTCGCTTTCAATCCGAACTCTTCTCAGTGTGTTTCTCTTGGAAGCAGTGAGCCTTCGCAGACCATCGACCATTCTCTTTTTGTCCTCCGGCCTTCCGGCACCTGCCAATCCGATTGTTGTCGCACGAATATTTTTAGGTATGCAGCCGACCGAGTCGCAACACTCCCGAATCAGAGACACTACAACCCGTGCCGCCTTCTCAACGCCCATCATTTGAAAGTTTGACGGACCGGCAACATGCTGTGCCAGAATATTTCCGTTCAGGTCCGCAATAATAGCCGCCGTTTTCGTGCCCCCGCCGTCAATACCGATTACAAATTGTGATAATTTCATAGAAAAACGCGGTCAAGGAACGCTTGGACGGAACAAATTACGAAGATGCGGATAGAGAATCAACCTCTTGCGAGGCGACCCTTGTCAAGGCGTACAACCGTGACAAAGATATTTTTATTCTTTGTCTTCCAAGGGCAAAAAATAGATCGTCGCCAACCCCGGAATCGCGGCCAAAAAACTCATCAGAAAATAATTTTCGTAACCTATCCACACCTGCAAATACCCGCTTACAATTCCGGGAAGCAAAATGCCCGCCGCCATGAACGCTGTCGTGATCGCGTAATGAGATGCTTTGAATTCCGGGCGCACTGTCCGCATCAGAAAAACAGTGTAAGCAGAAACTCCGAGTCCGTAGGAGAATTGTTCGAATGAATTGACAACGTACACCCATTCGATGCCGGGCCGGTATTTCGCAAGCAGCCAATACAACACAATCGCCGAGTTCTGAAGAATCGCCGTCGGCCATATCCATTTTTTTAATCCCTGCTTTGCGATGACAAATCCGCCGAGGATTCCGCCGGCAAGGAGAAAAATGACGCCAACGGTACCGTACAGAATTCCCATCTCCGATGTCGAAAGTGTCAATCCTCCTTTCGCTCCATTGTCCATAAGAAATGGCGGTGCCATCTTCAACATCAATGCATCACCGAGGCGGAAGATCAGGACGTACGTCACAATCCAGCCGATTCTGTATTGAGTGAAGTATGTTCTGAACGATTCAAAAAAACCGATTGCCGCCCCATCCCGGCCTTGCTCTTGAACAAAAGCCTTTGGATGCGGAAGGTACCAGAGCTGAAAGAAATAGACAAAGAGAAAAGCGATCGCCGCAACGCCAAAAGCGACCGCCCAGCCGAATTCAAGCGGATGGATTGAAAATGCGTTACCCAAAACCGCAAAACGAATATCCTGGAATATCCTAGAACCATCAGGGTTCGTGATGACAAGGTGTTCATCGGCAAGGTACCCTGCAAGAAATACGAGGCCGCCGTTTCCCGCCAGCCACGCCAGTTTATAAGTCGTCGATCGAACGCCCACGTAGAAGGCTTGTTGACCCCTATCCAACGCGTCAAGATAGAAACCATCAATGGCGATATCGTGAGTCGCCGAGACAAAAGCAATGAGAGCGAAAACAACAATCGAAGCTGCGATCGCATGGGAACTTAGCGCGCCGAACGCAAGAAGAACAAAAAGAAATGTGCAGAAGATTTCCGCCGTTAAGATCCAGGTCCGCTTCGTGGAATATATGTCGACCATCGGCCCCCATAGTCCTTTCAATGTCCACGGGAGATAGAGAAAACTTGTCAGCCCGATCAGTTCATTGCTGGCGCCGAGGTCTTTGAGAAAGATCACGGACATTAAATTGACGATCGTGTACGGGAAGCCTTCCGCGAAATAGACGACCGATACCCATACCGCGGTGTTCCGCTTCTTGTCCGCAGAAGGAAATCGGCTGTGAGTGTCAGGCATTTGTCGAGTCAATATAATTTCTTGAGTTGAGCGTTGCGAAAGTAGTGTTTGAGTATTTCTTCTGCGGAGAAGTTCTTTGTTGCCATCACCGCTGCACCGATCTGGCACAAGCCGACTCCGTGCCCCCACCCTGCGCCGTAGAGAAGAAAATGTTTGGGCGTTCCATCACTCTCCCGCTCAGCCATAACGATGAATGCAGAACTATAGAGATGAGTTTTGGACAACCAGCGGCGAATCTCAAGTTCTTTCCCGACAATCAATGTTTTCTTCGACCCCTCAATCATTAGTCGATTTATCCGTCCGGAGGCCCCGCGCTGAACGGGAACAAGGTTGAGCAGCGTTCCAAAATCAATTCTCGATTTTGATGCGATGATTTCTTCAAGTTCTTGCCGTTCATAATCGACCGCCCAGCGGAAAAAGTTCTTTGTTTCCCTGTCAAAAGCCGGGAGGATTTTTCGCAGGATAGATTCGTCCGTTGTGTTACAGTATGCGTCGGGGTTTGAAAGAATCCAATCTTCAGCCGCTTGTTCGCTCACGATCTTAGGATGTTGAACCGAAGAATCAGAGATGCTTTCAAGGTACGGCAGGTGCCTGTCTTCCCATGTATTTTCGAATTCTTCAGTGAGTCCTCCGCAAGCTTTGGAAAATCGGGCGTCGCAAATTTCTTCCCCGAGCACCAGGAAAAGCCCTCGCGTCGATTCGATAGCTTGCTGCACGCTTTCGGAATTCATCCTCGTAATTCCTTGATAGCGCTGGCAATGGTCATCGGCACAGACGTCGAAGATGTCATGGTCTTCGCGGTCGTACCAGCGCATCAATTCGTTATCGCTCCAGATTGACCTTTCGGGATCGATGTCAATATTGCGTTCTTCACGCCCCAGCATTGCGGCCAGCCAGCTTCGCGAGGCTATCGCATGAGCTTTCAGAAACTCAAGCGGACCTTCTCCGCTCATCTCCGACGAGATCACGCTCGCAAGATACTCTTCGAGAGGAATTTCATTAATGATGGTGATGGTTCCATCAGCACGTGGCATCAGCGTCAAGTTTCCCCGGAATGTCTGTTCTTCCTTTCTTTCCCAATGGAATTGCATTCCAATCGAAACATCGCGAAGAGTAAATGTCCCGCCGGAGACATTAGCACAATGAATCTCTTTCGCCGTGATAGTGAAACTTTCGTCGGTGCCCGCAAGTACAATCTGTCCATCGGCTAACCGCGCATCGAAGTTCCCCTTCAATTGCTGATGTCCATCTGAAGTAAACACGCCGTTGAAACTGCCCTGCACGTCACGACAGTGGTCTATGATTCCGACTCTAAGATTTGGCTCTCGTGAGATCATGATTTACTTAGTTGTATTCTACCTATCCTTCAATAATTTTTCCAAGCGCATCCTCATCAACAGATACTTCTTTATATATATCCTCGATCAATTTTGCATCAATTTTCAGAAAATCCTTTTCTATCGGTGCAATGATCAATCCGCCAATATCTACTGCGGCGGGACTGATGACCATCCGAGCTTCACCATCCTGGAAATAAACATTGGGACGATGTTTGCGCCGCGGGAATATAATCACACGCCAAGTATTTCTCCGGAATGAACAGAGCATATTGAGCATCGGTTCATTTTTTGCATGCACAATTCTCTTCATTCTCCCGAGAAGTTTCTGGATGCACGACTCGAGTTCTCTTTCGTCTTCAGACTCGAGGAGAATCACGCCTCGGCCATATGACCGAAGCGTCAGAAACGAAACAACGCCGTCTTTCTTTTGAAGAATCCTCCTTTGCTTATCTTCGGCGTCTCGTTCAACCGGAATCAAACCGCTCGGACCGGCCTGGAAATGCATATGGTCCGGCGCAGAAGCACCACATTCAGGCCCGTTATAGAAAACGGTCAAATCAGGACTAAAGTCTTTTGCCAGCGAAAGAAATGTCCCAACGAATATCCCGATTTCTTGCGGCACGTGCTGCACATTTGAAATAGTAAAATGGTGCGGAAAAATCGGAGCGGGATTGCACAGAACAATAAATTCATCCCCGTACAACACGCCTTTTTGTTCAGCCGGAAGATTTTCAACACAAAGAAAACACTTCCGATTGCGAATCGATGCGCCGTCGACATTCGCGCCCGTGCTGACGATTCTCATTGGGTTGAACTGAATCAATACCGAAAAATTATTGCAGTGAATGTTGCGCACTTTTGCAGAGCTAAGCGACGCGTATGCTTCGGCAAGTTGAGGCCATTTTTTTTTCTGCTGCTCAAGAAGAGAAAATGACAGGCCGGCGAGAGAATCCGCCGCTTGATGGCGAGCGAAGGACGCAAATATTCTTTGTGAAAGCAATGCGGTTCTTGCGAAAAGTTTAGGTAATGCTTTTAGACAATCTCAAGCATATGAATCCAAAGAATTGCGAAGCGAAATTTCCATGCACGGATCAGCCTTTTCTATTTATCTTTTGCCGCGCAAAGATCTCTATCGTCCGCAGCATATCTTTGTAAGCATCGTTTCGGTTCGTCTTTTCTGTTGAAAGTTCTGCATCGCTATTTCCTTCCCACCGGCGGCATAAATAAATAGGCTCGTAGATTCTTCCGATTTGATACTCCCGCGAAACGCGAAGCGCTATTCTGTAATCTTCACCGTAACTGACATTCGCAAGGGGGATTTCACGGAGCAGCGAAGTCAGAAATGCGCGCGGTGCGCCGAACCCATTGATCCGGAGCGCGTTGTTGCGGCCGTTCTTCGGAGTCCATTCTTTATGATCGACGATACCGGGGGGAATTTCTTCAAGCTTCATATTGACAAGTCTGTATGAACCAACCACCATTGCAACCTTGGCGCTTCGAAACACATTTATAATCCTTTGGAGCGTTTCACCGCTGGCATAGATGTCGTCTGAATCAAGCTGCACAGCATATTTTCCGCAATGCTCGGAGAACACAGCTTCATTCCAGCATCCCCCAATCCCTAAATCGACGCGCTGCGGAACAATGTGCTTTACGAGCGGGCTTTTTTTTGACAAAGCGTTTAGGATCTCACTCGTTCCATCGGAGGAATGGTTGTCAACGACAATGATGTTAAACGAGAAATCTGTTTGTTGAGTCAACGCACTGTCGACAGCCTCGGCAATCGTCTTCACCCTGTTGCGCACGGGGATAATGACGCTCGCCTCGACAGGATATTTCGTCTTGACATTCGGAACGGGCATAAATTTAGGTTTCAAATATGCCCCGATATTCTTCAAATGCTTCGTTGCAGTTGCTTCCATTTCTTTCTGGATTGCATGATAACGCGGATCGACGTAATCAAACTGCTTCTCTCCTGTCACCCGAGCATGGGTTTCCGTTCTTGAATAAAGATATTCCCGGATATGAAAAACTCGGCGGTCAATAGAAAGTTTCAACCGCAAGTCGTACAATCCAGCCCCATCAACTTTTGGAATCGAACCGTATTTCTTTAAGGCCGCCCTAATCGCGGAAACCGAAAAAAGCATCACTGAGCCAAAATCAAATCCGTCACGAATGCTTCCAATTTGATAGTCATTGACCGGATGTTCATATCTCTCCCCGTTTTCTATATCGTAAAAGTCCGAATAAACAATTCCCGCGTTCGTTTCTTCAGCAACAGAGAGAAATTGCTCAAGAGCGAATTGACCAAAATCAATTCGGCCCGGTTGGGTGACCAGCAATAGGTATTTGCTTTCTACTCTTTTGAAGAGCGAATTCAACACAACGCCGGAAGACATCGAACCTGCCTTCAATCCTTCACATTTTTGTATTGATGAAGCATAGCTGCCGTCATGGAAAATGTATATTCTCTCAATGCTGGATGATTGGCTGAGTTGCCGGAGCGTGTTTTCAAAATCGGGATGGGTGCTGAAAGGAATTGCGACTGCGGTTAAACTCATTCGTGTTCTCACCGACGAACATAATGTGAAGACAACAATACACCTCGGCAGGCCGCCGATCGAAAGTACCCATTCGCCTGCAGTGAACAAATGTAAAAAGTTTCTGTTGGGAAATCAAATGGAATGTGGGCAGTGAGGAGGGGTCTTTTGAATGAATGCGGAGCTCAAGCGATGCCAAACTGGGCCCTTAGACTCCGCCGCGACGGCTCATCGTGAGCAAGCCGAGCGCCTCTGCGCCTGAGGCGCATGAGCCTATGGCTCAGAAGGAGAGCGTCGCGTCCCGCCGCTTTTCGGCGGGATCAGGGTGAACATCAGTTTTTACAATGAGAAGCAAAAGACCCCACTACCGTGGACAGGGCCCTAATTTGAATGGGAGCCATCGCAAAGATGCTTTGTACTTTCATCCTGCACCGCATTTAAGCGGATTGTTGTAACTTCCGAAACCCTATAACTCCTTCTCTATCGAGAACGATTTCGATATTGTCCCTTTCAGAAAAATCCCCGGCAAGAATTCTCTCTGACAGCGCATTGACGATATGTTTTTGGATAACCCGCTTAAGCGGACGCGCCCCGAAGCTCGGGTCATAGCCGAGTTTCGCGAGCCACTCTTTCGCTTCATCCGAGACCGAGAGCGTCATTTCTTTCTTCTCGAGCAAGGCTGCAACACGATGAAGTTGTAAATCGACGACTTTCTTGATATCGTTTCGTGTGAGCGGTTTGAAGAGGATGATTTCATCGACTCGGTTCAAAAACTCCGGGCGTATCGACTGACGCAGCATCTCAAACAACTGGGCGCGAAGCTCCCCGTGAATATTCGCCCAGTCTTCATCATTTTCAGCTCCGGATATTTTTTCCTGGATGAGATGCGACCCGAGGTTCGAAGTCATGATCACAACGGTGTTTTTAAAATTCACCGTCCGTCCTTTTGAATCAGTCAACCGGCCGTCGTCGAGCAATTGCAGCAGCACGTTGAAAACTTCCGGGTGTGCTTTCTCAATTTCATCGAGCAGAAGAACGGAATACGGCCTCCGCCGCACAGCTTCGGTAAGCTGACCGCCTTCCTCGTATCCAACATAACCGGGAGGCGCGCCGATCAGGCGCGACACGGAAAATTTTTCCATATATTCGCTCATGTCGATCCGAACGATAGCTTCCTCATTGTCAAACAACACTTCAGCCAGAGAGCGCGCAAGTTCCGTTTTGCCCACCCCGGTCGTACCGAGAAAAATGAATGAACCAATCGGCCTCTTTTCGTCCTGAAGCCCGGCGCGGCTTCGGCGAATAGCATCCGCCACCGCTTTCACCGCTTCTTCCTGGTTTACCATGCGTTCGTGAATTTTGTCTTCGAGATGCACCAGTTTTGTTCTCTCGCTTTCCAACATTCGTGTTACGGGAATACCGGTCCACTTGGACACGATTTCCGCAATGTCTTCGGCGTCTACTTCTTCTTTCAACATCTTGTGATCCTTTTGAGCATCGGCAAGCTTTGCCGTCGCCGCTTTTATTTTTTTGTCGAGGCCTGTAAGGACGCCGTACCGCAGCTCTGCAACTTTTCCTAAATCACCTTCACGTTCTTTCTTGTCGGCTTCAATTCGCACGCGCTCAATTTCTTCCTTCATCGAGCGGATCGATTGAATCAATTCTTTTTCAACCTGCCAGTGGGCTTTCAACTCGTTCCGCTTCTGGTTCAATTCAGCCAAGTCATGCTTGATTTGCTGGAGATGACCTGCAATAGCGGCCTTGTCCGATTCGTCGGCATACTCTGCAGTAAGTTCACGCTTCACAGCTTCGGATTCGATCTCAAGGTGCTTTACTTTTCGTTCGACAACGTCCAGCTCTTCCGGCATGGAATCAATCTCAATGCGCAGTTTCGCGGCCGCCTCGTCAATGAGGTCGATCGCTTTGTCCGGCAAAAATCTATCCGAGATGTACCGGTAGCTTAATTGCGCTGCGGCGACAATCGCGGCATCCGTGATGCGGACGCCATGATGCACTTCGTAGCGGTCGTTGAGCCCGCGCAGGATTGAAATCGTGTCTTCGACATTCGGTTCGTCTATCAAAATCGGCTGAAACCGGCGTTCAAGCGCAGGATCTTTTTCAATGTACTTCCTGTATTCATCCAGCGTCGTCGCACCGATTGCGCGCAAGTCGCCGCGAGCAAGCGCGGGCTTCAGCATGTTTGAGGCGTCAACTGCCCCTTGTGCCGCGCCGGCCCCGACAAGGGTATGAAGTTCGTCGATGAATAAAATGATGTTGCCGTGGGAGTCCTCGACTTCTTTCAATACCGCTTTCATCCGTTCCTCAAACTGCCCTCGGAAACTTGCTCCCGCAATCATCGCCGCCATATCCAGCGCAATAATGCGTTTTGTTTTCAGATTCTCAGGCACGTCCCCTTGAATGATGCGATGCGCCAGTCCTTCTGCAATAGCTGTTTTTCCAACGCCCGGCTCTCCGATGAGAACGGGATTATTTTTTGTCCTCCTGGACAACACCTGCAGCACCCGGCGGATTTCTTCCTCGCGGCCGATAACCGGGTCGAGTTTTCCTTTTCGAGCAAGCTCGTTCAAATCGCGGCCGAACTTTTCAAGCGGCTGAAATTTGTCTTCCGGATTTTGGTCGGTCACGCGCTGTGAACCGCGGACATCCTTCAATGCCTTGAGCACGCTCTCTTTCGTCACTCCTTGGTCTATCAGCAATTTCGCCGCGGCGTTTTGTTTTTCGTCGAGCAACGCGAGGAGTAAATGCTCTGTGCTCACAAACTCGTCTTTAAGGTTCTCCGCTTCCTTCTGCGCTTGGTCAAAGATTCTCTGCAGCGATCCCGAGATATGCTGCTGGCTCGTTCCTTGGATCTTCGGAAGTTTTTCAACCACCTCATTGACTTTGATTTTGACGTAGTTAATATTCGTACCAAGCTTCTGCAAAATTGGGATAACGATTCCTTCAGAGTCCTGTACAAGAGCCGCAAAAAGATGTTCAGGCTCGATCGATTGATTGCCGTAGCTCGAAGCAATTTCCTGTGCGTTCTGAACCGCTTCCTGAGATTTGATTGTAAATTTGTTGAAATTCATGTTTCAGTTCTTTGTTGTAAGTTGTTAGTTCTGAGTCGGGGGCTCCTTGTGTGTCCATTCCGCCTTATCCATCGAGTCCTGACTGCCGTTTGCTGGTGCAATCACTTATCTTCTCCGATCTCTTGTTCTTCAGTTTTCTTCCCTGCTTTCTTTTCCATCACAAATTCTATTGCTTTCTGTTTGTCTTTCGGCTGGAAATCAGATCTTGAGTCACACCAAATAGATCCTTTTTCTAAGACCGGCCGAAAATAACGGGTACTAATACAAAAGGCGAGGATGTCCTCGCCTTCCGTTAATCTGCGCAATCTCTTCCGAAGGAATCCCCTCGGGAAAATCTGCGTTAAATCTGCGTAATCCGAGTAATCACATCACTTGTCATCCACTACTTCGAAGTCTGCATTCTCCACTTTTTTATCATCTTTCTTCTCGGATGAAGCATGTTGACCCGGATCTGGACCCTGTTCCGGGCCCGCTTGAGCACCCGGCTGCGGACCGGCTTGTTTCGCCGCCTCGTACATCTTGGTGGAAGCTTCATTCCATATAGCATTTAAGGCTTCCATTTTGGCCTTGATATCGGCCGCGTTATTCGCCTTGATCGCTTCCTCAAGTGCGGTTGCCGCCGACTCAAGTTTTGATTTTGTTTCGGCATCCATCTTCTCGCCAAGATCTTTCACCTGCTTTCGGGTAGAGAAGACAAGATTGTCCGCCTGATTCTTCAGTTCGACCTCTTCTTTTCGTTTTGCATCTTCCGCCGAATGAGCCTGCGCATCCTTCTTCATCTTTTCGACCTCTTCCTTGCTCAAACCGGAGGAGGAAGTGATACGGATGCTTTGCTCCTTGTTCGTCGCTTTGTCTTTGGCGAGAACATGCAGCATGCCATTTGCGTCGATATCGAAGATAACCTCTACCTGAGGTACACCCCGCGGTGCCGGCGGAAGTCCGTCAAGATGGAATCTTCCAAGCGTGCGGTTGTCGTTCGCCAACGGGCGTTCGCCTTGGAGGATGTGAATTTCAACCGAGGTTTGATTGTCCGACGCAGTGCTGAACACTTCACTTTTGCGCGTCGGAATTGTCGTGTTCGCATCAATCAATTTTGTCATCACGCTTCCAAGCGTCTCAATGCCGAGCGAGAGCGGCGTAATGTCGAGCAACAGGACGTCGGTTACGTCCCCGGAAAGAACGCCGCCCTGAATTGCCGCACCGATTGCGACGACTTCATCCGGGTTGACACCCTTATGTCCTTCTTTTCCAAAAATATCTTTCACGAGCTGTTGAACCCGCGGGACTCGCGTCATACCGCCGACAAGAATGATCTCGTCGATCTGATTCGGCTGCAGGTTCGCATCCTTCAACGCTCTTTCCACCGGAGGAATACATTTCTTGATGAGATCATCAACAAGCTGCTCGAACTTTGCGCGTGTCAGGTTTAAGTTTAAGTGTTTCGGACCTTCCGCGGTCGCTGTAACGAACGGCAAATTGATCTCAGTCTGGTTCAACTGTGAAAGTTCCATCTTTGCTTTTTCCGCTGCTTCACGCAAACGCTGCAGCGCCATCGGATCCTTGCGGAGATCGATGCTGTCTGTCTTCTTAAATTCGTCGGCAATATAGTCGACCAATCGCTGGTCGAAGTTGTCGCCGCCGAGATGCGTATCGCCGTTCGTCGATTTCACTTCAAAAACGCCGTCGCCGAGTTCGAGGACCGAAATATCAAATGTTCCTCCGCCAAGGTCGAAGACCGCCACTTTGGAATCTTTGTGTTTCTTGTCCAAGCCGTACGCCAATGCTGCAGCTGTCGGCTCGTTGATAATGCGCCGGACGTTCAGCCCAGCGATCTCACCCGCTTCTTTTGTCGCCTGCCGCTGTGCATCGTTGAAGTATGCCGGCACGGTGATGACTGCTTCAGTCACTTTCTGTCCGAGATAATCCTCCGCCGTTTGCTTCATCTTCTGAAGGATCATCGCAGAAATTTCAGGGGGCGAATACACGCGGTCCCCTACTTGAACGCGGGCAGTGTTGCTTTCTCCCGTAACAACTTTGTACGGAATAAGCTTCATCTCTTCGCTCACCTCGTTCATAAACCTTCCCATAAACCGCTTAATGGAAAAGACCGTGTTCTGCGAGTTCGTCACCGCTTGCCTCTTAGCAGGCTGCCCGACCAACCTCTCACCATTTTTCGCAAAAGCAACGACAGACGGAGTTGTTCGCATTCCCTCTGCATTTGCGATAACAACAGGGTCGTTGCCTTCCATGACTGCGACAACCGAATTAGTTGTCCCCAAGTCGATACCAATTATTTTTCCGGCCATAATGAATTCTCCTTGTGAATAAAAGAGTCTAAGTATTTGCGATAGAAATTATTTTTGCATTAGGATAACGCAACCATCGTGCCAGGGTGATACCTGATTTTTAGCTCATTTTCGGTAGTTTTTTGGATCTCTCATTACTGCATATTGCCATGATGGCAGAACCTAAATCGAATTTCCTGCCAAATATCGATAGGCTTGCCAACTTGGCGGGTAAGTTGAAATCAAATGATTCCTTGACTTTTCGCTCAAGAATTCGTTACCTTGAGGCAAAATTTTTTTACACTTTTTCGCTTCTCGAATCGTTCCATGAAAAAAGAACTGCTCACGCTTTTTATTATCCTTGGCGGACTTTTGTTGGGAGAAAACAAGCTTTGCGCCTCAGACCCTAATGGCGTGGGTTTGGAAGCGATGAAGTTAATAACGGCAGATCGCCTCAAAGCACAATTAACACTGATAGCGTCGGACGAATTTGAAGGACGAGAAACTTCATTTCGCGGACAGGAATTAGCGGCACGTTACCTTGCCTCTCAATTTGAGCTTATGGGATTACAACCTGCCGGAGACAGCGGAACGTACTTTCAACACTTTCCCGTCGTACATATTACCGTAGACACGAGAAGTTATTTGAAGACCTCAGCCTCTGGAGAAACAAAAGAATGGCGCGAGTTCGGCGTAGAGTACATTCCGCACGCTTCCGGAAGAGATACCACGATTTCCGGAGAAATCGAGTTCGTCGGCTACGGCATTAATTCAAAAAGTTTGCACTATACTGAATACGATTCAACGAAGAATTACAGCGGAAGAATCGTTCTTGTCCTTCACGGAGCCCCCCTTGAGGAAGATACAACGAGCTTTTTTGCTAAGAACAGCGCGGTCGGTTCAGCAATTGCGAAGAGAATTTTTGCCCAGCGAGGCGGAGCGGCAGCCGTGTTAGTTGTCGAGGACCTGAAAGGGAGAACGATGAAGGATGCCTTTAAAGAGCAGCAGGACGATTTGATCCGAGGATTAATTACAATCCCGCAGCGACTCCGCACTGATGTGCCGATGTTCTCGGTCAGCAAAAATATTGCAAACGAATTGTTGCGCGCGTCGGGAAAGACTGTTGAAGACTTGCAGCGCGAAATAGATTCAACGAAAAAACGAGAGTCCTTTACAGTCAAGGGCTCAACGGTGACACTGGCACTTACGATGCACCGGGAGGATGTGTATTCGGAAAACGTCATCGGAGTTCTTCCCGGATGCGATTCTCTGCTAAAAAACGAATATGTCGTGTTTTCGGCACATCACGATCACCTCGGCAAGAACATTTCCACCGGCGAGATCTATAACGGTGCCGACGACGACGGCTCGGGGACATGTTCGCTCCTTGAGATTGCCCACGCATTCACCTCCATGAAACAACCGTCAAAACGAAGTCTTCTGTTTCTCTCCGTTGCCGGAGAAGAAAAGGGCCTGCTCGGTTCGTTGTTCTACACGGAGCATCCCACGATTCCGCTGGAAAAGACTATCACGGATTTGAATGCGGACATGATAGGAAGATTCGACCCGGACCATGAAAAAATAAACGACACGAATTACGTGTACATCATCGGCTCGGACAAACTGAGCACCGAATTGGATTCTATCAGCAGAAAAGCGAACGATGAGAGCGTGAAACTCAATCTCGATTATACATACGACGACGAATCGGACCCCCATCAGTACTACCGCCGAAGCGACCATTACAATTTCGCACGGAAGAACATCCCGATTATCTTCTACTTCAACGGGGAACATGAAGATTATCACCGGCCGACGGATAAAGTCGAAAAAATAAATTTCGGCATTCTGACAAAACGATCGCGTTTGGTGTTTTATACGGGTTGGAAACTTGCCAACGCGGCACGTCGTCCGGTTGTGGACAAAGAAGGATTTACGTCATCCTCATCCCATAACAAATGATCAACGAACAGGATATACGAAGATCGCTGCGGGCACAAGTTCTTGGAAAAAGAATCTACACTTTCGACTCGATTGATTCGACAAATACTTTCGCTCGGTCTTTAGAAGAAAGCGAATGCCCGAACGGAACGCTGATCATCGCCGATGAACAGACGGCCGGAAAGGGGCGCCAAGGGCGTCAATGGCAATCGCAAAAAGGAATGAACCTGCTTTTTTCGGTGGTGACACGTCCTTCCTTCATCCAGGAAAAAATCCGAATGCTCCCTTTTGCCGCGGCGTTAGCCGTCGCAGACGGGATTGAGCAGGAGACGAAATCTGCAATCGAATGCAAATGGCCGAACGATCTGTTAATAGACGGTAAGAAAGTAGCCGGGATGCTGATCGAATCAGCTACGCAAAACGAAGCAGTTATGAGCATGATTTTCGGCATTGGGATCAACGTCAATCAAACGGAGTTTGCGAACGACATCAAAGAAAAAGCTACTTCATTGAAACTTCATTCACAGCAGGATATTGACCGTGTGCGCCTGCTTTGTGCCGTCATCGGAGAATTGGAATACCGGTTTGAACAACTGCGTCAGTTTTCACCGCATATGCTTCTCGACGAGTGGAAACAACGCGCAACAATGCTGGGCTCGGCCATCACAATCGCGGAACATCGTTCATCAATAAAAGCCAAAGCAATCGATGTGGCGGCTAATGGCGCCCTCGTAATAGAAGAAATCGACGGAACCCGGCGCGAGGTTTTTGCCGGGGATGTGACGATTGGGTAGTAAGAATTGAGACTTCTGAATAATCAGGAAAGCTTGTCTCGCGCAAAGTATATTAGAAATGAAGCATATGCGTCTTTTCCCGAAGGGATGGCTTTGCCAGCGTCTGGCGAAGCCATCTTCCAAAGAAATCCCTTTGGGACCTTCGGGATTCGCGTGATACTATTTTTCAGATGTTTCGAATTATGAATTAGAAATTAGAAAAAAGGTCATTAACAAAAACAATCATAACGGAATACTATGATCCTTACAGTCGATATCGGAAACACACACACGGTATTCGGGATTTACGACCAGAAAAAACTTCTCGGCGATTGGCGCGTGACAAGTTATGTAACGCGGACTGAAGACGAATTCGGCGCGCTCGTCCGGACATTCTGCGATGATGCGGGAATTGCAGTAAAGAAGATTTCTGCGGTCGGAATTTCGTCCGTCGTCCCTAATTTGACCGACGTCATGCAGCGAATGTCGAAGAAATATTTCAAGGCCGAACCGATTGTAGTTTCTTCCTCCATTCTTCCCGGGATCAAAGTGCTCGTCGACGACCCGTCATCGGTCGGTGCCGACAGGCTTTGCAATGCAGTTGCCGGTTATGCCAAGTATAAAGGTCCGCTCGTGATCGTTGACTTCGGAACCGCAACAACGTTTGACGTGATCTCAAAAGGGGGCGAATACTTGGGCGGTGTTATTGCGCCGGGCATTGAAACTTCTGCAGCCGAACTGCACCGGCGAGCCGCTAAATTGCCGAAGATCGACATCCACTTCCCAAAAACTATTATAGGGAAAAATACCGTACACAGCATGCAGTCCGGAATTCTTTATGGCGCGCTGGATTCGATGGAAACAATGATCCGCCGCATTTCGAAGGAGATCGACGATTATCCTACGGTCATCGCAACGGGGGGATTTTCGGAATTGATGATGCAACATACGAAGATCATCAACAAGCACGAGCCGACGCTTGTGCTGGAGGGAATTCGGATCATTGTAGAAAAGATCACTGGGAAAAAGAAATAAGCGCGAATCTGGTCCTGAGCAGGATTACTGCGGACATCACTGCGCTTTTGTGTTGGCGATGGAAGGGGGAAATGAGAAGTATTGCAGAAGCAATCCGAAGTTGTAAAAAAAATCGGACGGCTCCATTTTCATATCACTTCAGCAACAGCATCGTCTTTGCGCCGCTGAAAGATGAGGTCTTTCCCTAAAGCCTCATTCGATAGATATACATTCCACTAACAAGTCCCGCGCCATTGAAATCGACAAAATACTTTCCAGGATTTTTCCACTCCTGCGCAAGATAGCGCACTAATTGTCCCAGAATATTGTAAAGAGTGATTTCAACGTACTGTCGGCCCACCACACCGTATTGGATCCGGGTTGACGGGTTGAAAAGATTCGGGTAGTTCTGGTCAAGGTAATTTGGCGATGGGACAAAACTATCATTTTCATGAACTGAGATTACCGTGGATAAGGCACTTTGAAAGACACCGCCTCCCAGTGTTCCTGCATAGACATATCCCTCCGAATCTACTGCAATACAAGCGGTTTGTAAAACTGTCAAGCCATCATTGAAAGAGTGCCAGAGAACGCTGTCTCTATCGTGATAAAAGACACCGTTGTCGCTCGCTGCGCATACTCTTCCACGCGCGTTAAAAGCGAGACCATTGATCGTGGCACGAGGTAAGCCGAAATTTTCAACTGTCCACTGGCTCCCGGTATCTGCTGAAAAATAAACACCCCCGTGTTCTATGGCGGCATAAACATTCCCTTTCGAATCACCGCCGATTGCGGAGTGAAAAGGAAGAGCCTGAAGGGGCATCAAACACGTCCTTCCACGTTGTGCCGTGGTCAGTAGAACGATAAATGGATGACCAATTTGAAAGATAAAATATTCCAAGACCACACAGCTTCCCCCGACGGGCCGTTAACAGGCTTCCAGAAATTAGTTTGGGAAAAAATTGTGGAAAAAGAAAAAAGGAACGCGACGGGAAGAAAAACTGAACGAAGAAACAAGGATCCCCTCCTTTCGAAACTGACCGGCACAACCTTTTCTAAGTCATTGTATTAGTACAAGGAATGAAATACTTACTCTCATGGATTCTTATTTTGGTGCGATGACGAGCAGAAAAAAAATTACTTTACACCGAACATCGCCACGGAAGATTGCGCAAACTCGACAAGCGGACCAAAGTAAAGGCCAAGCGCCAGCGTTGGGACGAGGAGAACGGCCAATAGAACCAAGTCCGATGCTTCAAAAGCTAATGGTTCAGTCGATCCTTCTGCATCGCGCAGGAACATGTTGCGGAAAATTCTGACATAGTAGTAGAGGGAAACAACGCTGTTTAACGCACCAACGATCGCTAGCCAGATTAATTTTGCCCTTATCAGTGCGGCAAATAAATACAGCTTTCCGATAAAACCGGCGGTCGGCGGCAATCCAGTAAGAGAGATGAGGAAAATAGCCATAGCGACTGCAAGGAAGGGTGCCCTCGAGCCAAGTCCTTTATAATCGCGAATCTGCTCGCTCCCCGTTTTATTGGAAACGAGCATGACAACATAAAATGCGCCGAGATTCATGAATAAGTAGACGACAAAATAAATCATCGTTGCGGCATAACCGTCGTTGCCCAGTACGACAAGGCCCAGCAGCATGTAGCCGGCTTGAGCGATGCTTGAATATGCGAGGAGCCGCTTAACGTTGTCCTGCCAGATTGCTACAAGATTTCCGAGTGTCATCGTCAGCACCGAGATAATGATGATGACATTGGTCAGCTCAAATCCTTTTATGGTCGTCCACAATCCAAGAGGCGCATTCAGGATCGCCGTATTGGTGAATGCCACCTTCAAAAAGCGCATCAGCATTGCAAAGCCCGCAGCCTTCGAACCAACTGAGAGAAAAGCCGTAATTGTGATAGGAGCGCCTTCATACACATCGGGCGTCCAAAAATGGAACGGCACTGCGGAAATTTTATATCCGAAACCGGCGAGCGCAAGAACACCGGCGATGAGCAGAGCAAGCTTCCCCGCACCGCCTTGCGTTAGAACCTGATTGATAGAATAAATATCCAGAGATCCGGTCAGTCCGTAAATTATGGAAATGCCGTACAGCATGAAGCCCGATGAAAGCGCTCCGTAAATAACATACTTCAACGATGCCTCCGCAGAATTGGGAGCCTCTTTTGTGAAACCGGCTAGGATGTATGAGCTAATGCTCGTCAATTCGAGCGAAAGATACATCATGAGCAGATTCGAGGAGCCCACCATCAGGAACATTCCCATCGTCATCGCTACGAGCAGCGCATAGTATTCGCCGATCCGGCGGAATGACGAGTTCACTTCATTCGACGCAAGCGAGAACATCACGATAATGAGAGCGCTCGCAATGATCACGAATTTGAAGAACACGGAGAAGGGGTCGACCGCCAACATATTGTTGAACGCCGAGACGTTTACGCCCATTTCTTCCGCGACGTAATATGCCGTCGCGGCAAATCCGCCGAGGACAATTCCTGCCACAATTGCCTTTCGTTTGGACACAAGGTCGGCAACGATCGCGCTGAGAAACGTGAACACGAGCGCGGATTCGGGACGGACGAAACCTAAACTTAAGAGGATTTGGTCAAGCATGAGATTGACTGTTCTTTCATGGTGAATTTACTTGCCGAGCAAAGCTACACCCGCGCCTCCCCGGACGAAGTCGACAAGATAATTTGCCGACGCATTCATCAAGTCCAGCATCGGCGCAGGATAGATGCCTAAGAAAATGACTATGACCGCAAGAGGGACGAGGGCGACCAATTCTCTCCCGTTAATATCCGGCAGATCTTTCCATCTGTCGGGGAGAGTTCCGAGAAAGACGCGCTGCAGCGTCCATAACATGTAGGCCGCCGTGAGCACGATACCGAGAGTTGATGCAATCGTCAGCCAGCGGAAAGTTTGGAACGCGCCGAGGAACGAGAACGCTTCGGAGATGAAGCCGCTGAGCCCGGGCAAACCGAGAGCGGCGAAAAATGCAATCACCATCACGGCAGAGTATTTCGGCATCTGGTTCATCAAGCCGCCGAAGTCATCGAGCCCCCGCGTGTGCGTCCGGTCGTAAATAACGCCGACAATCAAGAAGAGCATTGCGGTGATTGTGCCGTGGTTGAACATTTGGAAAACGGCGCCCATCATTCCCTGAGTATTCATTGCCGTCATTCCAAGAATAACAACGCCCATGTGGCTGATGGACGAATAGGCAATCAGTTTTTTGAAATCTTTCTGCGCCATCGCGCATAGAGCGCCGTACACAATATTAATGAACCCGATGAACGCCAGGGGGTACAAATAGTGCATCGCCGCATCGGGGAAGATCGGAAACGCAACGCGCATCAAACCGTACGTCCCCATCTTCAACAACACACCGGCAAGGATAACGCTGATCGCCGTCGGCGCCTCGACGTGCGCATCCGGGAGCCATGTATGAAATGGAAAGAGAGGTACTTTGATGGCGAACCCGATGAAGAGAGCAACGTACGCGACGTACCGCCAATAGGTATTGAGTCCGGCGAGAATCGAGTCCGGCGCAAAGTTCGCCGGGTTCATCATCGCGAGCATGTTGAACGTGTGAATCTTCTCCCCCGTCGCCGGGTCTGCAACACTCACGCTGAAATAGAGCGCGAGCAGGGCGAGAAGCATCAGCACCGAACCAAACAATGTGTAGATGAAGAACTTGATCGCGGCATATTCACGCCTCGGCCCTCCCCATATTCCGATAAGAAAATACATCGGCAGCAGCATGATCTCCCAAAAAACATAGAAAAGGAAAAAATCGAGCGCAACAAAAACGCCCATCATGCCGGTGTCGAGCAGGAGAAGAAGCGCGAAATATCCTTTGAGTGATTTCTCGATCTTCCACGATGAAATGACGGCTACGAACGAAATGAGCGCCGTCAGAAGAACCATCGGCACGCTGATGCCGTCAATGCCGACAAAATAGTCGATATGAATGCGCCCAAACCACGAAACGCTTTTGATGTCTATCCACGTAAAGAGCTCTTTGAACTGCATCGTATCGGCATTGTTGATACCGGCCAGGCCGCGATTAAAATTCATGTAGATGATTCCCGCGAGCACAACTTGCAGGATGGTGATCGCAAGCGACACCCAGCGCGTTGCATTGTTGTTGTTCTTAGGGAGCAGAAGGACGATGATCATTCCGACAACCGGAAGGAACGTTATCCACGTGAGTATGCCGATATGAAGGATCGTAAATGCCATAGCGAAAAGTTCCTAATAGTTTGTTTTGCCAAAACTTTTCATTACACCGCGCGGTAGATAAAAAAGAAAACCATCACGCCGAACAAGACAAAGGCAATATATGTTTGAACCCGGCCTGTTTGAATCTTCCGGAGCATCAGTCCGAACAGCCCGGTAAGGTATGCGAGAAAATTCACGATGCCGTCGACAACAATACTGTCAAACCTGCCGCTCGCAAATGACGTCAACCGCGTTACCGAAGCGACACCGTTCACAATCCCGTCGATCACTTTGATGTCGAACCATGCCAAAATACGGGAGAAACCGACCGTTCCGGAGACCACCGTCGCATGGTACAATTCATCGAAATACCATTTGTTGACAAGGAATGAATGGACCGGAGACAGGGCTTGCGCAATTCTCTCAGCGTTGATCTTTTTCCAGTAATAGGTCGCAAAGGCGAAAAGAATGCCGAGTCCGGCAACCGACAACGACAAGTACATAGCGGTGAGATGTGCGTTGTGGACTGCTTCTTCAAACATCTCAGCGGAAGCGGCAGCGACAACATTCGGCACAACGCTCATCGGCCTTTCAACCGCATGGAAAAACCAGCCGCTCGACGCGCCGAACGGGTTGAAGCTGTAAAAGACAAAAAACGACAAGCATGCAAGAACGATAAGAGGGATGGTCATGGGCTTCGGCGATTCATGAAGATGCTCGAAGCGCGCTGCGTCTTTATGTTCTCCCAAAAACGTGAGGATCACAAGACGAAACATGTAGAATGCAGTCAATCCAGCGACCAAAAATCCGATAATCGGTATGAGGGTGTGGCCGGTAAGATTCCCGAACGCCAGCGTTCCCGCCAAAATCTCATCCTTGCTCAAGAACCCCGACGTTAGCGGCACCCCGGAAATTGCCAGCGTGTAGACGACAAAAGCCCAGAATGTAATGGGCATCTTCTTTTTCAATCCGCCCATGTTACGAATGTCCTGCGCGTCGGTGTGATGGTCGTCCTGATGATGAAGTGCCTTGTGCATCGCATGAATGACGGAGCCCGATCCCAAAAATAATCCTGCCTTAAATGCGGCGTGAGTTACCAGATGGAAGAACCCGGCCGTGTAGGCGCCGACTCCCAATCCCATCACCATGTACCCAAGCTGGCTCACCGTCGAATACGCGAGGACTTTCTTGATATCATTCTGTGCAATGGCAATTGTTGCTGCGATGAATGCCGTAATCGCCCCGATGTAGGCAATAAAGACAAGCGCGTCGGCGGTCATCATCGGGAACACGCGTGCGATAAGATACACGCCGGCAGCGACCATCGTTGCGGCATGAATCAATGCGCTGACCGGCGTGGGGCCTTCCATCGCATCGGGAAGCCAGACGTGCAGAGGGAACTGCGCCGATTTTCCGACCGCGCCGCAGAAAATCAAGATGCCGGCGGCGGTCAGCCACGGGTTGCTGTCGAACGGGATATGCCCGTTCGCGATAGCGGAAAAAATTCCTTCGAATGTCAGCGTGTGAAAATTCGCCCAAAGAATATTGATGCCGATAAACATGCCCACGTCGCCGATACGGTTGACGATGAACGCTTTCATCGAGGCGTCCGAAGCGGATTTCTTTTCATACCAATGGCCGATGAGCAGATAGGAGCTGATACCGACAAGCTCCCAGAACACGTACATCATGAAAAAGTTATTCGTGATGACGATGCCGAGCATCGAGAAGGAGAAAAAGCCGAGATAGGCGAAGTAGCGCGAATAGCGGATGTCCCCGCTCATATAAGCGGTTGAGAACAAATGGACGAGAAAACTGATGAGCGTAACGACGACAAGCATGATCGCCGTTACGTTGTCGATCATGATGCCGAGGTCGAGTTTCAAATGGCCGATGCCGGCAACGGTTTTGAAATCAACCCATGTGAACGTGTAGTTCAGCAGTTCGTCATGGAAGAAGATCAGCTTTGTGAAGAGAATTCCTACGGACATCAGCAGCGAGAGGCCGAGGATCGAAGTCGCAATCACATCGCCCTGCCGCGGAAGTTTTTTCCCGAAAAAAATGAGAAGCAAAAAACTAAACAGCGGCAACAGCAGAATAGCAGTCGAAAGCTGAAGCAGTAATTCTTGAGTCATAAAAAAATTGTCAAGGATGAATTAAACAATGCAGCTTCAAACAGACGCGAACGCCGTTCACTCTCTCATTGAATCCACTTCGTCCACATTCACGGTATTGAACTGCTGATAGATGTTCAGGACAATTGCCAGCGCGACAGCCGCCTCGCATGCAGCGAGAATAATCACGAAGATCGAGGCCATTTGACCGTCGAGGTTCATTGCGCCGTAGCGGCCGAAGGCGATAAAATTGATATTAGCCGAATTGAGAATCAATTCAATCCCCATCAGAACCATTATCGCGTTGCGCCGTGTGATGACCGCATAGACGCCGAATGAAAAAAGAATAGCGCTGATGAACAGGAAGTGTATTAATGAAACGTGAATGGGCATTGTGTTCAGTTGTCAGTATTCAGTAATCAGTACCTTGAGAAACCAAGCTTAAAACTTATAGCCTATAACTTACAACTTTTAACTCTGCCGTTTCCTCTCCCGCCGTGCAATCATCGCCGCGCCGAGCATAGCGACAAGGAGTACGACGGAAGCAACTTCGAACGGAAGCACGTATGTCGTCATCAACGCCCTGCCGATGCCAACGGCGGTTGTCGGCGGCAGTTCAATGTTCGTCGCTGCCTGAGCCGGCCAATCGGTGATCCAAAAGATGCCGCATAATGTTCCCACCAAGAGTGCAACCAGAATTGAAGCCGGCAGCACGCGCAACGTCCCGATCTTCATTTCAACGCCGATGAGCTTGGTCGTCAGCATAACGCCGAACAAGATGAGGACGAGGATGCCGCCAACGTAGACGAGCACTTGCGTGACAGCAATGAAATCCGCGTTCAGCATTACATACAGTCCGGCGACGCCGAAAAAAGTAAACATCAACGAGAACGCCGAGTGGACAATGTTCCTGGAGAACACGACAATTGCAGCGGAGACGATTGTAATAAGAGCGAAGAAGTAAAAAATAATGTCAAACAGCGTGAGCGACGAAAGTTGATCCATACTTATTCCGGTTTTTGCTGTGAACCATCCGGCTGCGGGGCGGCAATCGCTGCCTGCGCGGCAGCTTTGGCGTCGGCGGCGGCCTTTGCTGCGAGTGCAGCGGCTGCCTTCTTTGCAGCGGCTTCTTCTTCCATTTTTTTTGCTTTCGCCTTCGCGGTTTCAATTTCGGCAGGCGTCATCGTGCTGAAACTGTAGATCAAATTGTGACGGTCAAATTCCGAGAACTCGTAGACGTCGGTCATCTTGATGCATTCGGTGGGGCATGGATAGACGCACAATCCGCAGTAGCAGCATTTTGCAATGTCGATGTCAAACAACGGAACGTGGAGGCGTTTCTTTTGTCCGGTGGACGTCGTGCCTAAATTATCTTCGGGAGTAGACTTAATCGTTTCGATGGAGATACAATCCACCGGGCATGCCATGGAACACTGGTCGCAGCCGATGCAGTCGTCCATGTTCACGTACAGCCGGTTCCGGGCTCGTTCTGGCAGCTTCATCTTCACGCTCGGATACTGAATCGTCACCGCTTTCGTAAAGAGATGCTTGAACGTAATTTGCATCCCGACGGCGGCTGTTTTAAGGCCGCGATAAATATTGTCGAAATACTCTTGAACGGGATTCATTCGTTCCTCTTGATTCAACAAGGTGTCGGACACCTTGCCAATAACTCACTCAACAACCCTAATCGTCTTCTCAATCTCGTAAAATGCGTCCAACACTTCTCTTCTACCACACTAACACGAGGCCAAGTGCAAGCACACAGGCAAAAGCAAACGGCGTCAAAACTTTCCACGACATGTACATCAACTGGTCGACGCGCAGACGGGGAAGCGTCCAGCGAAGCCAGATATTCAGGCAGACAAAAAGCATTCCTTTCGAAATAAACCAGAATGAACTCCACCAGGGACCGGTCATGAGAGATTTGAACGGGCTCGCCCATCCTCCGAAAAAGAGTACCGTCGCAACGGCTGACACGGCGAAGAGGTTTGCGTATTCCGCGAGATAAAAAATCGCAAACTTCATTCCGCTGTATTCGGTGTTATATCCCTGCACGAGTTCCGATTCCGCTTCGGGAATATCGAACGGAGTCCGGTTGACTTCCGCCATCGACGAAATATAATAGACCACAAACAAGACAAGCATCAACGGGATGACGAAGAGCTTCTTCATCAACGGAAGCGTGCCTCCGAGAATCATCCAGTGCATGATGCCGCCGGTTTGGACGGCGCTTAATTCCTGCAGGCTCATTGTTCCCGCGAGCATGACAACGCCGATGATCGCAAACGCGGAAGGAATTTCGTAGCTGACGATTTGTGCAGCCGAGCGAAGCGCTCCGAAAAGCGACCATTTGTTGTTCGACGCCCATCCGGCCATGAGCAATCCAACCACGACGAGCGACGAGATGGCAACGATGTAGAAGATACCGATATTGATATTGCTGCCGATGAACGAAGAGCTGAACGGCAACGCCGCGAAGGCAGCATACGTTCCAATGAAAACGATGTACGGGGCGATGATAAATAAGAGCTTATCCGCGGCGGCAGGGATTGTGTCTTCTTTTTGAAGGAGCTTCAGCATATCGGCTATCGGCTGCAGCGTGCCGTGCCAGCCCGTGCGCATATAGGCAACGCGGTCCTGCATGTGAGCGGCAATTTTCATCTCAAGATAGATGACGACAAGCGCGTACGGTAAGATGAAGAGCAACGGAATCACCGCCATGATAACGTTCACCACGAGCGTATTGCCGACAAGAGACGTGAGAAATTGTTCCATAGAAACTTTATTGCATCGGATGACTGAAACAAGAATTTAGAAAAAAAGATTTGTCGATGAAAATGTTAATTGTTGATTGCTCATTGTTTTCACCTGTCGACTTCGCCGAGAACGATGTCGATGCTGCCGATAATGGCAACGAGGTCGGCTATCATCCCTCCCCGGGCAATTTCGTTGATAACACTCAAATTGACAAACCCCGGCGAACGTGCTTTGATGCGGTACGGTGTGCCGGTACCGTCGCTCACAATATAAAATCCAAGCTCACCGCGGGGCGATTCCGTGCGGGCATAGACCTCGCCCGGATTCGGGCGGATGCGTTTCGGAATTGCCGACTGTACATCGCCGTCCGGAATTTGTGCAAGCGCCTGCTCGATAATCCGCACACTTTGCTCCATTTCCTTCATCCGCACGATGTGCCGATCCCAGCAGCTGCCGACCGGACCCGTTTCTCCCGTGCCGACGGCAACGTCCCATTCGAATTTATGATAGACGGAATACGGATCGTCGCGGCGCAAATCCCAGTTGACCCCGGAGCCCCGAAGCATCGGTCCGCTGCATGCGTAGTTGACTGCGACGTCCGCGGGCAGGATGCCTGTGTTTGCAGTTCGTTTTACGAAAATTTCGTTATAGGTCAGCAGGTTGTTGAAGTCGCGAATCTGCGGCTTAAAATACGAACAGAATTCCTTCGCCCGTCCAACAAATTCGGACGGGATGTCGTGCGAGAGTCCGCCGATCCACATATAATTATAGAGCAAGCGCGCGCCGCAAGTCATTTCGAACAGGTCGAGAATCTTCTCCCTGTCGCGGAAACAATAGAGAAAGGGCGTAAACGCGCCGATGTCAATGCCATACGTTCCCACAGCGATCAAGTGGCTTGCGATCCGCTGGAGCTCCGCCATGATCACGCGAATGTATTCGACCCGTTCCGGAACCTGAATCTTCAACAGCCGCTCGGCCGCAACGACAAAGGCGAATTCGTTGTTCATCGAACAAACATAATCCATCCTGTCAACATACGGAATCACCTGCTGGTAATTCGTCATATGCTCGCAATGCTTCTCGAAACACCGGTGCAGGTAGCCGATGTGAGGAATAACGTCAACAACAATTTCTCCGTCAACAATGAGCTCAAGCCGCAGCACACCGTGTGTCGACGGATGCTGCGGTCCCATGTTGATGATCATCTCTTCAGTCCGAAGAGGTTTTCCGCTCGAGGTAACCGGCGGAGCTGCCGTAGTTTCAGCCATAATTGTCAACGTGTTTAATACGGAACTTTCATCCCATTGTAAAACTCGGGCACCTGATAATCTTTCCGGAGAGGATGCCCTTCCCAATCGTATGGCAGAAGGATTCGCCGTAAATCAGGATGGCCGATAAAGGTGATGCCGTACAAATCGAACGCTTCGCGCTCGTGCCAGTTAGCAGTTTTCCAAATTGATTCAACCGATTGAACGCTCGGAGCATCGGTGGGGACTTCGACTTTCAGCGTTATCTTATGCCGCTTTACCATGGAAAACAATTGATAGACGACCGCAAGCCTCCCTTTCAAATCGACGCCGGATAGACATGAAAGAAAATCAAAAAGCATCTCTTCGTCATCGCGAAGAAACTTTGCTGCTTCAATAATGTGATTGGCGGAAATTTTTATGTAGGGGTCAACGGGGTTGTCAGGTTTGGCTTCGATGCCCATATCGGGGACACCGCTAAACCTGGCCGTTAGTTTGTCTGCAATTTCTTGGGGAGTCATACGGCTGATCGATCGTCCTTCGAGTTACGAAATTTTCTTTTTAGCAAGGCTTTCGTTTCGCACTTTTTCCTGCAGCTTCATCAATCCTTCAATCAGTGCTTCGGGGCGGGGCGGGCAGCCCGGCACATAGACATCGACCGGAATAACCCGGTCGACCCCTTTCAATACGTGGTACCCGTGTTCCCAGTACGGCCCGCCGCAATTCGAGCAGCTACCCATCGAAATTACATATCGCGGCTCGGACATCTGGTCGTACAGCCTTTTGATCCGCGACGCCATCTTCAGGGTCACTGTTCCTGAAACAATCATCACGTCGCACTGGCGCGGCGTCGCACGCGGGATAACACCGAAACGCATCATATCAAAATTGGACGCTGACGCTGCCATCATTTCGATCGCACAGCATGCAAGCCCGAACTGCATTTGCCAGAGCGACGAAAGGCGCGCCCAGTTCAGCAAATTGTCGAGCGACGTAATGACGATATTGCTGTTGTCGAATTGTTTGTCGAGGAGTCCCATCGCTTTTTCCCTACGCTGCTACTTGTTCGTTGACATCAGAAGTTTCATCCGAAACAACGCCGACTCCCTTTACATACCGTGACACTTTCGGCATCGGTTTATCCCAATCCAGATCTCCCTTGACCCAAACATACGCATATCCGACGATCAAGATAACGAGAAAAACAACCATCTCAATGAACGCAAACATGCCAAACTCTTTGAAGACAAGCGCCCACGGAAAAAGAAACACGACTTCAACGTCGAAGACAAGAAAGATGAGCGCGACAACATAAAAACGGACATTGAACTTTACCCGCGAATTGCCGACAGGCTCTTCCCCGCATTCATACGTTGACAGCTTGCCGGGATACGGCCTCCGGGGACGGAGCACCCATGAAGCGATAAAACCCCCTCCGGTAAACACAGCACCGATAAGGAGAAAGATTAAAATTCTGCCAAAGTCAGTTACCATGAAGGAATCTTATCGTTGGAAAAAACGTGGCAAAAGAACGAACAACGTGCGGAACGAATATAAAAACCTATTAGCATTGTAGCAAGTACGGTTTCAAAAATCAGGCGCTCACCTCGGCCATGTAGCGGTCCACATCACGCGCAGCGGTGGATGTCGGATAATCTTTTTTGACTTTTTTCAATAATTCAACAGCCCGGTCTTTCTCACCCGATTTCCCAAAATTTCGCGCGGCGTTCACAAAATTATCGGGCGCGTTCGGGTCGTCGCTGTTCTTCAACGCCGCCTTCTCATAATACTCTGCTGCCTTTTTGAAATCTCCTTTTGCTTCATAACACGCTCCAATACCCGCGATCGCGGAATTTTCTACCAGCGTGTTGCCGTTGCTGCTGAAGTCATTGAAATACTGCTGCGCTTTGTCGTAGTTCTGGGAATTGTAGTAAGCGTTGGCGAGATAAAATTTGGCGATGTTTCCAGATTTTGTACTGCCGTAGTTGTCGACGATCGACTGGAGTCCGCTGACATTCTTTTCTGGAACTCCATTAATAGCAATTTGATACTGGCCGTTGTCGTAGAATGTATATACTTTCGCGAGTTCGGTAGTGGCTCGCTGGTCGTTAGCATGCACGTTATTTGAATAGAACCACAACGCCACCGCAAAAGCGATGAGGATGCCTCCGGCAGTTGAGACCCTTTTTTTGTTTTCATCGTACCAGACTTGCGCCTTGAAGTACGTTGTGACGAGTGCGTCTTCTTTGATGACCCTTTGTGAAATTTTTTTCTTCGCGCGGAGCATAGTATTTGAGTTTTATTTTGTGGATGAATTGCGAGTACGCTCGTCGGGAGTCGAACCCGAAACCTTCAGCTTCGGAGGCTGACGCTCTATCCAGTTGAGCTACGAGCGCAGTTTTAAGATTTGTAAATTCACTCCGCGAAATCCCGCAAGCTTTTTGCGGGATTGAGCTACGAGCGCGTTTCAGTTTTCGTATTCTGCCTTCAGTGAAATCCCGCGGCTTTTGCTGAAAGCATCGTTTCGTGGCCCGCAGAGCCAATGCCTTCCCGAGTTTGCAGACGTTCAATCAATAAATAAAATGTAGCAAAGAATCGCCGGAATTGCAAGACTATTTGTACCTGTAGAGTTTTACTCGAATAAATCCGAGTGGGTGCCGGTTCGAACAAGAACAAGTTCGGTTTCACTGCACAAATATATCAGCAACCAATCCGGCTCTATATAGCACTTTCGGCAGTCTTTATACTCTCCAAGAAGTGCATGATCTCTAAACCGGGCTTCCAATCCGTTTTCACTTGCCAAAGACTGAACAACTTCATGCAGTTTTGCAATTTCATAACCGCGTTTCGCACAATGTTTGTAATCTCTTTTGAATTGAGAAACGCCCCGCGCGGTAAGCATTATTTTCCAAGTTCCTCAATAAACGCGTCGGTAGAATTGAATTTTTTTCCTAGCCGCTCCGCGCCTCTGCAATTGCTTTGCGAGTCGCGGCGTTCGGTATCCTAATATCAAAGGGCAGCCCTTTGTAATTCTTCACATGACGGAAGAAGAGCGTCACCGCTTGTGTGGTGTTCAAACCTATCTTGCGAAGTATTCCCTCGACTTTCTGTTTCAGCTTTGGTTCAACCCTCGCATTAATCATGGCACTCTTCGCCATAAGCCACCTTCCGTTTCTCTTTGTGATCACACTACAGTGGTCACAATGTATTGCATTTGACATACAATTCAAGCCACGGCACTGGAATCTTCGATTGAGATAATCCGACAATCAGCCAATCCAGCGTGAGACTAGTCGACTATAACTTCTTCACGCCTATGCCGGGGCTGTCGTTCAGCGTCACTTTGCCCTCAACGACTTTCATACCATCGAAAACGTCGTTCCGAATGAGCAGCGCGCCGTCCAAATCGGCCCAGTCAGCCATCGGTGAAAGATGAGAAGCGGCGGAAATTGCGCACGATGTCTCAGTCATGCAGCCGATCATGATTTTCATTCCGAGCGAACGCGCCAGCAGCAACATCTTATGAGCTTCTCTCATCCCGGTGCATTTCATCAGCTTGATGTTGATGCCCGAGTACGCCCCGTGCGCTCTTTGTACGTCCTCTAAACGCTGAACGGCTTCGTCCCCCATGATCGGGAGGGGACTGCGTTCGGTCAGCCAGGCGTGTTCTTCGAACCAAGACTTCGACATCGGCTGCTCGACAAACACGACTCCCTTCTCCTTGAGCCAATGTACCATGTCGAGAGCAAACTGCTTATCCTTCCATCCTTGGTTCACGTCAACACAAAGAGGTTTGTCCGTAACGGAGCGAATTGTTTCGATCATTTCTTTGTCAGTGTCGCGGCCGAGTTTTACTTTCAGGATTTTGAACTCCGTTGCTTCTTTAACCTTCTGACGCACAACATCCGGCGTATCAATGCCGATCGTAAACGATGTATAAGGTGTTTTTTCTTTTGGAAATCCCCAGATATTGTACCACGGCTGGTTCATGATTTTACCGACGAGGTCGTGCAATGCGATATCGACGGAGGCCTTCGCAGCAGGATTTCCGGGAGCGGCAGCGTCAACGTCGCTCAGGATTGTTTCAAGCTCAAATGGATTGTCGTATTTGCCAAGATTGATCTTTGACAGGAAGGAAACCGCGCTTTCATGCGATTCGCCGAGATACGGCGGCATCGACGCCTCGCCGTAACCGACAATGTCCCCGTACTCGACCTGCGTTAATACAACGGGCGTAGTGGAGCGGGAGCTTGTTGCGAGCGTGAAGACGTGTTTCAGTTCAAGCGTGTACGGTTTGAAGGTCAATGCGAGCCGGCCGGACTTCGAGCCGTCGAGATACGTCGCCGCCAATGTTTCCGCAGACCGGCCCGCAAACAGGGACGAGCCGGCTACGAGCGCCGATGCTTTCACAAAATCTCTGCGCGTCTGGGGCACAAAGCTTTCCTTGATAATGGTTCTGCAATATTTAGCAGAACGTAATTGTGAGAATCTCTACGGTGAGGTTAGCGAGGGTAATGCGTGTCCGGTACTTCAGTCATTCGTTCACACACGTTCGTCGACGAAATCCCGTTCGTCCGAACGGACAACGAGCACGGGACACGGGGCTTTGCGAACGATCTTTTCCGCCGTACTGCCGAAGAGAACATGCTCGACGCCGGAGTGTCCATGCGTTGCGACAATAATGAGCTCGATTTTTTCATCCTTCGCAAATGAAACGACCTCGACAAACGGCAAGCCGACTTTCACAAATGCTTCCGACGGAACCACTCCTTTAATTTCATGGGTGATCAATTCCTGAAGTTCCTGCTCGCCTTTCGTTCGTAATTCATTCTCGACGTTCGGCATGCCGATTTGCCCGAAGCTGAAATCTGCCGGGTAGATGGTCGGCTCGACAACGTAGAGCAAATAGATTGCAGCGTTGAACTGTTTCGCGAACGGAATGGCGTACTGAAGCGCTTTTTTCGAATAGTCGGAAAAATCGATCGGAACTAGGATCTTGCTCAAAACTATCGGTGATCGGGATACTTCGGTTTTCCGTACACGGGCAGGTTTTCCTTTTGACTGAACATGTTTTTTCTTCAGCGCTTGTTTCTTTTTCATCGCCGCCTCCGGGTCTTTATGAGGGTTTCAATGCATCGAGTTCTGTTCGTACCTTGGAGAGTTCCTGATTTGCATGCCGCAGGCGTTCTCCGATCATCTCTGCAACCTTCAGTACAATTTTCAAGCCCGTACCGGGCGTTTTCTCCATAATCTCGAATAGATCCGGGCGGAAGAACCCAATCAAGTTTGTATCCGCCAGCGCGATGACAGACGCTGAGCGCGGTGATTCGTCGAGCAGCGATAGTTCGCCGAAGAAGTCGCCGTCTTTTAATACCGCCAATTCTTTTTTTGTCCCGTTCGCGCCGATAAGAATGACGGAAACTTCGCCCTGTTCGACAACGTACATCCCTAATCCCGGATCGCTTTGAAAACATACATACTCGCCCGCGACATACTGGCGGCGATGAACAATTCCGGCAACCTGGCGAAGCTCGCGCGCTTTCAAGTTTTCAAAGACCGGTATTTTTAACAACATCTCTTCGATAGTTGTCGGTTTCCGTTTTATACGGAAAACGTTTTTCCACTCCAAACTTTCAGATTTCTGGATGATCTTTCGGAATCCTTCTATTGCCACGGCATGTGTTCCTTTGGTCGAGCGGGCCAACGACGGGTCGTTGTTAATGGTATGCAATTGTACTATTTCACAGCGCCATAATCAACATGTGAGCCAACATATCTATTTAACGAAGTTCAGCCAACCATGGGGATCCTTTCCCCCTTCCACGACATTCATGAAACGTTTCTGGAGTTCGCGCGTAATGGGGCCTGGTTTTCCCTCGCCGATTGTCATTCGATCGATACTCCTGATTGGTGTGATCTCCGCCGCCGTCCCGGTAAAGAATATTTCGTCGGCGATGTAGAGCATTTCGCGCGGAATATGCGATTCCGAAACCAGAATTCCTGCATCCTTTGCGAGCGTCAGCACCGAGGAACGGGTGATTCCGGGGAGCAGCGCGTCGATGAGCGGCGGTGTAACGATGGCCCCATCCCTCACGACGAAAATATTTTCGCCGCTTCCTTCGCTGATCTGCCCATGTGTATCGAGAGCGATCCCTTCGGCGTAGCCGTCGGCCAGAGCCTCAAGTTTGATGAGCTGTGAGTTCATGTAATTTGCACCGGTCTTCGCCATTGTCGGAAGCGTATTCGGCGCAGGGCGCGCCCACGATGCCACCCGCACATCGATACCCTTCTCAAGCGCATCCGCACCCAGGTACTTTCCCCACTCCCATACAACAACGCTGACGTCAACCGGGCAGCCCACGGGGCTCACGCCGACATCTCCATAGCCTCTGTACACGACCGGGCGGATATAACATGCCTTTAACCTGTTTGCCTTAATCGTCTCTTTGATCGCTGCTTCGATTTCCTTTTTTGTGTACGGGATTACCGCACGATAAATCTTGGCAGAATCGAACAACCGGTCGATGTGCTTATCCAGGCGAAAAATCGCAGACCCTTTTTTAGTCTCGTAACACCGAATGCCCTCGAACCAGCTGCTGCCGTAGTGAACGACATGCGACATCACGTGGATCTTAGCGTCATCCCAATCGACAAGTTTTCCGTTCATCCATATTTTTTCAACTTTTTTTACTGCCATGGCGTTTGTCCTGTATTTAGAATTCACGATTCGCGTGAGATGGCGGAAGTAAGATGCGGTTTGTTAGAACATGCCGTTTGCACCATCTTCCTCGTCTCACTTTTTACTACTCACCCTTGACTTTTCACTTTCCCCTTAAATTCCCATCTCATAAATCCTGTACGTCTTGTACCGTTTTCCACTCATCATTTCTGCGGCACGGTTCATCATAATATTGTCTTCGAGCACCCAGCTCGCCTCACCGTATCTATAGCCAAGCTTCTTTGCCCGCACGGCAGTCTCATAAAACAACACGCCGGCGGCACCCGTTCTCTGCTGTTCAGGAATAACTCCCAGAACGATAATGCGCACCAGGTCGATAAGTTTTTTCTTCGTGTACAAATGGTATAAGCCGGTCAATAATCCGCCGCTCTTATTATATTTCAACGGAATGTTGATGTCCGGAAGCGAGAGTGCAAAACCGATGGGTTTCCCTTTCGCCTCGGCCATAATAATCAGATCAGGAACGACCACCGGTTTTAAGTCCGCGGCGAGCGCATCAAACTCCGCATCGGTCATCGGCACGGCACCCCAATTTTTTGACCATGCCTTGTTGTATATCACCTTGATCCGGTCGACTTCTTCTTTGAAATGTTTCATATCGACCGACCGGAACGTCAATCCTTCCCTCTGCTTTACAATTTCGTTGAACCGCACAAACCGTTCGGAATACACCGTCTCCTGGTCGAGGAGGTACGCATAGAGGTCTTTCAGTTTCTTGAAGCCGTACTTTTCGAACAGCGCTCCATAATACGGCGGATTGTAAGTCATCAAGACAACAGGGCTTCGGTCAAAGCCTTCTACGAGCAGACCGTATTCATCATTGACCGATGGATTTGCCGGGCCGCGCACAGCCGTAACGCCTTTCGATGTGAGATATTTTTTAGCGGCATCGAACAGCGCGTTTGCAACCGTTTGGTCGTTAATCGATTCATAGAATCCGAAGAAACCAATATTCTCATTATGCTCTTTGTTGTGGTTATGGTTGATGATGGCACCGATGCGCCCGACCACTTTGCCGTTACGCTCGGCAAGAAAGAGTTCCATTTCGGAATGTGCATAGAACGGATTTTTTTTTCTGTCGATTAACTTTTCCCTGTCCATCATTAACGGAGGGACCCACAGCGGATCATTCGCATAAACATCCCACAAGAACCGGATAAACTTTTTCTCATCGCTTTTTGTCCGCACAGGAAGGACGGAAATGTTCTCCATGAAGGAACTCCCTTATTATTAAAAAAGCCGCGCGTAGGTCTCGACCCGGCGTGGCTTTTTCTGAAATTTGAAAAAGGATTTTTTAGTTAATCACGCCGAGTTTTTTCCCGATAATGCCGAAAATTTCCAGAATTTTATCGAGTTGCTTGTCTTCATGCGTCGCCATATAACTCGTTCTCAACATTTCCATTCCGGGCGGCACGCCGGGCCGTACAAACGCATTGACGAAAACTCCAGCATCGTACAACTCGCGCCAAAAGACGAGCGTCTTATCTGTTTCGCCGATGATCACAGGAACGATCGCCGAATCATGTCCTTCGATAATTTTGAAGCCCATCGCCCGGAATCCGGCCCGCATTTTTGATGCGTTGTGATTGAGCTTCGTTATACGTTCCGGTTCGGCTTCCAGGATATCCAATGCGGCGAGCGCCGCAGCAACGGATGCCGGCGTCGGGCTTGCGCTGAAAATAAGCGCCGGGGCAAAATGTTTCATGTAATTAATGACGGAACGTTTGCCGCAGACAAATCCGCCAAGCGATGCGAATGTTTTGCTGAACGTCCCCATTGTCAGGTCGACTTCGGCTTCAAGATTAAAGTGGCTTGCAGTGCCGCGTCCGCCCTTCCCGATAACACCGGTTGCATGAGCGTCGTCGATCAAGATGCGGCCGTTGTATTTCTTTGCAACTTCGACCAGCGAGGGAAGGTTAACAATCTCACCCGAAGTGCTGAAAACGCCGTCTGAAACAATCAGCTTTCCTGCATCCAACGGAAGTTTTGAAAGAACCAGTCCGAGATGTTTCATGTCGTTGTGCTTGTAGCGGACTACCTCTGCTGTCATCCCCAGCGCGATCAGGTTACCAGCGACGATACACGCGTGATTGTCTTTGTCGGACACAACATATTCTCCGCGCTGCACAAGAGTCGGAATGATTCCTTGGGCAGTTTGAAATCCCGTACTGAAGAGCAGACATTCTTCACTGCCGATAAATTTTGCGAGACGCCCTTCCAGCTCGATATGAAGGTCAAGCGTGCCGGTAAGATAGCGAGAACCGGAGCAGCCGGTCCCATACTTGCGAATGGCGGCTATAGCGGCTTCCTTTACTTTGGGATGAGCAGTTAGTCCAAGGTAATTATTTGACCCCGCCATAATGACCTGCCGTCCTTCCATTTGGACAACGGGTCCTTCATTCGCCTGAATTGGCCGAAAATATGGATAGTATCCTTGTTGCTTAACTTCATCAGCAAGAGTGAAATTTGAACATTTATCGAATAGATCCAAGACGTCTCCTTGTCAAAGTATATGTCCGCCAGCACAAAAGCATCCGTAGGTAACACCACAATCCACCTTCAATAAGTTTCGTTGATTATTAAAAGTGTTTTCAATATACTCTATCGTCAAAAAAAAGTCAACCGAAAGAAAATATGAATCCAGGCACGGCTTTCATAACGGGGGGAACGGGTTTCATCGGCAGCCATCTCGTAGAGCGTCTCCTTTCCCGGGGATACAAGGTTCGCTGCTTAATCCGCAGCGATAAGAAAAAAGGATACCTCGAAAACCTCCCCGTTGAGTTCTTCACCGGCGACCTCTTTTCCTCGGAAGTGCTCGATAGAGGAATCTCAGGAGTTGATTACGTCTACCACGTTGCCGGCGTCGTCGGTTCCAGAAACAAGGAAGGCTTCTACACGCAAAACAGAGATGGCACAAAAAATATCGTCGAGAGTACATCGCGCGTCAGCCCTCGTCTCAAGAAATTCATTTTCGTCAGCAGCGGCGCAGCCGTCGGTCCCGCAAACGCTTCATCTTTGGTCGACGAAACGACGCCCTACCATCCTATCACGTCGTACGGAAAAAGCAAGATGGAAGCCGAATTGGAAGTTTTAAAATTCAAAGGCTCGCTTCCTATCACGATTGTACGCCCTACCGCCGTTTACGGTCCGCGGGACCCTGCAACCTTTGATTACTTCAATACGATAAATAATGGCCTGGAACCGCTTGTAGGGTTTAGAGACAAACTCGTCAGCCTGGTGCATTCGTCCGATCTTGTTTCAGGAATCGTGCTTGCCGGTGAAAGCGACATATCGGCGGGACAAACATATTTCCTGGGAAGCGACCGGCCATACACCTGGCGTGAAATCGGAGATGCAACGAAACGGGTGATGGGAAAAAAAGCTTTCAGGGTTCGACTTCCTGAGCCTCTGGTGTATGCAGTAGCGGCGACGGCAGGACTCTTATCCTCGTTCAGCGAAAAGCCGTCGGTCCTAAATTTTGAAAAGGGCCGCGATATGGTCCAGGATTATTGGACCTTTGATTCGACAAAGGCCAAACGCGACTTTGGCTATACGCCAGTCATTGCTCTTTCCGAAGGGATAAAAGAAACGGTAGAGTGGTACAGGAAAAACGGTTGGATGTAATCGAAGTCGAGTGACGCTACAACTTTATCCATCCTCAAAAACACAGGGTTGGATATTTCACAACTAATGCAATTCCCAATAAATAATCTTGTATTTCACCGCCAAAGCGCCAGGCACGCCAATAGGTTATGAAGATGAAGGACAAGAATATTCTTGGCGTTCTCCGAGCGTTGGCGGTTCAAAAATGCCGGGTTATTGAATTGAAACAGCTCTAGCATCAATCATCTCTTCATTCTTTAAACCGTGACATAAAGCGCTTCTTGCTCCCCTTTCCGATTTTCGATATATTTGTCCAGTCCAAAACCAGCCACATCAACGCCCGAATGTCAAACCAGCGCCGCAACGATTTTCTCATTCCGCTCCTCGCCGTCGTTTCAGACGCTGCTGCCATTGAAGCCGCGTTTCTTCTGTCGTACTGGCTTCGTTTTTTTTCTCCCATCACTTCAACGTTCGAGGTAACTCTCGGCATTCCGCCGCTTTCAACGTACATGAATAGTTCGCTCATCTTTATCCCGGTATGGCTGCTGGTCTTTCAGTCGCGCAGGCTCTACGGGGCTCGCCGTAATTCACATTTGAGCGACGAATTTTTTGCGATTGTCCGGCTTGTCAGCATCGGGCTACTTATTGTGATGAGCGCGACTTTTTTCTACCGCGGTTTCTCATTTTCACGCGGAGTGTTCATCCTTTTATGGGGAACATCGATCGCTACAATAACAACCGGCAGATTTTTCATTATGGAGTTTGAGAAATTGCTCTACCGGATGCACAAAGAGTTGAAAACCGTTGCAATCGTAGGCTCCAACAATGCGGCTGATGGAATTTTTTCGCTCCTCTCTTCTCATCCCTCCCTCGGGTACGAGGTTGTGGGATATTACGCCGATTCGCCGGCGGCAAGTGCATTGAAACTTTCGCTGGCAAAGCACCTCGGCTCTATAAAAGAACTGCCGAACGGCATTTCGGCGTATCGCCTTCAGGCCGCACTCATTGCGCTCTCGTACAAAGAACATCCCCAACTGCTGGAGATGATCCGCGACGCCGAAGGATTGAACGTTGAATTGATGATGGTCCCCGACATGCTGGATATGATGACAAGCCGCGTACGCATTCAAGAGATTGAAGGAATCCCGTTCCTCAAGATTAAAGAAATACCGCTTTCCACCTGGAACCGCATCAGCAAGCGCGCGTTCGACGTTGTTTTCTCGTCGCTCATTCTTCTCCTGACGCTGCCGGTTACTGTCGTACTGGCCGCCGTCATTAAATTAACCTCCAACGGTCCGATATTTTTCACTCAGGAAAGAATAGGCTTGGATGGGCGAACTTTTTTTCTTTTCAAATTCCGCACGATGCGGACCGACGCCGAAATTTCCACCGGCCCTGTCCGTGCAAAAAAAGGAGACCCGCGCGTCACGTCAATCGGAAAAATTCTTCGCCGAACAAGTTTGGACGAACTTCCTCAGTTATGGAATGTCCTGACCGGACATATGAGTCTCGTCGGCCCGAGACCCGAACGGCCGTTCTTCGTCGAGCAGTTCAAGGGAAACATTCCCCGGTATCTCGAACGCCATCGCGTGAAAACAGGCATGACCGGATGGGCGCAGGTCAACGGATTGCGCGGCGATGCACCGATCGAAGACCGGACGAAGTACGATATCTACTATGTTGAGAATTGGTCGCTGGTATTCGATATGAAGATTATTTTGAAAACTATCCGTGCGGTGATTTTTGGGAAGGATGCGTATTAATCGGATTCACAAAGCGCAGGATCTGAAAAAATATGATTACACTTTTTGTTTTCTATGCACATGCCGTTGCGGCGGTGTATGCCTTTACGGATCAATATCAAGAAGAGGGAATTGGGGCGGGGGCGCTTGCCGTTGCTTTTATGGGGATAGTTTTTTCCGTCGGATGGAGCATCAGTACCTTCGTACTGAAATTTTTTGTGAGTGAAAAAGGATTCGGCATATACCTCAACAGGGATGCTCTTTCGCTCGCAGTGCTGACCGTCGGCGAAGCGGTCTTTTATTATTTGTATTTGAAGGGAATGAAAAGGAAGGGGACTACTTCACTTTGAAGTTGAAAATTATTGTGCAGGCCTGGTCGAGAGCCGGCTGAGCGCTCTGCAGCGATTGAAACCTCCACGACCGCACTTCTTTGATTGCAGCATTTTCCAACCGTGTGTCCCCTTTTCGCAGCGGCTGAATAGATTTTACCGTCCCCCGGGGCTGAACAACTACTCTTAACCTGATCTGCGCTTCAACATTGACGCCGGGAGGGTACTTTGGCAAATCGCCGGAAATCAGGTTCCGGCTTTTGCCGCCCGCCCACTGGACGTTGTACGAAATATTATCTCCGATTGAACTTCCGGCCCCGCCTGCATTGAACGGCGCGGCAACTTCAGAACCCGTCGGAACTCCGGGCTTTCCAACAGCATTTTTTTCCCCGCCGGGAAATCCGAGCGACGAGGACGCCGGTGATTCTCGCTGGACATCGGCCATCCCTTTTCTTTCACCCGGCACGGCGGTCGGATTATCATTTGCCTCCAATTTTTTTGTCGGCCTTGAATTAACAATTTCATCGGACGGAAGAGTATTCTGTTGTGTCGGGAGGTCAACGCCAACCCCGGATGCAACAACACCGGTCTGGCCGATCGGAGGAGGCGGGGTTCCTTCCGGCAGCACATCACCTTTCGGCATCGGTCCGTAGGACGATGCAATCCCTCCGCCGAACGAAAACTCGACAAATTCCTGTTGTTGTGAATCCGGCTGCGACGGACGGACGAGAAAGAGGATAAACCCGGCAGCAATGTGTAAAACGATGGAGCCTGTCCAGCCGAAGGTCGTTTCGCGTGTCATCGGTGTACCCTCACTGACCCGCTTGCGATGCAGCTTCCGTTGCGATCATAAATCGTTGGGCGCCGATGCCTTTTGCGATGTCAATCAATTCCACGGCACTTTGCAAGGAAACTGATTGGTCCGCACGAACTACAATAACATGATCGCGATCTCGGTCGATAATGGGGATGAGTTTCTGCGCAAGCGTTGTCTTAGTAACCTCTTCAGTTCCCAGAAAAATTCTGCCCGTGCTTGTCAGCGTCACCACCGATTGGCGGTCCGACTGCACTTCTCCTGTCACCATTTTCGGGAGCTGCACCTTGATACCTGGAGTAACGACGAACGACCATGAAAGGAGAAAAAAGATGAGCCACTGCAGCGCCATATCGGCGAACGATGCATAGTTAAAAGCGGGGTTAAGCTTGTTTCGCGGGGTGAATTTCATTTGCTCACAGGCTCTTAGTCTTTCGGTTCAAAAAATTCATCTTCTTCGCTGAACACCTTCCTCACATGTTTTTCCTTGTTGACCGATTGAACAGGGGCTTCAGCCGCAGATGGGACGGAAGGTTTCAGGTAGCCGAGAAATTCATCCGTCGCAGCTTCAAGGGAAAATGTGATCTGGCTGACACGTCCCACAAAATAATTGTAGAATCCCAGCGAAGGAATGCCAACGACAAGCCCGAAAGCGCTGGAAAGCATTGCCTCCCAGATACCGCCGGCAAGATTCCCCGTATTTACATTTCCTCCAAGCATCTCAATTGTGCGGAAGGCATTGATCATACCGACAACTGTCCCGAGGAATCCGAGCATCGGTCCGATACCGGCGATGTTTGCAAGTATTCCCAGATGATTCTCGAGGCGGTTGACCTCTTCCTTTCCGGCTGATTCAATTGTTGCCCTCACCGCCTCGGGGCCGCTCTCAACGCTGGCGATCCCTTTGCGAAGAACGACCGGAACGGAAGCGTTGCTCTGCGCGCAGGCATTGAGCGCTCCAACGACATCATTCCGGGACATTGCACTGCGCAATTTCAGCATGAGCGGCTTCACATCGAATTTTGCACTTCGCAAAACGAAAAAACGTTCGAAAATAATAGCCACCGCAAGAAGAGAACAAAAGAGGATCGGCCACATGACGATCCCGCCCTTCAAAAAAAGCTCGAGTAGATTCATCTATTCTCCTGTGCGCAATGAGGATTTATTTGCTCAAACGAACAACCCAATAACCGCCTTCAAGCATATGAGCGATTTTCTCGGCAGAACCGCGTGCCGCTTTATCGCTGTCATACCGTCCAACGTAAACCCGGAAACGCTTTTCTCCGCCGCCGACATTCGCTTTTTCAACAAATGCAGGAAAACCGGCCCGCGTTAAAACATCTGCTTCGATCTTTGCCTTTTGCTCGCTCGACCAAGACGATACCTGAACACTGTAACGTCCGTTTGCCGACATTGGAATTTTTGGAACGGCATTCGAGGCAAGAGATGATGAGCTGACCACAGTCGATTTCGCACCTGTCTTCGAAGCCGTTTTCTTTTCTGTGCCTAACGCTGGCTTTTCTTTAAATTCCACCAAGCCTTCGTTCTCAGGAACAACTGCCGTTGCTGCCGCAGTATCTTCGGCAACAGCGGATGGGGGCGCAACAACCACCGGCACGGCTTTTTTCTTGCCGATGATTCCGGCTTTGTTCAACCCAAAATATACACCGCCAAGAAGTATTGCCACGCCAAGGACAATGACAACCGGCAGTGGCAAGCCTGCAATTTTTTTGCCTCCAGAACCGTCACCGCCGGGCCTCCCACTCGGCCTCACTCCTGCCATCGGTGCGGGAGCACCAGCTTTTAGATTGAGATTAGGCATGTTGTACTACCTCCTTCCTATGTGATAAAAAGAGATTAAATTTCTTCACTCACCACGTGTACGTAACGCCAAGAGAAATGAAAAACGGCCGCTCAACATATCCATCCCACACATAGTATTGCCGGTCGAAAATATTATCCACTTGCATCACTGCACGAAGATTCTCAAGGAGTTGATACTCTCCTTTACCACCGACATCAACATATCCCGCATTTGCACTTGAGTGTGCGAAATCCTTCCACCTCTTTGAAAAATACTTTGCGAACATCTCTACCGCTATGCCGTTGCTGAACGACCGGCGATAGACACCGCTCACCGTGAACATCGGAATATTCGGGACGGCGCTGGTCGAATCTTTCGCTTGCGTCGAATTGAACGACCCTGCAAACGTCGCCGAATTTTCCTGCGTAAACGTGTACGAACCTTCTACCATAAAACGCGCAACGGTTGCCTTGGGAAGATACATAACATCCCAGACTTTTGCACTATTTAATTCAATAAAAACGGGAAAATTTTCAACTGAACTGTACGACAAGGAACCGTTTCCATAAAACTTGTCGCTGAACGTATATTCCGAACCGAACGTAAATGTGAACGGAACTTCGCTTGGCCTCAGTTCTTCCCTATTCCGAATGTATTTATCGGAATTGACGAGCGAGGCAAGGGTATTTCTTTCTACTGTCGGAGCGATCGAAAAGTACACTGTCGCGGCATCGTTCATGAAGTAACGCAGTTGGGCGCCGGGGTAGAATCTTCCGCTGGCTACCGAAAAATCCCCTTTGTAAATAAACTGCTGCACAGTAACGGACGCCTGCAACTCGGGCAGAAAGAACTTTTCTCCGGACAAACGGAGGTTGAACCATTGAGGTGCGTGTGTATCCGTATGTGCGGGGAATTGCATGGAAACATCCGACGCTACATACTCTATTGAACCGCGAAGTTGAATACCATTTTTTTGGGTCGAACCGGAAACCAAAACTCCAAAATCGTTTTGAGAGGAATTTAATGAGTCGTTCAATGAAGTCCCATTCCACGAAATACGGGCGGAATAATCGAGCGCTTCATCAAGCATACCAATCCCAGCCGTGCGTGAACCAAGCCCGAGATTGAGGCGCACATCGTTCAGAGTCCTTTGCTGCGACGGCACCGCCGAACCGTACGCCCGGTACGTTTGTCCGGAGAAAGTTAACCCGCCGTTCAGTCTGCTTCCGGCGAGAATTCCAAATGTTTGAGGAGAGAGATAATCGCCCTGGATTCCGATACCGGTTTTTTGCCAATTTGCATTCGTCACGTGTCCGTCGGTTGACGCATAATTTGCATTGAAAAGAACTCCGCCGTCGTCGTAATTTTTCCCGAACCATCCTTCCATGAACGGCGAAGTGTAATTGCCGATCCCGCCCAGAACTTTTCCGTTCATTTGACCGGCAGGCCCCGCGAAATCTTTTTGGAGCTTCGCCCCGCCGTCGGCACCGGAATCCTTGCGGCCCGGCGTTTGAGAACCGGGCACATACACCTTGTCTTCCTCAATCATCGACTTCGAAGATACCGGAAGGTCGATCGTCTCCTGACCCGTAATAAGGAATTCAGGAAGGTTAATTTTTGGAAGCGGCGCTTCGCTTTGATCCGGCGCTACGACGTCATGTTGCGCCGGTTCTTTTTTTTCCTGCGCGAGGAGAGAAAAGTTTAAGAGAAAAACTCCAACAACCAAGAAATTATGAATACGAAACACGTTCATCAGAGCTGCTCCAGCTTCCGAAGCTTTTGCTCAGCTTCCGCAGCAAGTTCGCCCCCCTGTTTGATGACAAGATTGTACGCGTCTTTTGCTTTTTGCTTTTGATTGGTTTTCTCGTAGCAATCGCCGAGGTTGAAATACGATTTAGCGATCCAATCCTCCGCGGCTGGAAAAACGTATTTCACCCGCAGATATGAAAGAATTGCATCTGAATAATTCTTGGCCGATTGCTGGGTGACGCCCAGGGCATACTGCGCTTCGGCGCCGAGCTCGTCCGTCCGGCTCGTCGCGACGGCTTTGAAATACTCCAATGCGCGAGTGTAATTTTCCACAGATTGATTCATCCACCCCAGCGCGACCCTGCTTCTGTCGCTTGCAGCAGTTTTCGGATACTGAGCGATCGTCGCTTCAAATTTTCTGACGGCGTCATCCGTCTGGTTCGTCGATTTCAGCACCACCCCCTGTTGGTAGGAAGCCTCAGCCGCTTCGTCCGATTTTGGATATTGCTCCTGGATCTTCCCGAACGACGCCAGGGCTTCGGCGGGTTTTCCTTGCTGAGCGTAAATGCCTCCTTGTTCAAACGATGCAGCGCTCGCCAGTTTGCTTGACGGGAATTTTGCAGCAATCGTCTGAAATGCCTCAAGCGCCGCTTGATGGTTGTTCAGTATGCTGTAGCATTTTCCCGTCCAGTAATATGCATCGGGAGCCAGCTTGCTCCTGGGAAATCGTTGGAGGAATTCCTGATATGCCTTGATCGCGTCGTCGTATTGTTTTTGACTGTAAAAAATGTCCGCTTTCTTATAGAACAGCTCGTCTGCCATCTTCGCGGAGGGATTGTTCTTCACGTAGTCGTCGATTGAGCGCACAGCGTCCCCAGGCTTGTCGAGCAGAATATAACAGTACTGAATTCCGTTGACTGCATCGCTCGAATACGGAGAGCCGGGATATTTCGCAACGACATTTTGATACGCCTGGATTGCTTCTGTGTATTTTTCAAGATTGTAGTATGAATCCCCGATGCTGTAGTATGCCTTGGGAACAAGCTCGCTTTTCGGGTATCGCGAAACGACGTTCTGGAATACACCGATCGCCTTATCGTAGTTCTTTGTTTGAAAATAAATCCATCCGATGCCGTATTGCGCATCGTCGGCAAGGTCGGAATTGGGGAACCGTGAAATAAGATTCTCAAAATCCTTTATGCCAAGGTCAAGCTTATCGGATTTGTAATCCGATTGCGCGAGCTGATAATACGCATAGTCGATTCCATCCTTCGACGGAAAAGATTGAATCGCCGCGCGGTATGCGCCGGCGGCATTTGCGTACTCTTTCACATAGTAGTATGAGTCGCCGAGCCTCAACTGCGCATCGAACGCAAACTGAGATGAGCTTCCGGTGCTCAGCACTTTTTCGAATGACGATGCCGCGTCTTTATACTTGCCCTGCTTAAAGAAACTCCATGCTAATCCGTATTGGGCATCCGCAAGTTCTGGCTGTCCCGCCCCCTGTTTGATAAATTGACTGTAATATTTTTCTGCATCGGCGAATTGGCCGGCTTGAAAGAATGATTCTCCCGCCCAGAAAAACGCTTCGGTCGTCTTTGCATGTTGTGGATGCTCTTTCAAAAAAGCAACGAACTGTGCGGAGGCGTCAGCGAATTTCTGCAATTTGTACAGCGCCCAGCCTTCCTGAAAAGCCGCGTCTCCCTTTACTGAATCATTCGCCGGAGGAAGGCCTTTGACCGCATGAAACGCCTTTGCCGCCTCGTCATAGTTCTTCTTTGCGATGTATGATTCTCCTAGCATTCGGTAAGCGTCCAGAGTCGCATCCGCCGAGGGATATTTCTTCGTCACCTGCTCAAAAAAAGAGATCGCTGCGTCGTAATCCTTCTGTTCATAGAAGATCATTCCCGACTCATACAAGGCGTTGTCGGCATACTCGCCGTTCGGACGTCCAACAACAACTTGATTGAATATTTCCAACGCGTTCTTCGTATCTCCCGACAGACGGACAGCCTGAGCTTTCCTGAAAAGCGAGTTGTATGCCACATCGTCTGTTCCGGTTGCAAGGTCGCCAAAAATTGAGGCAGCGTGGACAAAATCGTTGGTCTTCAAATATGTCCAGCCTATCGAGTAGGTTACCGTGCGAACGAGGGGGTGCAGAGGATAATTCTTTCGAAACTCTTCGTAGAGCGACCGCGCCTTCGGATAATTTTGCAAATTATAGTAATCTTCAGCCACACAATAATCGGCGACGGCTTTCTCCGTTGAATCTGCGATAGAAGGCTTTGCCGTGGTGAGATAATCGATACTTTTTTGAAATTCTCCGCCCTTGCTGTAGCATTCACCGATGCGGACAGCCGTCGTCGAAACCAGGTCGCTCTGCTTCTTTTCGTTTAATAGCCTTTGATAATACCCGATCGCCTTTTGATAGTCCTTTTGCCTCTCTGCTGTCCAACCGAGCGAATACAGGGCGTAGTCAGCGAGTTTATTTGCGGGATACTTTTCAGCGCTGAGGGTATAGAACTTTGAAGCAGAAGCAAAATCGTCGGCTTTGTAGTATGCCTCGCCGATCCAATACGATGCTTCTCCGGCAAGGTCGTTCTGCCCGTAACTTTCTACAATTTCCTTGTAGAAAGGAATCGCATCGACGAAGTGATGAAGCTTGAAGTTGGCTTCTCCGAGCCTGAACAAAGCATCCAGGCGGAGTTTGTGCCTCGGAAATTCGCGGGCGAAAGATTTTAGCACCGAAATTGCCTCGTCGTAATTTTCCATCGCGTACCGGCATTCGGCATACAAAAAAATCGCATCCGGGCGCTTGGAACTGGCAGGATACTGATCTATGAACTTCTGAAATTGGTCCGAGGCGAGCTGGTAGAGTTTGTCCTGATACAACCCGAATGCAAAGGCGTAGTCCTGCTCTTCCTGAATTCCTGCATTGTTAACTTGTGCGGTGAGAGTGCAGAGATAGAGCGTGCTGAATGCTACAAGAATAAGCGAAACGTGAGCAATTCTTGTCACAAAAAGCGCTTGCCTTGCAAATCTGTTCATTTAAAGTAAAGGTTTTAATGGATGTATTAACGTTATCAATTTAATACATAGGCGGGTGTGTGTCAAGGGGATGGAAGGAGGTGTGATTTCCAACATTTAGGCTTCTTTGTGCTGGAGGTCCAAACGCTGTCTTTTTCTGTCTTTTGGCTAAGAGGCCAAGAAGAAGAAATCAAACACCTTTGGAGAACGACCTTTGGGGGGAATGTACAAGCCCACTTGACACTTTAGAGATAAAAATGAAAGCGATTGAAGTCGTGTTGAATTGACCTGGTAACAATCACGAAACCATGCAATTGCTGCCGCCAATTTACACGCGATGAAATTCTTGCAAGCTCTTCACCGACATTTTGCCGTGCCGGATCTCTTCAATAGCTCTTACCGCAGTCGCTGCGGCTGAAAGCGTAGTGATGAACGCAACTTTGTGTTCAATCGCGGCCCAGCCGATTGAATATTCGTCAAGACGCGATTCTTCACCGAGGGGAGTGTTGATGACCAAGTCGACTTCACCGTTTTTGATATGGTCGACAATGTTCGGCCGTCCCTCTTGCACTTTAAAAACGAGTTTGTTGGCGATTCCATTCTCTGTCAGAAATTTTGAAGTTCCTTCGGTCGAAACAATGTCGAAGCCGAGCTTGACGTATTCATTGACAATCTCCAACGTCTTTACATTCTTGTCATTTTCATTGACGCTGACAAAGACGGTTCCCCGTTCCGGGAGTGCATTGCCGGCGCTGATCTGAGATTTTGCGACTGATGCGCCGAACGTCCCCGATATTCCCATCACTTCGCCTGTCGAACGCATTTCAGGTCCAAGAAACATCGTCACCTTGGGAAACTTCGAGAATGGAAAAACGGCTTCTTTGACGGAGATGTGTTTCACTTTTTTGAAATCAAAATCCAGAACGCCTAGCTCTTTAAGTTTTTTCCCTATCATGACTTTCGCGGCAACTTTTGCAAGGGGAAGGCCCGTTGCCTTGCTCACGAACGGAACGGTGCGCGATGCCCGCGGGTTGACCTCCAGCACGTACACAACAGTATCTTTCATCGCGAATTGTACGTTCAGTAATCCGACAACATGCAATGCATATGCAAGTTTTTTTGTGATTCGAATAATTTCCTCGGTTTTTTCAGCGCTTAACATAAACGGGGGAAGAACGCATGCGCTGTCTCCCGAATGAATGCCGGCTTCCTCAATGTGCTCCATCACGCCGCCTATCAAGACATCGTTGCCGTCGCACACAGCATCCACGTCAAACTCGAAGGCATCCTCCAAAAAGTTGTCGATAAGAATGGGATGCTCGGGAGAAACGTCCACCGCCCTCTTCATGTATTCTTTGAGCGAGGCAGTGTTGTAACAAATCTCCATTGCTCGTCCCCCGAGGACGTACGATGGGCGAACGAGCACCGGAAATCCGATTTCTTCCGCCACAAGGACGGCATCCCGTATTGAAAACGCCGTCCCGTACTTCGGATGCGAAATATTTTGCTGGCGCAACAGCGCGCCGAAGCGTTTACGGTCTTCAGCGAGGTCAATTCCTTCCGTCGACGTGCCCAGGATGCGAACGCCGTGCGATTCAAGTTCTTTTGCAATCTTCAGCGGTGTTTGTCCTCCGAAGCTGACGATAATTCCTTCCGGCTGTTCGTACTCACAAATATTCAGCACATCCTCGACTGTCAACGGTTCAAAATACAGTTTATCGGTCGTGTCGTAATCGGTGGAGACGGTTTCGGGATTACAATTGATCATGATCGTTTCGTATCCCTCTTCACGCAGAGCATACACGCCGTGAACGCAGCAATAGTCAAACTCGATGCCCTGCCCGATCCTGTTCGGGCCGCCGCCGAGGATGATCACTTTCTTTTTTTCCGAACGAACAGATTCGTTCTCCTTCTCGTATGTGGAGTAATGATACGGCGTGTGAGCCTCGAACTCTGCGGCGCACGTGTCGACTGTTTTGAAAACCGGGAGAACGCCGAGCTTCTTTCGCAAATCCCTGACGGCATCTTCATCCGTCTTCCACAGATATGCGAGCTGTTTATCGGAAAATCCGTACCGTTTGGCTTTGAAAAGAATTTCGGCCGTTATCACGGAAAGTCTGTTCTTCATCGCATCATGTTCTTCCACCAGCGCCGAAAGTTCATTTTCGCAGTCGACAATTTGCTTGATGTTGAACAAAAACCAGGGGTCGATTTTCGTGAGCGCGTGAATCTCTTCAATAGTGAATTCGAGTTGAAAAGCGTACCGGAGGAAAAAAATATTGCTCGGCTTCGGCCTTCGGAGCTGGTCCTTGACTTTTCGCACCCACTCGGATTTTGACTTCGCTGACAGCTTGCGGTAGTCGAACGCATCCTTCCCGTCCGCCCCGAGCCCGGCACGTCCGGTTTCCAGGGACCGTAACGCTTTTTGCAGGGCCTCCTTAAACGTCCGCCCGAACGCCATCGCTTCGCCGACCGATTTCATTTGCACGCCGAGCGTTTCGTCGACACCCTTGAACTTTTCAAAATCCCACCGCGGGATTTTCACGACAGTATAATCGATCGTCGGCTCAAACGATGCCGGCGTAAGTTTTGTAATATCGTTGGGAATTTCATCCAGCGAATAACCGACTGCTAGCTTGGCAGCAATTTTTGCAATCGGAAACCCTGTCGCTTTGGAGGCGAGCGCCGAGCTTCGCGACACGCGCGGATTCATCTCGATGATGTACATCTTTCCGTCGGCGGGATTTATGGCAAACTGAACGTTTGAGCCTCCGGTATCCACACCGATAGCCCTCATTACGGTAATCGCTGCATCGCGCATGTACTGGTATTCTTTGTCGGTCAGCGTTTGTGCCGGCGCGACGGTAATCGAATCTCCGGTATGTACGCCCATCGGGTCGAAATTTTCAATCGAACAAATGATCACAACATTGTCCTTCGTGTCACGCATCACCTCCAGCTCGTACTCCTTCCATCCGATCACCGATTCCTCAATCAAAACTTCGTGAATCGGGCTATTCGTGATGCCATGCTCGACGATAGAGCGAAACTCTTCAATATTATACGCAATCCCGCCTCCGGTTCCCCCGAGGGTGAACGACGGACGGATGATAATAGGAAAACCGATGCCGTCGACAATTTTTAGCGCATCTTCATAGCTGTAAACGAAACCTCCCCGGGGCATGTGAAGCCCTGCCGCGCGCATGGTTTTCTGAAACAGTTGACGGTCTTCTGCCTTTTTGATTGCATCAAGTTTCGCTCCGATCAGTTCGACGCCGTATTTTTCCAGCACTCCTCGTTCGGCCAATGCGACCGCCGTATTGAGTGCAGTCTGCCCCCCCATGGTTGGGAGGATCGCGTCCGGCCTTTCTTTTTCGATGATCATCTCGACGAATTCGGGAGTTATCGGTTCCACGTAGGTCGCATCGGCGAGGTCGGGGTCCGTCATGATAGTTGCGGGATTGCTGTTGATGAGGATGACACGGTAGCCCTCTTCACGCAGCACTTTGCATGCTTGAGTTCCGGAATAGTCAAACTCGCATGCCTGGCCGATCACGATCGGCCCGCTGCCGATGATGAGAATCGATTTAATATCTGTTCGTTTTGGCATGAGTAGAGCAGGATAGTTTTAGGTACACAAAAACCTGACGGCTGAAAGCGCGTCAGGTTCATTTCATTTCCATATAATAATACAGAAATTTTTGGAGGATTACAATTTGTGAAGGGAGAATATTTTCAGAAAATAAATCGTGCGACACAGGATAAGTCGATTGTTCTTACAATCAATTGAATTGCAACATGCTTCAGTGAAACTCCTTCAATCATCTTTCAGCAACAGCCGAACTCCGGCGGGTCATTCTTTCCGTTCGGCGTATAGACCAGATGGCCTCCGGTAAAATACTCTTTCTTAACCAAGATGCGGTACCAGCGTCTCGCCGAATCGATCAGGATAATGGCAGCGCAAAGCATAATGATCACCGTAAGCACGGAATTCAAATACCCCTGAAACCTCGTCGCGGGATTGTCCGTCATCGGCAAAAAATTATCGGTGATATTGAGAAATCCTGCGGAGAAGGTCGTAACGGAGACGAATGCAAGCGGCACCATTGCCACCCACACATATCTTTGCTTCCCCGAGTTGATGATCGCCGTCGCGGCAACACACAATGCCACGCTTGCAAGCAGCTGGTTCGCCACGCCGAACATAGGCCATATACTGCTAATGTTTCCCGTGTGAATGAAGTACGCCCATGAAAAGACAATAAAACCTGTAGAAATTAGCGTCCCCGGCATCCAATCTGTTCTTTCAAACGGTTTGTAAAACTTGCCTACAAATTCCTGGACGAGAAATCTGCCGACGCGTGTTCCGGCATCGATCGTCGTCAAAATAAAAAGTGCTTCGAACATGATGGCAAAATGATACCAGTATGACATTAGACCTTTCATTCCGGGGAGCGCGGTGAAGATTTGTGCGAACCCAACGGCAAGCGACACGGCCCCGCCGGGGCGTCCTGCAATGCTCTCGCCGACTTCCCGTGCAAGTTCCGTAAGATTCACCGTCGGAATTCCCAGCGCGGAAAATTTTTGCGCGGGCACATTGATCGCGAAATAGTCTCCAGGGAACAACGAACTCGCCGCAACCAGAGCAATGATCCCGACTAATCCTTCCATAAGCATCGCACCGTACCCAATCATTCGTGCGTCGCTTTCTTTATCGAGCATTTTCGGCGTGGTGCCGGATGAAACGAGCGCATGGAATCCGGATATCGCACCGCATGCTATCGTAACAAAAACGAACGGGAAAATTTTTCCCGGGATAATCGGCCCGCCTCCGTGAATGAAGTCGGTGACCATCGGCATCTTCAACTGCGGCATAACAACAAAAACGCCAACCACGAGAGCAGCGATCGTGCCGATTTTCATGTACGAACTTAAATAGTCCCGCGGAGCTAAAAGCAGCCACACTGGAAGAATCGATGCCAGAAATCCGTAGGCCGCCATCAAGTTGATTATCCCCGTTCTTGAAAATGTAAAATACGGCGCGAGCCACGAGCCGGGAATATAGCTTCCCACGAAAACAGAAATGAGAACACCAATGACGCCGATAACGCTCGCCTCGGCAATCTTTCCCTTGCGAATCCTGTACATATAGAGGCCGACAAACAACGCAAGTGGAATCGTCATCGCAATGGTAAACGTTCCCCATGCGCTGTCGTGCAAAGCATTAGCAACCGCAAGCCCGAGTCCCGCGAGGGCGATGATCACAATAAATAGAATTGCAATCGAAGCAATAATCCCCGAAAGCGGGCTCACTTCATGCCGTGCGATTTCCGCGAGGGATTTTCCGTTTCGGCGAATGGATAGTCCGAGTATGAGAAAGTCGTGGACTGCCCCGCCGAGCACAACTCCGATCAACAGCCACAAAAATCCGGGAAGGAATCCGAATTGCGCGGCGAGAACAGGGCCGATCAGCGGCCCGGCCCCCGAGATGGCCGCGAAATGATGGCCGAACAATACCCACTTGTTCGTCGGGATGTAATTGCTGCCGTCGTTGAAAGTATGCGCGGGCGTCGTTCGGCTGTCGTTCAGCGCAATGACTTTCGCGGCGATGAATGCGCTGTAGTACCGGTACATGATCGCCATGACGCACATGGCACCGAGCAAAAATGGAAAAGCGTTCA